>NZ_JBITFF010000001.1:0-9770 GCF_044455885.1 Streptomyces sp. NPDC051109
CGCAATCCACACCAGGCCAGAAGGCCCTCACCCATTTCAAGATCCCTCAGCGGAGACCTACATCACCCGTCCACAACCTCCCTGGACAGAACACCAGGCCTCCACTGGCACCGGGCCCGCCGCCGCGACCGTACGACGGGGGCCCGCAGCGCGCAGGCTCCGTTCAGACCGTCTCCCGGTCCCCGACGGCCTCCCGTGCCCCGGAGGGCGGTTCGTCACCGCCCGCCGGGACGAACACGAGCCGCGTGCCCGACGGCATCGGCGAGTCCCAGGCGGTCTCCACCTCGGCCATCGGCACGGCGACCGTCTCGGTGGTCGGCGCCAGGGCCGGCAGCCGGGCGAGCAGTTCGCGCAGGGCGGCGTCCCGGCGTGCGGCCGAGATCGAGCCGAGTCCGCTCCCGCAGACGCTGACGTCGGCCTTGCGGAACCACGCGGACGGCACGGTCATGTCGGGCCCGGCCGCGGAGCCGACCTGCACCCACCGCAACGTACGGGTGAGATCGGCACGGTGGCGCAGGATGCCGTCGAGCGCGAGCTCGGCCGGGCGGTCCCAGAGGTAGTCCAGGACGACGTCCACATCGGCGGCCGCCGCGCCGAACGCCGCCGCGATCTCCTCGTCGGAACCCGCGAGCCGCACCGTGCGGTGGGCGCCCAGCTCCGTCGCGACCCGCAGCGCCTCCGGGTCGCGCCCGGCCGCCACCACCGCGCCCGCGCCCTGGTCGAGGGCGAGCCGGATGGCGGCCCGCCCGGCGTTGCCGGTCGCTCCGAGTACGAGCACCGACTCGCCCTGGCGCAGCCTGCCCCGTTCGCGCAGCGCGATCCAGGCCGAGGACGCGGGGTTCATGACGGCGGCGACCGCGACCGGATCGAGCCCGGCCGGTACGGGCATCAGCGCGGCAGCCGGTACGGCCACCCGCTCGGCCATCGTCCCGCGCGGGGGCTCCAGCCCCGGGATGTAGACGAGTTCACCGTCCTGGGTCCGGCCCACCCCGTCGAACCCGGGGGTCAGCGGAAGCGCGTCGCCGCCCGTGTAGTGGCCGCCCGAGGCGAAGGAGCGCACCAGTGGGTACAGCGCGGCCGCCAGGACCTCGACGACCACCTCGCCGGCTGCGGGGACGGGTTCGGGCACGGACTCGTACCGGGGCGGCCGCCCCAGGGCGTGGACCAAGGCTGCGTACATGAACTGGCCCCCATATGGGTGAAAAGGCGGCATGGCGGACAGTCTGATTGTGACGGCTGCCCGCCGGGCACGCCGGCTGCGCCACGCGGCAGGACCTCCGCGGAGAGGGCTCCGGCCGGAGCCCGGGCCGGCCGGCTTCAGCGGACCGCCGTGGCGAGGCCGCGCGCGCCGCCCGAGTGGACGAAGTCCGTCAGGGAGACCGTGTAGTCGCCCTCGCGGGGGCGGTACGCGGTGCAGTACTTCGTGGGGTACCAGCCGGGGATCCGCCAGGCGGCCGGCTGGGGGATCGCCTCGCAGGTCCGGTGGGCGGGCACCGTGCGCTGCCGCTGGAGGAAGTCCCTGGTGAGCATGGGCTCCATGAAGATGAGGTCGCCCGCGTACGCCCCGTAGATGAAGGTCTGGCCGCTGAGCGTGCCGGTGGACGGGGGACGGCTGTCCAAGTGCGCGCCCATGGCGCCTTCCGCGGTCTGGGGGCTGCTCGCGGGGTAGCCCGCCGGCAGGTACGCGGCCGGGACCGGCTTGCCGGCCGCGGCCAGCTGGTCGCAGGCGATCAGCAGGGCGCAGCCGCCGGTCTTGATCGCCGACCGGACCCCCTGGGGGGCGAGGTAGAAGTGCACGTCGAAGTGGGCGACGTCGTAGCGGCCGTGCGGGTTGTGTCCGTGCGGGTTCCAGTTGAACAGGACCCACTGGAAGGGCACCCCTGCCGCGGCCGCGGGGGTGGCCGGGAGGCCGAGTTCCAGACTGTGGCCGCCGACGCATTCGTGCATGCCGTCGAGGTGCCCGTCGGCGTCCGCGTCGTAGCAGTGCTTGCCGTCGGTGGCGGCGGAGGTGGGCAGGCCGGTGACGGCCCGGGCGGTCAGGGCTATGCCGAGCGTCGTGGGTATCCCGCCCTGGTACTCGCTGTACGTACGGACCGTGCCGCCGCCGAGTCGGGCGGCGCGGCCGTACACGGAGCAGGCCGCGCTCCCGGTGTTCCCGGCGCAGGCCGGCATGCGCGCGGCGAAACCGGAGGGCGGAGTCGGGGTAGCGGGGCGCCCGGCGGCGGACAGGAGCGCCGCCAGCAGTGCGGCGGAGCCGAGCACGGCGAGGGCGGTGGAACGCATCCGGTTGACGTTCATACGGCGACGCTCCAGGAGGTGCGGGCGTTGAGTGCGGTGGCGTCGACGCCGGTGACCCGGCGGGTGCAGGACTTGATGCCGTCGAGGCTGTACTCGGGCAGGACGTGGCGTATGTCGTGGAAGCCGTCCGGGGCCAGGGCCTCCACCTGTCGGAGCACCGGGTCGGGTTCCAGCCGGCGGTGGGCCGCGAGGAGCTTCGTGGTCTGCGGCCTGCGGTCCGCCTCGTAGCGCGCCGGCGCCTCGTCCACTCCGTGGTGGGCCAGCTCGTACGCCAGCACGCGCGCGTCGACGATCGCCTGCGAGGCGCCGTTGGAGCCGGTCGGGTACAAGGGGTGCGCGGCGTCGCCGAGCAGGACGACCCGGCCGTCCGTCCAGGTGGACAGCGGGTCCCGGTCGATCATCGGGTACCGGCCGATGCGGGGTGCCCCGGTGATGATGCCGTGGAGATCGAGGAAGTCGCTTCGCCAGCCGTCGATGTGGCTGAGGACCTCCTCCGGGGGGACCGCGCGGTCCCAGTCCGCGCCGCCGCGCGCGTCCTCCTCGCCGAGACCGTCGCCGGTTCGGCTCTCGACGACCCAGTTGATCAGGCACCGCCCGCTCTCGTCGGGTCGGGTGACCGGGTAGGCGACGGCCTTCACCCGGGCGTTGCAGCCGAGGATGACCATCGTGCGCCCGTCGAGGAAGGGCGGGCCCTCGGTGACCCCGCGCCACATGCATATCCCGTTGCCGAGGGGCGGCCCTTCGTGCGGGTGCATGGTCGCGCGTACGGCCGAGTTGATTCCGTCCGCGCCGATGAGCAGGTCGCAGGTGTACGGACTCGGCCGGTCCGCCACGTACGCCCGGACGGGGGGCCCGCCCGCGCGGCCGTTCGTCCGGTCCTGCTCGTACCGTACGAGGCGGCCGCCGGTGACCAGCGCTTCGGGGCCGAGCCGGTCTCGGACGGCCGACAGCAGGATGTCCTGGAGGTCGGCCCGGTGCACCGAGTACTGCGGCCAGTTGTAGCCGGCGGCGCGGCCGCGCGGCTCCGACCAGATCAGACCGCCGTAGCGGTGGTGGTACTCCAACCGGGCGGTCGCCACGGCGGCCCGGTCGAGTGCCGGCGCCAATCCGAGTTCGGTCAGCTCCCGAACGGCGGCGGGCTGGAGATTGATTCCCGCGCCGATGGCGCGCAGGTTGGGGCACGCCTCCACGATGAGCAGATCGTCCAGCCCCGCCGCGTGAAGGCTCAGGGCCGTCGTCAATCCGCCAATTCCGGCACCGGCTATGAGGATGCGCGGAGAATTCTTTCGGCCGTACGGAGACATGCCCTCTACCTCCTGGGAAAGACGCCTTCCATTGAATGTGCGGTGTTGAAAGCGGGATGTGGAAAGTGGGGTGTTGAAATCCTGGTGCCGTAAGCGAGGTTCTGAAAGTGCAGGTCAGGCGCCGACGTTCACCCGATCAGGCTACGGCCAAGTGCCGCCTGATGGGTGACGTGGCTTTAATCGGGTGTCGGCAACAGAAAGGCTGCGACATGCCTGAAGTGACGTTCGAACCGTGCGACGTCCAGCGCCTCCAGCATGCTGTTGACTACGCCCTCCACGCCTCCAAGAAATCACTGGACGCTCTCCTGCCACCCTGGATGCCGGGCGATCTCAAACGGGAAATCAAGAGCGGATGCGTTGTGTCGCATTGCGCAACGCTACTGTTCCCGGAAACAGTGGAATCCGCTCTCGCGTACTTCGACGAAAACGGCTGGCCCGCGTCGACCACGATACCGAGCGTGCTGGTCAAGCGCCGTCTGGTGGAGCGCCACTGGCTTCCGGACGATGCGGACATACGGGTGACGCGGCTGCGCGTCACGCGCGGACTGGCTCCGGAGGTCGAGGTCTTCCTCTTCCCACGGTGCAGCCCCGGGTACACGGACGCCGTGGGTGCGCAGGAGCGCGTCCACGGTTTCGAGAACCACGTCGGACTGTTCATGGACCGGCCCGACGAGAGGGCCCTGACCCGACTGGCGGACCGGCTGGAGACCAGCGGCCGGATGGTCTACGAGGGCTCGGCGCACAACCCCCACGAGAACACCACGATGCTGTACTTCGCCCCCAGTGCCGCCGTGGCCATGTCGCGCCGCCGCTTCCCCCGGTGGGAGCTGCAGTGCGCGGGAGATCTGACGGCGTGCGCGGACCGGCGCCCGGTCCGGACGGATGCGGTGTGCAGCGCGTACGCGGCGCTCAAGGCGAACCACGTGGACGGCGGTCCGCCGCAGTCCGCCCGGCGGCCCGTCCCGGTGGCGGCGCGGGAGGGCTGACCGGGGCAGGCCACGGGCCCGGGACTCCCCGCCTTCCGTCCCGTTCGGGACGGGGCGGGGAGTCTTCGGGTGCGGGGTCGGGTTATCCGATCCGCCACTGCTGGGCCTTGCCCCCGGAGCAGGCGACGACCGTCAGCTGGTTGCCTGCGCCGTTGTCCGTCAGGCATCCGCCTTGGAAGGCGATGTCCTTGATGTAGTAGGCGCCCGCCGTGGGCGCCTTCTCCAAGTTCCACCACACGCCCCCGTCGAAGGGGCCCGCGAGCTCGACGCGGGTGGTGTCCCCGAACTGCGTCAGCGCCCGCGACATCGCGGGGCCGGACGGGCCGCAGGTCTTGAAGCTGTCGTAGCTGTTCTTCTCGTGGAACCAGCCGAACGCGGTGGTGCCCCCCATGATCACCTTGGTGTTCGCCTGCGGTGCGGAGCCGCTCAGGCCGATCTTGAGCCCGTCACCGACGTTGGTGATGGCGCTCCAGCCCGCTCCGCCGCAGCCCTGCGGCGGGTTGGTTCCGCCGTTTCCGGAGCCTCCGGGGGTGTGGCCTCCGCCGCCGGGCGCGGTCCCGCCTCCGGGGGTGGGGCCTCCGCCGCCGGGCGCGGTCCCGCCTCCGGCGGCGCCGCCGGACGGTCCCGAGCCGGGCTTGTTCCCCGGGTTGCCGGGACCGCCCGCGGCCGCCGGGGGGTTCGGTACGGGTGCCGCGCCGCCGATGCCGCCCGCTGCGGCGCCCGCGCCGCCTTGCGCGCCCGCGTTCCCGCCCGCGTTCCCGTCGGCGGGCGGCGCCGAGGCGTCGGGCGTACCGGCCGGCGCGCTCTGCGCGTGGGCCGCGCCGGGGCTCTGGCTCCCGCTGCCGGACGCGGGTGCGGACGCGGAGGTGGAGGGGTGCTGTCCCGCGCCGCTCGCGTCGGCCTGCCGGGCGCCGGCGTCGATGTAGAAGACGGTGACGGCCACCGAGACCGTGATCGTCACGCTGAACCCGATCGCGAGCGGTGCGGAGACGGACGCGGGGATGCGCAGCCGCTCCCGCCACGACCGCCGCAGCTCGGTGGCGGCACCGGCCGGCTCCCGGCCGGGCCCGGCGACGACCGGCCCGGCCGGGGCGTCGAGCTCGCCGAGCGGCCGGCCGGCCGCCGCGCGGCGCGCCGCGGCGGCCATCACCGAGGCGTCGGCGTACCTCTCCTCGGGCCTCTTGGCCAGCGCCCTGGCGACGAAGGCGCGGACCGGCGCGGGAAATTCGGCGGGGAGGTCCGGGACCGGCTCCCTGATGTGCTTGAGCGCGATCTCGACCACCGACTCACCGGTGAACGGCGGCTCTCCGGTGAGCAGTTCGTAGCAGACGACGCCCACGGAGTAGAGGTCGGACGCCGCGACGGCCCCGAGCCCCTCCGCCTGTTCGGGCGCCATGTAGAGGGCCGTGCCCAGGACGGCGTGCGAGTCGGTGATGCCGGTGCTGGCCGCGCTGGAGCGGGCGATGCCGAAATCGGTGACCGTCACCCGGCCGTCGTCGCCGAGCATGAGGTTCGACGGCTTGATGTCGCGGTGCGTGACCCCTTGGAGGTGCGCCGCGTGCAGCGCGTCCAGGGCCTGGCCGGCGATGTCGAGCGCCTGCTCGACGCCCAGGGGCCCGCCCTGGGCCCGCACTTCGGTCAGCGTGCGTCCCTCGACGAGGTCCATGACGATGTACGCGACCTGCTCACCGGAGTCGATGCGGCTCTCGCCGTAGTCGTGCACGTCGACGATGCCCGGGTGGCTGAGGGAGGCGAGCACCGTGGCCTCCCTGCGGAAGCGTGCGGCGAACGAAGCGTCGTCGAGCAGCGCGGGCAGCAGGACCTTCACCGCGACCTGCCGTCTGAGCACGTCGTCGTCGGCGCGCCAGACCTCCCCCATGCCGCCACCGCCGATCCGCTCGGCCAGTGTGTATCGGTCCCCAAGGACCGTCCCCCGCCCCCACATGTGTCCCCCTGGTGGTCCGGTGCGTGCTGGTGGTCAGCCGAATGCCCGTCCGGCAGAGGATACTTGGGCGCCCGCGAGCGCCCGGCCCCGGCTACGGACGCCGGCCGGGCAGAACTTCGCGGACACCCTTTAGTGCTGTGACTGGCAAGGTTTGCCGGGCTGCTCGTTGTGCTGGTCCGATGTGACGACTAGTCGATGCCTGAAGTCGCTCACTCATTTCGCCAACCGGAAGTGCACGATGGCGATGGTGTCGGTCGGCTCGATCCGGGGGTAGTGAAACCGCAGCCTGTCGTGAAGCTCGGCGAGATCACGGAAGCCGTCCGCCCGGGCGTCCGACTCGCTCAGCCGGGCCATCGTCTTGGCAGTGACCTGCGTGACGACACCCGGTAGTACCACCTCGTCGTCCAACTCGAACACCAGGCTCACCGGGCCCGTCTCCACCGGGTCACGGAAACGTACCGTGGTCGTCTTCTGTCCGGCGCGTACCGCATCGAGATAGTCAGGATGGAAGTACAGGGTCTGAGTCGCCGTTGGGTGCTGCCGTGAAGTGCTGTCGTCCATTCGGCGCACCCTAACGGAACGAGCGAACCCTCCCTGGCCCGTAGCGTTGGTCACGCGGCCGGTGGGTGGGTGGCCGCCGAGGGCGGTGTGGCAGCGGTGGTGGTAACTGGGCCCGCCAGCGGCGGACCCATGTGTGGGCGGCACACCTAGGACGTGCGCCAGTGCAGTCGGCCCGCGTGGATCAGCCGGAGCTGGCGGCGGGCGGTGCGCGTGACCGCCGCCCGTTCCGCGTCGTCCGGGCCCGCGGCCAGGTACGCGGACACCGTCATCACCATGTGGTCGACGTAGAGCCGCGCCAGCATGAGCAGGTCGTCCGCGCTCCAGCCCCTGCTCAGTGGATCGGCGCCGAGCCGTTCGGCCACCTCGCGGGCGAACGCGTCGAGCTGTCCCGCCACCGCCTCGCGCACCCTGCGTACGCCGCCGTGCCGTTCGCGCACGATGAAGCGGATGTGCGCGGGGTACTCCCGTACGAGTTCGGCCATCAAGTCCACCGTCGTGTCGATCCGCTGCGCCGCCTCGCCGGACGCGGCGAGGGTCGAGCGTACGGTGCCGTGCAGGCTCTGCAGCGCCTCGTCCACCAGGGCGATGCCCAGCTCCTCGGTGTCCCGGAAGTGCCGGTAGAACGCCGTGGGGGTCACGCCGGCGACCCGTGTCACCTCGCGCAGGCCGAGGCTGCCCAGGCTCTGCTCCTCCAGCAGCGACAGGGCCGCATCCAGCAGGGCCCTGCGGGTTTTGTGGCGTTGGGCCTGGCGTGCCCCGATGGTCTCACTCATGACGAAAAGTCAACCCCCGATTCCCGAAATCCGCTCGCTTGCATTTAGACTGAGCAGTCAGTGCACAACTGTCTCCCATTTTGGAGGAAGCACGATGCTCTTCCTGATAGCGGCCCTCATGCTGATGGGGATCGCCCTGGGAACCGTGGCCCACGTGCCCGTTCACGTGTCCCTCGCCGCGACTGCCGCCATCGCCTGCTGGCTGCTGGTCTTCGCGGTCCGCGAGCGGACGACCCGCCGGCGCCGGCCGGCCGGCCGACAGGAGGGATGATCATGAACGTACCCGACACGGCGCTCCGCTCCCCCGCCGCCCGCATCCCCGAACCCACCCCTGCCGCCGCACCCGCCGCCCGTCAGGCCGACGGGATGGCGGTGGCCTCCTTCGTGCTCGGCCTCATCGGCCTCCTGGCGATGAACCTGCTCCTCGGGCCGGCGTCGATCGTCCTCGCCGCCCTCGCACTGCACCGCGGTACGAGCCGACCCGGCCGCGCCCGGCTCGGTCTCGCCCTGGGCATCGCGGACCTCGCCGTCCTCGCCTGGCTGGTCAGCGCGGACCAGACCTGGTCGTGGAGCATCGGCTGAGCCACCCGCCCGCCGGCACCGCTACGGGAGCGGGGCCCCGCGGGCGGTGAGCCACAGGTCGTACCACTCCTCGTGCGTGAGGTCGGGCTCGCGCAGCGCGGCGTCGCGGCAGGCGCGGATGCGCTCGGGGCGGCCGCTGCCCACCACGGGGGCGATCCGCGCCGGATGCCGCTGGAGCCACCACAGCAGCACCGTCTCCGGCGTCGTGCCCTTGGCGTCGGCCAGCTCCCGTACGAGACGGGCCGTCGCCCGCTCGTCGGGGCTCTCCTGACGCCCGGTGAAACGGCCCTGCGCCAGCGCGCCCCAGGCCTGGAGACGGACCCCGTACTCCAGGCAGTACTCGACGGTCCCGGAGGGGAAGCCGCCCGCCGCTGCCGCGGGCGTGTTGACGAGGACGCCGTCCTCCAGCCAGTCCCTGCGGTCCAGGCTCATCTCCAACTGGTTGGCGACCAGCGGGAATGCGAGGTGCCGCTGGAGGCGGGCGATCTGCGCGGCGTTCATGTTCGAGACGCCGAAGCGGCGGACGAGTCCCTGCTCGCGCAGCGAGGTGAGCGCCGCCGCGACGTCCTCCGGGTCGGCCAGCGGATCGGGCCGGTGCAGGAGCAGGACGTCGACGGCGTCGGTGCGCAAGCGCCCGAGGCTCTCCTCGACCCGCCGCACGATGGTGGAGCCGCGCAGGTCGTAGATGCCGGGGCGGCCCCCGTCCGCCAGCCGGATCCCGCACTTCGTCTGCAGCACGATCCGCTCGCGCAGCCCGGGAGTGCGGGCCAGGACCTCGCCGAAGACGGCTTCCGCCTTGCCGCGGCGGTAGATGTCGGCGTGGTCGAAGGTGTCGATGCCGCTGTCCAGCGCCGCCTCGATCGCCGCCTCGGCCGCGTCGATGTCGGCCGGCCCGTACGCCTGCGTGTCCCAGCTGCCGCCGAGCGCCATGCATCCGTACAGCAGCCGGGTGCCGTCCTTCTCCGGTGGTGTGATCGCCATGCCGCTCACCCTACGAGGCCGCCGGTTTCACGGCGGGCCGGGGGCGGGGGGCCTCCACGGGCTTCCTCTGCGGCGGAGGCGTCCTCGGCGGGTAGGAGGGCGGCACCTTCGGCCCGCTCGTACGGGTCGCAATCGTCGTCATACGACCACGCTACGGGCTGGGGAGCCTTCCGGGCCGGCGAGTTCCCGAGGGGGTGCCGCGTCGGGGCCCCCCCCCCCCCCCCCCCCCCCCCGCGCCGCCCCCCCCCCCCCCCCCCCCCCCCCCCCGGGGCCCGACCGCCACCACGGCCCCCCCCCCCCCCGCCCCGCCCCCCCCCCCCGCGCCCCCCCCCAGGGCCCC
>NZ_JBITFF010000001.1:9779-663732 GCF_044455885.1 Streptomyces sp. NPDC051109
CGGCGCCCCCGGGCCCCCCCCCCGGGGGGGGGGGGGGGGGGGGGGGGGGGGGGGGGGGGGGGGGGGGGGGGGGGGGGGGGGGGCCCGCGCCGCCCCCCCCCGGGGGGGGGGGGGCCCCCGACGGCTCGAGCGGCTCCTGCGGCGTCCTCGTTACGGGGCCATCTCGTACGCCCCGGACAGCGCCTCGACGCGGTCCCAGACCCGGCCCGAGCGGGCTGCGTCGACGACCGGGCGCCGGACCGCGCCGAGCGCCCAGCCCTGCTGCTGCTCAGTGGCGGAGTCCTTGCCGTGCAGTTCGACGGCGTGCGCCGAGAAGTCCCGTACGAGGACGGCGAACAGCTCGTCCAGCACGTCCTCGTCGAGACCGGTCAGCCGCGCCTGCTCCAGGATCAGCTGCCCGTGGACGACGAGCGCGAAGAGCTGGCCGACGGCGAGCAGGAGGTCGAGGTCACGGCTCTGCTCCTCGTCCGGGGCGGCGGTGGTGACGAACTCGCAGAGTGCGTCGGCCTGTTCGCGGAACCGGGCGACGTTCGGCAGCGCGGCGTACGCGTCGAAGGCGGGGCGCCAGTCGTGGAAGCGGACGGAGCCGAGGCCGCGGGCCGGGCCCTGCCGGAAGAGGAAGTCGTCGTCGGCCGCGTCGAGGCGGGTCGGCACGGCCGGGTAGTCCACCGGGTCCAGCAGGTGGTTGCGCATGAACTTGAGGATCAGCGCGAGGTTGACGTGGACCGTGCCCTCCAGCTTGGGCAGTCCGCGGATCTCGACGGCGGCCTGGGCGAAGTAGTTGTCCTTCTCGAAGCCCTTGGCTGCGATGACGTCCCACATCAGGTCGATGACCTTCTCGCCCTCCGTGGTCACCTTCATCTTCGTCATCGGGTTGAAGAGCAGGTAGCGGCGGTCGTCGGGGCCCGCGGTGCGGAAGTAGTCGACGGCGCGGTCGCTGAACAGCTTCATGCCGACGAGGCGTACGTACGCGTCCGCCAGCTCGCGGCGCACGTGCGGGAAGGCGGTGACGGGGCGGCCGTAGAGGATGCGGTTCTGCGCGTGGGTGACGGCCTCGTACATCGCGTGCTCGCAGATGCCGATCGAGGCGGTGCAGAGGTTGAACTTGCCGACGTTGACGGTGTTCAGGGCGGCGTCGAAGGCGGCGCGGCCGGTGTGCAGGACGTCGTCCGCGCCGACCGGGTACTCCTCCAGGCGGAACTCGCTGACGTACTTGGAGGAGTCGACGACGTTCTTCACCAGGCGGTAGGCCGGGTGGCGGCTGTCGGCGGCGAAGAAGACGTATCCGTCCGGGCCCTCGACGTCGGTGCGGCGGCCGAAGACGGACACGAGGCCGGCGGCGTTGCCGTTGCCGATGTAGTACTTGGAGCCGGTCGCGCGGAAGCCGCCGTCAGCGTCGGGCTCCAGCAGCATGTCGGTGGAGTAGATGTCGGCGCCGTGGGTCTTCTCCGAGAGGCCGAACGCGAACACCTCGCCCTGGGAGAGGAGTTCGGCGGCGCGGGCGCGGGCGGCGGCGTTGTCGCTCTGCCAGACGGGGCCGAGGCCGAGGATCGTCACCTGCCAGGCGTACCAGTAGTCCAGGCCGTAGAACCCGAAGATCTCGTTGAGGGCGGCGATGCGGGCGGTGTCCCAGCGCTTGTCCGGTACGCCGTCGGCGTCGGCGGACGGGGTGAGGAAGGTGGCGAACAGGCCTTCCTTGGCGGAGAAGGCGATGAAGTCGCCGAGCCAGGCGCGGGTGCGGTAGTCCTCGATCAGCTTGCGCTTGCCGCGCTCCTCGAACCAGTCGACGGTGGCGCGCAGCAGCCTGCGCGTCTCGGGGTCGAAGTGCTGCGGGTCGTAGGTGCGCGGGTTGAAGAGGAGGGAGTCGGCCATGGAGGTCGCCTTTCGGAGAGGTTGAGGGGTGAGGGTGCCGGTTCCGTGCGGGGGGGGGGTGGCTCAGGCGCGCGGGCGGGGCGCGGCGAGCCGGTGGACGGTGGCGAGCACGTCGTCGAGCCAGGCGATCGTCATGCGTTCGTACGCGATGCCGCCGCGGAGGACGACGTGCTGCAGTTCCTGGCCGGCGTCGAGCGGTGCGGGGGCCTGGGGCCCGGTGAAGTCGCGCAGTTCCCCGGCGAGGTAGCGGGCGAGCCGGTCCTCGTGGGCCCGGCGGTGCCTCTCGACCTCAAGGACCAGTGCGACGGGGTCGTCGAAGGCCGCCCCGCGGATCTTGACGGCGAGGTCGTGGCGCAGGCTCTCGGGTTCGATCGGCTCGTGCAGCCACCGTGAGAGCGCGGCGCGTCCCGGGCCGGCGACGGAGTACTCCTTCTTGTCCGGCCGGCCCTGCTGGACCACCTCGCGGACGGCGAGCAGGCCGTCGGTCTCCATGCGCTTGAGGACGCGGTAGATCTGCTGGTGGGTGGCCGTCCAGAAATGGCCGATGGACCGGTCGAAGCGCCGGGCGAGCTCATAGCCCGACCCCGGCTTCTCCAGCAGCGAGACGAGGATCGCGTGTTCGAGCGCCATGCCGCCGATCCTTCTATGCAACTCGTTGCATAGACAAGTCGCAGCGACCGGGTGAGACGCGGCTCACCCGGGGGGCCGGCGGAGTACGAACCTTTACCCGCCCCTGATGGCATGCCCAGGTCAAATCTGCCAGGCTCTTCCGGCAGTCGTCGCCCTGACCCCAGGGGGACACGGCTCAGACACGCACGGCACAGCAGATCTCACCCAGCGTTCGTGCACACGGCACGCACAGCCCGCGGCTGCCCTCCGGCGCACCCGAGCCGACCGGGCGGCCACCGAGCAGGCCGGAATCCGGCCGCCTCAAAGGAGTTCCGCGTGAGACCGACCCCCCACAAGGCCCTCGCAGCGTGCATATCCGCCTTCGCCGCGTTGGCCACCGCAGCACTGTCCATCACCCCGGCCACGGCCGCGCCGCACCGGGCGCCCGCGGCGGCCGCGGCCTGCACCCCGGGCCAAGTGGTCGCCAACGGCGGCTTCGAGAGCGGCACTTCGCCGTGGACCCAGTCGCAGACCAGCATCATCACCAGCCGCACCGGCCAGGCCGCGCACGGCGGCACCGCCTTCGCCTGGCTGAACGGCGTGGGCGGTACGCACACCGACACGCTGTCCCAGAGCGTCACGATCCCGTCGGGATGCAGCACGGCCACCCTCACCTTCTGGCTGCACATCGACACCGCCGAGACCACCACGTCGACGAAGTACGACAAGCTGACGGCGAAGATCGGCAGCACGACGCTGGCGACGTACTCGAACCTCGACAAGAACACCGGCTACGCCCAGAAGTCGTTCGACGTGTCCGCCTTCGCGGGGCAGACCGTCACGATCGCCTTCAACGGCACCGAGGACTCCAGCCTCCAGACGAGCTTCGTCGTCGACGACGTCGCACTCGACACTTCCGGGGGCACCACCCCGCCCGGGGACTCCACGCGCACCCCGGCCGCCCCCTCGTACACCGTCAACCTCAGCAGCAACACCAGCGGCACCGTGTGGACCGGCCACGAGAGCGCGAGCTTCACCAACGCCTCCCCCACCCCGCTCAGCGAGGTGTACCTGAGGCTGTGGGACAACTACCACGGCACCTGCTCCGCCATGCCGATCACGGTCAGCAACGTCACCGGTGGCACTGCGGGCGCCCTCTCGGTCGCCTGCACCGCCCTCAAGATCGACCTGCCGGCGCCGCTGCCCCAGGGCCAGACCGCCACGATCGGTTTCGACCTGGGCATCACCGTGCCCAGCGGAGCCGACCGCTTCGGCTACGACGGGGCCTTCAGCATGCTCGGCAACGCCCTGCCCGTCCTCGCGGTCCGGGACGGAGCGGGCTGGCACCTGGACCCGTACACCAACAACGGAGAGTCCTTCTACTCGCTGGCCTCCGACTTCCGCGTGGCCCTCGACCACCCGAGCACCCTGCTCGTCCCGGCCACCGGCGCCTCGGTGGACACACCCGGCAGCAGCGGACGCACGGTCACCACGGCCACCGCGACCAAGGTCCGTGACTTCGCCTGGGCGGCCGGACCGTTCAGCAAGATCTCCGGCACCTCCGCCGCCGGCACCCCGATCAACATCTACTCCGTGTCCGGCATCAGTTCGGCCGACTCGCAGTCGATGCTGACCACTGCCAAGTCCGCCGTGGACGCGCACTCGGCGCGGTTCGGCGCCTACCCGTACGGCGAACTGGACGCCGTCATCGACAACAACTACTGGTTCGGCGGGATGGAGTACCCGGGATTCGTCCTCGACCTGGTCAGCACCACGGCGCTCACCCACGAGATCGGCCACCAGTGGTGGTACGGCATCGTCGGCGACGACGAGTACACCAGCCCGTGGCTCGACGAGGCGTTCACCGACTACGCCACCGACCTGGCACTGAACAAGACGGGCACCAACTGCTGGAGCAGCGTCTCGTGGGCCTCGTCCGCCGAGAAGATCACCAACTCCATGGGCTACTGGGACGCCCACTCCTCCCGCTACTCCACCGTCGTCTACGGCTACGGCAAGTGCGCCCTGCACGACCTGCGGCGCACCCTCGGCGATACCGCCATGGCCAAGCTGCTGAAGGACTACGCCACTTCGCACTGGTACGGCGTCTCCACGACCGCCGAGTTCAAGGCGGCCGCGCAGGCCGCCACGACCACGGACCTGACCTCGTTCTGGACCCAGCACCGCATCGACGGCTGACCTGACGAAGGCCGGGAGAGCCGGCCTGGCAACGATTCGCCGCGGTGGGCGCCTTTCCGGCGCCTGCCGCGGCGAACTCATCTGTGCCGCCGACACCCTAGCCGTCACCTGTGACATGTGAAATATTACCTGCGCTTCGACTCCGACCGAACTCCCCGAAAGGTCCGTCACGTTGCGCAGACTCCCAGCGGTGGTAGCGGCGATATCCCTCGCCCTCCTCGCCACCCCCGCGCTCGCCGCGCCCTCCGCGCCGCCCCCCGCGGCGCAGCAGGCCCCCGAACTCTCCCCCGCCCCGCCGTCCGCGCCGCTGGAGGTCCAGCGCCAGAGCCTGCGCCGCCAGGCCCTCGAAGGCGTCGCCGCCGGCACCACCGCGGCGGAGGCCGATGGCACGCTCCCCCGCAAGGCCGCGGTAGGCAAGCGGTACGTCGAACTCGCGCAGGAGCGCAAGGACAAGGTCTTCGTGATCCTGGCCGAGTTCGGCGACCAGGTGGACAACACCACCGAGTTCGAGGGCAAGCCGCGCTTCGGCGGCACGCCCGGCCCCCGGCACAACACGATCGGCAAACCGGCGAAGACCGACAACCACACCCTGTGGCGCAAGGACTTCGACCAGGCCTACTACCGGCAGCAGTTCTTCGGCGCCGACCCCGGAGCCGAATCGCTCCGCAACTACTACCGCCTGCAGTCCTCCGGCCGCTACGACATGGACGGCCAGGTCAGCGACTGGGTGCGGCTGCCGTGGAACGAGGCCCGGTACGGGACGGACAACTGCTCCGAGCCCGGCCAGTGCCGCACCAACTGGGACCTCGTACGCGATGCCACGAACGCCTGGTACCACACCGAGCGCGCCAAGGGCCGTACGCCGGAGGAGATCAAGGCCCAGCTCGCCGAGTACGACGTGTGGGACCGCTACGACGCCGACCACGACGGCAACTTCGACGAGCCGGACGGGTA
This sequence comes from Streptomyces sp. NPDC051109, assembly GCF_044455885.1. Lineage (NCBI taxonomy): Bacteria > Bacillati > Actinomycetota > Actinomycetes > Kitasatosporales > Streptomycetaceae > Streptomyces > Streptomyces sp. NPDC051109. Next base: position 15,414 of record NZ_JBITFF010000001.1, read on the forward strand.
CCTCGACCACCTCGTCGTCGTCCACGCGGGCAAGGACCAGACCTGGGGCGGCGGCGACCAGGGCAAGGACGCCGTGTGGGCGCACCGCTGGTTCGCGTACTGGGACCAGGCCGGCAGCGCGGGGCCCGCGGGCAACAAGGCGGGCGGCGTCCCGGTCGGGGACTCCGGCATCTGGGCCGGGGACTACCTGACCGGTGGCGAGAACAGCGGAGTCGGACTGTTCGCCCACGAGTTCGGGCACGACCTGGGGCTGCCCGACCTGTACAGCTCCGACGGCGACAACAGCGTCAACTTCTGGTCGCTGATGTCCACGGCCTCCTACCTAGGCAAGGGGCGCAACACCACCGGTGACCACCCCGGCGACCTCGATCCCTGGAGCAAGCTGCAGCTGGGCTGGCTGGAGTACACCGAGGCCGACGCGGGCCGCAAGACGCGCGCCGTGCTCGGGGTCTCCGGCTACAACACCGAGGATCCACAGGCCCTGTTGGTGCACCTCCCGCCGTCGGTGACCCGCACCGATCTGACCGACCCGTACGAGGGCGGGAGCCAGTGGTGGAGCGGCACCGGCGACCTCATGGACAACACCCTGACCCGGACGGTAGACCTCTCCGGCCAGGCACCCGGCGCGGGGCAGGCCGCCCGGCTCGACGCCCGCGTCTGGTACGACATCGAGCAGGACTTCGACTTCCTGACCGTGGAGGCGTCGACGGACGGCGGCACCGCGTGGTCCCCCCTGCCGGGCACGGTCGGCGGCGCGGCGCTCCCGCCGAAGGGGATCTCCGGCACATCGGGCGGCTGGGCCGAACTCACCGTACCGCTCGATCAGTTCGCCGGCCGTTCCGTCCAACTGCGGCTGCGGGTGACCTCGGACGGCAACACCCACGGCAAGGGCGTCACCTTCGACGACATACGGATCACGGCGGGTGAGCGGGAGCTGCTGCGCGACGGCGCCGAGGCGGGCGCGAACGGCTGGACCGCGCTGAAGTGGTCGCGTACGCAGGGCCGTACGGGATCCGCCGAGCACCCGCGCGCCTACCTGGTCGAGAACCGGCGCTACACCGGCTCCGGGGCCTACCTGAAGAGCGGGCCGTACAACTTCGGTGCCGGGAACGACACGGTGGAGTTCTACCCGTACCAGCAGGGCGTGCTCATCTGGCTCTGGGACACGGCGTACAGCGACAACACCACGAAGGCGCACCCGGGCGCGGGCCTGCTCCTGCCCGTCGACGCGCGTCCGGAGCCGCTGCGGAACGCCGACGGCACGCTGCTCAACGCGCGGGCGCAGACCTTCGACGCGACGTTCTCGACGCGCCCCAGCGACGAGATCGTGCTGCACAAGGCCGGTGTGCCGGTGCTGATCCCGTCCCGTCCCGGCGTCCCGGTCTTCGACGACCGGCGGGGCGTCTACTGGAACGCCGACCTGCCGCAGGTGGGTGTGAAGGTACCGGACACCGGGACGCGCATCACGGTGGTGAAGGAGGCCTCCGGAGGCGCCCTGACCACCGTACAGGTCAGCCCCTCCCCCTGACGCAGGGCCGCGGGCAGCCGTCCGTCGGGCTCCGGCGGCTGCCCGCGCGAGAGGCGCACCATGCGGAGCCGGAACATCGCCATGCGGGTGCGCCACCCCGCAGACGGGGTGGACCTTCCGGCCGCCGACGAGGACTTCTCCGTCCAGCTCACCCCGTGCGAATGCCGTGCGGGTCAGGCAAGGTCCGAAAGAGACGGCCTGACCCTGTGCCCGGAGGCGAAGGGGCCGCTCGGGCCGAAGGCCAGTTCGGCGAAGCGGGTGCCGATGCGGTGGTGGGAGGCGGCGTCCGGGTGGAGCTGGTCGGGGAGCGGCAGTTCGGCGAAGTCCGCCTCGCCGTACAGCTCGCGGCCGTCCAGGTAGTGGAGGTCCGGGTCCTCGGCGGCCCGCTGCTTGACGATGCGGGCCAGTTCCTCCCGGATGACGCCCAGCGTCAGCTTTCCGGCGGCGCGCTCCGCCGGATCGCCCGCTGCGCGGAACTGGAGCCTGCCCTCGCCGAGGGTGCTGAAGTCCGGGACCGTGGGGCCGGGGGTGTCCTCGTGGATGGGGCACAGGACGGACGAGACGACCAGCAGCGGCGCGGTGGGATGCCCCTCGCGGAGCGTGTCGAGGAAGCCGTGCACGGCCGGGGTGAAGGCGCGCAGCCGCATCAGGTCGAGGTTGACCAGATTGATGCCGATCTTGACGCTCACCAGGTCCGCCGGGGTGTCCCGCATCGCCCGGGCGACGAACGGGTCGAGCAGTGCGCTGCCGCCGAATCCCAGGTTGACCAGGTCCACGCCGCCGAGTGAGGCGGCCAGCGCCGGCCAGGTCGTCGAGGGGCCCGCGGCGTCCGAGCCGTGGCTGACCGAGCTGCCGTGGTGCAGCCATACCCGGCGGCCGCCCTGCGGTACGGGCTCGACGGGGGCGTCGGTGCGCAGCGCGACGAGCTCGGTGATCTCGTTGTACGGAAGCCAGATCTCGACGTCCTTCGGGCGGTCGGGCAGAGCGCCGAACCGGACGGTGCCGACCGGCCCGGGCCGCATCTGCACGGACCCGGTCGTCATGTCGACCGTACGGACGTTGCCGCCGGTCACGCCGGCCTGCGCGGCGAGGCGGCCGTCGAGGAGCAGGTCGTACGCGCCGTCGGGACGGGGCGGGGCGCCCACGTACGCCATCTTGGTGCGGAGCGTGTCCAGCTCGATGACGGTGGCCCGGGTGCGGAACACCAGCCGCACGCCCGAGGGCTGCGCCTCCGCCATCGCCAGTTGCCCGTCGGCGTACTGAGCGCGGGCCCACGCGGGGAGCCGGTGCGGGAGCAGTCCGTGCCCGGTGCGCTCCAGGTCGAGCGCGCCGCGCACGAGGTCCGCCGTGAGGGGCGTGGTGAGGGGTGCGGCGGCCCCGTCGGCGGAGCCCGGTACGGATGCGTGCTGGTGGTTCATGTCCCCCAGCCTGTCAACCGAATGCCGGATCCGCACATCGCTTTATTCCAGGGCGGTCTCGGTCGGGGTCAGCCGATGTCGACCACGCGGGCCCAGGCGGGTGGGGTGTCCGGGACGTAGTCGGGGTCGTCCTCGTTCCACGTGCGCTGCCGGGGGAACAGGCCTACCACCGTGCGGCACGGGGGGCGGGTGGCGGGCCAGGCCGTCTGCCCGTCGGTCAGGACCACGATGACGTCCGGCCGCGCCCCCGACCGGAGGGCCTTCGCGAAGCCCGTACGGAGGTCCGTGCCGCCTCCGCCCACCAGCGGGATGCCCTCGGCGCGGCACAGCGGGTGGGCGATCCGGGCCGCCGCGTCGCACGGCACCACCGTGACCAGGTCCCGGCGGCCGCCCACCGCGCGGGAGATCGCGGCGACCTCCAGCAGCGCGCTGCCCAGTTCCGCGTCGCTGACCGACGCCGAGGTGTCGATGACCACGCAGACCCGGGGCGGCCTGCGCCGCAGGCTCGGCAGCACCGCGCCCGGCACCCCGGCCGAGCGCCGTGCCGGGCGGCCGTACGTGTAGTCCTCGCCGGCGCCGGAGCCGGAAGCCGCCGAGCGGACCGCCGCTCCCAGCAACTCCCGCCACGGCTGCGGTGGGTGGAAGGCCTCCTCCGCCCACCGCTTCCACCCGCTCGGGGCGCTGCCCGGCCGGCCCGTGATGCCCTGCGCCACCCGGAACCGCACCGCGTCCCGCTCCTGCTCGGTGAGCCCGTGCGCGCCGTCCTCCCCGAGGTCCCACTCGCGTTCCAGCCCGTCGGCGCCGCTGCCGCAGTCCAGCCACGCCATGTGCTGCGTCGCCGGTCCGAGCCCGAACTGGCGCAGGTAGTCCTCCATGAGCTGCCCCTCGGGCAGCCCGACGGCGGCCGGCTGGACGGCGCCCTCCGGTCTGACCAGGCCGTCGCCGTACACGTCGTCGTTGATCTCGAAGTCCGCGGCGATGTTCATCCTCAGCCGCTCCCCCGGGCCGTGCAGCCCGCGCTCCCGCGCGACCCGGTCCCCGCGCCCGTGGTGGTCGCGCAGCAGGTGCGACACCTCGTGCACCCAGACGGCGGCCAGTTCCTCCTCCGGCGTACGGTCCACGAACGACGGTGATACGTAGCACCGCCAGTGCCGGTCTACGGCCATCGTCGGTACCCGGCGCGACTCCACCGTGTGCAGCGCGAACAGCGCGGTCGCCAGGTAGGGCCGGACCCGGGCCGCGTGCAGCCGGGCGGCGAACAGCTTCTCGCGGTCCAATGCCCCCGCGGCCCCGCTCATCGCGTGCCGTTCGTGGCCGCCGCGGCCCGGGCCGCCGCACGGTCCGCCCGCCGGGACAGGTCCACCACACCGGCGAGCCGCTCGATGGCCGCCGGTACGTCCCACTCCTCGCGGCGCAGCGCGGCGAGCGCGGTCGCCGGTACGACGACCAGGTCCGGGGCTCCCGTCTCCAGCGCCCGGGCCAGGAGCGCCCACGCCGCGTCCCAGCGGGCCTCGTCCGGGCGGTTGCGGACGGCCTCCACCACGCCGTCGAGCACCGCCTGCCGCAGATCACCCCGCTCGGGCAGTGCGGCGGCGGCCGGATCGGCGAGCAGCTCCTCGGGGTCCGGGAGCTCCATCCGGTCCAGAGCCGCCAGCAGCTCCAGTCCGGGACCGTCCCCCACGGTGCCCCTGACCAGCAGGGAGATCACGTCCCGGGAGGAGCCGGCCGCGGTCGCGAAGGCGATCAGGCGGAGAGTCATCTCCCAGCTCCGCGGCGACGGCCAGGGGCCGCCGCGGCGGGTTTCACCGCTGGGCAGCCGGTGTACGAGCCCCGGGCGTGCGGCGAGCAGTCCGCACACGGCGCGGCGGGCGTGGTCCACGGCCTGCGGCAGCACGGAGGGGTCGAGCCGCGGCAGCGTGGCCCGGGGCCACGTGCCGCCGAGACCCCGTACGACGACGTCGTGGTCGTGGGTCCACTGGAGGTGGACGAACCGGTTGGCCAGCGGCGGGCTCAGCTCCCAGCCGTCGGCGGCCGAGGAGCGCGGGTTCGCCGCGGCCACGATCCGCACCCCGGGCGGTAGTTGGAGCGCGCCGATGCGCCGTTCGAGCACGAGGCGGAGCAGGGCGGCCTGTACGGCGGGTGGTGCGGTGGACAGCTCATCCAGGAACAGCAGACCCCGGCCTGCGCGTACCAGGCGTACGGCCCAGTCCGGCGGGGCCATCGGGACACCGTGTCGCGCGGGGTCGTCTCCGATGATCGGCAGGCCCGAGAAGTCGGACGGCTCGTGCACGCTGGCGATCACCGTGGTCAGCGGCAGGTCCAGGGAGGCCGCGAGCTGGGTCAGCGACGCGGTCTTCCCTATGCCCGGCTCGCCCCACAGGAGTACGGGGAGGTCGGCTGCCACGGTGAGGGTCAGGGCCTCCAGTTGGGTGTCGGGGCGCGGTTCGGTGGTGGTGTCGCGCAGCAGCGAGAGGAGCTCGCCCGCGACGTCGAGCTGGGTGGCGGGCGCCGGGCCGCGCGGGGCGTCCGGGACGGCGTACGGGGTGTGTGCGGGCATGTCTGATCACCTTTGGGGTTCGTCGTGGTGTGCGCCGGGTCAGCGGCGGGGGTGCGAGCGGCGCTCTCGCGGAGGGCGGATGCCCGGGAGCAGATCGCCGGGCTTGGGCCGCGGCCGGGGGCCGGTCAGGTCCGCCCTGAACAGCCCGTACGTGATCCGGCGCCGCGCGGCCGCCTCCAGTTCGTCGCGGAGGGCTCCGTCGCGCAGCAGGGCGTCGGGGCCCAGGAGGCGTTCGACGACGGCCAGCGCGCCGGCGGTGTCTCCGTGGTCGAGGCGTTCGCGTACGCCGGCCAGGCAGTCCGGCCGGCGGTGTGCCCGGTCGATCGCCTGGAGGCAGGGCAGCGGGGTGCCGGTCAGGGCGACCAGCAGTTCCTCCCGCCGGATCTCGGCCGGATCGTGGTCGAGCGGGGCCAGTACCCCGTCGACCAGGCCGATCCGGTGCCGAGCGCCCCTGCACTCGACGAGGTGGGGCGGTCCCGCGCCGTCCGGAGTCCGGGACGGACCGGGCGGCACGTGGTCCGGTACGAGGGCCGCGGCGACGAGCGGGTGCAGTCGGCCCGGCTCGATCGAACCGGTACGGAGCAGCTGCAGGTCGGGCATGACCCAGGTCGCCGCGTCGGGCAGGACCGGCGGCGCGGGGGCGCCGGAACCCGTGGCGGCTGCCGAGATCCGCACGGCGGGCGGGTGTCCGTCGCCCTCCCCCACGAGCTCCAGGTGCAGCCGGCGCCGGGAACCGAGCCGTACGCTGACGCTGCGGGCGGCATGCCCCTCGGCGTCGAGCAGAATCGCCGCCTCTGCGGCCCAGCGGTCCACGGCACAGCGGTGCCCCTGCGGCACGAGGTCCTGCAGCTCCGCGTCCCTTGAGGGGAGGGCGGCGCCGGATCGGACGCCGAGTTCACCGGCCTGCCGCGCGTCCCAGAGGTGGCGGTGCAGGTCGAGGCGGAAGCGCGGGTCCGGGTGGGGGTGCGGATGTCGGCGGGTGCCGGGCCCGGCGCGGGTTCCGTCCCACAGCGCGAGACTGAACCGCTGACCGGCATCGGCCCAGGCCGGCGGGGTCCGGGCCACGATGTGCACGGGATCGCCGCCGTCGGCCCGGCCGTACCGGGCCAGGGTCAGGGTCAGGCCCGGCCGCAGCAGTCCGTCGGGAGCGATCCTGGGCATGTGCCAGCGCAGCAGGTCGGGAGCCAAGTGGCGCAGGTCGGCCCGGAGTCGGGCGGCGAGTTCGCGTCCGTGGGTGCGCGCCGCGGAACGCAGGTCGAAGTCGAGGTCGATGCCTGCGGCGGCGCACGCCCCGGCCCAGTCCCCGGCAAGGCGGCGGGCGGTGGCGGTCGCGATCATGGTGGGCGGCACGGCGAACTCGCGCACGCGCAGCCAGAGGGAGAGGCGGGAGGTGCCGTCGGCGGTGTGGGTGAGCATCAGCACTCACCTTGCGCGGACGGGACCTCCATTCCGTGAGCGGTTTGAGTGGTCATCGCGGTGATCATATCCCGCCACCGACCCGATCTGCCAGGTGTTTTTCGCGGGCTGCCGTACGCACCGGGTGCGACTCGGGTCGCAGGGCGCACCAGCCCTGAGGGGGACGCCGAGGCCCGGGCGGGCCTCGGACCATGGCGAGGTGGATGCGATGAACGTGCACGTGCAGATGTCTCCCTGGGAAGCCCTTCTCGTGCTGGGCGCCTTCGCGCTCGTGCTGGTGCGGTGGCTTCCTCCCGGGCTCCGGCGGCCGGTCACCTTCGGCGCGGCGGCCGGGTTCGTGCTGTCCGGGGCCGTGCTCGGCCTACTCGGGCTGCGCTGGCAGATGGTGCCGGTGCTGGCCGCCGCGGCCGTCGCCCTGCCGTTCGCCCTCTCGCCCCTTCTGCGGCGCGCGACGCGCAGGGCTCCGTGGTGGCTGGCGCTGCCGGGGTCGGCGGTGTGCCTCGCGCTGGTCGCCGCGGGTCCGGCGGCGGTCTGGGCCGTGCCCGCACCGGTGTTCCCCGAACCGACGGGCCGGTTCGCGGTCGGCACCGGCGTGCTGGAGCTGACCGACCCGGAGCGCGCCGAGAGTGCGACCGCCGCGCCCGACGACCGGCGTACGGTCGTCGTCCAGTTCTGGTACCCCGCACGCAAGCACCCTGCGGGCAGCCGCCCGGCGCCGTACCTGGGGCGCACGGAGCACGAGGCCCGCCTGGTGTCCGGCGCGCTCGCCGACTACGCCGGTCTTCCCGGATTCCTGTTGGACGGCCTCCCGCGCGCCCGTACGCACGCCGCCTTCGGCGTTCCCGCGGCGGACGGCGCCCCGGGCGAGGATGCGGGCGGCGGAAGCGCGGAACGGTTCCCCGTCGTGCTGTTCTCCCCCGGCCTGGGCGGGGTCCGCACCCAGAACACCGCCTGGGCCGAGGAGTTGGCCGCCCACGGATACGTGGTCGTCGGCCTCGACCACCCCTACGACTCCGCCGCGGTCGTGCTCGCCGACGGCCGCACGGTCCGTACGGAGGTCTCGGCGACGGGCGACGACGCCGAGGACGAGAAGCGGGCGGCGGCGTGGACCGCGGTCCGCGCCGCCGACCTGAGCTTCGTGCGGGCCCAGTTGGGCCGCATCGACGGCGGAGAGATCGCCGGCCCGCTCGCCGGGCACCTCGACACCGCCCGCGTCGCGGCGGCCGGCCACTCCCTCGGCGGCGGCGCCGCCCTCCAAGCCGCCCGGCAGGACCCCGCCTTCGCCGCCGTCATCGACCTGGACGGCTTCCCCCACGACCCGTCCCCGCAACCCTTCCGCCAGCCCGTGCTCGCGCTCACCCAGGCCATCGGCCCGGACACCGACCCGGACTACCTCCCGAAGCTCACCCGCGTCCTCGGCCTCAGCAGCGCGACGACCTACCGGCTCACCGTCCCCGGGGCCGCCCACCTCACCTTCACCGACGCCCCGCTGTACCTGCCGCCGCTCCCCTCGCTCGTCGGCTCCCTGGGCCGGACCGAGGGCCCGCGCATCACGGCCGGCGCGAGCCTCGCCTTCCTCGATGCCGCCCTGCGCGACGGCCGGGGCGATCCGGCCGCGGCCCTGTCGGCGTACGGCACCCTCGCCGTCCACCGGCCCGGGGGCTCCTGAGGCTCCAAGTCCGCTGCGTGGAAAGTCGGTTGAACTGCGGGGTGGGCCGGTCGCGCCGTGCATATGCTCCGTCCGTACGTCGTACGCCCGTACCTCGAAACGTAAGGGGACCGCTTCGTGAGCGTCCGCATCCAACCCTCCTCCCAGGTCGACGAGAGTGCCGAACTCGGGGACGGGACCACGATCTGGGATCTGGCACAGGTACGGGAGGACGCGCGGCTCGGGCGCGACTGCATCGTCGGGCGGGGCGCGTACGTGGGGCCCGGCGTACGGATCGGCGACAGCGTGAAACTCCAGAACTACGCGCTCGTCTACGAGCCGGCCGAACTCGGCGACGGGGTGTTCATCGGCCCGGCCGCCGTGCTCACCAACGATTTCTACCCACGGGCCGTCGACCCGGACGGCAAGCAGAAGCGCGGCGGCGACTGGGAGGCGGCCGGCGTCGTCGTGGCCGAGGGGGCCTCCCTGGGGGCCCGGTCGGTGTGCGTGGCCGGGGTGCGGATCGGGCGGTGGGCACTGGTCGCGGCCGGTGCGGTCGTGTCCCGGGACGTACCGGACTTCGCACTGGTCGCGGGGGTACCGGCCCGCCGTATCGGCTGGGTGGGCCGGGCCGGGGTCCGCCTGGTGGAGCGCGAGGGCGAGCCGGGCGTGTGGGAGTGCCCGCGCACCGGCGCGCTGCACGAGGAGAAGGACGGAACCCTGGCCGAACGCACCTGACGGTACGTCGGCAATTTAGGTCAGCGGCATTTCCGCAAAACCGCAATCAACGAACATCCTTGGGCATACCTTGTCCCTGTACACGGGATCTGAGCAGGCAACAGGCTTTGTTCAGTGGGGGGTTGTACACGACGAGGGCATCGCGGACCAAGTGACGACGGACGGCGCGCAACGCGCCCGCCCGGCGCTGCCGTTCGCGCGTGCTCCGGTCCGGGGCATCGCTGGGGGGATCCAGTGGGCGGCCCCGGACGGTTCGTGCCATCGGGGGGAACCACACCGCCGGCACGTGCGCCGTCATGCGCAGTTCCCTCCGCCGAACGACGACCGCCGGGTCTGTCCGAGGAGCGATCAGAGGGGGTAGGTGTGTTGGAGCCGTTCAGCTCGGACATACGACGTGCGCGCAGCACACGGGAAGCCGGGGTGGGGACCCGGTGACCGAGACACGATCAGCACGATTAGGAGCACTGGCCCACGAGGACCCGTCGCTGCACGCGCTCGCCGAGCGGCTGCTCGCGCTGGCCGAGGCGGGACTGCCCGAGATGTACCTGCCGGGCGCCGACACCTTCGTGTTCACCCGGGTGGGCAGGGTCACCTCCGACGGGGTCCGCCGCATGGAGGCCCGCGGCACCAGCACCCGGTACGCGGCCATCACCGCACTGGGGGCGCGGTTCCTGCCCGAGGACCGGCAGCGCGCCCTGTTCGGCGGACACAGCGCCGAGGAGTACGCGGGTCTGCTGGTGGAGCGGCTGCCGGCGGTGACGAACCTCGGCGACGCGGCGCTCATCGCCTGGGCGGCCGCCGAGACCGGCCACCCCAAGCTGGCGGACGCCCTCGCGCGGGTGGCCGCACTGGACGTCCCCGGACGTCCGCAGTACACGGTCGAGGCGGCCTGGGTGCTCTCCGCCCTCGCCGCGGCCCGCAGCGCGGCGGACGTGGAGGACCGGCTGGCGGTCGCCCGCGACCGGCTGCTGGCGGCCAGGGCGGCCGGCGGTCCGCTGTTCCCGCACGCCACCGGTCCGGGGCTGGTCCCCGGATACCGCTCGCACGTGGCCTGCTTCGCCGACCAGACCTATCCGCTCCAGGCGCTGGCCCGGCTGCACGCGAGCGGCCCGGACCCGGAGGCCCTCGCGGCCGCCGACGCCTGCGCCGCCCGGATCTGCGAGCTCCAGGGGGACGGCGGTCAGTGGTGGTGGCACTACGACGCCCGCACGGGCGGCGTGGTGGAGGGCTACCCGGTCTACAGCGTGCACCAGCACGCCATGGCGCCGACCGCGCTGTTCGACCTCGCCGAGGCGGGCGGCACCGACTTCGGCGCCGCCGTCCGCCGGGGGCTGCGCTGGATGACGGACGTGCCCGAGATCAGCGGGCCCGACGGCACCCCGCGCGAGCCGATGATCGTCGAGAGGTACGGGGTCACCTGGCGCAAGGTCTACCGCGGGGACCCCGCCAAGGCCGTCCGCGCCGCCCGCGGGCTCACCACCAAGGTGGCTCCGCGGGCCCGGCTGGCCCCGCTCGACCGGGCCTTCCGCCCCGACGTGATCGACCGCGAGTGCAGGCCGTACGAGTTCGGCTGGCTGCTCCACGCCTGGCTCGGGGGGCTGGAGAGATGACCCGACGGCAGAACCCCCGGGGCCGACCGTCCCGCCACACCCTCTTCGGGGTCACGCTCGACGCCCTGACCATGGACGAGACCGTGCAGCGCTGCCTCGACGCGGTGCAGCGCGGCGAGCAGATCGAGATCGGCATGGTCAACGCCGCCAAGCTGGTCAACATGCGGCGCGACCCCCGTCTCGCGGCGGCGGTCTCCGGCTGCGACCTGGTCCTGGCCGACGGCCAGGCCGTGGTGTGGGCCGGCCGCGTCCTCGGCGTCCGGCTGCCCGAACGGGTTGCGGGAATCGACCTGTTCATGCGGCTGCTGGCCGCCGCCGAGACCGCCGGCGTGCCCGTCTACCTGCTCGGCGCCCGGCAGGACGTACTGGAGCTGATGCTCGGCCGGATCGCCGAGCGCTTCCCCGCACTGCGCGTGGCCGGCAGCCGCAACGGCTACTTCGACGACGCGGACCAGCCGGCGATCGCCGACGCCGTGGCGGAGAGCGGGGCCCGGCTGCTCTTCCTCGGCATGACCTCGCCCAAGAAGGAGATCTTCACCGCGGGCTACGGCGAACGCACCGGCGCCCACGTCGTGCACGGCGTCGGCGGCTCCTTCGACATCCTCGCCGGCGTCACCAAGCGGGCCCCCGCGGTCTGGCAGCGCATGGGCCTCGAATGGTTCTACCGCGCCCTCCAGGAGCCGCGCCGCCTCGGGAAGCGGTACCTCACCACCAACACCGCCTTCCTCCTCATGACGGTCCGGGAGCTCATCCGCCGCACACCGTCCGCACTACCGCCCGCCACATCGTCTGCCGGTTCCGCGAACAGGAGTCACTGATGCGCGTCGTCGTCGTGGGACAGGGATACGTCGGCCTCCCGCTGGCCATCAGGGCCGCCGAGGTCGGACACCAGGTGATCGGGTACGACGTGGACGCGCGGCGGGTCAAGAGCCTCGCCGCCGGCGAGTCGTACGTGGAGGACGTCTCCTGCGAACGGCTGACCCGGGCGCTGGAGCGCGGCGCGTACCAGCCCAGTGAACTCGCCCGCGACTGCGGCGGCTTCGACGTCGCGGTCGTCACCGTCCCGACCCCGTTACAGGACGGTGCCCCCGACCTGCGGTACATCGAGGAGTCGGCGCACACGCTGGCCCGCTTCCTGCGGCCCGGCGCGACCGTGATCCTCGAATCCACCACCTACCCGGGCACCACCGAGGAGCTGTTCGGCCCGATCCTGGAGGACGGCTCGGGACTCACCGCCGGCGCCGACTTCCACCTCGGCTACAGCCCCGAGCGCATCGACCCCGGAAACACCGTCTGGGGCTTCCAGCAGACGCCCAAGGTCGTCTCGGGCGTGGACGCCCGCTCGCTCAAGGCCGTCGAGACCTTCTACGCCGACCTCGTCGACAAGACGGTGCCGGTGAGCTCGCCCAAGGAGGCCGAGCTGGCGAAGCTGCTGGAGAACACCTTCAGGCACGTGAACATCGCCCTCGTCAACGAGATAGCCATGTTCGCCCGCCACCTCGACATCGACGTGTGGCAGGCCATCGAGGCGGCGTCCAGCAAGCCGTTCGGTTTCATGAAGTTCACCCCGGGCCCCGGGGTCGGCGGCCACTGCCTGCCGATCGACCCCTCGTACCTGTCCTGGCGGGTCCAGCGCGAGCTCGGCCAGAGCTTCCGCTTCGTCGAGCTGGCCAACGACATCAACAGCCACATGCCCGAGTACGTGGCGCGCCGCGTCATGGACGCCCTCAACACCAAGCGCCGGTCCGTCAACGGCTCGAAGATCCTGCTGCTGGGGCTGGCGTACAAGAAGAACACCGGTGACGCCCGCGAATCGCCCGCGGTGCGCGTCTCCCAGCTGCTCCTGGACATGGGCGCCAGGGTGCGTGCGGCCGACCCCCACGTGGTGGAGGGGCTCAAGGTCGACTCCCGCCTCGTACGGGTGGAGCCGACCCGCAAGGAGCTGGCCGCGGCCGACGTGGTCGTCCTGCTCACCGACCACGACTCCTTCGACTACGCGATGGTGACCGAGCACGCCTCGTTCGTACTCGACTGCCGCAACCGGCTGTCGGGACCCACCGTGGAGGTGCTCTGACATCATGCCCAGGATCATCTGCGTGGCCGGAGCACGGCCCAACTACATGAAGATCAAACCGGTGATGGACGCACTGGAGCGCCGCGGCGCCGAGGTGGTCCTCGTCCACACCGGCCAGCACTACGACGCGTCCATGAACGACGTCTTCTTCCGCGACCTGGGCATCCGTCCGCCCGACCGGTACCTGGGCGCCGGGTCCGGTACGCACGCCCAGCAGACCGGCCGGGTGATGGCGGCCTTCGAGCCGCTGCTGGACGAACTGGCCCCGGACGCCGTGGTGGTGGTCGGCGACATCAATTCCACGCTGGCCTGCGCCCTGGTCACCGCGAAGGCGGGCCCGCTGCTCGCCCATGTGGAGGCGGGCCTGCGCAGCCGGGACTGGAGCATGCCCGAGGAGGTCAACCGGGTCGCCACCGACCGCGTCAGCGACTACCTGCTGGCTCCCTCCCCCGACGCGGCCGCGAACCTGCGGGCGGAGGGGTACCGGGAGGACCAGATCCACGTCGTCGGCAACGTCATGATCGACACCCTGCTCGCCAATCTGGAGCGGGCCAGGGCCTCGGACGTCCTGGACCGCTACGGGCTCGGCCGGGGCGGGTACGGACTGGTCACCCTGCACCGTCCGGCCAACGTGGACGATCCCGCGGCCCTGCGCGGTCTGCTGAAGGCACTGGGCGAGATCGCCGACCGCTGCCCGCTCCTGCTGCCCGTGCACCCGCGGGCGGCCGAGCGGCTGGCCGAGATCGGAGTCCCGGGCGGGATCCGGATGGTCCCGGCCGCCGGATACCTGGACTTCATCGCGCTGCAGGACTCCGCCCGGGTGGTGCTGACCGACTCGGGCGGCGTCCAGGAGGAGACCACCGCCCTCGGTGTGCCCTGCGTGACGCTGCGGGAGAACACCGAGCGGCCGATCACCGTCGAGGAGGGCACCAACGTACTGGCGGGCACCGACCCGGAGCGCATCACGGCCACCGTGAACCGGGTGCTCGACGATCCGCCCGCGGGGCGCTGCCCCGGGCTCTGGGACGGCCGCGCGAGCGAGCGCATCGCGCAGGTCCTGCTGGAGGGCGGGACGGCGCGGACGCGGCCCCGGCCCACCGATCTCGCCCCGTAGGACCGGCGGTACAACACCACGGCGAAGAACACCGCACCACCGCAAGAACTGATCAGAGCAAGAACCCGATCAGGGCAAGAACCGTAATCCGCACATGAAGAGAGCGGCGGCGCGTGGACGACACGTCGCCGCCGCGAGGGGGAAGACCATGGATCTCGCGGAGATCTGGCGGGTCATGCGCCGGCGCTGGTACGTGCTGCTGCCCGGACTGCTGCTCACGGCCGCGCTCATCGCAGGCGTGTACCTGCTGGTCCCGGTGGAGTACCGGTCGCAGAGCACGGTGACGCTGCTGAACTCGAAGAAGGCCACGGTGGCCTTCGACGGCAACCCCTTCCTGAGCACCCAGGCCTCGCTCACCGGCATGGCCGACGGCCTGGCCCGCAACCTCAACTCCGACGACTCGCGGGCCGACCTCAAGGCCCGGGGCGTCACCGGGGCGTACGAGGCGAAGATCGCCGACAACGCGCAGGGGCCCTTCATGTGGCTGAGCGTCACCGGAACCGATCCGGCCGCCGTCCTCAAGTCGGACCAGGTCTTCACCGCCTACGCCGAGAAGCGGCTCCAGGAGTTCCAGTCCCAGCAGTCGGTGGCACCCGAGGCCATGATCCGCATGGCCACGATCGTCCCGCCCCAGAAACCGGAGGCGCAGACCAAGACCCGGCTCCAGTACCTGATCATGGCGGGGGCGCTGGGATTCGTACTGAGCCTCGTGGCCACCTTCTTCGTGGAGGCGCGGCGCCGCCGGTCGGACAAGCCGGGCCGGCACCGGCCCGCTCCGGCCGAGAACGCCCCCGCGGGGAACTCGGCCGCCGGGATCGCCCCCACCGGGAACTCCGGGCCCGCGGCGGAGCCCGGCGCCGCCGGCTCCGGAGCCGGTGACCCCCGTACCGCCCGGACTTCCGCCGGAGCCTCGCCGTGACCGGGACCGGGACCGAGGCCGGGACCGGGACTGACGCCGGAGTCCGGGCCACGCCGCCCGAGGCCCCCTCGCTGGGGCGCAAGGTCGGCTCCGCCGCCCGGTGGAGCCTGGTCAACACCGTGGTCATGCGCCTCGGCAACTTCGTCACCGGTATCGTCCTCGCCCGCTTCTTCCTGGGCCCCGAGGCCTGGGGCGTGTACGGGATCGCCCAGACGGTGCTGCTGGTGCTGCTCTCCGCGAACGAGCTCGGCGTCTCCCTCGCCATCGTGCGCTGGGAGGGCGACCCGCGCCGCTTCGCCCCGACCGTGCTGACGCTGAGCGCCACCTCCAGCTGCCTGCTGTACGCCGTCCTGTTCGCGGCGGCTCCCGCGGTGGCCCGGGTGCTCGGCTCGCCCGAGGCCTCCGGCATCCTGCGCGTGATGTGCGTGTGCGTGGTCCTGGACGGTCTGTCGCAGGTTCCCGCCGGGTTCCTCACCCGGGAGTTCGCGCAGGGGAAGCGGATGGCCGTCGACGGCGTCAACTTCGTCCTCAGCACCGGTGTGACCCTGCTGCTGGCCGTCCAGGGGTGGGGCGCGATGAGCTTCGCCTGGGGCTCCGTGGCCGGCAATGCGGCCGCCCTCCTCGGATGCTGCCTCGCCGCGCCCGGCACCCTGAGATTCGGCTGGGACCGGGAGCAGGCGAAGGCGCTGCTCCGCTTCGGGCTCCCGCTCGCCGGGGCCAGCATGCTCGCCCTCGGCGTCGTCAACGTGGACACCATGGTCGTGGGTTCCACGTTGGACCAGCTGGCACTCGGCTTCTACGTACTCGCCTTCAACATCTCCGGCTGGCCCGTGCGGATCATCTCCGAGGCGGCCCGCCGCGTCTCCTTCGCCGGGTTCTCCCGGCTGGCCGATTCGCCGGGGGCGCTGGCCGGCGGTTTCGGCCGTGCCCTGGGCGTGGTGATGACGGGCACCGTCCCGCTGTGCGTGCTGCTGGCCGCCCTGGCCGCGCCGATCGTGGGCCTCGTCTACGGAGACCGCTGGCTGCCCGCGGCCGCCGCGCTGCCCTGGCTGATGGCGCTCGGCCTGGTCCGGATCTGCTGCGAGCTGGCGTACGACTGCCTGGTGGCCATCGGCCGGCGCCGCTCCCTCATCGGAGTGCAGGGGCTGTGGCTCGCCGTCCTCGTCCCGGCCCTGGTGATCGGCGCCGACGCGGGCGGGATCGTGGGGGTGGCCCAAGGGCACGTCCTGGTCGCCTGCGCCGTCGTGGTGCCGGTGTTCCTCTACGCGCTGCACCGCGGCGGCGTCGGCCTGGGGACCGTGGCACGGGCCTGCGCCTGGCCGTTCCTCGGGGGTGCCGTGATGGCCGCCGTGGTCCTCGGCCTGGAGCGGATCCTGGGCGACGGGGTCCTCGCGCTCCTCGCGACCGGAACCGCGGGCACCCTCTGCTACGTCGTGTGCGTCCTGCCGAGCCGCGGTTTCCTGCGCGGCTCCGCGCCGGCCGGTACGACTGCGGCGGCAAGGGCGTAGCCGCGGTGGCACGCGACCGGAGGCGCCTGACGGCCTGGCTGCTGGCCGGGCTCGTACTGGCCGTCGTCCTGGCGCTGTACGACGCCGACCGGACCGGGGTCGGCGAGCCCTCGGCCGGCCCCTGCCCGGACAATGCCCTCCAGTGCCCCGGCGGCCCTCCGCCGCCCGGACCCACGCCGTCCGCCTCGCCCTCGGCGGACCCCTCCGCGGATCCGTCGGCATCGGGCGGCCCGGGTCCGTCCGCCAGTACGCCTCCGGTCTCGGCGACGCCCTCGCCGGGTACGGGCCCGGCGCCCGGGGGCCCCTGCTCCTCGCCCGGTGCCTGCGGATTCCCCGACGCCCGCACCACGGGCCCGCGGATCGCGCTGGAGCGGCACGACACGGGCGACATGTCCGTGAAGACCGACGGGATGGTCATCAAGGGCTGGGACATCCGCGGTTCCCTGGACGTCTACGCCAACGACGTCACCGTCATCGACAGCCGGATCACCTCCACGAACTGGTGGGGGATCAACCTCCGCCCCGGCTTCAGCGGTCTGCGCGTCCTGCACACCACCATCACCGCCGTACCGGGCAAGGGCCCGGACAACGGCGGCGTCGACTACGCGGTCTCCAACATGGGCGGCAGCTCGATCGAGGTCGGCTGGTGCGACGTCTCCGTGTTCGGCAACGCCCTGTCGATGGGCCAGGGCGAGATCCACGACAACTACGTGCACGACATCGTCCCCTTCCGCAACCAGGGCGGCGAGTGGCAGCACACCGACGCCGTCATCAGCGGCGGCGGCAACAAGGGCCGCCTCACCGTCCGCCACAACACCCTCCTGAACCCCGTCCCCGTGCACCAGGGCGCCAGCGCCGCGATCGGCCTCTTCGCGGACACCGGCAGCGTCTCCTCCGTGGTCGTGGACGGCAACTGGCTGGCCGGCGGGGCGTACGCGCTGTACGGCGGCGGACCCGGCGCGACCGGCATCCAGGTGACGGACAACGTCTTCTCCGCCCAGTACCACGCGAACGCCGGCGCCTACGGGCTGGTCGCCGCCTGGAACGCGGGCGGCTCCGGGAACCTGTGGCGCGGCAACCGCACGGCCGACGGCCGGCCCGTCGTCCCCGAACCGCCCCCGTGACCATCCGCCGACCCGACCAGCCGACGAGCCGACGACCCGACGACCGAATCGAGAGGACATCATGCGCCGCATCGCCCGGGCCCCCTGGGAGCTCCTCAAGCGGGCCTTCGGCTGGCTGGTGCTCTTCGAGGCCAGGAACAAGGTCCTGCTCGCCCCCTCCGCCGTGCGGTTGCGGTTCTTCGAGGACGCCGAGACCGCCCGGCTCGCCGCCGTCCTGGGCAGCCCGCCGGCCGCCCTGGTGGCCACCGTGATCGCCACCCACCGGCGTCCCGAGGCGCTGCGCGCGGCGGTCCGCTCGGCTCTCGGTCAGACCGTCGCCGACCAGGTCGTCATCGTGGTCGACGACGGCGCCGGACTGCCCGAACTACCCCACGACCCACGGCTGTTCGCGGTGTCGCTGGCCCGCAACACGGCCACGGCCGGAGTCGTGCGCAACGTGGGGATACGGCTGACCCGCTCGCGGTACGTGGCCTTCCTGGACGACGACAACCTGTGGGAGCCCGACCACCTGGAGCAGGCACTCGCGGTGCTGGAGCCGCCCGGCGGCCCCGAGGCGGTGTACACCGCGCTGCGCCGGGTGCTGCCCGACGGCTCCGAACGCGACGTGCTGTCGGTGCCGTTCGACCGCCGCCGGGCCGCGCACGAGGCCTTCCTGGACACCAATGCCTTCGTGGCGCGCCGCACCCGGTCCCTGTACTTCAGCCGGCTGCGGCGTACGCCCGAGGTGCTGCCGCGCGAGGACTGGGAGCTCGTACGCCGCTACGCGCGCCGCCACGAGGTGCGGCACGTGCCCCGGCCCACGGTCCGTTACCTGGTCAACCCGGAGAGCTTCTACACCGCCTGGGACGGGCAGACGCCCACCGGGTGACCCGGTTTCCGGTTCAGGGGCCGGGCGTGGCGCGCAGTGCGGACGGACTGGCAAGGGCCCGCGCCGCGGCCAGGCTCGCCGGCCGGCCGAGCGCGGCCCGCGTGGTCTCGCGCAGCAGTACGGCCCCGCGGAAGGCGGCGGTCGCCGCCGCACCGTGCCGACGCCCGTACAGCCGTACCCGGTTGAGGGTCAGCAGGGTCCACAGGCGGGGCGAGACCTGCGAGTCCCCGCCGAGGTGGACGGCGTGGGCGCCGGGTTCGAGCCGGGTGGCGAAGCCGCGGTCCCCGGCCCGCAGGCAGTACTCGGTCTCCTCCGAGTAGAGGAAGAAGGATTCGTCCCAGGCGCCGCAAGCGTCCAGGCAGTCCCGGGAGAGGGCCATGAGCGCGCCGGTGGCCCAGTCCGCGACGGTCGCCCGCTCGTACGCGGCCGGGTCGGTGACCAGTTCGCTCCAGCGCGGGAAGCGCCCGGCCCGGCGGTTGCCGATCACCGCTTCGCCCAGGGCCCGCGTCACGCGCGATTCGCGGCGCAGCGAGTGCTGGAGGGTGCCGTCCTCCTCGTGGAGCAGCGGGACGCTGATCCCGACGCGGCGGCCGCCGGACAGGGGTGCGTCGAGCGCGTCGACGAGGAGTCCGGCGCAGCCCCGCCGCATCCGGATGTCCGGATTGCACACGAGGGCTGCGCGGAAGCCGCCCTCCCACGCGGCGGCGGCCTCCAGGGCGGCGTTCACCCCGGCCGCGTAGCCGGCGTTGCGGCCGGTCTGGACGACCGTGGCCTCCGGGGCCAGCGAGCGGACGACGGCCACGGTGTCGTCGGCGGAGTCGTTGTCGGCGACGACCAGGCGCCAGTCGAGCCCCGCCATGCCGTCGGGCAGCGAGGCGAGGAACGCGGGCAGCACCCGGGCGCTGTTCCAGGTGACGACGAGGACGGCTACGGGACCGGCCGTACGAGATCGGTCCGGGTGGCGGCGGGAGGGCATGCGGACTCCACGGTCGGGGGCTTCGGCGGCGCGCCGCGCCGGATGAAGCCGAGGTGACTGCCTCCGGCGGCGATCGTCAGGAAGAACATCCCGGCGAACATCGGGAAGCTGAGGGCGTCGAAGGTGGCGCTGCTGACGAGGGCGACGAGGGCGGAGGCGAAGAACGCCTGGCCGAGCTCCCGGTCGGACTCGTCGGCGGCGAGGCGGCGGATGGCACCGCCCTGGTGGATCCCGGTGAGGAACAGCGCCAGGAGGGCGAGCAGGCCGAGCAGGCCCATCTCCGCCAGGGTGAGCATGTACTGGTTGTCGGTGAAGAAGTAGAGGTCCGGCGTGAACGTCCCGAGACCCCGCCCGAACAGCGGGCGCTCCTCCACGTAGGGGACGATCGCGCTGTACTTGACGGTACGGGCCTGGGTGCTGCTGTCGGAGTTCGACAGGAAGGACCCGAAGAGCGTGGTGATGGTGCCGATCAGCCCGGGTACGGCGACCTTGAAGCAGGCCACGGAGCCGAGCAGCAGGCCGATCGCGGTCCAGCGCCGCTGCGGCTTCCAGCGCGGCACCATCACCAGGACCACGATGAGCGCCCCGATGATGGAGGTCCGCGACACGGTGAGCGGCAGGGCTCCGCCCATCAGGGCCACCGGCCCCCAGCGCCGCCAGCGGCTGAGGTGGCCGCGGACCGGGTCGAAGGCCTGCTGCACGGCGAAGGGCAGCAACAGGGCGAGCATGCCGCCGAACTCCAGCGGTTGGGCGGTGGTGGAGCGCGGACGGGTGAACGCCCCGCGGTCGAGCGTGGTGATCTGCGCGACGCTGGAGTGGAGCCCGGGGACGCTGATGTGTTCGGCTATGTTCGTCGCGGTGAAGAAGTCGTAGTAGCCGATGGCGGCGACCACCGATCCCATCACCACGGCCCGGCGCAGCAGCACGTCGAGGCGGGCCCGGTCCTGGACGCCGGCGGAGACCAGCACCACGATCGACACCCAGACGAGCAGTCCGATCAGGCCGCGGTCCGCGCCGAGCACCTCCTTGTGGGTGCTGCCACGGGTGGCGTTCGCGAGGTACGAGGCCAGGACGGAGACGGCCAGCAGCCACATCACGACCCGGGGCAGCCGGGTTCCCGCGGCCGGCCGGATCCGGCCGGTCAGCCACGTCGCCAGGTACCAGAACAGGCCGAGGAGGGCGAACACGTTGGCCGGGGTGCCCACCCCGCCCATGCCCGGGAGGGTCAGGTTCGAAGGGATGAAGAAGGCCAGCCCCAGATAGCCGCTGAGCAGCGCGGTGGCGTCCGGCTGGCGGCCCGGCAGCCTCCTGCGGACGCGCGCCTTGGGTGCGCCGGCCGCGGCGGCCGCCTCGCGCCTGCGGCGGCGGGCCACCAGCAGGGTCTCCGTCACGAAGGAGAGCGTGAAGCCGGCGGTCACGCTCGCGATGACGACCCCCAGCACCTGCTGGTAGCGGCTCTTGAGCTGGGGCACCGGGGTCTGCGGCAGCACCACCGGCGCCGTCTGGACGAAGTACGCGGGCTGTACCTTGGCCGCCGCCTGGAGCGCGTTGAGCTGCTCGCCGGCGAAGGTGGTGAGCGTACTGGTCTCCTTGAGCACCTTCGCCCGGTCCGTGCCCGTGACGGTCAGTGTGAGCATCGGGCCGGAGGTGTTCGCGGCGAAGCCGACCGTGTACGGGTCGCTCACGCCGAGGCCGTGCAGGTCGCGCGCGGCGTCGGCCCCGGACAGGGTCCTGATCAGCACGTCGGCGGTGACGACCAGCGAACCGCCCGCGTTCGAGATGGGGTTGCCGAAGGCGGGGGCCAGTTCGGCCACCGCCGTGGAGTCGAGCAGCGCCACCGAGCTCTGGGACTGGTACGCCACGGGCACCGAGCGGTACAGGTGCAGGCCCGCGAGGAGTCCGATCACCGTCAGGGGCACCATCACGTACCAGCGGCGCCGCAGCACGGCGGCTATCTCACCGATGCTCACGAATGCCCCCTTGCGCCCGCCGGAACCGATGGCGGGCGGACCGGCGTCCTGGGAAGATCGAACGCGACGGAAGGAATCCTGTGTCGCCTGGTGAGTTGTTCCGCACGCTTCGCCGCCGCTGGTACGTCCTGTTCCTGGTGGCGGCGCTCGCGGCCGCCGGGGCCCTGCAGGTGCTCCGCCCCACCCAGACCTACGTGAGTTCGGCGATCGTCGTGCTCAAGCCGCCGGTCACCGGCAGCCAGCCCAATCAGCTCGCCAATCTCCAGCCGCCGCTGGCCGCCGTGTCGTACGCGGCGGTGCAGCACCTGGAATCGCCGGACGGAGCGGCCGAGTTGCGCGCCGCGGGGGTCGACGGCACCTACCGGCTGATGCCGCGCAACAGCGGCACCAGCGTCACCCCCCGCTATCTGATCCCCTCGCTCCAGGTGCAGGCGGAGCACGCGGACCCCGCCGCCGCCAACCTGGCCGTACTGAAGGTCGTCGAGGCCTACACGAAGCGCATCACGGCCATGCAGGCAGAGCAGCAGATCCCCGAAGCGGCGCGGATGAGCGTGACCCTCCTCGTGCCTCCGACCGCGGTGGCGCAGACGGGGACCAAGAGCCGCGCACTGGCCGGCACGGCCCTGCTGGCCGGGGTCTGCGGGGTGGCCGCCGCGCTGTGGACCGATCGGCTCGTGACGCGCCGGAACCGGCGCCGGCGCGAGAGCGCCGACACCGGTCCGGGGAACGAGGGCGAAGCCGGGGGCCGGGTCCTCGTGGCCGCGGCTGCCGCGGCGGCCCGCTGAGGGAGCGGGCCGCCGGGACCGCGGTGCCCCGGGGACGGGGCGGTGGTGCGGTCGGTGCGTGCGGTGCTGGTGGTTCATGTGGTGCTGGCCGTTCATGTGGTGCTGCTGGTTCATCAAATCCCTCGGCGTTTCCAGGACTGCCACCAGAGCCACTCGCGCCCCCGGTCGGCGACGGCCGAGAGCACCAGCGGCTGGAGGTACGGCATCGCGCGGGCCCCGATCCGCCGCCGCCTGCGCAGCGCCCGGTACTCGGCGAGTCCGGTGTACCGGGGCAGGCACTCGGCGGCGAACGCCTCCAGCTCCTCGACCGGCACCACCCCGGTGCGCCCGCGGTCGTACGCGCGGTAGGCGCGCCGCAGCGCGTACCGGGCGAGCCGGGTCCGCGCCAGGTCCGACAGTCGGCCGGCCTCCGGGAGCAGCCCGGCGCACTTGTCCAGGACCGAGTCGAAGGCGACGAGGCGCTGGCGCAGGTCGTCGAGCTGCCCGCCGAAGTCGGTGGTGGACATGTTGTTGCCGTGGACGCGGTAGAAGGCCTGGTCGGCCCCGCGCACGTAGCCCACGTCGGCGTGCGCGGCGAGCCGCATCCACATCTCGATGTCGCCGGCGTGCGGGAGCTCCGGGTCGTAGCCGCCGACCTTGCGCTGGAGGCTGGTACGGACGACCACCTCGGGCGAGGTGATGCACCCGGTGCCCTCCCGGAACCGCCGCTCCAGCCACCACCGTCCGGGGTAGACCACCGAGCCGGTGCTCCGGGTGCGGGCCGCGGGAAGCGGTCCCCCGTGCCGGAAGCGGAGCGGGCGGCCGTAGGCGAAGCCGGCCTCGGGGTGGGCGTCGAGCAGGGCCGCGGCGCGCACCAGGGCTCCGGGGACCAGTCGGTCGTCGGCCGAGAGCAGGGCGACGTAGTCCCCGTCGGCCCACTCCAGCAGGCCCTCGTTGTAGGTGGCGATGTGGCCCTGGTTGCGCTCGTGGACCCGGACCTCGATCCGCGGGTCGGCGGCGGCGAGGGCCCGTGCGACGTCCGCGGAGTCGTCGGGCGAGGCGTCGTCGATGATCAGTACCCGTACGTCGACGCCCGGCTGCTCG
Source organism: Streptomyces sp. NPDC051109 (assembly GCF_044455885.1). Lineage (NCBI taxonomy): Bacteria > Bacillati > Actinomycetota > Actinomycetes > Kitasatosporales > Streptomycetaceae > Streptomyces > Streptomyces sp. NPDC051109. The sequence continues at coordinate 38,750 of NZ_JBITFF010000001.1, forward strand.
TCCAGGACGCTCTTGACGCAGTCGGCCAGGAAGTGGCCGTACTTGTAGCAGGGGATCACGACGCTGACGGTGCTCACTGGCCGCTCACCTCCGTCGAGCCCTCCGCCGCGAGGCCGTTCGGCGCCGTGGTGGTGAAGACCGGACCGACCCAGTAGTTCACGGAGCCGAAGGTGTTGGTGGGGAAGGCCGCTGAAGCCCCGTACTTGTAGAGGCCGTTGGCGCCGCCGCTGCCGTCGGCGGGGGCGACCAGCGGGTAGGAGCGGTGGGCGGCCGTGAAGTAGCCGCCGTCCACGGAGTACTTGCCGTTCGGCGCATGGTAGGAGGCCACGTAGCCGGTGCCCGCGGTGATGGGCACCGGGGTGGCGAAGTGGAGCTGCTGCCAGCCGGACAGGGTCTCGCTGCCGAAGGTGCCGGTGGCGAGGAGGGTGCCGTCGGCCGACCACAGGCTGCCGGTGTGCGTGCCGGTGTTCCCGGGGCCCTTGTAGAAGGTGATGCCGGTGACGTATCCGGGGACCGCGGACTGGAAGCGGGTGCCCAGCTCGACGGAGTTGGTGTCGTCGCCGACGTTGGCGGTGCTCGGCTCGACGGCGGCTCCCCACAGGGTGCAGGGGCAGTTCACCGTGGGCGGGCTCGCGCTGGTGGTGAAGGTCCAGGTGACCGGTGCGGCCATGGTGTTGCCCCACAGGTCCGCGGCCTGCACCGAGGCCGTGTAGGTGGAGTTCAGCACCAGCTCGGTGGACGGGGTGAAGGTGGCGCTGTTGGAGGCGGTGAGGACCTTGCTGCCCGGGACTGCGGCGCCGCCCGGGTCCTTCAGGGTGAAGGAGAGGGTGTCGGAGTCGATGCCCTCGCTGAAGGTGGCCTTGACCGCTGAGGTGATCGCGGTGCCGGTCGCCGCGGACTGCGGGGTGATCGAGGTGACGGTGGGCGGCGTCGTGCTCGCGGTGGAGGTGTCCAGGACCGCGTCGACCCAGTAGTTGCTGCCGGACGCGGCGGTGGACGGGAACCCGCCCGTCGCGCTGTAGCGGTAGACGCCGTTGCCCCCGTCGGTACCGCTGCGCAGCGCGGTCAGCGGGGCGAGCCCCGCGTCGGCGGAGGCGAAGGTGTTGTCGAAGGAGTACCCGCCGTGCGGGGCGAAGTAGGAGGCGATGTACGTGGTGTTGGCCTTGATCGGGACCGGCGAGGCGAAGTTCAGCTGCTGCCAGCCGGACGCCGTCTCGTTGGTGAAGGTGCCGGTGGCCAGGCGCTGGCCCGAGCTGCTCCACAGGCTGCCGGTGTGGGTGCCGGTGTTGGCCGGGGACTTGTAGAAGCGGACGCCCGTGATCGAGCCGGGCGCCGAGGAGCGGATCTTCACGCCGAGTTCGACGGCGCTGCCGTCACCGGCGTTGACGGTGCCCGGTACGGCCGCGGCCGGCCAGACGGTGCAGGGGCACTGCTGGGGTCCCACGGTCAGCGGCACGGTGGTGGTGGCGCCGATGTTGACGCTGTCGTCCACCGCGCGGACCTTGATCTGGACGGGACCCGGGGTGGTCGGGGTCCACTTGTAGTTCCAGGACCCGACTCCGGTGGCCGCCTTCCAGGTGGTGCCGCCGTCGGTGGAGACCTCCACGCGGGCCACCACGCCGCCGCCGCTGTCGGTGGCGGTGCCGGTGATGGTCACCGGGCGCAGCGCGGGCACGGTGGCGCCTGCCGCCGGGCTGGTGACGGTGATGGCCGGTCCCGTGGTGTCCGTGGACGCGGTCGCCGGGACGAGGTCGCTCTGCAGGGACTTGGGCTGGACGCCCATGTCGGCGAAGACGTTCACCGTGGCCTGCTGCATCCGCTTGTCCGCGGTGACCACCGTGTCGTCGGGGTTGCCCGTCGGCATGTTCGTCAGGCCCCAGGACCACTGCACGGTGCCCGCGCCGAAGACCAGGGCGCGCGAGACCGGGTCGCGGAAGGCGACCAGGCTGTGCGTCGCGGTGCCGTTCCCGTACGTGTTGCCGTAGTCGAGCCGGAGCTTGCCGTCGTTGATGTCCACCGTGGTGGAGGACATCGCGATCTGCCCGGGCGGGCGGGCCGCGTCCTCCACGTCGCTGTCCCACTCGTAGCCGAGCGTGCCGGCCGGGAAGGTGGCGGTCTGCGAGGGGCTCAGGTTCGCGACGGTGGTGCCCCGCCACAGCCTCATCTTGGCGAACGCCCCGGGCACGGTGATCGCGTCGCTGCGGTAGCCGTTCACGCTGAACAGCGAGCCGGTCAGCTGGTTCTGCGGCTGGTACGGCCGTCCGTTCGTGGAGCTGGCCGGGTCCATGAAGGTGCCCGTCCAGATCCCGCTCGGGTCCGGGACGCCGTTGGGCTGGGGGAAGGAGAGCTTGGTCTCCTTGTAGCAGACCAGCGTGCGGTTGGCCGTGGCCGCGCCGTCGATGCTGGGCGCGAGCCGGGTCTTCCAGAAGACCTCGTTGCCGCTGAAGTACGTCTGGTGGACCCCGGCGCGGCGCGCGTTCAGGGCGTTGGTGAACTGGTCCTGGGTCCAGTACTCGTCGTGTCCCGAGGACATGAAGACCTTGTGGTTCTTGAGCTGCGTCGCGCCGCGTGTCGACATGTCGATGCCGGACATGTAGCTCACGTCGTACCCGTTGCGCTCCAGCCACGAGATCATCTGGTACTCGGACCCGTAGATCCCGTTCTCCCCGCCGATGTCCATCGGCCGGTTGTAGCTCACCTCGTACGCGCGGCCGTCGGGCGCCGGTCCGCCGCCGTCGTACAGGTCCTGGCCGCCGTAGTTGTTGTACGCCTGCCAGGTCTGGTCGCTGGTCTGCACGACGACGTCGGAGTGGCTGGAGTCGTTGCGGACGACGAACGGGTACGGCATCACCCCGTTGCCGTCCGCCTGGTCGAGGTTGGCGATGTACAGGCCGGACACGGCGTCGGCCGGTACGGTCCACGTCGCGGTCACGGGCCAGTTGCCGCAGTCGACCAGGCCGGTGGCCGCCTTGGTGGTGCAGCCGCGCGGGTTCCCGCCCGGCAGGAAGTTCGCCGGATAGGTCTGGGACGCCTGCGCCGCGGTCGACATCAGGCGGGCCCCGTCACCCCCGTAGTGGCCCAGCCGGTAGACCGACACCCGGTACGGGGTCGGCGACTGCACCTTGAACTGCACGGTCTCGCCGGCCTGGACGCTCGTCTGGGCGCTGAATCCCTTGATGTCCCCGTAGGCGCTGGGCGAGAACCAGTCGGACATCGGCGTGCCCGGCTTGGAGTTCTCGCACACGATGGCGTTGGTGCCGGGACCGCAGGGGTCCGCCGCACCCGCCACCGAGGACGGAGGTAAGACCGTGGCCATCAGGGCGGCGACCACAGTGAAGAGGCCGTACCGGAGCAACCTTGTCCGTCTGTTCATCTGTACCTCTTTTTTGTGCGTCGGCGCGGCGCAGGGCGTCAGCGCAGCGCGTCGGTGAGCGCGTCCACGACCCGCTGCTGTTGGGCGGCGGTGATCTGCGGGAAGAGCGGGAGGGAGAGCATCCGGTCCGCGGCCAGCTCGGCGTGCGGGAAGTCCCCGCGGCCGTGGCCGAGATGGGCGAAGGCCGGAGTGAGGTGGACGGGTGCGGGGTAGTGCACGCCCGCGCCGATGCCCTCCGCGTTGAGCTTGCCGACGACCGCGTCGCGGTCGGCACCGCCGACCCGGACGACGTACAGGTGCCATACGTGGACGTTGCCCTCGGCCGTGACCGGCAGGGTGACGCGTCCGGCGGCGGCCAGATCGGCGAGCAGCCCGTCGTAGCGGGCGGCGGCGGTGCGGCGGGCCGCGTTGCCGTCGGCGAGCCGGGCCAGCTTGGCCCGCAGCACCACGGCCTGCAGGCCGTCCAGCCGGCTGTTGAACCCGGCCACGTCGTGCCGGTACTTGGCGGTGCCGCCGTGGTTGGCCAGGGCCCTTACGAGGTCGGCCTTCTCCTCGTCGTCGGTCACCACCGCGCCCGCGTCGCCGTACGCGCCCAGGTTCTTGCCCGGGTAGAAGCTGGTGGCGGCGATCCCGCCGCTGCCGGGGGTACGGCCTTCGCGGGCGGCCCCCTGGCTCTGCGCGGCGTCCTCGACGACCTTGGCGTACGGGGGCAGCTGCGCGGCCAGCTCCGCGGCGGGGGCGCACTGCCCGTACAGGTGGACCGGGACCAGGGCGCGCGTGGCCTTGCCGACCGCGTCCAGGGCGGCCTGCGGATCCATGAGCAGGGTGTCGGGGAGGCAGTCGACCAGGACCGGGCGGGCCCCGATCCGGGCGACGGCCCCTGCGGTGGCGATGAACGTGTTGGCGGGCAGCACCACCTCGTCGCCGACGCCCACCCCGCTCGCGCGCAGGGCGAGTTCGAGCGCGTCGGTGCCGTTGGCCACGCCGACGCAGTGGCCGACCCCGGCGAAGGCGGCGTACTCGCGCTCGAAGGCGCGGACCTCCTCACCGCCGATGAAGGCGGTGTCGGCCAGCACCCGGTCGAATCCTGCGCGTAATTCCTGCGCGACCTCGGCGTGCGCCGCCTTCAGGTCCACGAGCGGTATCTGGTTCATCCGACTGTGCTCCCCATCCGTGTTTCCGGCCTCATGCGTGTCTCGGCCCCCGTCCGTGCCGCCGGTCCCCGGCCGGTGTCCCCGCCGTCGGCCCGCAGCTCGTCGAGTGCCGGGCCCCCCGCCTCGCGCAGCCGACGGGCGGGGCTTCCGGCCCACACCTCGCCGGGCGGCACATCGGCCAGGACCGTGCTTCCCATACCGGTCAGCGACCAGGCGCCGACCGTCGTGTCCTCCCGTACGAGGGCGCCCGCGCCGACGTACGCGCCGCGCCCCAGCCGGACCCCGCCGCCGAGGCGGACCCCCGAGGCGAGCGTGGCGAAGTCCCCGACCGCGTCGTCGTGGGTGAGGACCGCGTGCGGCATCACCGCCACGTGGGCCCCGACCCGTACGGCCGCGGTCAGGACGCAGTGCGCGAGCAGCACCGAGCCCGGGCCGAGCACCGAGGAGGCCGAGACCGCGGCCGTGGGGTGGACCACGGTCGCGTACCGGCTCTCGGGCAGGTCCAGGCGCCGCACCAGGCGGGCCCGTACCGCGTAGTCGCGCGGGCTGCCCACGCAGACCACGACGCGGGCGTCCCGGTGCCGGTGCGCGTGCACCAGCTCGCCGGCCCCCAGCACCGGCACCCCGTCGACCTCCCGGCCGTGCAGGGCCGGGTCGTCGTCCAGGTGGCCGGCGAGCCGCCACCGCGGGGCGCGGCCGCGCTCCCGGTCGGCGGCGGCCGCGTCCCGTACGGCCTGGGCGGTCTCGCGGGCGAATCCGCCCGCGCCGAAGATCAGCAGGCTTTCGGTGGGGGCGGTCATCCGCCCGCCCTTTCGCGCAGCACCGCGACCACCCGGTCCTGCTGGTCCCGGGTCATGGTGTGGAACAGCGGCAGGATCAGCGAGTCGCGGCTGATCCGCTCGGTCACCGGCAGTGGCGCCGCCCCGTGCCCGGCGTAGGCCGGTTCCAGGTGCGAGGCCATGATGCCGCGCCGGGCCGAGATCCCGGCCTCGGCCAGCACCGCGAGCAGCTCGTCCCGGCCGACGGGGTAGTCCCCGGTCAGCAGCACCCAGTACGACTGGAAGTTCCCCTCGCCGTGTCCGGGGTCGCGGACCGGCCGCAGGCCCGGGATACCGGCCAGCAACTGTTCGTACCGGGCGGCCAGTTCGCGGCGCCGGGCCACGATCTCGTCCAGCTTGCCGAGCTGCACCAGGCCGACCGCGGCCTGGATGTCGGTCATCCGGTAGTTGTAGCCGACCTCCAGATAGGCCTCGGCGATCGGCTTGCTGCTGGCGTGCCGCTGCGCCGCGGACACGTTCATGCCGTGCTCGCGCAGCCGGCGCAGGCGCTCGGCCCACTCGGCGTCGTCCGTGGTCACCATGCCGCCCTCGCCGGTGGTGATCACCTTGCGCGGGTGGAAGGACCAGGCGGCGAGCAGGGCTCCGTGGCCGACCGACTTGCCCCCCACGGTCGCGCCGATCCCGCAGGCCGCGTCCTCCACCAGCGGGACGCCCCAGTCGGCGCAGGCCGCGCGCAGGGCGTGCACGTCCGCGGGCACCCCGCCCTGGTGGACCGCGAGGACGGCCTTGGTGCGGGGGGTGCGTACGGCGTCCACGGTGTCGGGGGTCAGGTTCCCGGTGGCCTCCTCGACGTCCGCGAACACCGGGTGCGCGCCGACGTAGCGCACCGCGTTGGCGGTGGCGATGAAGGACAGCGAGGGGACGATCACCTCGTCGCCGGGGCCGAGGTCCAGGGCGATCAGCGCCAGGTGCAGGGCGGTGGTGCAGGAGCTGACGGCGATGCCGTGCTCGGCGCCCACCCGTTCGGCGAAGGCCCGCTCGAACGCGGCGACCCGCGGACCCTGGGCGACCCAGCCGGAGAGCACGGCCTCGGCGGCGGCCTGCGCCTCCTCCTCGCCGAGCCACGGGACCATGACGGGGATGCGGGCGGGGGCGGGGCTCCGGGCGGCCACCGGGCCGGGGCTCTGGGCGCTCATCGGCCCGCCTCCCCGGCCGCCGACCGCGCCGCCGCGTCCGCCGCACGCTCGGCCCGCCACCACTCCACCAGGTCCCGCAGCCCGCGGCGCATGTCGATCTCGGCGGTGAAGCCGAGCCGCCCCGAGGCCTGCGAGGTGTCCGCGAGGCGCCGCGTGACCCCGTTCACGGCGCGGGCCGGTCCGTGCTCCGGCACCATCCCCTCGGCTCCCATGGCCTCCAGCAGTCCGACGGCCAGGTCGCGCAGGCTGGTCTCGGACCCGCTCGCGACGTTGAACACCTCGTCGGTCAGGTCCGATTCGGCGGCGAGCAGGTTGGCCCGTGCGATGTCCCTGACGTCGGCGAAGTCCATGGTCTGGGTGCCGTCGCCGAGGATCAGCGGCGGCTCGCCCGCGGTGATCCGCTCCATCCAGCGGATCAGCACCTCGGTGTACAGCCCGTGGATGTCCATCCGGGGCCCGTAGACGTTGAAGTAGCGCAGCACGACGTAGTCCAGCCCGTACATGGCGTGGAAGCTGCGCAGCATTCCCTCGTTGAAGGCCTTCGCCGCCCCGTAGAAGGTGTCGTTGTTGTACGGGTGGTGGCGCTCGGTGGTCGGGAAGGTCTCCGCGAGACCGTAGACCGAGGCGGAGGACGAGGCGACCACCTTGCCCACGCCGGCGGCCACCGCGGCCTCCAGCACGTTGAACGTGCCGTCGACCAGCACCTCGTTCGCCAGCCGCGGCTCCTCCGCGCACTGGGTGATGCGGATGGCGGCGAGGTGGAAGACCAGCTCGGCACCCTCGGTCGCCTTGCGCACGGTCTCCCGGTCGCGGATGTCGCCCTCGACGACGTCCACCGCGCCGCTCTTGAGGGCGCGGGCCAGGTTGGCGGCACGCCCCCGTACGAAGTTGTCGAGCACGACGACCTCGCGCGCCCCGTTGTCCACCAGCAGGTCCACCACGTGCGAGCCGATCGTGCCCGCCCCGCCGGTGACCAGAATCCTCTTGCCTCGTACGCTGCTCAACGCCCTGCCCCTACTGAGTCGGTCATGGTGTTTCGTGCTGGTGCACCCGTGCGCGGTGTGCACGCGGGGCGAGGTGGTGCGGGTTGCGGCTGCGGCTGCGGCTGCGGCTGCGGCTGCGGCTGCGGCTGCGCGAACGGTCAGCGGCCGGTGCGCAGGCCGACGACGGCGCCGCGGAACTCCAGGCTGCGGGAGGCGGCTTCGAGGATGTCGAGCACCTGGAGGCCCGCCCGGCCGTCGGTCAGTGCCGGCCGTCGCGTCCGCACGGCGGCGGCGAACTCCTCGACCATGCTGCGCAGGGCCTCCTTCTCGCCGAGCGCGGGCGCCACCATGTCGCCGGTCCGGTAGGAGACGAGCACGTCCCGGCGCTCGTCGGCGCCGATCTCCTGCGGGGCCGTCATGTCCACTCCGCGGTCGAAGACGGCGACGCGCTGCGTGGGGTTGAGGTCGTCCCAGACCAGGGTGCGCTTGGAGCCGCCGACCATCGTCGTGCGGACCTTCACCGGGGAGAGCCAGTTGACGTGGACGTGGGCGATGGCACCGGTGTTGAGCGTGAGCGTCAGATAGGCCACGCAGGACTGCCCGGCTCCGATCGGGTCGGCCCCGTGCGCGGCCACGGCGACGGGGTGGACGTTGTCCGGGAGGATGAAGTCGAGGACCGAGAGGTCGTGGGGGGCCAGGTCCCACAGGACGTCGATGTCCTTCTGGACGAGCCCCAGGTTGATCCGGACCGAGTCGACGAACTGGATGTCGCCGAGTTCGCCGGAGCGGACCATGTCCCGGATGCGGGCCACCGCGGGGGTGTAGCAGTAGGTGTGGTCGCACATGAGGGTGAGGCCGCGCTCCTCGGCCTCGGTCACCAGGCGGAGCCCGTCCTCGTAGGTGGCGGCCAGCGGCTTCTCCACGAGGACGTGCTTCCCGGCGCGCAGGGCGGCCAGCGCCACGTCGAGGTGGGTACCGGCCGGGGTGGCCACGGCGACCGCGTCGACGGCCGGGTCTGCCAGTACGGCCGCGTAGTCGGCGGTCGCCTCGACGGTGGAGTAGCGGCCGAGCACCTGCCGCGCCCGGTCGACGTTCAGGTCGCAGAGCCAGCGGAGCCGGAACTGCGGACTGGACTGGAAGTTGCGGACGAGATTGGGGCCCCAGTAGCCCGCGCCGACGACGGCGACGCCTAACGGCTCCGCCGGCCCCGCAGTCGCGGCCCCGGCGGCATCGCGCACCGCATCCTTCGCGGTGTCCTTCGCGGTGTCCTTCACAGCGTTCACCTTTCCTTCCGCGCACGCCCGCGGGCGTATCGACAACCCATGGCCGGGACGCGTGCGAAGGAAGGGGGTGCCGCCGACGGCCGGCGCCGGGGCGCGTGCGCGACCCGTGCGTGACGACCTGCCCAACGGTGATGGCCCCCCACGACCGATGCCCTACGTGTTGCGACGTACTTCCGCCCCCCGGCCGCCCGGCACCCCTCGCACCGGTCCGGCCACGGGCAGGTGGCCTGTTCCCCCAAGCCGCCGTACCCGCATGTACCCCAACTGCCCTGCTCCGACTGGATTTCCGCGTCGCCGAAGCACGCCGAATCCGGTCGGCTGCGTTCAATCTAGACCACCGGGCGTACCCCCGGGGAGAGTTGGAGGAAACGGTCGGCTCGGGTGTTCGAGCGTGCATACTTCCGGGGTGACCAGCATCGTGATCCCGGCCCACAACGAGGGCCGGGTCATCGGCCGGCTCCTCGACGCACTCCTGGCCGACGCCCCGGCGTCGGGGCCCGACATCGTCGTGGTGTGCAACGGCTGTACGGACGACACCGCCGTGGTGGCGGGCGCGCGGGGGCCGCGCGTACGGGTGGTGGAGATACCGACTCCCTCCAAACACACGGCACTTCGGGTGGGCGACGAGCACGCGCGGGGCTTTCCGCGCCTGTACGTGGACGCCGACGTGGAGGTCGGGGCAGCCGACGTACGGGCACTGACGGGCGCCCTCGCGGCCCGGCCGGACCTGCTCGCCGCCGCCCCCGGCCGGGACATCCCGCTCTCCGGGTGCGCCTGGCCGGTCCGCGCCTACTACCGGGTCTGGCAGCGGCTGCCGGCCGTCCGCGAGGGGCTGTTCGGGCGGGGCGTCATCGCGGTGACCGAACCGGGGCACGCCCGGATCGCGGCCCTGCCTCCGCTGATGGCCGACGATCTGGCGGCGTCCCTCGCGTTCACACCGGAAGAGCGGCGGGTGGTCGAGGCGGCCCGGGTCGTGGTGCATCCGCCGCGCACCTGGGGGGACTTGATCAGGCGGCGCGTCAGGGCGGCCACCTCCTCCGCCGAGCTGGAGCGCTTCCAGGCCTCGCAGGGGCACGGGAACCCGGAGCGGGCGCAGGCGCCGTCCGCGCGCACCGGCACGGGCGATCTGCGCGCCCTGCTGCGGGCCCAGCCGAGCCTGCTCCCCGGGGTGGCGGTGTTCGTGGTGGCGGCCCTCGCCGCCCGGCGGGGTGCCCGCAAGGCCATCCGGTCCGGGGACTTCTCCACCTGGCTGCGCGACGAGAGCAGCCGGCAGCAGAGCTGAGCGCGGCGCCGCCGAATCAGGCCGTACGCCGCCCTGTTGGCCCGTACAACCACTAGGGTTTCACTCGCACGCACGAGTGACCAGACCGTCGGCACCGGGAGCTCCAGAGCATGTACCTCGCGGACCGCTCCGCGCCCGCCGGCGCGAAGACCGCACCGGGCGGTGGGTCCACCCGGGCCCCCGCGGTCGCCTCGACCGTCCTCGCGCTGGGCACGGTCAGTCTGATCACGGACGTCTCCTCGGAGATGGTCACGGCGGTGCTGCCGCTGTACCTGGTCGCCGGGCTCGGGCTGAGTCCGCTCGGGTTCGGCGCGCTCGACGGGGTCTACAACGGGGTCAGCGCGCTGGTGCAGCTGACCGGAGGCCACCTCGCCGACCGGGTCCGCAACCACAAGCTGATCGCGGGCGTCGGCTACGGGCTGTCGGCCCTGTGCAAGCCGCTGCTGCTCCTCGCGCACAGCCTGGGCCCGGTGGGCGTGGTCCTCGCTCTGGAGCGCACCGGGAAAGGCCTGCGCACCGCCCCGCGCGACGCGCTCATCTCCCTTTCCACACCTGCCGAGTCACAGGGCCGCGCTTTCGGCGTGCACCGCGCCATGGACACCACCGGGGCGCTGCTCGGCCCCCTCGCCGCCTTCTTCATCCTGAACGCGGCGGTGGGCGGGTACGACGCCGTCTTCGGGGTCAGCGCGTGCATCGCCGTCCTCGGTGTGGTGGTGCTGATGCTGTTCGTCCCGTCGGGGGCGGGCCTGGGCCCGGATCCCGTCGGGACGGTGAAACCGGACGGCGCGAAGGCCACCGGGGTGAACCTCCGCGAGGCGGCGGCGCTGCTGCGCCTGCCGCGGCTGCGCGCGCTCGCTCTCTGTGCCGCCCTCCTGGGTCTCACCACCGTCAGCGACGCCTTCCTCTACCTGCTGCTCCAGGACCGCACCGGCATCCGCGAGCAGTGGTTCCCGCTGCTCCCCCTCGGCACCGCCGCCGTGTTCCTGCTGCTGGCCGTGCCGGCCGGGGCCCTGGCCGACCGGATCGGCCGCCGTACCGTCTTCCTCGCCGGGCACGCCCTCCTGCTGGCGGGGTACGGGCTGCTGCTGTGGGCCCCGCACTGGCGTGCCCTCCCGTACCTGGTCCTCGCCCTGCACGGGCTGTTCTACGCGGCGACCGACGGGGTCCTGCCCGCCGCCGTCGGCGCGACCGTCCCGGCGAGGCTGCGGGCCACCGGCCTCGCCGTCGTCGGTACCGGCCGGGCGCTGGCCCGCTTCGCGTGCTCGCTCGCCTTCGGCGCCGCCTGGACGGTGTGGGGCGCGGGTCCGGCGCTCGCCGCCGCGTCGGCCGGTCTGTGCTGCTGCGCGGCCGTCGCCGGCTTCGTACTCCGCCCGTCGGCCCCGGAGTCCGGTCCCGACCCCGCTCCGGACCCCGCTCCCGACCCGGCCCGACTCCCCCGAGGAACCCGATGACCCGCTCACGCCGGCTGCTCGTGCTCGCGGTGGCCGTGCTGCTCCTCGGGGGGCTCGGCACCGCGCTGGTACTGCGCTCCGCCGCCCGCGCCGAGCAGACGCACGAGGGGGACCCGACGGTCGCCCAGGGTCCGGTCACGCTCGGGCAGCAGAACCGGCTGGCCTTCCTCAACGGCGCACGGGGGCCGCACCGCGGGGCCGTGATATCGGTGCCGGGGCAGGCACCACGGGCCGAGCGGACCGCCTCGGGCCTCACCTGTCAGCGGTTCCACGCCGCCGCCGGCACCGGTGTGTGCCTGAACTCCTCACCGGGCGCGCTCGCCCAGGACAACAAGGCCCTGATCGTCGATTCCGATCTGCGCACGCTGCACACCTTCCCCCTGGCGGGCACCCCGTCGCGGGCCCGGGTCGCGCCGAGCGGCCACTTCGCCGCCTGGACGGTGTTCGTCTCCGGCGAGTCCTACGGCGCCGCGTTCTTCTCCACCCGTACGACGATCGTGGACACCCGTACGTGGGTGGCCGAGCCGGACCTGGAGAAGTTCTCCATCGTGCTGGACGGCCGCCCCTACTCCTCCGGGGACGTCAACTTCTGGGGCGTCACCTTCTCCAAGGACGACGACACCTTCTACGCCACCCTCGGCACCGCCGGCCAGACGTACCTGGTGAAGGGCTCGGTGTCGCGGCGTACCGTGACCACCCTCGCCCAGAACGTCGAGTGCCCTTCGCTGTCCCCTGACGAGACCCGGGTCGTGTACAAGAAGCGCGTCATGCGCGGTGCTTCGCTGTGGCGCGAGCACGTACTGGACCTGCGGACGCTGCGGGAGCAGCCGCTCGCGGAGAAGCGCAGCGTGGACGACCAGGCGCTGTGGCTCGACGACCGCACGGTGGCCTACGCGCTGCCCGCCGAGGGCGCGCCGGACACCACCGACCTCTGGACGGTCCCGGCCGACGGCTCGGGCGCCCCCCGCCTCCTCGCCCCGGCGGCCTCCTCCCCGACCCGCCTGGGCTGACGGGGCCACCCGGACAAGGCGGCGCTGGCCAGGTCAGGTCCTTTCGTCGGCGAGGATGCGGTCCGCGGCGTAGTGGGGGCAGGAGGCCGTGTGCCAAGTGACCGTCAGGGCTCCGGCTTCCGCCGAGAGGGTGCGCGCGGCGCCGTCCTTGGGGCCCGCCTGGCAGTACGTGCACACCAGGGGTCTCGGCTTGGGGAACTCCAGCATGGTCGGCCCTTCCGCTCAGACGCACCGGTACGCCAACTCCTATCAAACGCGGGCGCAACCCGGCCCGATACCTGCCGGTAGGCCCGGAATTCCTGCATCCCGGGCGGAGATGCGCTCCGGGCGTGAAGTAGCGTTTGGGCATGAGCATGCCCCCGCCGTCCCCGTACTCCCCCGGTCCGTACGGACCCCCGCAGCAACCGAGTCCGTACGGCGGCCAGCAGTACGCGTACCCGCCCCCGCCGCCGCCCTTCCAGCAGCAGCCGTACCCCGGTCAAGTCGGCTGGGGGCAGCCGCCGGTGGGGCCGCCGGGCGGCCGCCGGACCGGTAGGAACGCCGCCGTCATCGTGGCCACGGTGCTGGGCCTCGTGGTCGCGGGGTTCGTGTTGAACCGGATGAAAGAGGTGAACCAGCACGCCAGCGGCGTCGGTTTCCCCGAGGCCAAGTACCGGCTCACAGTACCGAAGACCCTGCTGGGCGGCTCTTACGCGCTCTCCGAGGACCTGTCGCAGACCCAGGGCAAGGAAGCGATCAAAGGGCACGACCCGAACATCCGCAACCCCCAGCCCGCCACCGCCCGGTACACCTCCGGATCGCCCGCGGAACCGGACGGGGTCCTCGTCCTCTCCGGAATGTACGGCCAGTTCAAGGAACCGGCCGACGCCCGCAGGAAGATGATGGACGGGGCCGCGAAGGCCGACGGCGCGAAGACGGCGGTCTCCCCGAAGGACATCACGCCGGCCGGCACGGACGTCACCGTCACGTGCCAGGTGCTGACTTCGGTGCAGGCGGGTGAGACGACCACCCTGCCGATGTGTTCCTGGGCCGACGAGAACACGAGTGCCGCGGTCGCCGTGGTCACGCCCGAGACCGCCCGGCAGGACCCCGCCTCCGTCGACCTCGACGGCCTGGCCAGGACGACCCTCAAGGTACGCGCCGAGGCCAGGCAGCCGATCAGCTGACCGGCCCGCCGCCGAGAATCCGGCCCCGCAGCTCCTGGCAGGACCGAACGGCGTCTTCGTACACGCCGGGGTCTTCCCGGGCCAGGCCGGTCAGGAGGTCGGAGGCTTCCGCGAGGACGACCAGCGCCTCCTCCCGCCGGTCGACGGCCTCCAGGTGGAGGGTGTGGTGGTAGAGGGATCGGGCGAGCAGGGGGAGGAACGGGCCGGGATCCGCGCGCGCGAGCTCTCGGGCGGCGTCCACGCCCTCCGCACTGACGTCGAGTGCCTCGCGATGGCGTCCGAGCGCGGCGCTCAGCGCGAAGGCGTACGTCATCAGGTTCGTGGCGTGGCGGGGCGCCAGGGCCGCCGCGCCCGCACCCGTCAGCTGCCGGCCGGTGTCGACCGCCGCGGCGAGGGCCTCCAGCGCCTCGGCCTGCCGGTTCAGCCCGCCGAGCAGCACGGCCCGGTAGGCCTCGGCGGAAAGGAGATGGGCCAGGTACGGATCGGGGCGCGCCCGGGCCAGTTTCCGGTAGACGTCGGCGGCTTCGCCCGCCGCCTCGGCTGCCGGCTCGTGGCGGTCCAGCGCCGCCAGGCTCACCGCACGGGTGTTGAGGCACTCGGCGAGCTTGGGAAGGAAGTCATCGGGTCGTGCGTCCGCGAGCCCTCGATAGAGCTCCGTGGCCCGGTCGAGCGCGGCCAGCGCCGCCCCGGGCCGGCCCGCTCCGCCGAGTTGGAGGAACTGGCCGGCCAGACTGCCGGCCCATTCGGGCAGGTAGGCGTCGGGAAGCTGCTCGGCCAGGTCCCGGAACAACTCCACCCCTTCGGCGGCGGGTGGGAGTGCCTCCCCGTGCCGTCCGAGCTCTCCGAGGCAGCCGGCCTGGTTCACGAGGCTGCGGGCCAGCTGCGGACGGACGCTCTCCGGACGGGTGCCGGCCGCCAGGCGGAGGACGTCCACCGCCTCGGTCGCCGCGTCCAGTGCCTCCTCGCGCCGGTCGGCTGCGCGCAGGTCGGCGCACAGGTTGTTCAGCGCGGCGGCCAGGAGCGGCAGGAACGCGTCGGAGTGCCGTGTACTGAGCTCCCTGGACAGGTCGACCGCCTCGATGCTCGACGCCAGGGCCTCCGCATGGCGTCCCAGGGCGTCCAGCCGGGTGGACAGGCTGGTGAGGGTGGAGGCGAGGTACTCCAGGTACGCGGAGGGCCGCTGCCGGGCCAGCTCACGGTAGGTGTCCACGGCCTCCTGGTTCGCCTCGCGCGCCTCCTCCAGCCGGTCCAGGACCTGCAGGAGGTTGGCGAGCGTGGTGAGGCTCATGGCGAGGTCGGAGAGATGGGCGTCGGGCCGCTGGTCGGCCAGCTCGCGTCTGATGCGCACGGACTCCGAGCTGGCGTCGAACGCCTCCCGGTGCCGCCGTGTCCTCCTGAGGACGATGGCGAGGGTGTGCAGGGCGTGGGCGAGCCCGGTCAGGTGCGCGTCGCCGTGGCGACGGTGCAGTTCCCGATACGCCGCCACCGCCTCGGTGGCGGCGTCGAACGCCTCGTCCAGACGGCCGATTCCGTCAAGTCTGATGGCGAGGTTGAGAAGGCCGCCGGCGAGGTCGGCCTGGTACGCGTCGGGGTCCCGCTGGACGAGGAGCCTGCGGATCCGGACGGTGTCGGTGATCGCCTCCAGTGCTTCTTCGTCCCGTCCTGTGCCCGCGAGCTGATTGGCGAGGTTGTTGAGGCTTGCGGAGAGGTCGGGGAGTGCGGCGAGAGGGTGTACCTGCGCCAGTGTCAGCCACAGGCGCACCGCCTCCCTGGCTGTGGCCAGGGCGCGTTCCCTTTCTCCCACGTCTGCGAGCCGTCCGGCGAGGTTGCTGAGGCAGCGCGCGAGGTTCGGCAGGCGGGTGGAGTCGTGCGTCGTCTGGTGGCGGTACCGCTCGACGAGGACTGTCGCGAGATCCGCGGCCCAGGGGGCGAGGCGATGGGTGGTCTTCGGCAACCGTCCGGCCAGGCGGTGGAGTTCGTCCAGCGGGACGGCGGGATCGCCGATGAGCCTCTGGAGAGCGTCGAGGAGGGGCTGCGGCGCGTCGGCCTGAGTGGCGAGGTCGATGGCCGGGAGCGCCAGCTCGGCGGGGTGCCGGACGCACAGGTCGCTCACGGGCCGGTCGAGCCGGCCGCGGAAGACGGGATGGGCGGCGGCGCGGGTGCACAGGGTGAGCAGCTCCACGGCCTGGGCCCCGGTGGAGCCGCTGACGATGTGGCCGACGAGCCGGGGATCGGTTTCCAGCTGACGGCCGGCGAGGCGCTCGCGGAGCCGGTCGGGCTGGAGACTGCCCCACGGGCCGTCATCTGTGGGCGGGTAGAGGGATCCGATCCAGACGCGGACGCTGTTGCGCCGGTCGCGCAGCTGCCCCTGGAGGCTCGGGACCCGGCACAGCACCCCGTCGGCCTGGTCCTCGTCCGCGGCCCCGGCCATCTGGGCCGCGGTGAGGGCGTCCCGGAGCGCGGCGGGGCTCAGGTGCCCTTTGAAGTGGGGCGCGGCGCCGGCCGTGCGCTCCCAGTAGCGGCGTTCGTGGGTGAGGAGCCGGTCCTCCACCTCCTCCTCCGGCCGGGGCCGGTCCGCCGTGGCGGCCGGGGCGGCGGGTGGGGAGGCTTCGGCCGGCCAGGGTGGCAGGGCGGCGTCGAGCAGGTCGGCCAGGGCGGTCATGTGCAGGGTCAGCGCGTTGCCGAAGCCCTCTCGTTCCAGGGCGGGAACGGGGAGGCGGGCATGGACGCCGGCCCAGTCGTGACCCGCGTAACCGGGCAGCCCGGTCAGGGCGGAGGCCAGGGCGGCACGGGCTGCGACGTAGGCGTCGTGCCGCCCGGCCGGGTCGGGTTCGAGCGCCGCCAGCCCGTGGACCTGAGCGTTCGCGAGCAGCGCCTCGGCGAGGTGGTGCTCGGTCCGGACCCCGGCCCACCAGTCCCCTGCGGTCCGGGCCAGCAGCAGCACCTTCACCCGTGTCCTGCCGCCGTGCTCGGCGGCGGCCTCCAGCAGCGCGGCCAACTGGTCGGCACGGGCTTCGGCGTAGTCGAGGACGATCAGCAGGGGTTTCACCGCGTCCCGTACCACCGCCAGCCCGTCGGCCGCGCCGCGTGCCCGGGGCCACAGGACCGCCCATTTCTCACCGGCCATCCGAGCCGTGAGCTGGTGGCCCAGGCGGGTCTTGCCCTGCCCGGCGGGGCCGTGGAGCAGGAACGCGCCGAATCCGTCCTGCCCGCACCAGTCGGTCAGCAGATCGAGGCACGTGGCGCGGCCGTGGAAGGGCACGGCCCGGCGTTCGGCGCGCAGCACGAACGCCGGGGAGCCGGACGCCTCGGCCACGGGCACGGCGTCGATCTCCGCAAGGTGTTGGAACTCCACGGGCTCCAGCCCTGCCTCGCCCGCCCCGTGTTCCGCGCAGGCGGCGCGGAAGCCCGGATCGCCGTGGAGCACGTACGAGGGGACCGCTACGAGCGCGCCGTGCCCGGAATGGGCGGGGTCCTCGGCGATCACGCCGGTGAGGAGGCGTCCGCAGAACATCGGGGCACCGGACATCCCGCCCCAGGGCGAGGTCCTCCTGCCGGTGCTGCCCGGCCAGGCGGGTGGATGCTGTCCGAGGTCGAGGACGTAGCGGTTGGTGACACGGCCGCTGCCGGGGTTCACGTCCCCGGACAGCTGGCGGGTGTCCACCGGCTGTCCGTCCCGCTGGGCCACGTCCGGGACGCCCGAGGTCACGGCCCGCTGGCCCGGCAGGTCGGTGACGAAGCGTCCCCACCGCACCGACGGGCCGTGCACCGGTACCCACGTCCGGTCGTCGACGCGGACCAAGGCTGCGTCGTCCCTGCCGCCGGGGCGGCCGCACCACACCACCCTGCCCTCGTACACGGGCGCCCGGCCGGGACGGAACACCCGTAGTGGCATCGCCCGGGCGGGATCCGGGTGCTCAGGGGCCACGACGTGGGCGGAGGTCAGGACGAGCCGCGGCCCGATCACGTACCCGGAGCCGGGCCCGCCCGGTCCGGTGACCGCCACCAGCCGTTCTTCCTCCACCCTCGCCACCCCCTGCGCGCATCGGAGCCGGACTTGGTCCCGTATCAGTCCTGGATGCGGTCGGACACGTCGCCCGGGCCGGGGGCCCGGTCGGGGGCGCCGTTGACGAGGAGGTCAGCGGCGTCGGCGCGCTTGGGTGTCAGGGTGAAGGCGACCCGGTGGGTACGGCCCCGGGAGACCCCGGCTTCGGCGTCGGCCGAGACCACCCACGCCCGGAAGCCGGCCTTCGCCTTGGCGTCCGCCTGCAGGACGACCTCGAATTCCAGCTCCACCGGGCCCAGCGCGAACACCAGGTCCTGCCCCTCCCCGCGGTCGACCGCCTCCGTGATCTCCTCGCGTACGGCCGCCACCGCATCCGCCAAGCCGATCTTCATGGCTCTCCCCTCCGCACCCAAGCCGTTGGCTGACAACGGAGTTCCACGTTAGCGAGAGAGCCGGGATCCCGAGCCGATGTGACGGAATACGTACCGCAGGTCGGCAGCGGGCGAGGCCGGAAGAGGGCACAAACGTCTTCGGCGATGCCGTCCGCGAGCAGCGCGAGCGGAACAGCGGCCCGGTCCGCCCCCTGCAGACCTGCCGTCGCAGGCCACCCGGGGCGTCTCTCTCCGGGCTCAGGGGGCGGGTGGCGGGTCAGGCCAGGAGCTTCGTCTTGGCCTGCTGGAACTCGGCCTCGGAGAGGGCGCCCTTGTCCTTCAGCTCGACGAGCCTGGCCAGTTCGTCCACGTGCGATCCGCCGGCGGAGGACGTGCCGGCCGTCTTGCGGATGTAGCTCTGCAACGCGGCCTCGTTCTCCTTGGCCTGCTTGACGTCCCGCTCAGTCATGCCCTTGCCGCGGACGATGACGTAGATCAGGACACCGAGGAAGGGCAGGATGATCACGAAGATCAGCCAGCCCGCCTTGCCCCAGCCGCTCATCTCGTGATCGCGGAAGATGTCGGTGATGATCTTGAACAGCAGGAACAGCCACATGATCCACAGGAAGAACCAGAGCATGGACCAGAACACACTGAGCGCGGGGTAGTCGTCCATGGACGCCTCCTTCGGGCGGGCCCGATGCCCGCGATCAGCAGTATTGGTGCGCGTACCGCCTTCCGCATGTCGAGCCGGCCGTCGACGGGCTGCCCCTCGCCCCGCCGTACCGGCGCCACCCCCGCCTCGGCGGGGTGCATCGACCGGTCCGGCGGGACTCACCCGATCGGGTCACTCCGCGGCGTCGGACGGAGTGGGGCCGGGATCGCCCGGCCGCCGGCGCGGCCGGCCCCGGGCGGGCCGTGTGCCGGACGTGGAATCACGCCGACTCGGCCGCCACCCGGCCGGAGGCCACCGACTCCACCAGCGCCCGGTGGTCGCGCTCGTTGCGGTCGGCATAGGCCTCCGCGAACCGCACCAGCGCCCGGTCGAAGACGTCTGAGCCGCCCAGGTAGGCGGCGATGGCGATCCGGTCCCCGGACCGGGCGTGTGCCCGGGCCAGCGTGGTGCCGCACACCTCTCCGTACGCCCGCATACCGCGCGGCACCATGAGCGCCGGCTCGACGGCTCCCTTCCAGTCCCGCAACTGCCGTACGTAGAAGTCCCGTTCGCGACCGTCGATCCCCGTCACCCGCTGCCAGCCCAGGAAGATGTCACTGGCCGCCTGCATCAGGCGCTGCCCGGCCACCACCCGCTCGCCCTGCATGGAGTGCTCTCCGGGGCCGGCGTACGGGGCGAGGACCGACTCCCCCGCCTCCTTGGCCTGCAGGATCAGCGGATCGCCGCCGTCCCGCCCCAAGAGCAGGATGATCCAGCACCGGGTGCCCACGCTGCCGACGCCCACCACCTTGCGCGCCATGTCGACGACGGTGAACTGCCTCAGCAGGTGCTGCCGGTCCGACGGCATGGTCTGCCCGTAGCTGTCGACCAGGTCGCGGATCTGCTCCTCCAACACGCTGCGCTCCTCGTCCGGCAGCAACTCCGAGAGGGGTGTGACCAGCGGCGGGAGCGACCTGAACCGGCGTTCCCCGGCGACCACTTCGGTGAGTTTCCCAGCGGCCTGGAGACTGTCGCGCCCGCGCGCCTTCGCCAGCGCCTCGGCCACCTTCTTGCGGCCGCGTGAGCGCAGTTCGGTCGCCGCCATCGTCTGGAGCTCTTCCGCGTCGATCCGCGAGTACCAGACGTCAAGGTGGTTCATGGCGGCGTAGCGGCGCATCTGCTCGCGGTAGGACCTGGCCGCGGAAAGGACGATCTCGGCGCGCTCGCGATCGGTGAAGCCGTTCTCCCGCCCCGCGATGGCCAGGCTCACGACCAGTCGCTTGACGTCCCATTCCCACGGCCCGGGCAGCGTCTCGTCGAAGTCGTTGATGTCGAACAGCAGATTGCGCTCCGGGGAGCCGAGGAGCCCGTAGTTCAGCATGTGGGCGTCGCCGCACAGTTGGACCCGCAGTCCCGAATCCGGCGTGCCGGCCAGGTCTGCCGCCATGACGGCGGCAGCACCCCGGTAGAAGCGGAACGGAGACTCCATCATCCGCCCGTACCGGATCGGCACCAGGTCCGCCACCCGGCCGGCCGACTGCCGTTCCAGTACGTCCACCGGATCCCGGCGGTGCGCGGGCGGCTCGAACTCCCCGTGTCCGGAGCGGGGTGCCTTGCGGCGGGCGGACCGGCCGCGCGCGGCCCGTTCCTCGACGGACAGCCGCCGGTGGTCGCCCTCCGCCTTTACGGCATGCTTTGCCATCGCCATGCACCTCCAGGCCACGTCACTCGGGCCCCTGCTGCCCAGCATGGCACTCGCGGCACTGCGCTGCCGTCCGTACCGGAGCGGCCCTCGGATGCGCCCGGCCCTGCTCGGCCCGCCCTGCTCGGCCACGCTCAGCCCTGCTCGGCTCGCAGCCGGTTCGGGGTCGGACTGCCCAGCCGCCTGGCGAGGAAGGGTTCCTGCGCCAGGACCGCCCCCGTGGTGACGCCGATGGCGACGGCCACGCACACCACGATCAGCCAGGACAGCAGGACGAAGACCGAACCGGACGAGCCGAATTCGACCAGTGCCCGGTTGAGGGCGATCGGCATGTAGAAGCGGGCGGTGATCGACAGGGCGGTGAGGGCGACGGCGGTGAGCACCGCCCCCGGCAGCAGGGCGAGCCAGCCGACCACCCCGCCCAGCAGCAGGTGCTGGCTCCACCACCACACCAGCGTCTGGAAGACGAGGGTGAGCGGAATGCCCAGCCAGAGTCCGAGGCCGAACCCCTCCCGCACGGGGCCCTGCACCGCCAGCAGGCAGATCCAGACGGCGATCCAGACGAGCCAGCGCCAGACCGCGATCCGCGCCCCCGTACGCGGAATCTCCCAGGCCCGCTTGCACAGCCGCTGCATGGCGCGGCTGACGGCGGTCGCGGACACCAGCACCATCAGGGCGCCCACCAGGCCGACCGCAGCCTGGAAATCCCCGTGGGAGCCGGCGAAGAGGTCGTTCAGCTGCTCGCTCGCCGCACCGTTGAGCCCGAACACCGCGCGTACCGAAGCCGCCAGTTGCTCCTGTACGGCCTTCGGGGCGAACGAGGCGAAGACGAAGAGCAGGGGCACGGCGGTCAGGAAGCACTGCGCGGCGAGCCGTGTCGCGGAGTCGAAGATGTCGACCGACAGCATGCGCTCCGCGGCGTGGGTGACCACCGGGAAGCGGGACTCGGCCTGCTGCTTGAGCTTCCGGGCCGCCGCCGTCACCGCGCGCGACCGGGTCCGCCACCACGAGGTGTGCGGGGCGCGGCGCGCGTTCTTGCCGGAGCGCATCAGTGCACCGACAGCACCGGCGGTGTGGTCGTCGTCATCGGGGTCTCCTCGGGGCACGGGCCTCGCCTTCATTCTGGCCCGGCCGACCTGGCGCGTCGCGGTGATCGGCCGGGCGGTTGGGCGGGCGCGTCCCGGGGTCCACGAAGGTGCGGGCTCAGGGGCGCGGTGCTGCAATGGCGGAGTGGTGCCCCCGGGCACCACTCCAGGCCGCACGCACGGGTGAGGACGGGGGACGGGAGGAACGGCTCCATGACCCAGCCGGCTCAGCCGAACCCGCCACCGCAACCGGACCCCCGGTCACGGCCCGAACCGCAGGCGCGACCGTCGTCACAGCCGGCGGAGGCCGCAAGGCTCGGCGAGCTGCTCCGGACCCCGGGGTACCTCAAGACGCTGATGTTCTGCGGGGTCGTCGGCATCCCGGTCTCGCTCGCCGCCTTCTGGTTCCTCGCCGGGCTCCAGGCACTGGAACGCCTCATGTGGGTGTCCCTCCCGCACGCCGCCGGATTCGACTCACCGCCGTGGTGGTGGCCGCTTCCGCTGCTGCTCGTCTCGGGCATCTGCGTCGGGCTGATCGTCACCCGCTTCCCCGGGGGCGGCGGGCACGTCCCCGCCTCCGGTCTGCACCCGGGCGGCACCGGCCCCGCTGCCCTGCCGGGGGTGCTCCTCGCGGCCGTCTTCAGCCTCCCGCTCGGCGCCACGCTCGGCCCCGAGGCCCCGCTCATCGCGCTGGGCGGCGGACTCGCGGTCGCCCTGCGGCACCTGACGGGAACCCCGGAGACACCGATGAGCGCCGCGTTGCTGACCGCGGCCGGATCGGCCGCGGCGATCGCCGCCATCTTCGGCAATCCGCTGATCGCGGCCGTGCTGCTGATGGAGGTCGCGGGCGTGGGCGGGCCGCAGCTGTTCGCCGTGATGCTGCCGGCGCTGCTGTCGAGCGGAATCGGCTCGCTCGTGTTCACCGGGTTCGGCCGGTGGACCGGGCTGCCGACCGGCGACCTGAAGCTGAAGCCGGGCGTGGAGTTCCCCCGGCTGGACGTCGGCGACGTGGTCTGGACGGTCCTCATGGCCGTTGTCATCTCCGGCGCCGTGCACCTGATCCAGCACGGGGGCCGGTCGGCCGCCCGCCGCGTCGCCGGACGGCCGCTGCTCGTCACGGTCCTCTGTGCCCTCGGTGCCGGCGTCTGCGCGGCCGCCTACGCGCTGGGCACCGGCCTCGATCCCGCGGACGTGGCCTCCTCGGGCCAGAACACGATCGGCCGGCTGGTCGGCGATCCGCACGCCTGGGGAGCGGGTGCGCTGGTCGCCGTCCTGCTCTGCAAGGGCGCCGCGTTCTCGCTGTGCCTGGGCAGCCTGCGCGGCGGCCCCATCTTCCCGTCGCTGTTCCTCGGCGCGGCCGCGGGCGTCCTCTGCTCGCCACTGCCCGGTCTGGGCGTCGGCGCGGGGCTGGCGGCCGGCATGGCCGCCGCCACCGTGAGTGCGATGAGGCTTCCGGTCAGCACCGTGGTGCTGGTGGTCCTGGTGCTGGGAAGCACCACGATGATGCCGGTGGCCATCCTGTCCACGGTCGTGGCCTTCGTCACGGCCGAACTCCTCCCCCCGGGGCCCCCGATCCCCCCGGTCGGCCGCTCCTGCCGGCCAGCTCACTGACCCCGGTCGCGGGCGTCGGCACGTGCGGGCAAGTCGTGTGCGGAGGCACCCTCTCCGGCCCCCGGGGCTCGACGGCGGGCCGCTGCGCAGGCAGCTGATCGCGGCCGCCCGGCCCGCGGCGAGCGGGGTGCGCAGTCGTGGCCGACCGCGGCGACAGCTGCGCGTACGCATCCGGTCCGCGGCCTTGAGGGGTTCCACCTCGGCGGCCGCCTCGGCGAGCCGGGCCCGCTCCACGGCGGCGGTCACGTGAGCGGCGAAGGCGGTGAGGACGCGGCGCTCGGAGGACGGCAGGGTACGGCCGCGCAGGCCAGCCCGGTGTCCTGCCCGATCGGCGCCTCGGTCACGCGAACGTGCTTATGAGGAGGGAGCGTTGACGCCTCGGCCGCCGGTGTGTCCGGCAGCTCGGCGCAGTCCGTGCCGAAGGTCTCCCTCGCCCGTTCCGGGAGCGCGGGAACCGTCTGGTCGCCGCGGACGATCGAGCCGGCGAGCGAGGACGGTGTCCCCGCTTCGGCCGTCGTCCGCGGCGAGCGGCGCGAAAGCCGCAGGGACCGGTCCACCAAGGCCGGGCACCGTCGCGGCCACCACCGCGGACACCACCGTGGCCGGCACGCTGTCGGGGATCGACGTGAACGTGCCGACGGGCGCTGTGAACCAGTGGTCCGGCAGCAGCGAGGCGGTGACGGACGCGACGACGGCGGAGACCAGCCCGCCCGCGCAGGCCACGCCGACGACGGTCAGCAGGAAGAGCAGGGCCTCGATGTCCACGGTGGTGACCACGTGGGTCCGGCGGCGAGGAGCTCCTCGATGTCCTGTCGGCGTGCGGAGTTGCGGCTGCCGGGGGCACGGGCGTGCGCCAGCCCGTCGACCAGCGCCACCCGCGGCCGCCGGGCGAGGACCGCGTCCGGGTCCAGGTCTCCCCCGGGGCACGCGGCAGGAGTCCGAGCCCGGCGGGCTTGTCCTCCGTACGGCGGCGCCCGCGGCAGTCGGCGTACGCGACCACGACGTCGGTGCCGCGCTCGGCCCGGCGCCGGCCCTCGTCGAGCATCCGGCAGGTCCTGCCCACCCCTGGTGCCGCGCCGAGAAGGACCTCCAACGGCTCCCACCGGACCCACCTCCTCGTGCCCGACCCGCGCGTAGGGCACGACACCGTCGGGTCGCCGTCGGGGGCGTGCGGCGCCCGACGCGGTCCGGCCCGGGGACCTTGACGCGGTTCTGTCGCGGCCGTCCGGTGCGCGGGCCCGCGACGTGCAGACTGCGGGTATGGCATCCCTGAACGGCTCCCCCGCCTCCCCCGCGGCCCTGCAGGCCCTCGCGCTGACCAACTACGGGCACTTCACGACCATGAAGGTCGAGGACGGCGGGGTGCGGGGGCTGGCCCTGCACCTCGCCCGGCTGGTCGCGGACTGCCGTGCGGTGTTCGGCGCGGAGCTGGATCCCGAGTGGGTACGGGAGTGCGTACGCGGGGAGGCCGGCGGGCGGGCCGGGGCGTTCATGGTGCGGGTCACGGTCTTCGACCCCGAACTGGACCTGACGGCCCCCGACCGCGCGGGGCGGCCGGGCGTTCTGGTGACGACCCGACCCGCCGCGGGCAGCGCCGACCGCCCGCTGCCGGCGCTGCCGCCGCTGCGCGTGCAGCGGCTCCCCTTCCACCGCGACACCCCGTCGGTGAAGCACGTGGCACTGTTCGGGCAGTTGCGGCTGCGGCGGGCGGCGCGGCTCGCCGGGTTCGACGACGTGCTGTTCGCCGGGGCGGACGGTCTGGTCTCCGAGGGCTGCACGTGGAACATCGGTTTCGTCGACGGGGCCGGGGCCGTGGTCTGGCCCGAGGCCGAGGTCCTCGCGGGGACGACGATGCGGCTGCTCCGGGCCGCCGGGGCCGGGCATGTCACGGCTCCGGTGACGGATGCCCGGCTGCGCTCGATGCGGGCGGCTTTCGCCACGAGCACCGGCCTCGGCGTGCGGGCGCTGGCGGCCGTCGACGACATCGCCTTCCGCGCCGACGATCCGGTGATCGGCGCTCTGCGGGAGTCCTACGCGGCCGTACCGCTGGACCGCCTGTAGAGAGGGTGCCGAGGGACAGGGTCACCTGCACGCTCTGGTCGAACGGGTGCCACAGGGCGGGGTTCGCCGCGAAGACCCGGGGATCGACCTCCACGGCCGACTGCGCGGGCACTGTGGAGGTGGCGGAGCACCGCCCCCACCAGGAGAATCGGAGACGTGGTCCATGGACGCTGAGAACGTGCTCGGGCTGATCGTCGCCCTCGCTCTGCTCGGCTTTCTCATTGCGGCCCTGATCAAGCCCGAGAGGTTCTGACACGGGACGAGGTTCCGACCGAACCGACCCGATCGGCCCGATCGACCAGACCGAGCCGACCCGATCGACCCCCGAATCGAGACCAGCGCGTCCGGACGGGAGGCAGCACATGTCCGGGTACCGGCTCCACGACGGCATCGCCCTGATCGCGGCCCTCCTGGCCCCCTTCCTCGTGGCGCTCGCGCTCGTGCCCTTCCGTACGGATCTCTCGGCGACGAACTCCGCCCTGGTCCTGGTCGTCGCCGTGGTCACGGTAGCCGCGCTCGGCACCCGGCCGGCCGGGGCCCTCGCCGCACTGTCGGCCGCGGCTTGGTTCGACTTCTTCCTGACCCAGCCCTACGGTCGCTTCACCATCACCGACGGTGACGACGTCCAGACGGCGGTCCTCCTCCTGGTCGTCGGCCTGATCGTCTCCCAGCTGGCCGTCCGCGCGCGCCGCCTCCGGGGCGCCGTGACCACTGATGCCTCGCACCTGTCCCAGCTGGAGGGCACCGCCCGGCTCGCCGAGGGCGGGGACTCACCCGAGGCCGTCGTCGAGCACGTGCGGCACGAGCTCATCGGCCTGCTGAACCTGCGCGGCTGCCGCTTCGAGTACGGATCGCTCATCGGGCACCTGCCCCGTCTGGAGCACGACGGCACCCTGTGGCTCGGCCACGGCACCGGGGAGACCGAGGCCACGTACTGGCCCGACCGGTGGCCCGAAGGCGAGACCGAGCTGCGCGCCGTCGGCGGCGGGCACTACTACGGCCGCTTCGTCCTCGCCCCGGTCCCCGGCCCGCTGCCCTCGGAGCAGGCCAGGCTCGTCGCCGTCGCCCTCGCCGCACAGGCCGGCGCCGCCCTGGACACGGCCGGGCTGGCCCACGGCGGCTGAGCCGCACCGCCACCGAAACGGTTCCGCGTCAGAGCGGCGTCAAGAGATCCTGCGTGCCCGTATGGAGCCCGTCAAGAGGTCCCAACACACGCCTGAGCTCGCGGTTTGCTCTACATCGGCCGTCTGGCCGAAATCCATTTCATCACTTCATCCAGGAGCTCACGATGGCCGATCCGGCCTTCGTCGTCACCACGGTCGCGGTCTTCGCACTGGTGGCCCTCATCGCCCGAGGGGTGGCCAAGCTGTGACCGCCGAGAACATCGTCGGCCTGCTCGTGGCCGCCTCCCTGCTGGGATACCTCGTCCTCGCCCTCGTGTACCCGGAGAGGTTCTGAGCCCCGATATGAGCCCCGTAACCGCTGGTGTGCTGCAGCTGCTCGCGCTCGTCGCCGCGCTCGCCCTCGCCTACCGCCCGCTCGGCGACCACATGGCCCGCGTCTACTCCTCCGAGAAGCACTACCGCCCGGAGAAGTGGATCTACAAGGCCATCGGTGCCAACCCCTCGGCCGAGATGCGCTGGCCCGCGTACCTGCGCGGCGTCCTGGCCTTCTCCGCCGTGAGCGTCCTCTTCCTCTACGCCCTACAGCGGCTGCAGGGCAGCCTGCCCGGCTCGCTCGGCTTCGTGTCGATCGACCCCGACCAGGCCTTCAACACCGCCGCGTCCTTCGTGGCGAACACCAACTGGCAGTCGTACTACGGCGAGCAGGCCATGGGCCACGTCGTGCAGACCGGCGGCCTCGCGGTGCAGAACTTCGTCTCGGCGGCGGTCGGCATGGCCGTCGCCGTGGCCCTCGTACGGGGCTTCGCCCGCTCGCGCACCGGCGAACTCGGCAACTTCTGGTCCGACCTGGTGCGCGGCACCGTCCGGATTCTGCTGCCCATCTCCGTGATCGGCGCGCTGGTCCTGGTCGCCTGCGGCGTCATCCAGAACTTCGCCGGCATCCACGAGGTCGGTCAGTTCACGGGCGGCTCGCAGCAGTGGAACGGCGGGGCGGTGGCCTCGCAGGAGGTCATCAAGGAGCTGGGCACGAACGGCGGAGGTTACTTCAACGCCAACTCGGCCCACCCCTTCGAGAACCCCACCCCGTTCTCGAACCTCTTCGAGATCTTCCTCATCCTGGTCATCCCGTTCGCGCTGACCCGGACCTTCGGCCGCATGGTCGGAAACCTGCGCCAGGGCTACGCGATCCTCGCGACGACGGCCACGATCTGGCTCGGGTTCACCGCACTGATGATGTGGACCGAGTTCGCCCACCACGGCCCGGCCTTCGACATCGCCGGCGGGGCGATGGAGGGCAAGGAGACCCGCTTCGGCATCGGCGGCTCGTCCGTCTTCGCCGTGGCGACCACGCTGACCTCGACCGGTGCGGTCAACTCCTTCCACTCCTCCTACACCGGCTTCGGCGGCGGCATCGCGATGCTGGGCATGCAGCTCGGCGAGATCGCGCCCGGCGGTGTCGGTTCCGGCCTGTACGGCATGCTCATCATGGCGATCATCGCGGTGTTCATCGCGGGCCTGATGGTCGGCCGCACCCCGGAGTACCTGGGCAAGAAGATCGGCACCCGCCAGATCAAGCTGGCCGCCTGCTACATCCTCATCACCCCGGCGCTGGTGCTCTGCTTCACCGCCGCCGCGATGGCGCTCCCGACGCCGGGCGACTCGATGGCCAACCCTGGTGCGCACGGATTCTCCGAGGTCCTCTACGCCTACACCTCCGGCGCCAACAACAACGGCTCCGCGTTCGCCGGCCTGAACGCCGACACGCAGTGGTTCAACAGCACCCTCGGCATCGCCATGCTGCTCGGCCGCTTCCTGCCGATCGTCTTCGTCCTCGCGCTGGCCGGCTCGCTCGCCGAGCAGCGGCCCGTACCGGAGACGGCGGGCACGCTCCGTACCGACAAGCCGCTCTACGCGGGCCTGCTCGTCGGCACGATCGTCATCATCACCGGTCTGACCTATTTCCCCGCCCTCGCGCTGGGTCCGCTCGCTGAAGGGCTCGCCTCATGAGCACCATCACCCCCACCCGTGCTCCGCACGAAGACCTGCCCACCGGACACGAGACTCCGGCGGGGCGCGTCGGCGGCGGCCTGTTCGACCCCAAGGCGCTGCTCAAGTCCTTCCCCGACGCGGTGAAGAGGCTCGACCCGCGCCTCATGATCAAGTCGCCGGTGATGTTCGTGGTCCTCGTGGGGTCGGTGGTCACCACCGTCCTCGCCGTCAAGGACCCGACGGACTGGTTCGGCTGGGCGATCACCGCCTGGCTGTGGCTGACCACTGTCTTCGCCAACCTCGCGGAGGCCGTGGCCGAGGGCCGCGGCAAGGCCCAGGCCGACACCCTGCGCAAGGCGAAGACGGACACCGTGGCCCGCCGTCTGACGGACTCCGGCGAGGAGCAGGTCCCGGGCACGGACCTCCGCATCGGCGACCTCGTGGTCTGCGAGGCCGGCGACGTCATCCCCGGCGACGGTGACGTCGTCGAGGGCGTCGCCTCGGTCGACGAATCAGCCATCACCGGTGAATCGGCCCCCGTCATCCGCGAGTCGGGCGGTGACCGCAGCGCGGTGACCGGCGGTACGAAGGTCCTCTCGGACCGGATCGTCGTCAAGATCACGACGAAGCCCGGTGAGACCTTCATCGACCGCATGATCGCGCTCGTCGAGGGCGCTGCCCGGCAGAAGACGCCCAACGAGATCGCCCTCGACATCCTGCTGGCATCGCTCACCATCGTCTTCCTGCTCGCCGTCGTCACCCTGCAGCCGTTCGCGATCTACGCGGACGCCAAGCAGTCGATGATCGTGCTGACCGCCCTGCTGGTCTGCCTGATCCCCACCACCATCGGCGCCCTGCTCTCGGCCATCGGCATCGCCGGCATGGACCGGCTGGTCCAGCGCAACGTCCTGGCCGTGTCGGGGCGTGCGGTCGAGGCCGCCGGTGACGTGTCGACCCTGCTGCTCGACAAGACGGGCACGATCACCCTCGGCAACCGCCAGGCCGCCGAGTTCGTCCCGGCCAAGGGCACGACGGAGGCCGAACTGGCCGACGCCGCCCAGCTGTCGTCGCTGGCCGACGAGACCCCCGAGGGCCGCTCGATCGTGGTCCTCGCGAAGGAGAAGTACGGGCTGCGCGAGCGCCACCAGGGCGAGCTCGCCCAGGCCGAGTGGATCGCCTTCACCGCCCAGACCCGCATGTCGGGCGTGGACGTCGACGGCAGGAAGACCCGCAAGGGCGCCGCCGGTTCGGTCATCGCATGGGTGACGGAGCGGGGCGGCCGGGTCGCCGAAGACGCGGACCTCCTCGCCGACCGGATCTCCGAGGCCGGCGGCACCCCGCTCCTCGTGGCGGTCGAGGACGAGGAGGGTGCCCGGGTCCTCGGTGTCGTCCACCTCAAGGACGTCGTCAAGGAAGGCATGCGCGAGCGGTTCGAGGAGCTGCGCCGCATGGGCATCAAGACGATCATGATCACGGGCGACAACCCGCTGACCGCGAGGGCCATCGCGCGGGAGGCCGGTGTCGACGACTTCCTCGCCGAGGCCACCCCCGAGGACAAGATGGCCCTCATCAAGCGGGAGCAGGCCGGCGGCAAGCTCGTCGCGATGACCGGTGACGGTACGAACGACGCACCGGCCCTGGCCCAGGCGGACGTCGGCGTGGCGATGAACACGGGCACCTCGGCCGCCAAGGAGGCCGGGAACATGGTGGACCTGGACTCCAACCCCACCAAGCTCATCGAGATCGTCGAGATCGGCAAGCAGCTCCTCATCACCCGGGGCGCGCTCACCACGTTCTCCATCGCCAACGACGTCGCCAAGTACTTCGCGATCATCCCGGCCATGTTCGCCGTGGTCTACCCGGGCCTCGACAAGCTCAACGTCATGGGCCTGCACTCGCCGAACTCGGCGATCCTCTCCGCGGTCGTCTTCAACGCGCTGATCATCATCGCGCTGGTACCGCTCGCCCTGAAGGGCGTCCAGTACAAGCCCACCAGCGCCGACAAGATGCTCCGGCGCAATCTGGGGATCTACGGACTCGGCGGCCTCGTCGCCCCGTTCATCGGCATCAAGGTCATCGACATGCTCATCACCCTCATCCCCGGAATCGGTTGATCTGCCATGAACAACTCCGTAGGCAACACCGCCCGCCTGCTCGGCGCCGGACTGCGTGCCCTCCTCGTCCTGACCGTCATCTGCGGCGTGCTCTACCCGCTCGCCGTGACCGGCATCGCGCAGCTCGCCTTCGGCGACAAGGCGAACGGTTCCCAGATCAAGGACGCGAGCGGTCAGGTCGTCGGCTCGTCCCTCATCGGACAGACCTACACCCTGCCGAAGCAGGCTCCCTCTGGTCCGGCTACGGGCGACGACCCCGAGCAGGCGGCCGAACCGGACCTGAAGTGGTTCCAGCCGCGCCCCTCCCGCGGCCTCGGCTCCAACAGCGTCAACCAGCAGTACTCCCTGATCCTCTCCGGCGCCACCAACAAGGCGGCCGACAACCCGGACCTGGTCAAGCTGGTCACCGAGGCCAAGGACGCCGTGATCGCGGACAACTCCACGGCGACGTACGAGGTCAAGCCCGAGGACGTGCCGGCCGACGCCGTCACCTCCTCCGGCTCCGGCCTCGACCCGGACATCTCCCCGGAGTACGCGAAGATCCAGGTCCACCGGGTCGCCGAACGGAACGGCCTCGACGTCCGGCAGGTCGAGAAGCTGGTGAAGGACAACACCGCCGGCCGCGCGCTCGGCTTCATGGGCGAGCCCCGCGTCAACGTCCTGGAGCTGAACACCGCGCTCAAGGCACTGACCGAGAGCTGATGGCCGCCCGGCCGTCCGGCTCGCCGCCGCCGCACACCGGACGTCATCCTCCTGGACCTCGGCCTGCCGGACATGGACGGCGTGTGGAAGTGATCAGGAGCGTCCGCGGTTGGAGCCAGGGCGCCGATCCTCGTACTGGATCCGCGCCCTGGACGCCGTCGCGGACGACTACGTGACCAAGCCGTTCAGCAAGGACGAGCTGCTGGCCCGGCTGCGGGCCGCCACCCGGCGGCAGGAGGACCCGGCCTCCCCCGCAGGCCCCTCCGGGATCACGACCGACGACTTCGAGCACAGCAACTACCTGCGC
Source organism: Streptomyces sp. NPDC051109 (assembly GCF_044455885.1). Lineage (NCBI taxonomy): Bacteria > Bacillati > Actinomycetota > Actinomycetes > Kitasatosporales > Streptomycetaceae > Streptomyces > Streptomyces sp. NPDC051109. The sequence goes on from NZ_JBITFF010000001.1 coordinate 70,154, forward strand.
GAGTCGGCACCGGATGAGACGCGGAAGGCTCCGGATCCACCTCGGCTCGGCACCGGACGTCGGCGTCGTCGGCTTCGCCGAGCACCACGGCCGGCCGCGCACGGAGGTGATGCTGCACGGCCTGGACGTGGCGGCGCGCAATCCAACGTCCCCGGCTCGCGCAACGCCAAGCGGTGGCATGACGTCGAGGAGCTGGTGCGGGCGGGCACCGACGCCGTGACCACGGTCACATCCAGCACCTGGAGTCGCTCGGCGACATGGTGGAGGCGATCACCGGCGTCCGGCAGCGCGAGACGGTGCGACGGCGACGAACGGGAACGCGTTCCGTCGCTTCCGGCCCCCCACGGTCCGGTCCGGTGGGCGTCGGTCCCGGCGGTGCCAGGTCACCGGCCGCTCAGTCGGCGTCCGGTCGCCCGCGAACCCGTCTCGCGCTACCGCCGCCCCGCCACGGAGCCGCGGCCGGGTCGTCCGCGACGGTCTGTTCCCGCTGCACCGGCATGCGGCGAACCTACGGCCGGCGGGGGCGGATGCGGGCCGCGAGTACGGCGACGTCGTCCTCGGCGTGGCGGGCGTCCAGGGCGGCCACCACCGCGTCCACCATCTCCTCCACCGTTTCGCCCACCGGCAGCCGCAGCCCGGCCAGCCGGGCCAGCGAGACGTCGATGTCCTCGCCGTGCCGCTCCACCAGCCCGTCGGTGAACATCAGCAGGGTCTCCTCGGCGGTGATCGGCCGGGTGACGCCCTCGTAGCCGCCCACCCCGGTGCCCAGCGGCGGCCCCACCGGCACGTCGGCCAGGACCGCCGTACTGTCCGCCCCGAAGACCGCCGGAGGCAGATGGCCGGCGCCGGCGAAGTCCGCGACGCCGCGGGCCGGGTCGACCCGTACGAGCAGGCAGGTGGCCGGCCGCCGGGCCGGGTCCTCGGCCACCAGCGCGTCCAGCTGGCGCAGCACGCGGTGCGGGGCGAGATCCGTGGAGGCCACGTCGCGCAGCGTGGAGCGGTAGGCGTTCATGTCGACGGCGGCGTCGAGCCCGTGGCCCATCACGTCCCCGACCACGAGCAGGGTGCGGCCGAAGTGCAGCCGGACCGTCTCGAACCAGTCCCCGCCCACCAGGGCCCGGGAGCCGGCCGGCAGATAGCGGCTGGCCGTCTCCAGGTTGGGGTGCGGGCGGCCCGGCTCCGACACCAGCGCCCGCTGCAGGTTCAGCGCCGTGTCCTGGGTGGCGGCCAGTTCCCGGGCGTGGCCCAGGTGTACCGCCGCCAGCCGGGCCGTGAAGTGGACCGCCGCCGCCTCGTGGTCGCTGAATCCGACGTGGGCCCGTACGGCCAGCACCGCGCCGTGGACCCGGTTGCGGGTCAGCAGCGGAACCGACACGAGGTGCACCCGCGTGCCGCCCGAGACCGCCGCCCACTCGGAGAGGGGGTGCCCGCCGTCGATGGCGCGTACGGAGAGCGACTCACCGGTCCGCGCGGTCAGCAGCCCGACCGCTCCCGCCACCGCGACCCGTCTCAGGCCGCCGTCATCGGCCCGCAGTTCCACCGCCACGGCGTCGCACAGGTTGCGGAACAGGAAGCCGGCCAGCTCCTCGCACGTGGCGCTCTCGTCGAGCCTCGTCCCGATCTGCTCGGCCGCGGCTTCCATCGCACGCAGCCGCGCGCGCAGCGCCTCGTACTCCCCCCGTGGCCCGGCGGACCTCCCGTCATGCTCCGACAAGGCACCTCCCCGGCCCCGGCAGCCGAAGAGGCCATTCCACCAGCACCGCCCGCGGCCCGCACGTGCGCCGCGCGCCCGCCGGGCCGGCGGATCTCCGCAGCGCCACCGCGGACGGGCCCCCGAGCCGGCGCAGGACCTCGACGGCCCCCGCCGCCGCCCGAGTAGAGTCAGCCGACTCGACGATCACGGGGGAAGCCATGCCCATGCCCATATCCATGCCCAGATCCCTGTCCGCGCTGCGGGGTGCGGCGGTCCTCGCCGCGGCGCTGGCGGCGCTCAGCGTCTCCTGCAGCGCCAGTCCGAAGGAGAGCGCGCCGGCCGCCGCCTCGTCCGCACCCGCGGCGACCCCGAGCGCAGCGGGTCCCGCGGCGTCCGCGGACCCCGGCGTGGCCGCGCCCGCATCGCCCCCGGCGGCTTTCCGTACGCCCTCGCCGCAGGGCTCCGAGCCGGTCAGCCTGGTCCGGGACGCCTTCGCGGGGCTCCAGGCCACCCTGGGCGAATCGTGCACCCCGGGCAACTGTGCCTACTTCCTCGGACGGGTCTACGACGAACTGCACCGCATGGACGCGGCGATGAAGGCCGACGCGAAGGGCCCCGGCCACTTCCCCGAGCCGATCGCCCTGATCAAGAAGCTCGACGCGGAGCTCGCCGGGGACCGTTCCTTCGAGAACCTGCAGAAGCACCAGACCACGCTGATCGGCACCCGCGACAAGATCAACACCTGGATGCAGGGCCACCCCGACGACTACCGCTGACAGGCCGCCGGCAGCAGCTCCAGCGCCCGGGCGGTGTACCGGATGGCCCGTGATCAGGACCGCCCCCGCCCGGGGCGGAGCCGGCGCGGTCCACGTGCCCTCGCGACCCAGCAGCGCGGCGACCGTCGGTTCTAGCCTTCTGCCAGCTGCGCCACCCAGCCGTAAGGAAGCTCCGCGCCGTCGAGCGTCACCGCTTCGACGGTGCGCGTGAGGGGGTCGATGTCGGCCTGAACGCCTTCGCCCGCGTAGCGCGGATAGCCGGAGGCCCCGAATTCACCGGTGGCCTCGACCACGGCCGTGCGCAGCACGCCGCGCCGGGCGGAATCCCCGGGCTCGGCGAGCCCCGGGCGCAGGACGACGGTGTACCGGTCGGGGGCCGATGCGGAGGCGGGGCCGGGCTCGGCGGAGGGGTTCATGCATCCAGGCTAGCCACCGCCCGGCCGATCGGCCGGTATCCCCGGGCCGCGTCCCGTACGCGTCCGCCGTCCGCCGTCCGGCACGCCCCGGCCCGGCTGCCGGACCACGGCTCGACCGACCCGATGATCGACGCACGGGACCACGGCGCCGGACGCCCCGGCGCGTGCGGCCGACGCGGCGGCTCAGCGACCGGGTCCCGCACCGGTTCCGGCACGACCGGTTCCGGCTCCGGTCCCCGCATGACCGGTGCCGAAACCGGTGCGGGGTTCCACTTGCCGCAGCTCGGCGAGGAGTTCGCTCTGGCCCGCCAGCAGCTCGGTCAGGATGCGGCGGGCCGCGCGCAGGAGATCGGCGACGTCGCCTCCGGCGAGGGCGTAGTTGACGGTCGCGCCGTCGCGCGTGGAGACGACGATGCCGGATCGGCGCAGGACCGCCAGTTGCTGGGACAGGTTGGACGGCTCGATGTCGATCTCGGCCAGGAGTTCACGCACGGGCCTCGGACCGTTCTGCAGGAGTTCCAGGACCCGGATCCTGACGGGGTGTCCGAGCATGCGGAAGAACTCGGCTTTCGCCTGGTACAGGGGTACCTGCTTGCCCACGAACGCTCCCGCCGTCGCTTCGACCCGTATATGCGGCCCGGGGCCGGTGAGTTGCCCGCTCCCCGCCCCCCTCACCCATCATTCCGTCCGATGGGCCCACGTGCGCCCCCGCTTGACCAATTTCGGATGTGCCGGATTGAAGATTTCTTCAATTCGTGGGCATGCGTGGGCTCGACGAAGCCGCGCCTAGATCTCCAAAGCGGATTCGATGCGCTTGAGCTGGTGCCGGGCCATGGCGAGATTGGAGTTCGCCTTGTTCAGCACGACGTACAGGAACAGCCCGTTGGTCCCCCGGCCGCGCAGCAGCCGGATCAGGTGGTACTGATTCCCGAGGGTGATGAGCAGGTCCTCGATCTCGTCGTCCAGGCCGAGCATTTCCATGGCGCGGACCTTGGCCCGGATCACATCGGTGTTACCCGCCGCGGCGACCGCCAAGTCGAGGTCCTTGCCGCCACCCAGCGTTCCCAGTGCCATCCCACTGGTGTAGTCGACCAGGGCGACCCCCAGGGTGCCCTCGATCGAGGTCATCGTCTCCTTCAACGAGACTTCCACATTCGCCATCGGCGCCCGCTCCCTCTTCTCCGCGTTCACGGCCGGTGCGCGCTCGCGCTGCACACCGGACCACTTGTGAGGCTGACGCTACTGAGCGTGCGCGCAAGTGTGGGGGGAAACGGGAGATTTGACGGAAAACCTCCCGTCCCTCGACTAAGATCTGCCCGGCTCGCACGGCCCCGCCCCCGCCCGGCCCACGTCGAACCGCGTGATCGCGCCGTGCTCCAATGCCACGTACAGGGCGCCGTCCGGGCCGAAGACCAGGCCGTGGGGCTCGCTCCCGGGCGGGTCGAGCGGGTACGAGCCGACGCGGCCCGCGAGGGTGATGCCGCCGATCCGGCCCGTGCCCCACTCGGTGAACCAGAGGCGGCCGTCCGGCCCGGCGGCGATCGCGTGGGGGCGGCAGGCCGCGTCGGCGAGCGGAAACTCGGTGATCTCACCGCGGGGCGTGATCCGGCCGATCCGCCCGGCCCCGATCTCGGTGAACCACAGCGCCCCGTCTGCGCCCGCGCAGATCCCCACGGGTGCGGCCCGTGCGGTGGGCAGCGGGTGCACGGTGACGTTCCCGTCCGTGGTGATCCGCCCGACCGCGTGCGCCTGGTTGAGGGTGAACCACAGCGCCCCGTCCTCCCCCGCCGTGATCATGGCCGGGAACGCGCCGGCCACGGGCAGCGGGAACTCCCGGACCTCGCCGTCCGTGGTGATCCGGCCGATCCGGTCGGCGTGCATCTGCGTGAACCACAGGGCGCCGTCGGGGCCCGCGGCGATCCCGTACGGGCCGCCGCCGGTGCCGGGGAGGGCGTACGAGCAGGCCTCGCCGCCCGTCGTGATGCGGCCGATCCGGTGGTCCCCGGTACGGGTGAACCAGAGGGCGCCGTCCGGTCCGGCGGTGATGAGCGACGGTCCACAGGAAGGCGAATCCAGGGCGTACGCGGCGAGTTGCCCGTCGGGAGCCAGACGGGCGACGGCGCCCGCATGGACGAGGGTGCACCACAGCGCGCCGTCGGGGCCGGCGGCGAGCGCGTACGGGCCCGAGGCCGGATCCGGGACGGGGAACGCGGTGAGCGCGCCCGGCCCGGAGGGTTCGGGAGCCGTCGGAGAAGGTACTGACACGGGTGCCTCTTTCCGGAGGTGGGGGCTGGGACCTGGACGTAAGAGCGTCATGCGGCCGGCGCGGCCGCCCGGGCGCACGCCTGCAGCGCCAGCCGCCGGCCCCGCCACCGGGAGCGCAGCATCCGGTCGTGGCTGACCAGGACGACCGCTCCCGGGAAGTCGGCGAGGGCCGCCTCCAGCTCTTCGACCAGCGCGGGGGAAAGGTGGTTGGTCGGCTCGTCCAGCAGGAGCACGTCGGCCGGTTCGCAGACCACGCGGGCCAGCGCCAGCCTCTGCCGCTGCCCCGCGGAGAGGTCTGCGATCCGCAGGTCCAGGCAGGACCGGTCGAACAGCCCCAAGGCCAGCAGCTGTTCGGCATGCTCGTCGGAGCTCCCCGCCCGGCCCTGGCCGAACGCGGCGAGCGCGCTGTGGCCGGCCGGACCGGGCTCGGCCGGCTGCGGCAGGTACGCCGCCCGCACCCCGCCGGGACGTACGACGTGGCCCCGGTCCGGGGCGACCGCGCCGGCCAGGACGCCCAACAGGGTGCTCTTCCCGGCCCCGTTCGCGCCCGTGACCAGAATGCGGTCACCGGCCTCGAGGCTCAGGTCCACGGGCGCCAGCCGCCCCGCCACCGCGACGCCCGTCGCCTCCAGCAGCGGGCCCCGCGCACCGCCGCCCCGCAGCCGGGGTGAGAAGCGCAGCGGCTCCGGCGGCGCGGGGACCGGGTGCGCGAGGAGCCGGTCCAGGCGCTCCCGGGCGTTGCGGACCCGGGAGGACAGGGAGGCCTGCACCCGGCCCGCCGCACGGTCGTAGGCCATCTTGTCGCCGTCCTTCATCGCCCGGCCGGGCGCCACCCGGCGGGCCGTCACCGAGGCGGTCTCGCGCAGCCGGGCCGCCTCCGCGCGCCAGGCGGCATGGGCGTCGGCGCGGCGCCGCCGTTCGGCGGTCCTCCCGGCCAGGTAGCCGGCGTAGCCGTTGCCGTACCGGGTGACGGTGTGGCTGTCACCGTCCACCTCCCACAGCACGGTGGCCACCCGGTCGAGGAACACGCGGTCGTGCGAGACGGCGACCGTCGTGCCGGCGCGGCCCCGCAGGTGTTCCTCGAGCCAGCACAGGGCGTTGTCGTCGAGGTGGTTGGTGGGTTCGTCGAGGAGGAGCACCTCGGGAGCGGCCACCAGGAGCGCGGCGAGGCGCAGGCGGACCCGCTCCCCGCCCGAGAGAGCGCCGACGACGCGGTCCCGGGGCAGTTTCACCAGGCCGAGGCCGTTCAGGGTCCGCTCGACGCGCGCTTCGGCGTCGTAACCGCCGCGCAGTTCGTACGCGCCCAGCAGCTCGGCGTACTCCGCGAGGACGGGCAGCCGGCCCGCGCCCTGTCCGGGCAGGTGCTCGATCCCGTCGGCCATGGCCGCTTCGAGCAGGCGCATCCGGCGCTCCATGGCGCGCAGTCCGCTCAGGGCGCGGTCGAGGATCCGCTGCACGGTGTGGCGGGCGGGGAGCCGCTCCTCCTGTGCGAGGTGGCCGATCCCGCCGTCGGCTTGGGCGAAGACCTCGCCGCGGTCGGGTCGCTCCAGCCCGGCGAGGAGGCGGAGGAGGGTGGACTTGCCGGAGCCGTTCTCCCCGACGACGCCGAGGCGGCCTCCGGCGGGAACGGAGCAGCTGATCCCGTCCAGGACGAGGCGGCCGCCGTAGGACTTGGTGACGTCAAGGGCGCTGAGCTGTGGGGTCATGGGGGCGTGCCGATCGGTCGCGGTGGGTGGCGGGCGCTGGTGCGTGCGTGGTGTGCGCGCTGCTGCGGACCATCGGAACCACTCCCTAAAAGCGACGTCGGTTGCGTTAAGATCCTGGCATGGACTCTCCCCACTCCGCAAGCGACCTTCCTGAACCCGCCGTCCGCAGGCGCACCGGCGGCCGCGCCGCCCGCGTCCGGGCCCAGGTCCTCGCGGCGGTCGGGGAGTTGCTGGTCGAGGACGGCTGCGACGGGCTCACCGTGGACGCGGTCGCCGGCCGCGCGGGCGTCCACCGCACGACCGTCTACCGCAGGTGGCGGGATGCGGGCGGGCTGCTCGCCGATCTGCTCGACTCCGCGGCGGACGACTCCTGGAGCCCGCCGGACACGGGCTCGCTGGAGGAGGACCTCGCGGCCCTGAACCAGGAGGTGTTCGACGCCCTCGCCGACGGCCCGACCCTGACGACGGTCCTGATCACGGCGTCCTTCCGATTCGACGACGCCGCCCGGGCCCTGAGCCGCTTCTGGGACGACCGCCACGCGCGCTCGGCGCCGGTCGTCACGCGGGCGGTGGCCCGGGGTGAAGCTCCCCAGGCCACCGACCCGCGCGCCGTGCTCGTCACCGCGACGGCCCCGCTCTACCACGAGCTCCTGCTGCTCCGGTCCGCACCCGACCCCGCGCTCCCCCGCCGAGCCGCCCGCGCCGCGGCCGCGGCGGCCCGGGCGGGGGCCCTCGCCGCCCCTGCCGACGGCTAGGGGTGTTGCCGATCAGGCCGGCATGAGCGGCGAGACACCCCCTAGGAGGTGTGCGGCACTACCGCCGGCGGTCCACCACCGCCAGCAGCTTCCCGCTGGTCGCCGTACGGTCCAGGTCGGCTCCGTCCACCACCTCGACCGCGAAGTCGAGCAGCTTCTCCCCCACCGCCGACCGCACCTCCGGGTACGCGGCCAGGAACGCCTCCCGCGCCCGGTCCGGATCCGGGGCGTGGGCGCTCTCCATCCGCAGGGTGAGGCCCTCGCGCGCGGCACCGGCCGTCAGGACGGCCTGGAGCTCACCGCCGTACCCCAGCCGCTCTCCCGCGATGGCCACGAAACGCCGGTAGTTGAGGAAGTACGTCGCCACCCGCATCACCTCGCCCAGCCGGCCCAGCAGCTCGAAGCGCGGCGCGTGGCTGCCGCACGGACAGCGCCCGGGCAGTGCGCGCCCGAGGTCGCCGATCACGTACCGGTCGAGGTGCTGGCCGCGCCGGGCGCGGGTGGTGAAGACGAGTCGGCCGGTGTCCCCCGGGGCCACGGGCCGGTCCTCGTCGGCGTCGACGATCTCCAGCGTGTGCAGGTCGGCGTGGAGGTGGTGGACGCTGCCGCCGCTCTCGGTGCACTGGTAGCCGAGCGGGCCGAGGTCCGTGCTGCCGTAGGTGATGGAGTGGACGACCTCGATGCCGAACGTCTCGGTCAGCGTCCTGCGCTGCTCGTCGGTGAAGTGCTCGCCGCCGTAGTAGATCTTGCGCAGGCCTCCGTACGAGCGCAGCAGGTCCGCCTGCTCGTGCAGGAGCTGCCAGAGGTAGGAGGGCATGCCGAAGAGCGTGTCCACCTCGTACGAGGCGATCATCTCCGCGGTGGCCCGGTGGTCGGGGCCCGCGGCGATCGGCATCTGGACGCCGCCGAGCCGCTCCAGGATGGAGAAGAAGCTGATGAACCCGCCGTACATGCCGCCGCAGTAGAAGAGGTTGGCCGTACGGTCCCGGGCCGGGTCGTAGCCGGCGGCGAGGAGGCCGCGGGCGGCGGCGTGCATCTGCGTGTCGTAGTCCTCGTACGTGAACAGCGACAGGGCGGGCGTACCGGTGCTGCCGCCGCTGCGGAAGTACAGCTCGGCGTCGCCGCGGTCGACCCCGCGGTTGAGGTCCTGGACGGCGGCCTTGTCCAGCAGCGGTCCGGTGGGCGGCGCGAAGACGGCCGGGCGGGCGAGGTCGTCGAGGCAGGCGGTGGCGGCGAAGCGCGCGTCGGCCTGGACGGCGACCCGGCGGCTGTAGCGCTGCAGGGCGTAGACGCCGTCGTGCGGTTCACCGGCGTAGCCCGCGGTCATGGCCCCGACGGGGGTGACGCGGGTGGCCCCGGCCGCCAGCACCAGGGCGGAGAGCTCGGCGATGTCGGTGCGGCTGCCCGCGATCGCCGCCGTCTGGAGGTAGCGGCGCATGGGGCGCAGCGTGCCGATGAGGTCCTTGCGGGGCAGCGGCTTCACCCAGACGCTGCGGTGCAGCGGGGACGCGGTGAGGGCCGCGCGGGTGTCGGCCATGACGCGCCAGGTGCCGTCGGGGGCGGCCAGGACGCGGGTGAGGCCCAGGTGCTCCTCCAGACGGGCGAGGTGTTCGGTGGTGGTCAGTTCGGCGTACTCGGCCGGATCGAGGTCGCGATCCGCCGCGGCCGGAGCGGGCTGCGCGGCCAGGGCGGCGGCGAGGCGTTCGGCGAACGCGTGCAGGGCTTCGGTGTTCCCGGCATCGGTGTCGAGGTAGACGACCTGGGGGCTGGAGCAGGCCTGCTGCTCGAAGAGGCAGACGTCCGCGGCCAGGGCGGCCAGCGTCTCCGCGTCGGCCCACGCGTCCTGGGTGAGGTAGGCGAAGGAAATCTTGTGTCCCCACTCCACCAGGCGGCAGCCGGCCGGGACGTGGGCGGCGACGCCCTCGACGGCGCTCTCGCCGCCCCAGACCGCGACGGCGTCGGCGGGCGCGCACATCAGGCGCAGCCAGTCCTGGCGGGAGGAGGGGAAGCGGAGCACGATGGTGCGCTCGGCGAGGGCGCCGGTCGGATCCTGCGCGGCGAGCTCGGCGAGGAGGTGCTGGGCGAGGAAGGTGTCGGCGGTGCTGGTCTTGAGGACGTTGACGTTGCCGGCGAGGAGTCCCTCGACCAGGCTGAGCGGGGCGACGGTGGCGGCGTTGCCGGGGGCTATGTGGGCGACGAGGCCGACGGGCGCCCAGGCCTCGTACACCGTCTCCTTGGCGTCGGGGCGGTTCAGCCGCTGCGGGGCGGTGCCGCCCAGCTCGCGGCGGAGCTTGCGGGTCAGGGAGCCGCGGCCGAGGAACTCGGCGAGTTCGGCCAGGAGTTCCTCCCGTTCGGCGTCACCGCCCTCGGGCAGGTGCGGGGCCAGCCGCTCCCGTACCCGGTGGCCGGGGTCGCGCAGGGCGCGGGAGAGCGCGTCGCAGGCGGCCAGGACGGTCTCGGTGTCCAGCGGCGCGGCGAGCGCGGCCTCGACGGCCGCGGGCAGGGTGGCCAGCCGGCGGGCGGCTTCCTCGTCCCCGATGAAGGTGCCCTGCCAGTAGTGGTGGTTGAGGTTGACGGTGTCGGTCACGACATTCCCTTCATCAGTTCGGCGGCGGCCACGGCACAGCTGCGGTTGCGGCTGACCCCGGCCCGGCCGTGGATCGTGAACCACGGGGTGGTCAGCTCGCAGCCGCAGTCCTCACCCGGGTGGAGCGAGGCGAGATCGCCCATGACGACGCTCTGCGCCGGCACGGAGGTGATGTACGGGGACACCAGGTGCAGGTAGCCGCGCTCGCCGTACGGGAGGGGTTCGAGGGTGCGGGTCGAGCGGATGAAGACGCGCGACCACACGGGCGCGTGGAGGTTGTGGTGCGCGCACTCGATGTACGGGATGCAGTGCTCGACCGAGCCGAAGGTGTCCCGGATCCGCTCCGAGGGAACGCCCAACTGCTCGGTGACGCGGGCGTACAGCTCGTGCTTCCCGATCTGCCGGTCGGTGTGGCCCTTCCAGCCGCCGCCGAGGATGATCAGCGAGCCTTCCGGCAGCTCCAGCGGCGGGAGGCCCATGGACCGCATCCGCTCCAGCGTGAACCAGAGGAACGCCGGGAATCCGAGGATGCGGACGGGTACGTCGTCCTCGGCGAAGCGGCGCAGTGCGGCGACGCAGCCGAACGGGTCGAACTCGTGCCCGTTGCCGGTGTTGCGCAGGGCGTACTCGACCTGCCGGGCCGGGGCGAAGTCGCACAGGTAGTTGTCGGTGAACGAGGTGCCCAGGTTGAGGTCGCGGGCGGGCTCGTAGCTGTAGAGCAGGTAGTTGACCGGCTGGTCGGGGGTGATCCAGCCGTTGTGGTCGAAGATGCGGGCGACCATGCGCTGGGCGGAGCGGATGGTCCACTCGTCGAAGAACATCTGCGACTTCTGCCCGGTGGTCCCGGAGGAGGTCAGGTGGAGGTGGACCTCTTCCTCGGGTATGGACAGGACCTCGTGGCGCTTGAAGAAGTTCGCGTGCACCAGGGGCGCACGGTACGGGGTGTCCGGCCGCGCGCCGTCGTCGTACAGGCTGCGGAAGAACGGGGAGCGGTCGCGGTGCCAGTCGTTGATCTCCGCCATGGCGGCGGCGAACAGCTCCTCCTCGGCGGGACCGGAGGTGTAGGGCCCCGTCAGGTCGCAGAGCTGCTGCACCCGGCCGAGAGCGGTGGCGTCGGGGACGTCGACGGGGGCGAGATGGGGTTTCGCGGGGGTCGCGGAAGCGGGCTTGGACGGGGGCGCGGAAGGCGGCGTGGAAGGGGGCGTGGAAGGGGTCATGAAGCAACCTCACGTACGGGCAGATGCGTCGACGCCCAGGCCGACACGTAGGAATCGAGGAACGGCCGCAGCGGCGGGTCGACGACCAGCCCGCGGAAATCGATGTGTTCGGCGGTCCGGGACATCACCGCGTAGTCGTGGAAGCCGTCCCCGTCCCGGCGCATGGCCGGATACAGGGCCCCGGCGATGAAGCCCTGGGCGGCGAAGGCGGAGAGCGCGGCGTGGTGTTCCAGCGGTACGAGCGCCTCCACGTAGCCCGCGCCGGCGCGGGTCAGCGTACGGGTGACCGGCTCCAGCCAGCCGGCGGCGGCCGCCGGGTCGGGGTGGGCGGTGACCAGGGCGCAATAGCCGCCGGTGCGGTTGAGGTAGGCGTACACCTCGAAGCCGCCGTCGTCGGGGGTGAGCAGGATGTTGGGGGTGTGCAGCGGGTAGAACCAGCGGCCGGTGTCGGGGAAGTGCTCGTGGAAGCGGCGGCGCACGAAGGCCGGCGCCTCGATCATCTCCAGTCGGCGGGGGGCGGGTCCGGCGGGCACCGGCAGCGGCGGCGCGGGCCGGGCGTCCGCGTAGCTGATGCCGAGGCTGGCCTCGGCGGTGCGCAGCAGCGGCAGCAGGGAGGCGGGGACCTCGCCGACGGGCACCCGGCGGTCCAGCACCCCGGGCGAGTGACGCGCGTAGAGTGCGAGGCTTTCGCGGCTGCTGAGATCCACGGCGTTGGGCAGGATGCCGAGCGGGCGGAAGCCGTTTCGGGCCACGACGCGCTGGGGTCCGGCACTGACCGTACGGACGGTGGCGTACACCGAGTCGAGCTTCCCGGCATCGAGGGTGCCGGCGCACACGGCCTCGGTGAGCTGTCCGGCGAGCCCGGACCCGCGCTGGTCGGGGTGGACGGCGAGCCCTTCGAGGCGGCCGATGCGGCTGCCGGGTTCGCTGTGGACCGCCGCCGATCCGGCGAGGGCGCCGGTACGGGGGCAGCGTGCGACGAGCCACAGCGTGTGCGGATCCTGGATCAGCCGGGACATCTCGGCGGGGTCGGTGCCGAGGGCCGTCGGATAGTGCGGGCCGTAGACGGCGTAGTAGAGCTGGCGGAGATCGGCGATGTCGTCCGGGGCGGCCTGTTCGATCGCGGCGGTCATCGCGCGCCTCCTGCGGGGGTGGGCTCCGGCGCGGGAGCCGGGTCGGGTGCGTCCGCCGGGCGGGAGTGGCCGGGCAGCAGGGCCAGGGCGAGGGCGGCGGGAACGAGTCCGGCCGCCTGGATCAGGCAGAGCGTCTGGGCGGAGAGGTGGTCGCCGAGGAATCCGAAGAGCAGCGAGGCCACCGGGAAGGTCGCCCCGAGGACGGCCTGCATGACGGCGAAGAACGCGGGCTTGTCGGCGGCCGGGACCAGCCGCTGGAACAGGGCCACGAAGCGGACGCCGATCACCCCGACGCACCAGCCGGTCAGCAGCAGGGACCCGGCGATGACGGGCCGCGCGGCGATCAGTCCGGGGACGGCGAGGGCGGCCGCCATCGCGCCCAGGCACGCGGTGCCGACCACGGCGGGCCGGCCGGGCACGCGGGCGCTGGTGAAGGAGCCGACGAGCGTGCCCACTCCGAGCGAGGCCTCCAGGAGGGCGACGGTGGAGCCGTCGCCGTGCAGCACGGAGGCGGTGTACAGCGGCATGACGACGAAGACGGCCGTGGTGAAGAGGTTGGCAGCGGTGAAGCAGAGCAGGATGGCGCGAACGTAGGGCATGGAGCCCAGCAGCTGACGCAGGGTCCGCTGCCGCGGCTGCTCCCCTCCGGCGGCGCCGGCGGTGCCTGCGGCCTCGGTGGTGTCGGGGGTGTTGGTGGTGTCGGGGTGCGCCGCGGTGCGGAACCGTGCGGTCGCGATGAGCAGTGCGGCCGTCGCGTAGGCGGCGGCGCAGCCGACGGCGAGGCCGGCCACCCCGGCCGCGTCCACGACGAGGGCGCCGAGCAGCGCGCCGCCGAGGCTCGCCAGTGACTGCGTGGACAGTTCGAAGCCGGTCGCCGCCTCGATGTCCGCGTCGTCGACCAGCTCGGGTACCGAGGTGGTCAGGCAGGGGTCGAAGAAGGCCTGGCAGGTCGCCAGGGCCAGGGCCGCGGCGTAGGCGGCGGCGACCGGGAGGTCGCTCGCGCAGGCCCACACGGCCAGCGCAGCGGCGGCGACTCCGGCTCCCGCGGCCGCGGTGCGCAGCAGCGAGCGGTGGGCGAAGCGGGCGATGGCACGGGCGACGAGCGGGGCCAGGACCACGGCGGGCAGCGTGCTGACGGCCATGAACAGGCCGGCCGCGAAACCGCCGTCACCGGAGGCGGCGTCACTGATGAGCCACCAGGAGATCCCCACCTGGAACATGCGCACGGCGGCCTGGGTGAGGACTTGTCCCAGCCACACGGTGCCGAAGGCGCGGTTGCGCAGGACGAGGGGCGGTCGACGGCCGGAGGTCGGGGTCGGGGCGGACTGGGTCGGGGTCGGGGTCGGCGTCGTCATGCGGTCGGCCTCTCGTCGAGGACGCGGACGAGCTTGCCGGAGCGGGAGTTGACCACCAGGTCGCGGTGGCGGGCCCACTCGACGCGCAGCGGGTGTACGAATCCGGCGGCGACGCTGTCGGGGTAGAGCGGCCGGGCGGCGTTCAGCCCGGTGACGACCTCCTTGGCGAGGACCTCCAGGCCGGCCGGGTCCTGGCCGGGGGCGGTGGGGGTGGCGAGGCGCAGCACGAGGCCGTCGCGCCCGTCCCAGCGGCGTACGACGAGCTGCGTGCCGGTGACACGGCAGTCGGTGTCGGCCTCGGCGACGGCGTTCGTGACGTCCTGCCAGTACAGCGAGACGGGGCCGACGCGCACGCCTTCCTCGGCGCGGCCGAGGATGCGGAACGCGCCGCCTTCGGTGTCGGTCCACTCCGCGCGGTCGCCGGCGGGGTAGCGGATGACGGGCATGAGCCGGCGGTACAGCTGGGTGACGACGACCCGTCCGGGGCGGCCCGCCTCGCGGATCGGCTCGCCGGTCGTATCGTCCAGGATCTCGACGAGGGTGTGCGGGGCGAACGGGCGGTGCGTACGCGTGTCCTCGCGCGCGTCCGCCACCGGCCGTCCGAGGAGGCCGCCGTCGACGCTGGCATAGCCGAGCGAGCGGGGTGTGGCCCGGGGGAAGGCCGCCGAGAGGAGGCGGCGCTGGTCGTCGAAGAGGGCTTCGCCGCCGAAGAACAGGAACTCCACGGCGGGCAGTTTGCGGCCGGCGGAGGTCAGGTGCTCGGCGAGGCGGCACAACGTGGTCGGCGTACCGGCAATGACGTCGGCGGCGAAGTCCTCGATCGTGGCGAGCGTCGAATCCAGCGGGGCGCCGCCGCCTATGGGCAGGCGCACGTTGGCGACGGGGGCGTGCGCGAGGGAGTCCAGGATGAACAGGAAGCTGGCGTAGAGCTCACCGGCGTAGAAGAGGTCCGCCACCCGGTGGCCGGGCCGCAGGCCCGCGTCGACCATGCCGGAGCCGAAGGCGGTGACGAACTCCTGCCATTCCTCACGGGTGTAGCAGGAGAACCGCGGCGTGCCCGTGGTACCGCCTGTCTTGAACACGACCGCCTCCCCGAGGGGGGCGGTCAGGACGCGGTTGCCGTGCAGGGTGTTGGCGGCCCAGAAGGCGTCCTGGTCCACGACGGGCACGTCGGTGATCCGGCTCACGTGCGGCGGCAGGTCCGCGTAGAGCTCGGCGTAGAAAGGGGAACGGTCGCGGGCGAAACGCACGAGGTCTGAAAACTGCTGGACGGGCATGCTGCCTTTACCTCGAAAGATGAAAGATGAAAGTTGGAATAGGCGGGAGACAGGTGGCGCGCACATCGGGGAGTGGTGGAACTCACACCACTCTCATCCGTTGATCAGTCAACAATGCGGGCCTTGCAAACAGTTGACGAGCGCAGCGCCGACCTGATGTCTGTTCACATGATGAGACAAGAGGAACGCACCGCCAAATCGATCGGTGACGTCACCACGGACTTCCGGCCCCGGGGGCCGAAACCGCACCGCCCGGCGGTTTCCTTTCGAAGGGATTCGGCGCGCCATTGCGAATGCGCCCGACGGCCATAATGAGGGGAAGGGCAATCTCCACCGAACAGGGCGACGACCTCGTGGGAACCGCACCTGCCTCCGGGCCGGCGCATCGCAAAGCGCCTCGGCCACTTCACCTCCGACCGCACCGTCCTGGCCACCTGGTGGCCGACCAGGCACGATGTCCCCGGCACCCGGGCATCCGTGTCCCCGGAGCCCAGCGAATCGTTTGCGCAGGCATGACGACGACGCGCTCCACGCTCGCCACCGCGGCGCGACACCGGGCAGCTGCGGATGACGGCGACCGCCCCCTGTACGTTCCCGCTCCCCGGCAGCCGGCCCACGCGGCCGTGTCCGCCCCGCTGTTCGAGCAGCTCGCCCGGGAGTGGGCGGCGCGGGGGGCCACCGTACCCGGACGGCCGGATCCTGCCTGGCGGCGGCTGATCTCCTGGGAGCACTTCGAAAGGGAGACCGCGGCCACCGTCCGCAATCTGCACCTGCGCGGCGCCGAGCCCGCGCCCGCGCCCCCCTCCCCGGCGAACCCTCCCCGGTGGATGCGGGCTTGATCCCGTTGCGGGCGGGGGCGGGCCGGGCGGTCACCGACCGGCGCGGATCCGGCCCGCGACCGGCCGGACGGCACTGATCGTCAGATCCGCGTCGTGCAGCTGGGGCCGCCGAGGGCTCCGTCCTGCCGAGTATCGCCGCACGGGAGTCGCCGCCACCGAACGCCGGACGGGGACCGGTCGGCGGAGGGTGCCCCCGCTTCCGGTCCCCGGTCCCCGATCCCGGTCAGGCCTTGTGCGTACGGCCGCCGCCCAGGCCGAGGCCCACCAGGACCGCCGCCGCGACCACGATCGCCGCGTCGACCACCAGGACGGTGCGGACCCCGCCGAAGAGCGAGGCCTGCGTGGTGGCGAGGACACCGAGCAGCGGGATGCCGATCGTGAGGCCGACCTGCTGCGTGGTGGTGACCAGGCCGGTCGCCAGCCCCTGCTCCGCGTCGGGCACGCCGCTCGTCACGGTGAGCCCGTACGAGATGATCGCGCCGAGGTGGAACATGCTGGCCAGCGAGACGGCGACGGTCGCCACGAGCGCACCCGACTCGGCGCCCACGGTGAGCAGCGCGGCGGTGAACAGCCCCTGGCCGAGCAGCGAGCCGGTCAGCGTGCGCCGGGCGCCGAACCGGCCGATGACCTTCGGTGCGTACGAGCCGGCGAAGGCGGAGGCGATGCCCTGGACGCCGAAGACCAGACCGGTCTGGAACGAGGACAGTCCCAGCGTCTCCTGGAGGTACAGGGTCAGGACGAAGACGACCGTCGACATCATCGAGAAGGTCACCAGGCCGGCGATGTTCCCCCAGGCGATCGTGCGCCGCTTCAGCATCGGCAGCGAGACCAGCGGGGCCGGGGTCTTCGATTCCACCACGGCGAAGGCGGTCAGCAGGGCCAGGCCGGCGAGCAGCGTGCCCCACACGTCCACGCCGCCGAATCCGCGCTGGGCGGCCGTGGACAGGGAGTAGATGAGCGCGAGCAGCCCGCCGGTGACGGTGACGGCGCCGGGTACGTCCAGGCGCGGCCGGTCGGGGGTCCGCGACTCGGGCAGCAGGCCGGGAGCGAGGGCGAGCACGATCACGGCGGTGACCGCGAGCAGCCCCATCGTGGAGCGCCAGCCGAGGGTGTCGGTCATGACGCCGCCCAGGACCATGCCGATGGTGAAGCCGAGGGAGAGCAGGGTGCCGGAGATGCCGAGGGCCTTGTCGCGCAGCGGGCCCTCGGGGAAGGTCGTGGTCAGCAGGGACATGCCGGTCGGCACGATGACCGCCGCGCCGAGGCCCTGGAGGGCGCGCCCGGCCAGGAAGGACGCCGGGTCCCAGGCCAGGGTGGCCAGCAGCGAGGCCGCGCCGAAGAGGGCGAGGCCGAGCAGGAACAGCTTCTTCCTGCCGTACAGGTCGGCGATCCGGCCGAAGAGGAGGAGGAACCCGCCGGAGGGGAGAGCGAAGGCGGTGACCGCCCACTGGAGGGCCGACCGGCTCAGGCCCAGGTCCTTGCCGAGCACCGGCAGGGCCACGTTCAGTACGGAGAAGTCGAGCGCCACCATGAACTGGGCGGCGCAGAGCACGAAGAGGACCAGCTTGGCCCGGCCGGTGAGCCGTTCGCCCGCGGGGGCCGCCGCCCCGAGACCGCCGGTCGTGGCCTTCGTCGCCGCCGTCGTTGTCGTTGCAGTCGTCGTCGTTGCAGTCGTCGTTGTCTGGGAATCGATCGCCATGGCCACAGCCTCGCGGCCCGGGAATGCCCGTGGAGAGTGGGAACTTATCCTGTTGGTGGCACCACCAGGCAGCCGACAGGGGGAGTGAGTGGCTACACCGATCGACAAGCACCGCCGTTCCGAGCTGCGCGAGTTCCTGATGAACAGACGGGCAAGGGTCACCCCCACCGAGGCGGGCCTGCCCGACGGCGGGGCCCGTCGCCGCACCCCCGGCCTGCGCCGGGAGGAGGTCGCCGTGCTCGCGGGCGTCGGGGTGTCCTGGTACCAGTGGCTGGAACAGGGCCGCGACATCACGGTGTCCCCCCAGGTGCTCGACTCCGTGGGCCGGGTCCTCAAACTGTCCAGCGCCGAGCGCCGGCACCTGTACGTACTGGCGGGGCTCAACCCGCCCGCGCTCGAAGTGGCGCCCGCCGACCGGGACATGTGCCAGGGGCTGAAGCGGCTGATCGACGCCTGGATGCCGTTCCCCGCGCACATCATGGACGTGTACTGGAACACGGTCCTCTACAACGACGCGGCCGCGCTCGTGCTCGGCATGCGCCCGGAGATCGTGCAGAACTGCCTCATCGCGTTCTTCACCGACCCCATCTACAAGGCCCGATCACCGCGCTGGGAGGAGAACGCCTGCAACGTGGTCGCCCAGTTCCGGGCGGCGAGCTCGGAGTGGCCCCAGGACGAGGGGTTCCGGGCCGTCATCGACGAAGCGCGGGAGCTCAGCCCCGAGTTCGCCGCGCTGTGGGAGCAGCGCGACGTCCGGCCCGGCGGCCAGATACGCAAGGAGATCGAGCACCCGGTCGTGGGGACGCTGTTCGTCGAGTCGACGCAGCTGCGCGTACCGGCACGGCCCGACCTCTCGATCGTGCTGCACACCCCGCTGCCGGCCACCGACACGGCGGAGAAGCTGGAGTGGCTGACCTCGGCGGAGGGGCGCCGGGGAACCATGTACCCCATCGCCGGCTGACCCCGTACGCGGGTGCCCGGACCGGCCGCGGGGCTGGTCCGGGCACCCCGGCGACCGGCTACCGCTCGCCGGACACGGCGCGCGTGATCTCCTCCTCCACCGCGCGCAGCTCCTCCTGCCGGTCCATGAGGATCAACAGCTCCCGGTGGTTGGTCAGCGCGGTGACGAGAAGATCGCCCCAGCCGGGCTCCAGCGCGCACATGCGCCGCGCGGCGGCGACGGACTCGGCGCGCAGGGCCAGCGCGATCTCCGGCCGGTGCGCGAACTCGTAGCGGCTGTACTTCCACAGTGCGGCGGACAGCAGGGGCAGATAGGCCAGGGGGCTCACCTGGACCAGGACGCGGTAGGCCGCGACCCGCTCGCGGACCGGCGGCTTCGCCGATCCCAGGAGGGCGACCCGGGCTCGGAGGACTGCGTCGTGATTGATGTTCGCCGAGTGATTCATGACGATGATTCTCAAAGCCGCGCAGGGGCCCGAACAAGGGCAAACGACTGTGCCCTCGATCCTACGAAAACGCCCTCTGACCTGTCATGATGGGAACGTCTTCACCCCTGCGCCCCCCGGACGGCCCGTCGGCCTCCGCGACGGCATGGCGCCCCCTCGCCCCTCCCCCGCCTCCCTCCCGCGCCTCCCCGTGCTCTTTCGCGTGCGCGTGAGCCGCTCGGAGGATCACCCAAGGGCGAATACGACATATCACCCCAAAAGGCCACCAGGACGGTACCCCTTGAGCGTCCAAAGTGGCGTGGGGTTAGCATGTGAGCGCCGCCTAGCTCGAAAGATAAACCTGTGACTGTCAATGACGACTCGTTCACCAACTGGAAGAACCGCGAGGAGATCGCGGAGTCGATGATCCCGATCATCGGGAAGCTGCACCGCGAGCAGGACGTGACGATCCTGCTGCACAGCCGCTCCTTGGTGAACAAGTCGGTGGTCAGCATCCTGAAGACGCACCGATTCGCCCGCCAGATAGCCGGCGAGGAGCTCTCCGTCACGGAGACCCTGCCGTTCCTGCAGGCGCTCACCACGCTGGACCTGGGTCCCTCCCAGATCGACATCGGCATGCTCGCCGCCACCTACAAGGCCGACGACCGCGGCCTGTCCGTGGACCGCTTCACCGCCGAGGCCGTCGCCGGGGCCACCGGTGCCAACAAGATCGAGCGCGGCGAGGGCCGCGACGTCGTCCTGTACGGCTTCGGCCGGATCGGCCGCCTCGTCGCCCGCCTCCTGATCGAGAAGGCCGGCTCCGGCAACGGACTGCGCCTGCGTGCCGTCGTCGTCCGCGGTGGCGGCGAGGCGGACCTGGTCAAGCGCGCGTCGCTGCTGCGCCGCGACTCCATCCACGGCCAGTTCCAGGGCACGATCACGGTCGACGAGGCGAGCAGCACGATCGTCGCCAACGGCAACGCGATCAAGGTGATCTACGCCAACGACCCGAGCGAGGTCGACTACACGGCGTACGGCATCAAGGACGCCATCCTCATCGACAACACCGGCAAGTGGCGCGACCGCGAGGGCCTCTCCAAGCACCTGCGCCCCGGTATCGACAAGGTCGTCCTGACCGCTCCCGGCAAGGGCGACGTCCCGAACATCGTGCACGGCGTCAACCACGACACGATCAAGCCGGACGAGCAGATCCTGTCCTGCGCCTCCTGCACCACCAACGCGATCGTCCCGCCGCTGAAGGCCATGGACGACGAGTACGGCGTGCTGCGCGGCCACGTGGAGACCGTCCACTCGTTCACCAACGACCAGAACCTCCTGGACAACTACCACAAGGCCGACCGCCGCGGCCGTTCCGCGCCGCTCAACATGGTCATCACCGAGACCGGTGCCGCCTCGGCCGTCGCCAAGGCGCTGCCGGACCTCAAGGCGCCGATCACGGGCAGCTCGATCCGCGTCCCCGTCCCGGACGTCTCGATCGCGATCCTGAGCCTGCGCCTCGGCCGCGAGACCACGCGCGAGGAGGTCCTCGACTACCTCCGCGACGTCTCGCTGAACTCCCCGCTGAAGCGCCAGATCGACTTCACGACCGCACCCGACGCCGTGTCGATGGACTTCGTGGGCTCGCGCCACTCGTCGATCGTCGACGCCGGCGCCACCAAGGTCGACGGCGACAACGCGATCCTGTACCTCTGGTACGACAACGAGTTCGGCTACTCGTGCCAGGTCATCCGGGTCGTCCAGCACGTCTCCGGCGTCGAGTACCCGACGTACCCGTCCCCGGCGGTCTGACCCGTCGCACCCCCGCGCCACCCGCGGCCCGTTCCACCGCCCACCACGGCGGCGGAGCGGGCCGCGGGCGTGTGCGGGGCGGACCGGGGGCGCCGAAACCCAGGTGTGCGGTGGACAGTCGTGCTGCTACGTTCCCCGTGTGCCGAAGTTGAATCAGATCATCGCAGTGGAGAAGGGCGTCAAGTCCAAGTCTCTCCAGGAACTCACCCAAGCCCATCAGGACGTCCAGAAGCCCGCGTTGCTCTCCGGCATCTCGCGGACGTACCAGCCCAAGGACGAGGAGGGTGAGCAGCTGCCGCCCGAGTCCACGCGGGTGCAGGTCAAGGCCGAGGACGTGCTGCGCGCGACGGCGGGGACGCTGACGCGGCTGTTCGACGTGACGGCGACGAAGGACTGGGCGAACCGCACGGCGGCCGCGGACGTCGTCGTCGACGGCACGGTCCTGCTGCCCCAAGTGCCGGTCCCGTACCTGCTGTTCCTCGAAAAGCAGCTCACCGACCTGCACACGTTCGTACGCAAGCTCCCGGTGCTGGACGCGTCGGAGGCCTGGAACCTCGACCCCTCCACGGACTCGTGGAAGACGGACCCGGTCCGCACCATCCGCACCAAGAAGGTGCCGCGCAACCACGTGAAGGCCGAGGCCACCGAGAAGCACCCGGCACAGGTCGAGGTGTACTACGAGGACGTCCCGGTCGGTTACTGGACGACGGTGAAGTTCTCCGGAGCGCTGCCGGCCCGCCGGGTCAACGAACTCCTCGACCGCGTCGAAAAGCTCCAGCAGGCCGTCAAGTTCGCCCGCGAGGAGGCCAACGGCACCGAGGTCACCGACCAGCGCGTCGGGGATGCGGTGTTCGGCTACCTGTTCCGGTAGCCTCAAGATCGCCCCTTGTGCGAGCGAGGGGGTGCGCGCACAGCGCGCAAAGCTGAAACTGATGTTGAAGCTGACCAAGGGGTGTCAGTTGGGGGTTCGAATCCCTCCCCCGGCACACGTGCCGGGGTGGCCCAAGCCGGCAGAGGCGGCCCCGTGAAACTCAGATTCTCGCTCCAGTCTCAGCATTCGCCGCCGAACGCCGGATCGACCGAGCGCGGACGATCATCGATGGATGGGGGTTCAAGTCCCCTCTGCGCCTCTCTCGTGGCGCGGTAGTTCAAAGGCAGAACACGTCGATCTCAGAATGATCCGCGACTCTTAAACGCCGCCGGTGTGCGCAATTGGGTGGCAAGCTGGAGCCCGGGAGCTGGATATGCTCCCGGGCCCCGTCACGTTCCCCGCCGGATGCTACGCGTACGGGTCGAAGGTGATCGGGGGCTTCGAGGCGTTCAGCGCGTCGTTGAAGCGACCATCGGTGATCTTGATGGTGGCCGAGCCGAAGTCGGCGTTCATGAGCTTGTCGCGCAGGCCCGCCGGGTAGCCGTTCCAGCCGACGAGGCGCGGGTAGAACCAGTTGCCGGTGTGGTTCTCGGCAGGCTCGTCGTTGCCGTTGGCCAGCCGGTAGAAGTGCGTCGAGGCGCCGTCCTTGTGGTAGACGACCTTGGCATGGGTCCCGTCGAAACGGACCTGCGAGCGCGGGTACCACTTCCAGCCGCTGTGCTGCGAAGTCGACACGTACTGGACCACGTTGTCCTTGATCCAGACCACCACGTGCTCGAAGTCGTGCCGGTGTCCGATGGCCAGCGGGCCGAGCGTGGCCTGGTCCTTCTCGAAGTAGCCCGCGTACATGACGGCGCACCAGCCGTTGTTGCACTTCGCGCGGGAGTACGTGTTGGAGTTCTGCAGCTGCACGAGGTCACGGCAGTGGCCGTTCACCGCTCCCCCGGGCTTGAGTCCGGGGTTGAGCACGCCGCTGCTGCTGATCGCCGCGGTGGCGTAGCAGCCGTCCCCGTCGTAGTCGAAGGCGGGCGAGAAGGTCTGTTCGAGGCCGTCCGCGTTCTGCGGCAGGGCCGGTATCACGTCGGCGACGGCGACGGCCGGAAGGGCCATCACGAGCGCCGCGGCCCCGAGCCCGGCGGTGGTCGCGGTCCGACGGAATCCGGCCCACCGCCGCCTCCGGCGGGAGGCCCCGGCCCCGGCGTCCTCGTTCATCGTCCTCGTCGGCGACAGCAGGCTGCGCACATCATCTCCTGACCTGTACATGTAGATCCGGCGTCGAGGCGAACGCTAGCGGGGCAGCGTGCAAGTCCGGGTCGAGTCAGGCGAATTCCAGGTGTACGACGACGTGCTCCGACGGGACGTGCCCCGACGGGATGTGCCCCGATCAGCCTCCGATGCGGTCCAGCATCGCGCGGCGCCAGCGCTCCGTTTCGGCGATCTGGTTGAACGTGAACAGGTGCAGACCGGCCACCGCCGCGCCGGGCGCTCCGAGCGCGGGGGCGCTGCGGCGCAGCAGCCGTTCCGGGGAGTAGCCGCCGGGCGCAGCGAAGCGCAGGAACCAAGAGGGGTGCCGGGTCAGGAACTTGGCCGATTCCCCCACCCCGATCTTCGTGGCCGTGGCCAGCAGCTTCGCGCGCTCGACGGGGCCGGCGACCCCGACGTGCACGGGCAGCACGATCTGCCGGCTCCGTACCTGCCCGAGCCACTGACGCAGGGTCGCCGGGTCGAAGCACAGGTTGCTGACGATGTACGTCGCGTGCGGCTGCTTGTCCCACATCGCCCGCGCAGCGACCTCGTCGTCGATGAGGGGATGGGTCTCCGGGTAGCCGGTGATGCCGACGTGCGCGAACGGGCTGCCCAGCTCGCCGAGGCGGCGCAGTACGGGCAGGGCCGCGTCGTACGGACCGGCCGGCGGGTCGGCGTCGCCCGCGGGTACGAAGACGTCCTCGATGCCGGCGGCGACCAGCCGGTCCACGACGTCCGCGAGGTGGCCGGCGTCGGTGATCTGCCGGGCCGGGAGGTGCGGGACGACCCGGTAGCCGTGCCCGGCCAGGCGGGTGGCCAGGTCCAGGGTCGGGCCGATGCCCTTGGCCGGGGAGGCGGTGACGGTGACCGGCACGTCGGCCGGGACGTGCGCCAGGACCTTGTCCTCGGTGGCCTTCGCCGGCAGGACCTCGTAGCGGACCCTGCGCAGGAGCTCCGCGAGACCGCCTCCGGTGACCGGGGCCTGCGCGGGGCGTTCGGGATACGGCGTGGGCCGGGCGGACATGCCGCTCCTCCTCGGTGGCGGTGGTGCCGCATCGGCGGCTTTTCTCGGCCCCCATCATGCCGGGTGCGGAAATGCACTCGTTCGCCGCGTACGGAAGGCCGCAGGCTTGGACCATGGAACACCTCGCCGCACTGACCGCGGAGCTCCTCGAAACGGACCGCACGGCGGGAGCGCGCCGGGCCGCCCCGGCGGCGCTGCGGGCCGTGGCCTCCGTCACCTCCGTCGCCGCCGCGGGCCGAACCCCGCTCCGGAGCGCCTCCACGGCCGAACGGTCGGCGCTGATGGAGCTCTTACAGGTCGCCGCCTGGATCCTCTTCGACGCCGAGCGGCACGGGATCTCGCAGCGGCTCAGCCGCCGGGCGCTCGCCCTGGCCCGCACCCTCCCCGAGGAGGCCCGCTCCGTCGAGCTGCTCGTCCTGTCCGTGCTGTGCCTGCAGGAGGAGCACCTCGGGCGCCCCGCCGCATCGCTGCGCATCTCCTCGTCGGTCCTGGCCGGCCGGGACCTCCCGGCGCGCGTGGCCGCCATCTTCCACGTACGGGAAGCCCGCGCACTCGCCCGGATCGGGCACGGCCGCCGTGCGCTGCGGTCCCTCGCCACGGCCCGGGAACTCCTGGCGGACGGGCCCTGCGAGCGCGATCCGTCCTGGACCTGGTGGTTCGACCGGTCGGAACTCGACGGTCACCACGGTCTGGCCCTCGCCGACCTGGGGGATCCCGACGGCGCCGCGTCCCTCCTCCACGAAGCGGCGGCCGCGGGTGGCGCACCCGCCTACCGGTCGCTGTTCTCCACCGAGCTGGCCTCCGTACTCGCCCGGGCCGGCGCTTGGCGCGAGACGGAAGCGCGGCTGTCCGGGCTGGTCGAGTCCGTCCCGGACATCGGCTCCGTCCGGGCCCTGAACGCCCTGGCGCGCACGACCCTCAGCATCGAACGCGGCGCCCGCGTCCCCCGCGCCCTGCGGGACACCGGCGGGCACCTCGCCGCGAGCCTCCGGAAGGAGACCGGCCTTGCGCACCCCGCCTTCCGGGCGTTCCGGCGGCCGTGAGATGGTCGCCCCGGCTCCGCGACGGGGCCGCGCGCGAGGAGGGCAGTGTGACCGGCACCGGCAGTACATCCACCGGACGGGTACTGGTGGCGGACGACGACGCCGCCATCCGCCGCTCCCTGGAGCGCGGGCTGCGGCTGAGCGGCTTCACCGTCCTGCTCGCCGAGGACGGGCCCGCCGCACTCGCCCTGCTCGCCGACCAGAGCCCGGACGTCCTCGTACTGGACGTCTCGATGCCCGGCCTGACCGGCACCGAGGTCTGCCGCGGCCTGCGCGCCCGCGGTGACGAGACTCCCGTCCTGATGCTCTCGGCCCTCGACGAGGTCGCGGACCGGATCGCCGGACTGCAGGCCGGGGCCGACGACTACCTGGTCAAACCGTTCGCCCTGGAGGAGCTCGTCCTGCGCCTGCACGCCCTGCTGCGGCGGCGCCCGACCCCCGATCCCGCCTCGGACGTACTGCGCGCGGGTCCGCTCGTGATCGACGAGGCCCGCCGCCAGGTGCTCCACGAGCAGGCCGAACTGCACCTCACCCGGCGCGAGTTCGAGCTCCTGCTCCAGCTGGTGCGCAATGCCGGGATCGTCCTCACCCGGGACCAGCTGCTGGACCGGGTGTGGGGGTACGACTTCGAGGTCCGCAGCGACGCCGTCGACACCTTCGTGAGCTATCTGCGCCGCAAGCTGGAGGAGGGCGGGCGCCCGCGCCTGATCCACACCGTGCGCGGCGTCGGCTTCGTCCTGCGCGTCCCCGGGGCCCGGGAGGGCGGGCCGTGAAGCTCGCCACCCGCATCGCCCTCTCGGTGACGGTGGTGGTGCCCCTGCTCGTGCTCGCAGCCGGCCTGCTGGTGCTCGGACTGGTCAGCCGCGATCTCCACCAGCAGCAGGACACCCGGCTCCAGGACCGGGCCTCCGCGGTCCTCCCCGACGTCAAGACGCTCCTCGCGGCCGACCGCAACGGGAAGCCGAAGGTGGAGCAGAACCAGCACCGCAAGGTCCTCGGTGACGTGCTCGACGCCGGCCTGCGCGTCCGTACCGCGGAAGGTGCCGTCGTCCTGGAGGGCGGCCCGCAGCCCGCCGACCCGGTGCGGCTGCCGGAGCGGACCCCGGACGGACCGGTCACGGTCCGGGCCAAGGGGCGCGCCTGGCGGGTGCTGACCGTCCCGGTGGCAGGTCCCGCGCCGGGCACGCTGTGGCTGTTCACCCCGGCCTCGGCCGCCGACCCGCAGGTCGTCGCCGTACGCCGCCGGGTCCTGCTGGTGGCCCTGCTGGCTGCGCCGGTCGCCGGTCTGCTCGCGTACGGGCTGGCCGGCCGCGCCACCGCCTCCGTACGCAGGCTGAGCCGCCGGGCCGCCGAACTCGACCCGGGCGCAGGTGCGGCCGCCTTCGCCAGCGCGCCCGTGAACATCGCCGAGGTGGACGAACTGTCCTTGGCCATCGGCCAGTTGCTGGCCCGGTACGAGGAGCAGGCCGCCCGCACGGCGCAGGCGCTGGACACCGCGCGCTCGTTCTCCGCCGCCGCTTCGCACGAGCTGCGCACCCCGCTGATGAGCATGCGGACCGACCTGGACGTCCTGGCCGCCCATCCCGACCTCTCCCCCGCCGAACGGGCCGAGATCGTACGGGACTTGCAGCGCGACCACGCCCGCCTGCTGGACCTGCTCACGGCCCTGCGGATGCTCGCCCGGGGCGATCTGGTGGAGGTGTCCGCGTTCGCCTCCCTCGACCTGTCCGAGCTGGTGGACACCGTGGTCGGCGAGAGCGCCCGCCGCCATCCCGAGGCGCGGCTGGACGCGGAGCTCCCCGCGGAGCTGAGGGTGTTCGGATGGGATGCGGGGCTGGCCATCCTGCTCGCCAACCTGCTGGGCAACGCGGCGGTGCACGGCCACATGCCGGATGAGCCGGCCAGGATCACGGTACGGCTGCACGCCGAGGGCGGGCACGCGGTGCTCACCGTGGACGACGCCGGGCCCGGCATCGCGCCCGGCGAACGGGAGGCCGTCTTCCGGCGGTTCCACCACCGCCCCGGCAGCCCCGGTTCCGGGCTCGGGCTGACGCTCGTCGCCCAGCAGGTCGCGCTGCACCGGGGCACGGTCGAGATCGGGACGCCGCCCGGAGGTGCGGGCACCCGCTTCGAGGTGCGCCTGCCGCTGTCGGCGGCCGACGCCCCGACCCTGCGGCTGCCGAAGCGGCGCGACTGGATCTCCCGGGGCGACTACCGGGTCTCCCGGGGCGACTGACGGCGCCGGACTGCGGTCCCCGTGGACTCACAAAGTTTCCACAAAGACACCCCCTACCGTCCTGACGGGTCGGCCGCCAGTGAGCCGGCCCGTGAGCACCGAAGGGGAAACAGCCATGCTCCCGAACCGTAGGACCGCCGCCGCCGCGATCGGCGCCCTCGCGCTGGCCGGCGCCCTGATCTCCGCCGCCCCCGCGCAGGCCGACTCGGCGAGCCCGGCACCCGCCGCGCCGAAGACGGCCAAGTCCGCTCCGAAGGGCGACGGCGCCAAGGCGATCTGCAAGCGCCTGCCCAAGACGGAGACCCGTCTCAGCACGGCCATCAACCGGCTCAAGGGCGATGCCACCGTCCTCGGTTCCGTCGCACGCCTGGAGCAGCGCGTCGCGAACGCCCAGACCGCCGGCCACACGGAGGTCCACACCTACCTGAACGACCGCCTGACCTTCCGCAAGAGCCTGCTGCCCACCCTCCAGAAGCGGCAGGACGACCTGAAGGCCGTCAGCACCTGGTGTTCCGCGCAGGAGTCCAAGTGACCCGGGTGACCGCGCCCCGCCGCGCCGCCGCGGCGCTCGTCACCCTGGCCGCGGCGACGGCGCTGCTGCTCACCGGCTGCTCTCCCGGCGCGACCGCCAAGCCCGGCGGCACCCAGTCCGTGAGCGGCGCCGACGAGTCCACGGTCAAGGACATGCAGCAGGAGCTGGACGACGCCGAGAGCGCGGCCGCCCAGGCGGACTCCGACGCCACCCAGAACAACTGACCCACCCGGCGCACGCCCCGGCCCGCCCCCGACCCCCGGGGGCGGGCCGACCCGTGTCAGGGCCGCTTGCCCCGCAGGAACCGGCGCAAGCGGGTCCACGGCCAGGTGTTGATGACGTCGTCCCCGGTCAGCCAGCCGCGCTGCGCCGTGCCCACCCCGTAGCGCAGGTACGGCAGGTGCGTGGTGGCGTGCGCGTCCGAGTTCACCGCGAACTTCACCCCGTGGCGCTTCGCCCGCAGGATGTCCTCGTCGCCGAGGTCGAGCCGTTCCGGATGCGCGTTGATCTCCAGGGCGGTACCCGTCCGCGCGCAGGCCTCGAACACGGCGTCGAAGTCGGCGTCCACGCCCGGACGCCGGCCGATCCGCCGGGTGGTGGGGTGGCCGATCACGCAGACGTACGGGTTCTCGCAGGCCCGGATGAAGCGCCGGGTCATGGCGGACCGGCTCTGGCCGAAGTGGGAGTGCACGGAGGCCACGCACAGGTCGAAGCCGGCGAGGAAGGAGTCGGGCCAGTCCAGGCCGCCGTCCGGGCCGATGTTGAGTTCGGTGCCGTGCAGCAGCCGCATCCCGCGCACCGTGCGGTCCAGGGCCCGTACCTGCTCGCGCTGCGCCAGCATCTTCTCCTCGGTCATGCGCTGCATGGCGAGGTCCGGCGCGTGGTCGGTGACGGCGTAGTACGCGTAGCCGCGCGCGGCAGCGGCGGCCACCATGTCCTCCAGCGAGGCGAGCCCGTCGGTGAGGTCGGTGTGGGTGTGCAGGTCGCCCCGGATGTCGCCCTCCGCCACGAGGGCGGGCAGTTCACCCCGCAGCCCCGCCGCGACCTCCCCGCGGTCCTCGCGCAGCGTCGGCGGGATCCAGGGCAGGCCGAGCCGGCCGTATACCTCCTCCTCCGTCTCCGAGGCGAGGCTCTTGCCGCTCTCCGCGTCGAAGAGCCCGTACTCGGAGAGCTTGAGCCCCTGGCGCACCGCCAGGGCGCGGGTGCGGATGTTGTGCGCCTTCGATCCGGTGAAGTACTGCAGGCCCGCTCCCCAGGAGGCGGGCGGCAGGACGCGCAGGTCGACCTGGAGGCCGGTGCCCGTGCGGACGGAGGTCTTCTTCGCGCCGTGCGCGATGACGTCGGCCACGAGCGGGAGGCCGGCGAGGGCCGACATGAACGGCGCGGAGGTGTCGGCCGCCACCAGGATGTCGATGTCGCCGATGGTCTCGCGCATCCGGCGCAGCGAGCCCGCGTACGTGCACCGCACGCACCCCGGGATCCGCTCCATCTCGGCGACGATCTGCTCGGCGATGTCCATCGCGGCGCCGAGCAGGATGCGGCCGTCGGCGTTCCGGAGTACGGAGATTCCGTGCAGGATGTTCTGCTCGGTCTGCTCTCCGAAGCCCTTCAGGTCGCGCAGCCGCTCCTTGCGGATGGCGTCCTCCAGCTGCTCGACGGAGGAGACGCCCAGCTCCTCGTACAGGATCAGGGCTTTGCGGGGTCCGAGCCCGGGGATCGCGGTCAGTGCCCGCACCCCGGCCGGGACGGCGGCCCTGCGCGCCTCGATGTCCGGGACGTGCCCGGTGCTCAGGTACTCGACGACCTTCTCGGCGATCGACCTGCCCACGTTCGGTATCTCCCGCAGGCCCTTGACGTCGAGCTGTGCGACGTCGGCCGGGTGGCCGCCGATGGCACGGGCGGCCTTCTCGTACGCGCGCGCCTTGAAGGCGTCGCCTCCGCTGATCGAGATGAGGTCGGCGTACTCCTGCAGCAGCGCCTCGACCTTCTCGTTGGCCCTGGCCATGCCTCCAGGGTGCCTCTTGTACCGGGGTCCGTCTCGGCGGACCGGGACCGGGCTCGGACCCGGGCTCTGGCACCGCCCGGCGAGAAGAGTAGAGGATTGTTCACTTTCCATTGACAGGGCGGGCGCCGCGGGCCAACAGTGTGCCGTCAGCGCCCGCGCACGCCCCGACCGAAGTGAGCCCGTATGACAGCGTCCATACCCGCGTTCCCCGCCGATTTCCTCTGGGGCGTCTCCGCCTCGGCGTTCCAGATCGAGGGCTCGCCCACCGCCGACGGCCGGGGTCCCTCCTCCTGGGACGCGTTCACCAAGGAGCCCGGGCGCATCAAGGACGGCTCGCACGCGGACGTGGCCACCGACCACTACCGCCGCTACCGCGAGGACGTCGCCCTGATGGCCGGACTCGGCGTGGGCGCCTACCGGTTCTCGGTGTCCTGGTCCCGGGTCCTGCCGGAC
This sequence comes from Streptomyces sp. NPDC051109, assembly GCF_044455885.1. Taxonomy (NCBI): domain Bacteria; kingdom Bacillati; phylum Actinomycetota; class Actinomycetes; order Kitasatosporales; family Streptomycetaceae; genus Streptomyces; species Streptomyces sp. NPDC051109. The sequence goes on from NZ_JBITFF010000001.1 coordinate 100,475, forward strand.
GGCCACGGGCAGGTCAACCGCAAGGGGCTGGACTTCTACGACCGCCTGGTCGACGCGCTGTGCACCGCCGGCATCGCCCCGGTGCCCACGCTGTTCCACTGGGACACCCCGCTCGGCCTGGAGGAGAAGGGCGGCTGGCTCGACCGCGACACCGCCGAGCGGTTCGCCGCGTACGCCTCCGTCGTCGCGGAGCGGCTCGCCGACCGCGTCCCGATGTGGATCACCATCAACGAGCCCGCGGAGGTCACCCTCCTGGGCTACGGCCTCGGCGAGCACGCCCCCGGCAGGAATCTCGTCTTCGACGCCCTGCCCGCGGCCCACCACCAGTTGCTGGCCCACGGCCTGGGCGTGCAGGCGCTGCGGGCCGCGGGCGCCCGCCGGATCGGCATCGCCGCCTCGCACAGCCCGGTGTGGCCGGCGAGCGACGGCGCGGAGGACCGCGGCGCCGCCGAGTTGTACGACATGCTCACGAACCGGCTCTTCGCCGACCCCATCCTGACCGGCGCCTATCCCGACGAGGGCCTGGCCTCGCTGCTGCCCGGACCGGTGGCCGAGGACCTGGAGGTGATCTCGGCCCCGCTGGACTGGTACGGGATCAACTACTACAACCCGATGCTCGTCGGTGCCCCGCGACCGGCCGCCGCCGCGTCCGAGTTCGGCGGCATCGAGATCCCCGCCGACCTCCCCTTCTCCGTCCGGCCGATCGAGGGGTACCCCCACACCGACTTCGGCTGGCCGGTGGTCCCCGACGGATTGAGGGAGCTGCTCGTCTCCCTGCGCGAGCGCTACGGCGAGCGCCTGCCCCCGCTGTACATCACCGAGAACGGCTGCTCGTACGCGGACGGCCCCGATCCCGTGACGGGGCGGATCGCCGACACCCGCCGGATCGCGTACCACGCGGGCCATCTGGCCGCCCTGCACCGGGCGATGGCGGACGGAGTCGACGTCCGGGGGTACTTCATCTGGTCCATCCTCGACAACTTCGAGTGGGCGGAGGGGTTTCGGCAGCGGTTCGGGCTGGTCCACGTCGACTACGAGACGCTGGAGCGGAGCCCGAAGGAGTCGTACGCCTGGTACCGCGACGTGATCAAGGGCGGCAGATGACCGTCGGGGGGACGGCGTCGAGGACCGCCGGCCCGGCCGATCCCGCGGGCCCGGTCGGCGGGCGGTGGGTGAGCGCCCTGTCCCTCGCCAACCTCGGGGTCTGGGTCGGCTGGTTCGGCCCGCTCCAACTGCTCCTGGCCCGCCAGGCGGAGCAGCTCACCCCGGACCACAAGGCGGCCACCCTCGCCCTGGTGACGGGGGTGGGGGCGGCCGTCTCCATGGTCGCCAACCCGGTCTTCGGAGCCCTGTCGGACCGTACGACGGCCTCGGTGGGCCGGCGGATCCCCTGGGTGGTGGCGGGGGTCGCGGGCGGGGCGGCCGGACTGCTCGTCCTCGCACGGGCTTCGAGCGTCGCCCTGGTGATGGCGGGCTGGTGCCTGGTCCAACTCGCCCTCAACGCGGCCTTCGCCGCCCTCACCGCCGCCGTGCCCGACCAGGTCCCGCCGCGCCGGCGGGGGCTGGTCGGCGGCTGGCTCGGGGTCTCGCAGGTCGGCGGCATCCTGGTCGGCACCGCGCTGGCCACGCTGGCGGGCGGCATCGCCGCCGGATACCTCGCCTGCGCCGCCTTCTCGGTGCTCGCGGCCGTCCCGTACGTGGTGATGCGGCGCGACGCACGGCTGTTGCCCGCCGCCCGGCCCGCGTTCCATTGGCGGACCTTCGCCACCGGCTTCTGGATCGACCCGAGGCGCCATCCCGACTTCGGCTGGGCCTGGTTGACGCGGTTCCTGATGAACCTGTCGTACTCCGTCAGCACGATGTACCTGCTGTACTACCTGACCGACGCGGTGCACTACGGGGGCGACGCCGACACCGGCGTACTGGTCCTGACGGCGCTCAACGCGCTCACCCTGCTGGCCACGGTGGTGGTCGGCGGTGTCCGCTCCGACCGTACGGGGCGCCGGAAGGTCTACGTCATCGGCGCGGGGCTGGTCATCTCGGCGGCCACCCTGCTGCTCGCCGTCTGGCAGACCTGGACCGGGGCGATCGTCGCCTCGCTGGTCCTGGGGGTCGGGTTCGGCGTCTACACGTCGGTGGACTTCGCCCTGCTGACGGACGTGCTGCCGACGGCGGAGGACCGCGGCCGGGACCTCGGCGTCATCAACATCGCCAACGCGCTGCCCCAGGTACTGGCTCCGGTGATCGCCGCGCCGGTGGTCACGCACTTCGGCGGGTACACGGCGCTGTACGCACTCGCGGGCGCTCTGGCCCTGGCGGGATCGGTGCTGGTCCGCCGTATCCGCGGGGTTCCGTAGGCCTGACGGGAACCCCGTGGGACCTGCCGCAACGCCGTGGAACCGGGCACGCCCGCGGTGTCACCGGAAGGACCGGCAGACACCGCGGGCGCGACGGATCAGGCGTTGATGCAGGTGTTCCCGGCGGTCGGGTTCAGCACCCCGATGATGTTGACGCTGTTGCCGCAGATGTTGATCGGGATGTGGATCGGCACCTGGACGACGTTGCCCGAGAGGATGCCCGGCGAGCCGATGGCGTAGCCCTCGGCCTTGGCGTCGGCGGAGGCGCTGCCGATCCCGCCGAGCGTCGCACCGAGCAGACAGGCCGCAACGGCCAGGGTACGGATCTTCATGTGGGTCTCCCATCGCATGAGGGTGTGCGGGGGCCATCCCATACCAGCCCGGCCCGAACCCGGCCGATTCACCCGGACGTGGGCCCTGTCTGCGGTGCGCGACCGCCGTTCGGAAGGCGATCCGGAGGATTTCGGAAAGTGAATTTTTCCGGAAAGGGCAATCTCCCGAGCCCTCTGGAGCGTATGCCCCTGTGGAAGCCTCTCCAGGAGACGACTCATGGAGGAAGACTCATGGCGATCTTCACCCACCTCGTTCCCGCAAAGCACCGCCGTCGCGGAAAGAGGAACATGACCTCGGAACACAACGACAACACCGGCCGGCGCCGTCACCGTCGCCGCCACTGCACCCACAACACCGGTAACCACGGCCACCACGGCAACAACTGGTAACCACCATGGGACGGGTCGCGCGGCATGTGGTGCGGCGGCTGCTCTCGGTGGCAGAAGACCCCGACGCGGTCGTCGCCGCCGCGCCCCCCGTCACTCCGCGCGAGGCGTTCCGCCGGTTCTGGCCCTACACCCGGGGCGGCCGCCGCTGGCTCGTCCCGATCCTTCTCTTCAGCGTCATCGGCCCCCTCATCGACGCGGCCGAGATCTGGCTCTTCAAGGTCGTGGTGGACGAGGTGCTCGTTCCGCGCGACCTGCGCCCGTTCCTCTGGATCGCCCTCGCCTACCTCGGGCTGGTCCTCGCTTCGGGCATTCTGGAGTTCGCCGACGACGTGTTGTCCACGTGGGTCGGCGAACGTTTTCTGCTGGCCCTTCGGTCGGATGTCTACCGGCACGTCCAGGGGCTCTCCCTCGGGTTCTTCGAGCGGCGGCGGCTGGGTGACGTCCTGTCACGCATCACCGGCGACGTCGACGCGATCGAGACGTTCCTCCTCTCCGGCGTGGCCAATGCCCTTTACTACGTCATCCAGTTGGGCGTCTTCCTGGGCCTGCTCTTCTACCTGAGCTGGGACCTGACCCTCCTCGCGCTCGTGATCGTGCCGCTGTTCTGGGGCGCGGCCCGGCGCTTCTCCCGGCTGATCAAGGCCGCCTCGCGCGAGCGGCGGCGGCGCAGCGGCTCGATCAGCGCGATCGCCGAGGAGTCGCTCGGCAACATCGCGCTGGTGCAGGCGTACAACCGGCAGGGGACGGAGGAGAGCCGGTTCACCCGCGAGAGCGTGGGCCGCTTCCGCGCGGCGATGGTCTCGGCCCGCATCCGCTCCGTGTACGGCCCCATCGTCGAGGTGATCGAACTGGCCGGCGCGCTGGCCGTGATGGGCCTGGGTACGTGGAAGCTGGCGCAGGGCCAACTCACCCTGGGCGGGCTGCTGGTCTTCGTAGCCCTGCTGGGCCGGCTCTACAGCCCGATCCGCGACCTGTCCCAGCTCACGACCACCTTCTACGCGGCGTCCGCGTCGGCCGAGCGGATCATCGAACTGCTCGACCAGCACCCCCAGGTCGCGGAGGTCGAAGCCGCCCGTGCCCGGAGGATCGGACGCGCCCGGGGCAATGTCGAGTTCCGCGGCGTCTCGTTCCGCTATCCGGGCACGGCGCAATGGGCGCTGCGCGAGGTGTCCTTCCGCGTGCGGCCCGGCGCCACACTGGCGCTGGTCGGGGCGAGCGGCGCCGGCAAGTCCACGGTCGGGAAGCTGCAACTGCGCTTCTACGACCCGGACGAGGGGGCGGTCCTCCTCGACGGCACCGATCTGCGGGAGCTGCGGCTGGCCGAACTGCGCGAGAACGTAGCGGTGGTGCTCCAGGAGACGCTCGTCTTCCACGGCACGGTACGGGAGAACATCGCGTACGGGCGGCCCGGTGCGACGGAGGCGGACATCGTCGCGGCGGCGCGCGCCGCCGACGCGGACGGGTTCATCCGGCTCCTGCCCGAGGGCTACGACACCGTCGTGGGCCAGCGGGGCCGGACGCTGTCCGGCGGGCAGGCCCAGCGCCTGGCGATCGCCCGCGCGATGGTCAGGGACGCGCCCGTACTCCTCCTGGACGAACCGACCACCGGTCTGGACGCCGAGTCGGCCCGCCGGATCATGGAACCGCTGCGCCGGCTGATGGCCGGTCGGACCACGATCGTGATCTCCCACAACCTGCTGACCGTCCGCGACGCCACCGCCACGGTGGTGCTGGAGCGGGGCCGGGTCGCCGAGCGCGGCACCCACGAGGAACTGCTCGTACGGGACGGTGTCTACGCCCGTCTGCACCGAATGAACGGCGGCGCGCCCGGCATGAACGGCAGGGTGCCCGGCTCCGCTCCCGCCTCCCCGCTCAAGGTCCCCTCATGAGCCTCGCGACCCCGACCGCGACCCGCCCCGCGGCCCCGCCCCTCCCACCCGGTTCGACGCCCGCGACCGGGTACGAGATCCTGGCGCACCTGGCCCGCACCGGCTGGCTCGACCTGTACGACGGCTGGAGCGAGCAACGGGACTGCCGGTGCGTCGTGAAGGTCCTGCGCCCCGACCGCCGCGGGGAAGGACGGCTGGCCGAGCGGCTGGTCCGCGAGGGCCGCTGGCTCCAGCGCTTTACGCATCCGCACCTGGTCCGCGCGTACGAGACCTTCACCTCGCCCGAGCCGCTCGTCGTTCTCGAAACACTGGCGGGCGAGACGCTGGCCCACCTCATCGACCGGCTGCCGCGGCGGGCGGCGGCCGAGGACGTGGCCGTCCTGGGCGTGCAGTTGTGCTCCGCGCTGCACTACCTGCACGGCCAGGGACTGCTGCACCTGGACCTGAAGCCGGCCAACGTCGTGGTGGAGTGCGCCCGCGCGAAGGTGCTCGACCTCAGCGTCGCCCACGCCCCCGGCACCGCACCCGCCGGAGTCGGCACGTTCGGCTACATGTCCCCTGAACAGGCCCGCGGCGGGGCCCTGTCGGCGGCGGCCGACGTATGGGGCATCGGCATCACGCTGTACGAACTCGCCACCGGGGACGTCCCGTTCGATATCGGCGCGACGACGGACGGGACGACGGACGGGACGACGGACGGGGCGACCGCCACGGGCGGTGAGGCCACGGACTGGTATCCGCAGCTCGAAGGTCCGGCCCCGCCGGTGTGCGCACGCCGGCGCCTGCCGCCGGCCCTGGCGGCGGCCATCGACGGCTGCCTGCGGCCCGATCCGGCGGACAGGCCGTCGGTCTCCGAGCTGTCCGCCGCCCTCGACGCGACACTGCGCAGGCACCGCCGCGACACGCCTGAGGCGGGGTGACGGGAACCGGCCAGACCCGCGAAAAGGTGTCTGGTGGGGCGTTGCACCCACTGTGTAATGTCACATCGCATGATGCTTTTACGGCGTACCGCCTCGCTCGCGGTCCTTCTTGCCACCGTTCTCCCCCTGGCCGTCGCCGCGCCCGCGCACGCGGACGACGCCTCCTCCTGCCGTACGGCACCCTTCGCTCCCCTCGACACCGAGCAGGCGCGGCTCGCGGATGCACGGTCCACCGCGCTCGTCGAACGCGCCGGGTTCGGTGACTTCGTACGGCGCTTCCCCGCCGCGCTGTGCGCAGTGCGCGGCCCCGCCGAGGCCGAGCGGCTGCTCGACAGCTGGGGCGAGGCGCTCTGGCAGTCCGCCGTGCGCCGCGCCCAGGGGCAGCGGCCCGGCGGCGACCTCCCGGCCGGGGACGACCGCCCGCTGTACTGGACCCGGCTGTCCATGACCACCGCGCTCGCCCGCTGGGAACCGGGGTTCACCGTCGACCGCGCCGCGCTGCGCGCCCGCTTCGAGGACGCCTCCCGCGGCCTCGCCGACAACGGCTTCCGGACGCCTGCGGGCATACGACGCGTCTTCATCAGCGGCTTCGACCCCTTCGGGCTCGACTCCGAACTGCGCCGCGCCAACCCCTCGGGTTCCGCCGCCCTCCAGCTCAACGGGCGCCGGATCACCCTCGCCGACGGCAGCCGCGCCGAGATCCGGGCCGTCGTCCTGCCCGTGCGGTACGCCGACTTCGACGCCGGCATCGTGGAGCGCGCCTTCGCCCCGCGCCTGACCGGCGGCCCCGGCGCCGCGGACGTCATCACCACGATCAGCCAGGGCTACCCCGGCATCTTCACCCTGGAGGCCTGGGCGGGCCGGTCCCGGTCGGCGGATCCGTACCCCGACAACACCGGCTCCCTCTCCGGCGGTACCCGCGAGCACCCGGTGACCGCCCCCGGCCTCGGCCCGGGCGCGGAGTTCATCCGGACCACGCTCCCGACCGGGGCGGCGACCGACGCCGTGCAGAGCCCGTACCCGGTGCTGCTCAACACCGCCGTCACCGAGATCCCGGCGGGCGCCGCCGAGCCGGTGGACCGCGCGGACGGGCCGACCCCCGGTTCGCGGGCGGTGGAGGGCGGCGGGGGCGGCTACCTGTCCAACGAGGTGGCCTACCGCTCCAACCGGCTGCGCGCCGAACTCGCCCCGCAGCTGCCCGGCGGCCACCTGCACACCCCGGTCCTCACCGGCCTCCCGGCGGACCCGGGCCTGCTGACGGGCCCCGAGTTCGAGCGCAACGAGACCGCGATCACCGCGGAGGTCCGCGCCGTCCTGGAGCACACCGCCGCCCGCCGCTGATCCCGCCTACAGGGATCCGAGTTCGTCGCTCAGATCCGTCAGACCGAGCGAGCCGAGCGAGAGCGCGGCCATGTGCCAGCGCTTGAGGTCGAAGTCCGGGCCCTGCTTGGCCCGGGCCCGCTCCCGCCCCTCCAGCCAGGCCCGTTCGCCGAGTTTGTACGAGATCGCCTGGGCGGGCCTGCCCAGGTAGCGGACGACCTCGCTGTCCAGGTAGGCCGCGGGCCGGCTGGAGTAGCGGCCGAGGAACTCCCGCGCCAGCGCGGGAGTCCACCGCTCCCCCGGCCGGAACGGCGAGTGCGCGGGGATGGCCGCCCGCAGGTGCATGCCGATGTCGATCACCACGCGGACGGCCCGCATCATCTGGGCGTCGAGGTGGCCCAACCGGTGCGCGGGGACGGCCAGCAACCCCAGCTCGTCCATCAGCCGTTCGGCGTACAGGGCCCAACCCTCGGTAGCGGCACTGATCTTGGCGACGTTGGTCTGGTAGCGGGAGAGCCGGTCGCCGGCGAACGTCCAGTGCCCCAGCTGGAGATGGTGCCCGGGGAAGCCCTCGTGGTACCAGGTCGAGACGAGGTTGTGGGTGGGGAAGCGGGTCCGGCCCAGCGTCGGCAGCCAGGTCCGGCCGGGGCGGGCGAAGTCCAGGGAGGGCTGCGAGTAGTACGGGGCCGCGGGCCCACCGGGGGGCGCGATGCACGACTCGACGTGCCTGACCGGCTCGGCGATGTCGAAGTGCCGCCCGTCCAGGGCCGACACGGCCTCGTCCATCAGGGACTGGAGCCAGACCCTGGTCTCCTCCACTCCGTGGACGCTCTTGCCGTGGTCGTCCAGCCAGGCCAGTACCACCCAGGGGTCCTGTCCGCCCGGCAGGATGCGCTTCGCCTCGGCGCGCATCTCGGGCAGCAGCCGGTGGAACTCCTCCCAGCCGTACGCGTACGCCTCGTCGAGGTCCAGGTCCGCGCCGGTGTAGTAGCGGGCGAAACGGCCGTAGCGCTCGCGGCCGACGGCGTCCTCGGCTCCGGCCCCGGTGGCCCCCGCCTCGTACTCACGCCGGAACCACTCCCCCAGCTCGGCGAAGGCGCCCGTCGCCGCCAGCGCCGCGGCCTCCACCTCGGCGCGCAGCTGCGGCGGCGCCCCGGCGGCCAGCGGGGCGAAGCCACCGCCCCCGGAGCCCGTGGAGCCCCCGGAGCCCAGCCACTCCTCCAGTTGGGCCACATTGGCCCGTACCTGGCGCGGCGCCGCGGCCAGTCCACGCCCCACGCCCTCGGCGAGGGAGGCCCGGTATCCGCCGAGGCAGTCGGGCACGGCCCGCAGCCGTCGCGCGATCGCCGCCCAGTCCTCCGGCGTACGGGTCGGCATCACCGCGAAGACCGTGCGGACCCGGTGCAGGGGCGAGGAGACGTTGTTCACCGCGCGCAGGTGCTCACCCGCCTCGTACTGGGCGAGTTCCGCATCGAGCCGCTCCCGCAGCAGCCGTGCGCACCGCCTCTCGACGTCCGCGTCGGCCCCGGAGTCCGGGTCGGGGGCGGGGGCGCTCCCGGCGAGCCGTACGAGGGTCTCGCGCGCGAGAGCGGCCTCGGCGGCGGCCCCGTCGGGCGAGAAGTCCGGCAGTCCGCCGGCGCCGACGGAGGTGCCGAGGTAGGTGCCGGTGATCGGGTCGAGCGCGACCAGGGCGTCGACGTGCGCGTCGGAGATCTGGCGGGGCAGCTCACGCTGAGGCCTCAACATGCCCGAAGCCCTGCCCAGCGCCTCCCCCGGACAAGCCGGGCCCCCTGTCTTTGGCCGGTATCCCGTCGCCCGGCCGCCAGGCCGCCCGGCTGCTCGCGCTCTGCGAGCAGGGCGGTCACGCCCCGAGGTGCGCCATGCGCCGCCAGTACGCACGATGGACTTCGGGACCGATGTGGCACGAAGACCTGGGTCCCGCACCCGAGAGAGAGGCGGCGCGATGACCAGCACGCCGAGTGGAAGTGGCATGCCGACCCGTACCAACAGTGCCTGGGCGGCGGGCGGCACGACGTTCGCGGGTGTCCTGATGATCGTCAGCGGCATCTTCGGCATCATCGAGGGCATCGTCGCCCTCGCGAAGGACGAGGTGTCCCAGCGCGTCGGCGACTACACCTTCAAGTTCGACCTCACCACCTGGGGCTGGATCCATCTCATCGTCGGCATCCTCGTGCTCCTCGCCGGTGCGGCGATCCTCAAGGGCATGGAGGCCGGCCGGATCGCAGGTATCGCTCTGGCCTGCCTGTACGTGATCGCCCAGTTCATGTGGCTGCCCTACCAGCCGCTCTGGTCGATCATCGCCATCGGCATCGGCGTGTTCGTCATCTGGGCCCTGTGCACCGACGTCCCGCGGCAGGCGAGGCCCTGACGGGCTGACGGCGGCGGCCGGACACCGCCCGCCCGATACCCTCGTGCCGGTACGCGTACGTCACCGGCACGAGGAGCAGGAACAGCATGACGATTCACCGGCCGGGCCGGCCCACGGACCTGCCCGCGGCGGAACTGCTGTGGGCCCGGTGGGCGTTGGTCGCCGTACTGGAGGCGACCACCGCGGCGGAGAGCCGCGGCATCCACCGCACCGGCCACTGGATCGACGGCGCCGCGCTCCGTCTCGACGACGCCGGCTGCACGTGGTGGGCCCTGGCCCGGATGGGCCGGGGCCGCTTCGTGCTCTACGGCGAGGACGAGTCGAGCGGCGTCAAGTGGCACGAGCCCGCGGTCGACATGCTGGCGCAGGGCCCGGACTGGCTCCCGTACGAGAGGTTGCACGACCTGCTGGAGGGCTGGGAGCTGGGGTGCGTCTACTGGTATGAGAACGGCGCCTGGGCCCGCGCGCCCTACCCGGAGGACCTCAAGGACGACGGCCTGGACTGCGGTATGGACCGCTTCGTCGACCGGCGGGAAGTCCTCGGCCTGCTGGCCGGCCACGGCCCGGCCGCGGAGGAGCTCCTGGAGGCCGCCGAGGAGTACCGGCTGGCACCCCGGGCCCTGGACGCCCTGGTCGCGAGCACCGGCAACGAGGACCGGGACGAGGAGTGGGACCTGCCCGCCATGCACCGCGCGCTGCACCTGACCGGCCTCACGGGTGAACCCGTCACCACGTAGTGCACGGGTTCCCGAAGTGTTCTAGCGTCGTATGAGGCGTCCGCCTGGGGGAGAGAACGTGGAGGTGAGAAGGGTGGTCAGTCCGACTCCGGCCCAGTTCCGGGCCGTCCACGGCGACATGGACCGGTGGCAGGCCGTCGACTTCGAGGTGTACGAGCACCTCGTGGAGAACCAGTACGTCGTCCGCCCGCGGCCCCGGCCCGAACCCGGCGACCGCCCGCCGCCCCCGCGGGGCCCGGACCCGGCGAGGGGACCCGCAACGCCGCCGGCCTAGGGCTGTCCGCTCGAAGCCGAGCGGAGCACGACAGGAACACGACCGTCCGGTCAGGAGGTGGGCGTGGGAAGCGGCCCCGTCTCCGCCCCGCCGCGGTCCCCCTCGGCGCGCTCCTTCGCGGCGCGGCGCCGCAGTGCGTCCTCGTCCGTATCGGCGTCGTACGTCACCAGCTTCGGCAGCATCGCGGACAGGGCCGCCACCGCCGCCACGCACATCAGGCCTCCGCTCCAGAACGCCGACCGGGTGCCCGTCCAGCCCGCGACCGTCCCCGCGCGGACCTGGCCCAGCTGCGGGCCCACGCTGTACGAGAGGACCTCGATGCCCGCGAGCCGGCCGCGCAGCTCCTCGGGGATGGTCTGGTTCCAGATCGTCGCCCGGCCCAGGCCGCTCAGCATGTCGCCGGCGCCCGCGACCGCCAGGCACGCCAGCACCACCCAGATGTCGGTGGACCAGCCGGCCGCCGCGATCGCCACGCCCCAGACCGCCGCCCCGCACACGACGAACAGGCCGTGCCGCCGCACGCGGGACGTCCAGCCGCTGGTCATCCCGAGGACCAGGGAGCCGACGGCGCCCGCCGAGTACATGAGCCCCAGCGCCCACGCCGCGTCGAGCTCGTCCGCGAGGAAGGGGAAGATCGTGTTCGGGAAGGCGAAGAACATGGCCGCCAGGTCCACCGCGTACGTGCCCAGCAGCACCGGCCGGCTCCACGCGTGGCGCGCGCCCTCGGCGATCCCGCGCAGCGAGGGCCGTTCCGCGTCGGGCGACGGCGGCGCGGGCGTCAGCCGGGCGCACAGCAGGACGGACAGCAGGAAGCCGGCGACGGTGACGCCGTAGGCGGCCGGATAGCCGGCGTAGGCGACGACCAGGCCGGCGAGCGCCGGTCCGGCGATCGCACCGATCTGGTAGCGCAGCGCGTTGAGCGCGGCGGCCGCGGTCATCTGCTCGTGCGGCACGATCCGCGCCATCATCGAGTCCAGGGCCGGGCGCTGCAGCCCGGCCAGCGCCGAGACTCCGGCCGCGACCACGTACAGGGGCCACAGCAGCGGGTTCGGCAGCAGGGCGTTGACGAGCAGGATCAGGGCCAGCAGCCCGAGCCCGGCCTCGCTCAGCAGGATCATCCGCCGCCGGTCGATCGCGTCGGCCAGGGCCCCGCCGTAGAGGCCGAAGACGACGAGCGGGACGAGTTCCACCGCGCCCATCGCACCGACCGCGAGCGGCGAGTCCGTCAGGTGCTTGATCTGGAGCGGGAGGGCGATCATCGCCATGAAGGACGTGAAGTACGTGACGGCGCCCTGGAAGAAGAGCAGTCGGAAGTCGCGGCTGGAACGCCACGGGGAGAGGTCGGGAAGCAGGCGGGAGGAACGGGCGGTACTCACAGCGGGCCATCGTGCGGGAGCCGCCCGCGCCCGGGCAACGCATTTTCGGTGCCCGGGCGCGCGACCGCGCCGCTCACCCCATGCCGGTCACCGCGTGCCGGTCACCCCATGCCGCTCACCGCGTGCCGGCGCCCAGGTGCCGCCACAGGAACGTGTACGCGAGCGCGTGGTTGACGGCGGCCTGTTCGTTGTCGCTGGCTCCGCCGTGGCCGCCGCCGGTGTTCTCGTGGAAGAGCACCCGGTGTCCCAGCTCCCGCAGCCGGGCGGCCGCCTTGCGGGCGTGTCCGGGGTGCACGCGGTCGTCGCGGGTGGAGGTCATCAGCAGCAGGGGCGGGTACGGCCGGTCCCCGCGGAGGTTGTGGTACGGGGAGAGGGCTTCGAGGTGGGGTCGGTCGGCCTCGCTGTCGGGGTCCCCGTACTCGGCGACCCAGGAGGCCCCGGCGAGCAGGCGGTGGTAGCGGAGCATGTCCAGGAGGGGCACCTTCGCGACGACCGCGCCGAACAGCTCGGGGTGGCGGACCAGCATGGCGCCCATGAGCAGGCCTCCGTTGCTGGCTCCGGTGATGCCCAGCCGGTCGGGGGTGGTGATGCCCCGGGCGGTGAGGTCGGCGGCGACGGCGGCGAAGTCCTCGAAGGCCCGTACCCGGTTCGCGCCGAGGGCGGCGTGGTGCCAGGCGGGGCCGTATTCGGAGCCGCCGCGGATGTTGGCGACCGCGTACGTACCGCCGCGGGCGAGCCACGCCCGCCCGGTGAGCGGGCTGTAGCCGGGGGTCTGCTGGTCCCGGAAGCCGCCGTACCCGTAGAGCAGGGCTGGCCCCGGCCCGCTCCGGTCGGTGGGGCCGACGACGAAGTACGGGACCCGCGTACCGTCCGCGGACGTCGCGAAGAACTGCCGGACCTCCAGCCCGCGGGCGTCGAAGCGGGCGGGGGCCTGCTTGAGCGGCTCGGAGTCGGCACCGATGTGCCCGTACGCGAGGGTGGAGGGCTGCAGGAAGCCGTCGACGTTGAGGAAGTACTCGTCGCTGACGTCCGCGTCGGTGTCGGTGACGGTCGCCGAGGACAGGGCCGGCACGTCCGCCAGCGGCCGGCGGCTCCAGCCGTCCGGGCCCGGGGTGAGGACCTCGATGCGGGTGGCGACGTCGGCGAGCGTCTCCAGGATCAGGTGGTGGCGGGTCCAGCAGTGCCCGGCCAGCGCGGTGCGCTCGTCCGGCGCGAACAGCACGTGCGCGGTGCGGTCTCCGGCGAGGAACGCGTCGAAGTCGAAGGCGAGGAGCGAGCCGGCCGGTTGTCCGAGCCAGGGGGTCTTGGGGGTGACGACCAGCCACTGGCGGAACGCGTACTTCCCGGCGTCGTCCGGGACCTCGATCTTCACGAGCCCGTCGCCGTCGGCGAGCAGGTACAGCTCGTCGTGGAAGAAGTCGGTGTGACGGGAGACGAAGTCGCGCTCGTGGCCGGGGGTCGGGTCGTGCCAGCCCGAGGCGGACACGTCGCCGGCCTCGGCCTCGAAGACGAGCTCGGCTTCCGCCGGCGGGGTGCCCCGGCGCCAGCGGCGGACCGTACGGGGATAGCCGGAGGCGGTCAGCGAACCCGGTCCGAAGTCGGTGCCGAGGAAGACGGTGTCCTCGTCGATCCAGCCGATCCGGGTCTTCGCCTCCGCGACGTGGAAGCCTCCCTCTTCGCCGGGGACGAAGGCCCGGCCGTCGAGGTCGAACTCGCGGACGACGACGGCGTCGGAGCCGTCCCGGGACAGCTGGACCAGGGCGCGGCGGTAGTCCGGGTACCGCACCCGGGCACCTGCCCACACCCACTCCTCGCCCTCCCGCGCCGCGAGGGCGTCGATGTCGAGGAGCACCTCCCAGGCGGGCTCGTCCTTGCGGTACTGCTCCAGCGTCGTACGCCGCCACACGCCCTTCGGGCGGTCCGCGTCCCGCCAGAAGTTGTAGAGGTGCGCCCCGCGCCGGGCGGTGTACGGGATGCGGTCGGCGTCGTCGAGTACCTCGCGCAGTTCGTCGCGCAACGCCCCGAAGCCCGGGTCGTCGGCGAGCGCGGCGGCGGTCTCCGCGTTCCGCTCCGCCACCCAGGCCAGTGCGTCCTCGCCCTCTACGTCTTCCAGCCACAGGAAACGATCTTCAGCAGTCACCCCACGATTGTGCCGCCCCGCGGGGCGGCCCGGAGCCGCGTCGGGCGAAGCGGGCCTTCGGGTCCGGGTTCGGCGGGGGCCGGTCAGGCCGACAACGGCCGGTCGTGGGCGCCGACGGGGGCGGGCAGGGCCGTCGAGCCGGTGAGGTAGCGGTCCACGGCGGCGGCCGTCGCCCGCCCTTCCGCGATGGCCCACACCACCAGGGACTGGCCGCGCCCGGCGTCGCCCGCCACGAAGACCCCGTCGGGCCTGCGGCGGGTGGGCCGCGCCCTCGGCGGGCCCCAGGCCGGCGGCACGCCCGCCGCCGGGGCCTCGGCCCAGGGCGGTGCCTTGGGCGTCGCGGCACGGGCCGCCGGCGGGGGCGCGCCCCGCCCGCCGAGGGCCGCGTAGCCCGCGTCCCGGGCGAAGTTGCCCCGGTCGTCGCGGGTGAGGCCGAGCTGTTCGCCGAGCCGGCAGGCGCGCTCGGGACCGGAGAAGCCGAGCGCCAGCAGGACCAGCTCCGCCTCGACGACCCGCTCGGTACCCGGCAGGGGCCTGCGCTCCACGGGTTCGACCGCCGTGAGGTGCAGGGCCCGTACCCGGCCGTCCACATCGCCCTCGAAGTGCAGGGTCGCGCTGGAGAAGAGGCGGGGGTCGGTGCCGTGGCGCCCGCGCGCCTCCTCGTGGGCGTGGGAGATCCGGTACACCTGCGGGTGTACCAGCGGCCATGGCTCTCCCTCGGGCCGCTCGGGGCCCGGCTCCGGGCGGATGTCCAGCTGGACCACCGACAGCGCCCCCTGCCTCAGGGCGGTGCCCAGGCAGTCCGAGCCGGTGTCCCCGCCGCCGACGATCACCACGTGCCGGCCTTCGGCAGTGAGAGCGGGCGCCGCGAAATCGCCCTCGCCGACCCGGTTGGCGCAGGTCAGGTACTCCATGGCCTGGTGGATTCCGTGCAGGTCGCGGCCCGGCGCGGCAAGTTCCCGGCGCTCCTCGGCCCCGACGGCGACGACGACCGCGTCATGGCGCCGGCGCAGTTCCGCCGCGTCCACGCGGCCGCCGATGTCGGCGTCCGTACGGAAGACCGTGCCCTCGGCCCGCATCTGGGCGATCCGCCGGTCCAGGTGGGTCTTCTCCATCTTGAACGCGGGGATGCCGTAGCGGAGCAGGCCGCCGATGCGGTCGGCCCGCTCGTAGACGACGACGGTGTGCCCGGCCCGGGTCAGCTGCTGGGCCGCGGCGAGCCCGGCCGGGCCGGAGCCGATGACGGCCACCGTCTGACCGCTGAGCCGGCCGGGCGGCGCCGGCGGGGCGTAGCCGAGCTCCCAGGCCTGGTCGGCGATGGTCTGCTCGACGTTCTTGATGGTCACCGGGTCGGCGTTGATCGCCAGTACACAGGAGTCCTCGCAGGGGGCCGGGCAGAGCCGGCCGGTGAACTCGGGGAAGTTGTTGGTGGCGTGCAGCCGCTCGGCCGCGGCCCGCCAGTCGCCGTGCGCGGCATAGGCGTTCCACTCGGGGATGAGGTTGCCGAGCGGGCAGCCGCCGTGGCAGAAGGCGACGCCGCAGTCCATGCAGCGGTTCGCCTGCTCCGACACCAGGGGCAGCAGCGTCTGCCCGGCGTGCACCTCGCGCCAGTCGCCGAGCCGCAGGTCCGCGGGGCGCGACGGGACGGCGTTGCGGGGGGTCCGGAGGAACCCGTACGGATCGGTCATGCTCCGCCTCCCTGGTCACAGGCGGATACGGCGGTCAGACCAGGCTACGCCGGGTTCGGGGCTCCCGCGGCGGCAAGCGGACGCGGCGGCGGCCCCGGTGGACCGCTCGGGGTCGTCGAGCCCTGGGGCGTGGCCCGCTCCGATCTGCACGACGAGCAGGGCGTGCGGGAACAGAGCGGCGTACCGGCGGCCGCGGGCGGCGGCAGCGATACGTCAGAGGGCTGCCCGGGTCCGGGCGACCAGGGCGCGGGCCTCGGCGACGGTGGCCGTCAGCGCCTCGGCGGTGGTGCCGGGCGCGCCCAGCAGGTCGCGGACGCGACCGAAGTCGGCGGGTGCGCCGGGCAGCGTCTCGGCGACGGCCAGTGCGCCCTTCTCGTTGAGGCACCAGCGGCGGTCCGCGGCGAACAGTGCCTGCACCAGCACGCCCACGGCCCGGGACAGGCACAGCGAGACGTACAGGGCGTCCGCCCGGGCGGCGCCCTTCGCGGCGCCCTCGACCAGGAACTCCGCCTCCCAGGCCGCCGCCGTCAGCGCCTGGCGCAGCGGCTCCGGATAGTCGGCGGTCTGCCGTCGAAGGCCGGCCAGCTCGCCGGTCGGATCGGCGAGCACCTGCCCGAGCGCCACCTCGCCCGCGTAGCAGGGCGACCAGAACCCGAGCGGGTGCCCCGCCTGTAGGCCGACCTCGTACCGGCCTTCTCGGCACTGCTCCCAGACCAGCGCGACCCGGTCCAGGTCCCGCAGGATCCAGTCCACGGCGGTCCCCTCGACCTGCAGCCATGCGCCGCCGTTGACCCAGGGGCCCCAGCCGCCGGGTGCGGCCACGTCCACTCCGGGCCCGGCCAGCGCGCGCAGCGCGTCGAGATCGAGGTCGCCCCGGTAGTAGACGCCGAGGTCCCAGTCCGATCCGGGCCGGTGCTCTCCGCGGGCCCGGCTGCCGCCGAGCATGACGCCGACCACACCGGGCACTCCGGTCAGGCGATTCGCCATGTCCTTGATGATCGTTTCCACGGCGCGAGTCTCGCATCCGGGACGCGGACGCGGCCACCGGGTTCACCGGGTTGCCCCTACGGCGCCTCCTGCTCTCCACCGGGCGCGGCGGCGTGCAGGGCCGCCGTCAAGTAGCGCCGCACGACGTCCAGTTCAGCGGCAGTGAACTCCTCGGCGGCCTCGACCAGGCCGCCGATCAGCGGACCGAAGAAGGACCGGCCCAGCCCGACGGCCTTCGGCTCCACCGCCAGCAGGACGCGGCGCCGGTCGTGCGGGTCGCGGCTACGGCGGACCAGGCCCAGCCGTTCCAGCCGGTCGAGGAGGGCGGTGGTACCCGCCGAGTTGAGCCGCAGGGCCTCGCCGAGCCGCCCCGGGGTGACCGGCTCGCCCGCGCGCTCCGCGTCCAGCAGGCGGATCAGCGCCCGCAGATCGGTCGGGTGCAGGCCGTTGCCGGCCGCGAACTCGGCACCGCGCAGGTGGAGTTCCACGGTGACCGCGCGCAGCAGGTGGACCAGCCGCATGGCAGGGGTGTCGTCGTCGTTCACTCGACGATTATCTCGTGGGGCGAGATACTCGGTCAACGAGACGATGCGACGATCCCCGGAGGCCTGCCGTGACCGTACCTGCGCCCCTGCCCGTGCCCGTGCCCGCATCACAGGAGTTCTTCAGTGCGTACGACGCGCTGCTCGCGCGATGGCCGGCCGGTACGGCCGAGCTCGACGTCCCGACCCCGTACGGAACGACCCGCGTGCACGCGTACGGCCCCGCCGGGGCCCCTGCGGTCCTGCTGCTGCACGGCGGCGGCTCCACCGGCGCCGTCTGGTTCGCCAACGCCGCGACGCTCGGCGCGCACCACCGGGTCCTCGCCGCCGACATCCTCGGCGACGCCGGCCGCAGCGTGCGCGCGGGCCGCCCGCTGCGCACGGCCGCCGACCTGATGGCCTGGCTGGACGCGCTCCTCGACGGGCTCGGCGTCCGGAGCGCCGCGCTCGTGGGGCATTCGTACGGGGCCTGGCTCGCCCTGACGTACGCGCTGCACGCCGCGGAGCGGGTCGACCGGCTGGTACTCCTCGACCCGACCCAGTGCTTCGCGGGATACCGCCCCGGATTCCTGGTGCGCTCACTGCCCGTGCTCGTGCGCCCGCGGGCGGCCCGCGTGCTCGCCTACGTCGACCGCGAGACGGCGGGCACGGACACCGACCCGCAGTGGAAGCGGCTCTTCGCCCTGGCGGCCTCGGATGTCGCCCACCGGAAGCTGGTCGTCGGCCGCCGGCCGGACGCCCGGGCGATGAGGGCCCCGCTGCTGGTCCTGCTCGCGGGCCGCAGCGGCGCCCACGATCCGGAGAAGGTCGCCGCCCGCGCCCGCGAGGCCGTACCGCACGCCCGGATCGAGACGCTCCCGCATCTCACCCACTACGCGCTGCCCACGGCAGCGTCCGCGCAGACGAACCGCCTGATCTCAGAGTTCCTCGGGACCGACCGGGAAGGTCAGTCCAGGTCGAGGTGGTAGGCCCCGGCGACCGCGTCGGCGAACAGCGTGAACTGGACCCGCGGGCCGGGCTCGCCGCCGTGGCCGCCCTCGCCTTCGCAGTCGACGTCCACCTCGACGGGCTCGGCGTCCACGAGGACGAACTCCCCGTAGCCCTCGAAGTCCCCGGGGCCGTCCGCGACGCCGATGTGGATCGGGGTCTCGTCGGGCAGTGCCGCCAGCGCCTCGCGGAGCCGGCCGGCGGTCCACACCTGCGGATTGTGATCGAACATGTCAGCCATACCGCGACATTAGAGGGCGAAAGGTGCACCACGGCCACGGCGCGCCGGACGGTTTCCCGCATCCGCGCGACCGTCACCCGGAGTGCGCCCGGGGACGGCCCGGGTGCGGGGTCAGCCCGTGGTGACCGCCCGCTCCAGGATGGCCGCCGTGTCCACGCCCGTCGGGAGCGTCCCGTACGCGCCGCCGCGCTCACCGCCCAGGCGGGAGGCGCAGAAGGCCTCGGCCACCGCGCCCGGGGCGTGGCGCAGCAGCAGCGACGCCTGGAAGACGAGGGCCATCGTCTCGGTGAGCTGCCGGGCCCGGTACTCGGCCTCGGCCGGATCGGCCAGCTGCTTGTGGAGC
The DNA here is from genome assembly GCF_044455885.1 of Streptomyces sp. NPDC051109. Classification (NCBI taxonomy): domain Bacteria; kingdom Bacillati; phylum Actinomycetota; class Actinomycetes; order Kitasatosporales; family Streptomycetaceae; genus Streptomyces; species Streptomyces sp. NPDC051109. The sequence continues at coordinate 119,387 of NZ_JBITFF010000001.1, forward strand.
CCGGCCACCGCCGCGTCCAGGTGCCGGTCGGCGCCCGCCGCCCGCCCGACCTCCTCGAAGAAGGCCTCGACGGTCTGCGGCTGCCGGGCCATGGCCCGCAGCGAGTCCAGGGCGGCGACATTGCCGGAGCCCTCCCAGATCGACGACAGCGGGGCCTCCCGGTAGAGGCGCGGCATCCCGGAGTCCTCGATATAGCCGTTGCCGCCCAGGCATTCGAGGGCTTCGGCGGCATGCCCCGGGGCACGCTTGCAGACCCAGTACTTGGTGACCGCCAGCCCCAGCCGGCGCAGCAGCGCCTCGTCCCGGCTGCCCCGGGAGACCCGGTCCGTGGCGCCGGCGAGGCGCAGCGCGACGGCGGTCGCCGCCTCGGATTCGAGGGCGAGGTCCGCGAGGACGTTGCGCATCAGGGGCTGGTCGATGAGCGCCTTGCCGAACGCCCGCCGGTGCGTGGCGTGGTGGACGGCGCGGATGACACCGAGGCGCATGCCGGACGCTCCGCCGAGCACGCAGTCGAGGCGGGTCATGTTGACCATCTCGATGATCGTCGCGACGCCGCGCCCCTCCTCCCCCACCAGCCAGCCGAACGCCTCGTCGTACTCGATCTCTGCGGAGGCGTTGGACCGGTTGCCGAGCTTGTCCTTGAGGCGCTGGAGCAGCAGCCGGTTGCGGCTGCCGTCCGGCAGCACCCGGGGCAGCAGGAAGCAGGAGAGCCCGCCCGGGGCCTGGGCCAGCGTCAGGAAGACGTCCGACATGGGTGCGGAGGTGAACCACTTGTGGCCGGTCAGCCGGTAGGTGCCGTCCGGGGCCGGCACGGCGGTCGTGGTGTTGGCGCGCACGTCGGAGCCGCCCTGCTTCTCGGTCATCGACATGCCCGCGATCAAGCCCTGCTTGGTGTCGGGCCGGCGCAGTCCGTAGTCGTACGTGCGGGAGGCGAGCAGCGGCTCCAGCCAGGCGGCGAGTTCCGGGGTCGCGCGCAGCGCGGGTACGGCGGCGTACGTCATGGACACCGGGCAGGAGTGGCCCGCCTCGACCTGGCCCCAGACGAGGAACTTCGCGGCCCGCGCGACGTGCGCTCCGGCCCGGTCGTCCGCCCAGGGCGCGGCGTGCAGCCCGTGGGAGACGGCGGTGCCCATCAGCTCGTGCCAATACGGGTGGAACTCCACCTCGTCGATCCGGTGGCCGTAGCGGTCGTGGCTGCGCAGCACCGGCGGGTTCTCGTTGACGACGCGTCCCCACTCCGCGGCCCGTTCGGAGCCGGCGAGGGCGCCCAGCCGGTGGATCTCGGGTATCGCCCACCCGGCGCCCTCGCGGGCGACCGCCTCCAGCAGGGCCGGGTCGGCGGCCGCGTCGTAACCGAGGTGCGGCGGCACCTGGTTGGTGACCTCATGCGTCTGCGGCATCGTGTCCTCCAAGGGCACGCAGGGTGAAGGTGATCAGACCGGGGATGACGTCCCCCGGGGCCGCGTCCCCGTCGGCCAGCGGCCCGACGAGCGCTTCGGCGATCGCGCCGACGAGCGCGGCGGCCGTCAACTCGGGTGATTGGGGAGGGAGTTCCCCCGACGCCACGCCCGCGGCGATCTGTTCGGCGTACACGTCGCGGAACGCCCGCCGGAAGACGAGGCGTTCGGTGTCGACGGCGGGGTCGGCAGGCTCCGCCAGCAGGGCGAAGGCCCGCCGCGGCGCTTGCAGCGCCCGGTACGCGAAGGTCTCGACGGCCGCGGCCACCCGGCGCGCGGCGCCGCCCGGGCGCTCCGTCGCGGCGGCCACGGCCTCCAGCTCCCTGGCCACGAGGGTGCGGAAGAGCGCGGCGGCCAGCTCGGACTTCCCGGAGAACGACTGGTACACGCTTCCGGTGGAGATCCCGGCCTCGGCGGCGATGGCGGCGACCGAGCAGCCGCCGTACCCCTCCCGGGAGAGCAGGTGGACGGCTGCTTCGAGCACCCGCTCGCGCCGGGCGTCGAGGCGGGCCTGCACGGATGGCGGGCGACGGTAGGGCATGGAAGGATTGAAGCACCGATTCACTGCTTCACGCCAGACCTGGACGGGCGCCGGCCGGCGGCGGTCCACTCGGCGCACGCGCCCCCGGATCGGGGCCGCGGCGCGAGGCCCAGAGCCATGAGGAAGCCTGCCACGGGCCGTGACGGGGAGCGTCCCGGGGCGTGGTCCCGATGGGCGCGGGAGCGCCGCGGGGCGGGCGGGGGCCGGGAGAGGCGCTCTACGGGGTGAGGGTCGCCGGGGTGGGGCCGTCGGGGCGGACGGTGATGCTGTACGCGGCCTTCGCGGGGACGGAGTGGAACTCCGGGACGTGGGCGGGCAGCAGCTGTTCGAGGAGGACCGTCGACTCGCGGAGGGCGAACCGGAGGCCGAGGCAGGCGCGCGGGCCGATGCCGAAGGGGAGGTAGGCGCCGGGGTGCGTCGGGCGCCCGCCCGGGGTGGTGAAGCGGCGGGGGTCGAACCGCTCGGGGTCCGGCCACAGTCCGGGGTCGCGGTGCGTGAGGTACGGGCAGACCACCACGTCGGAGCCCGCTTCGACGGCGTAGCCGGTCAGGACGTCCGCCTCGACGGCGTACCGGGGCAGGATCCACGCCGACGGATAGAGCCGGAGCGTCTCGTGGACCAGGGCCTCGACGGCGCGACGGCGTTCCGCCGAGCCTGGGGCGCCTGCGGCGAGGGCCTCCCCACGGGCCGCGGGGTGCCGGTCGAGCAGGAGGTAGAGCCAGGTCAGGGTGGTGGCGGTGGTCTCGTGGCCGGCGACGAGCAGCGTGATCAGCTCGTCGCGGATCAGCCGGTCGGTGTACTCGGGGCGTTCGGCGGCGGCGCCGAGCAGGAGGTGCAGGAGGCCCGGCCCGTCAGGCCCGGCTTCGCCGCTCCGGGCGGCCCCGATGGCGCGGTGCGCGACGGCGTCGATCCTGGCGAGGTCGGCGGAGACGGCCTCCCGGGCGCCTGCCGTGTCGGCCGGCAGGGTGGGCATCGCGGCCACCACGGCGGCGACGGCGCCCAGTTCACGCTCGGTGCCGTCGTCGAGGGGGTGTCCGGTGAGGGAGCGCCAGATGGTGTCCAGGGCGAAGCGGCGCATCTCCAGGCCGACGTCGAAGGGCTCCCCGGTACGGGCGTACGCGGCCCAGCGCCCGGCGGTGACGCGGGCTGCCTCAGCGATCCGCTGCTCGTAGCGGCGCATGCCGGTGCCGGTGAACTGGGACTGCAGCAGCCGCCGCTGGCTCTTCCAGGCCTCGCCGGTCGCGGCGAGCACACCGTCGCCGATCAACAGGCGGGCGCGGTGGGAGCGTTTGACGTACCGGTCGGGGTGCAGGGCCAGTACGTGCCGGACCGCGCGGGGGTCCGTGACCAGGACCGTGGGGCTCGGCCCGAGGCGGAACGCCGCGACCCCGCCGAGCCGATCGCGCAACAGGGTGAGGAGGTCGACCAGTTCGGCCCCGTCGGAGCGCCACCGCTCCACGAGGGCGGGGTCCGCCTCGGGGACCGGACGTCCCGTCGGGCCAGCGGGCGGACGGGCGTCGAAGCCGGCTTCGGTGGCCACGGATCTTCTCCTGTTCGCCGCTGGTCCCGGCCCGGGCGGAGCGCGGGCATCACGGACTGTACGGGAGCGGACGCGTCTCGTGACACCCCGCCCGGGGGTCCGCAGCCCCCGGCCCCGACGCTACTTCGACGACACCCCCTACCGGACGACCCGCGGCAGGCGCAGGCTCAGGAGCACCGTCAGGGCGATCATGCCGAGCTGGGCCAGCAGGGTGAGGGCGAGCGCGTCCCGCATCCCCGCCGACGGGATCAGGGCGAGGAACAGGCTGCCCAGAGTCGCGACGCCGAGGGCGAGCGCGGACTGCTGGGTGGTGATCATGACCCCGCCGCCCACGCCCGCCCGGTCGGCCGGTACGTCGGACAGCATCAGCCGCATCAGGACGGGCAGTTGGAGCCCCTGGCCGAGGCCGGCGACGGCCACGCCCGGAGCGAGCGACATCAGCCCGAGGTCCGGCCATCCGCGCAGGACCGCGAGGGTGAGCAGGGTGACGCCGACCCCCTGGAGGACGCCGCCCGCGGTGACGACGCGGCTCCCGAACCGGCCGACCAGCCGCGGCCCGGCGAGCGAGGCCGCGAAGAAGGCCACCGCCATCGGCACCAGCGCCAGTCCGGCCTCCACCGGGTCCATCCGCAGCCCCTGTTGCAGGACCACCGCGATGACGAACATGAAACCGCTGAAGCCGATCGAGAACGGCACCAGCAGGGCCAGGCCCCGCCGCAGCGACTGCAGGCGCAGCAGGCTCGGCGGCACCAGCGGGGTGCGGCCGAGGCGGTCGGCGCGGCGCTCGGTCCGGTAGAAGGCCGTGACGGCGAACGGGAAGACCGCGAGCGAGACCCACGTCCACAGCGGCCAGCCGGCGGCCCGGCCCTCGGTCAGCGGCAGCAGCAGGGACACCAGCGACAGGGCGAGGAGCAGCGTCCCCGGTACGTCGACCGAGGCCGGCCGGTCCGAGCGGGTCTCCGGTACGGCGCGGGTGGCGAGCAGCAGTCCGAGGACCACCACCGGCACGTTGACCAGGAACACCGAGCGCCAGCCGAGCCCGGCGACGTCCGCGGCGACGAGGACGCCGCCCAGGATCTGCCCGGCGACCATCGACAGCCCGGCGGTGGCCCCGTACAGGCTCATCGCCCGGGCCCGGCGCGGCCCCTGGGTGGTCGCCTGGATGGTGGCGAGCACCTGCGGCAGCATCAGCGCGGCCGCGGCTCCCTGCGCCACCCGCGCCCCGACCAGGGTCCATGCGGTGGGCGCCAGTCCGCAGAGGAGCGAGGTGGCGCCGAAGGCGGCCATGCCGATCAGGAAGAGCCGGCGCCGTCCGGCCGTGTCGCCGAGGCGGCCGCCGAGGACGAGGAGCACGGCGTACGCGACGCCGTAGCCGCCGACGATCAGTTCCAGCGTGGCCGGACCGGCCGCGAGGTCGCTGTCGATGGCGGGCAGCGCCACGTTGACGATGAAGAAGTCGATCAGGGGCAGGGCCGCGCCGAGCAGCACGGTGAACAGCCCGAGCGGGCCGATCGCGGCCGGGGCGGGCCCGGGGGCCGGGCGGCCCGTCGGGGCGGACGGGGAGGGGCGGGTGGTGCGTACGGTTGCTTCGCTCACACCGAAACGATCGCCCCGCGCTCAGCCTGGTACCAGAGCCTTCTTATCCTGGTACCAGGAATACCTGGCAACGGGATGAGCGGTGCGGCACCCTGGTTCCATGACCACAGTTGCCTCCGACAGCGACGTACGCCGGCACGAGCTGGCCGACTTCCTGCGCAGCCGCCGGGAACGGATCACGCCCGAGCAGGTGGGGCTGCCGCGCGGCCGCCGCCGGCGCACTCCGGGGCTGCGCCGCGAGGAGGTCGCCCAGCTCTCCGCCGTCGGTGTCACCTGGTACACCTGGCTGGAGCAGGCCCGCGAGATCCAGGTCTCCCCGCAGGTCCTGGACGCCCTGGCGCGCGCCCTGCTGCTCGACGCCAGCGAGCGTACGCACCTGTTCGCGCTGGCCGGCAGCCTCGATCCGGCCCCGCACGCGCCGTGCCCGAGCGTGACCCCGGCGCTGCGGTCGATGCTCGACCAGCTCGGGCCCATCCCGGCCTGCATCCAGAACAGCCGGTACGACATCCTCGCGTACAACGCCAGCTACGGACGGCTGCTGTGCGACCTGGACGCGCTGCCGCCCGAGGACCGCAACTGCCTGTGGCTGGCGTTCACCAACGCGGACTGGCGGGCGTCGATGGCCGACGTCGCCGAGGTGAACCGCACGATCGTCGCCAAGTTCCGGGCCGCGATGGCGGAGCACCTCGCCGAGCCGGCATGGAAGGCCCTGCTGGCGCGGCTGGAGGCGGAGTCGGCGGAGTTCCGGGAGCTGTGGGCACGCCACGAGGTGCTCGGCCTGGGCGCCAAGACCAAGTACGTCCGCAACGCGCACGTCGGTCTGCTGCACCTGGAGCACACCAATCTGTGGCTCGGACCGGCGGCGGGCCCGCGCCTGGTGACGATGGTGCCGGTCGACGAGGAGAGCCGGGCGGGCCTGGAGCGGCTGGCGGGGCTTGAGCGGCTCGAGAGCCGGGAGCGCCGCGAGCGGCCGGAGCAGCCGGCGTGGTCCGAGCCGCTCGAACTCCACGCGCCGGCCGCGGTCTGACGCACCCCGCCCCTCCCGCGGGCCCGCTTACGACTGCTCGGCCAGCCCCTCCGGCAGCCGGCCCGTGTGCACCACCCCGAGGGTCTGCGTGGCCCGGGTCAGGGCGACGTACAGATCGCTCGGCTCGTGGTCCGCGGGCTCCACGACGATCACCGAGTCGAACTCCAGCCCCTTGGCCTGGCGCGGGTCCAGCAGGACGACCGTACGGGTCAGGTCCGGCTCCTCCCCCGCCCGTACGCCGGGCAGCACGGCCGCCAGCGCCGCGTGCAGCGGGCGCGGAGCGATCACCGCCAGCCGGCCGCCGCTCCCCTCGGCCGGAGCGCCTTCGTGCACCGCTTCCGCGACCGCGGCGGCGAGGTCGTCCGTCGCCCGGACCCATGGCCGCCGCCCGGTGGACCGCACCGAGCTCGGCGGCTCGAATCCGGGGTGGCGGGCCCGGAGCACGGCGGCCGCGAGGTCCATGATCTCGGCGGGCGTGCGGTAGTTGACGCCGAGGCGCACCAGCTCGAACCGGTCGCCGACGTACGGTTCCAGGATCCGCTGCCACGATCCGCAGCCGGCCTCGTCGCCGGTCTGGGCCGGGTCGCCCACCAGCGTCATGGAACGGGTGGGGCAGCGCCGCATCAGCAACCGCCAGGCCATCTCGGACAGTTCCTGCGCCTCGTCCACGATGACGTGCCCGAAGGCCCAGGTCCGGTCGGCGGCGGCCCGCTCGGCGGCACTGCGGTGGTCGGCCTCCTCCTGCCGCTCCGCCATCCGCTCGGCGTCGATGATGTCGTGCGCGGCGAGGAACTCGCTCTCCATGTCCTCGAATTCGTACGACTCGGAGCCCTGGGACAGGTCCAGGACGCCCTGGGCGTACGCGATGCGCTCCTGCAGTTCGCGCTCCTCGGCGGCGCGCTGCGCGCTGTCGTCGAAGCCGAGCAGCTCGGCGGCCTCGTCGAGCAGCGGGATGTCGGCGGGTGTCCAGTCGTCCGTCGTGCGCCGGATCAACGCGGCCTCGGCGGAGGGGAGATGGGTGGGTTCGGCGAGGAAGTCGGCGATGAGCTGCCGGGGCGTGAGGGGCGGCCAGAGGGCGTCGATCGCGGCGTGCACCTCGGCGCTGGTCGCGATCTCCTTGCCGAGCTGTGCGATGTCGTCGGCGCCGAGCAGGTTGGGGCCGCCGTACGGGTCGGCGCCGAGCCGGTCGGCGAGCTGCTCCGTGAGGGAGTCGATGACGCGGAACGCGAAGTACGGGCGGGCCAGGTTGTGCGGCAGCCCGGTGGCGCGGGCCCGGTCACGGGCCTCGTACGCCATGGTCCGGTCGAGCCGCAGGATGCCGTAGTCGTCGTGGTCGATCTCCACGGCCGGCTCCGGGAGCACGGCGCTGTCCTCGCCGCTGCCGGCGGGGACCGTCTCCGGCAGCGCCTGCCGGTCGCGCACGACGCGTGCGAGGACGTCGGCCATCTCGGCGCGGCCCTTCACGGCGGCGGCGCCGGGGCGGTCGGTGCCGGTCGCCCGGATGCCGGGGAACAGCTCGCCGAGGGTGGACAGCAGGACGCCGGTCTCGCCGAGCGAGGGGAGCACCTCGCCGATGTAGCCGAGGAACGCCGGGTTGGGTCCGACGATCAGCACGCCGCGCTTGGCGAGCAACTCGCGGTGGGCGTAGAGGAGGTAGGCGGCCCGGTGCAGGGCGACGGCCGTCTTCCCGGTTCCCGGGCCGCCCTCCACCACCAGTACGCCGCGGTGGGGCGAGCGGATGATGCGGTCCTGCTCGGCCTGGATGGTCTGGACGATGTCGTGCATGCGGCCGGTGCGGGCGGCGTCGAGCGCGGCGAGCAGCACGGCGTCGGCGTCGGCCCCCTCGTGGCCGGTGCGCTCGGTGTCGGCGAGGTCGAGGATCTCGTCGTGCAGGGCCGTGACCTCGCGGCCGCGGGTGGTGATGTGTCGGCGCCGGCGCAGCCCCATGGGGAAATGCCCGGTGGCGAGGTAGAAGGGACGGGCCACTTCGGCCCGCCAGTCGAGGACGAGGGGGGTGCGGTCCGCGTCGTCCTGCCTGATTCCGATTCGGCCGATGTGGTGGTCCTGTCCGTCGGAGAACTCCAGGCGGCCGAAACACAGGCCGTTCTCGCCCGCGTTCAGCGCGGAAAGCAGACCGGACTGCTCGGCGACGACCACGTCCCGCTCCAGCCTCGCCTGAAAGCCGGTCCCCGCCCCGGACAGGGCCTGCTGGACGGCGCGTTCCGCCTGGTCTCGCAGGTCGTCCAGGCGCGCATAGAGCTCGTCGATGAATTGCTGCTCATTACGGAATTCCACGGTTGACAATGCCACTCCCGAACCGATACGATGTCCTCGTAAAGCTTTTTCATGCCCTGCCGTCATTGGGGCGTGAAACATCAAATATACGCTGATGAATACCCCGGCCGTCAATTTGGTCCGGGGTATTTCTGTATTGCGACCCCCCGCCCTCCCGCCTCGCACAGGTGAACGAATCCGGCGGGCGGATGTCACCCGGACGGCTCACCCGTCAGGCTTTCGGCGCCATGCACTGCTTTGGTGGAGACACGGAGCTGTCCACCACATGGAGCACTCTCATGTATGAAATGCAGGTCGGTGAGGCGGCCACAGGGCCTGGCCTCGTATGGCACGTCGTCGCCCGCGATCGCCGGGCCACCCTGTGCGGCCGCCCCCTCCAGCCGGGAGGCAACGCCGATACAGACCTCCACTGCATGCCGTGTATGACGGTCTTCCAAAACGTCATGCGCGAGGGCTCCGCGGAGTCCTGACATCTGGGGGTGATCAACCCACTGAACCACGCGCCGCCGGCGCCGGACCCCCGGCACCGGCGGCGCGTGGTTCACCCTCCAGCACACCAAAGGAATACTTATACAAATCTCCTCTGATAGCTTCCACGCTTATGAAAACGATCGGACTGCTCGGAGGAATGAGCTGGGAGTCGACCGCCCAGTACTACCGGCTGTTGAACGAGCTCACCCGGGACCGGCTCGGAGGGCTGCATTCGGCCCCGTGCGTGCTGTACTCCGTGGACTTCGCGGAGATCGAGCGGCTCCAGGCCGAAGGGCGGTGGGCCGAGGCCGGCGAGGTGCTGGCGGCGGCCGCCCGGCGGCTGGAAGCGGCCGGTGCGGATCTCGTCCTCATCTGCACCAACACCATGCACAAGGTCGCCGACCGGGTCCAGGCCGGCATCTCGGTGCCGCTGCTGCACCTCGCCGACGCCACCGCCGACGCCGTGCGGGCGGCGGGGCTGACGCGCGTCGGCCTGTTGGGCACCGCGTTCACGATGGAGCAGGATTTCTACCGCGGCCGACTCGCCGCGAGCGGGCTGGAGGTGTCGGTCCCGCACGCCGCGGGGCGCGCGCTCGTGCACCGGGTGATCTACGAGGAGCTGTGCCTGGGCATCGTCCGCGAGGAATCGCGCGCCGCCTACCAGCACGTCATCGAGGAGCTCGTGGCCGCCGGCGCCCAGGGGATCATCCTCGGCTGCACCGAGATCGAGCTGCTCATCGGCACCGGACACAGCCCCGTACCCGTCTTCCCCACCGCACGGATCCATGCCGAAGCCGCGGTCGAGGCGGCGCTGTCGACACATCCGCACATGGCTTGAATCCATCGGTACTCGGAATCGAGCGGTCCGCCCCGTGCCATGCTTCGGCGCTATCAAGCCAACCGAGGGGGGTAGGCGTGGTCGTCGAGAACTGGCAGCAGGCCGCCGTGGCCGGGGTCGCCGTGCTGGTGCTGGGCCTCGTCCTGTGGTCCATGCGGCACCGGATCAAAAAGCTGCGGGTGCGGCTGTGGGGCCTCGCCGTCGAGGCCGCCCCGGAGGGGGACCCGGCCGACCAGACCGTGCACACGAAGCGCTCCAAGATTCTGAAATCCCTGGTCAGCACCGTCAAGGGCGCAAAGGTCGGGCTCGTCGACACCAAGGTGAAGGACAGCTGGATCGTCGTGCGCAAGGACGGCGACCCCGAGCCCGGCACCGGAACGGGTACGGGCACGGGTACGGGTACGGGTACAGGACCTGGCAGCGGCGGCGGGCAGCCCGCCAGCTGATCCGGTCGGCAGCGCTCAGGGGACTTCCGGGGGGGAAGACAGCGTGCACGTAGACCGCGCCCGGCAACTGGCGGACACCGCCCGGATGATCCGCGACGGCGCCCCGCACCGGGCCCTGTTCTTCGAGGGCGACGAGGGAATCGGCAAGACGGCCCTGCTCATCGAGGTCCACCGGCGGCACGGTGACAGCACGGTCTGCTACGTCGACCTCGCCACCACCTGGGCGGCGTTCGACGTACTGAACCACATCTACCGCCAGGCTTCCGGGCAGGGAATCCGGATGGACTCCTTCCGCGCGCTCAAGCAGCGCTACGGCGAGGTGCCGACCGTGAACTTCCACGGGATGTCGATGGACCGTTCGCACCTCGACATCGCCCTGAGCGTCAACGCCGACCGCGAGACCCAGAACTCCGCCATGAGCGACGAACTCGTCGCGCGCCTGGCGGAATCGGCCACCGGTCCCGGCTCCGGACCGATCGTGGTCCTGGACGGCTTCGACCGCTGCGAGCCGCCGCTGCAGAGCTGGATCAGTACCAGCTTCCTGCCGGACCTGCTGGCCACCCGCCGCATCACCGTCCTCCTCGCCGGACGGAGCGTCCCCAGCCTCTCGCACCCCTACGCCGGCGCCGTTCGGAACCTGATCCTGCCCCCGTTCGACGCCGCGACCGTCCAGGAGTGGATCGACCTGGCCGGCATCGAAGAGCTCAAGGGTTCCGCCGATGAGCTGTGCAGCAAACTGGACGGGCTGCCTTCGGCGATCTCGGAGTTCCTGTCCCACTTCACCCGGGAGGGCTGACCCCTGGACACGGACCTCGTCCTGCGCCGCATCCGCGGCACGTTCGCCGCGCTGCCGCCCGCCCGGCGCTCGCTGCTCGAACACCTCTGCGTGTACGACTGGTTCGATCCGGACATCGTCGAGTACACCGCCGATGCGCTCGGGGTCCCGGCCGACAGCGGGCCGCTGGTACGGCTGCCCGTGATCGAGCCCCGCCCGATGGCGGCGACCGAGGAGTTCCGACTGCGGCCCCTGCTGCGCAAGGACCTCCTCGACCGGCTCGGCGAGGAGGAGGACGCGACGCTCAGACGCGCCCACCGGCTGGCCGCCGCGTACTACCACCAGCCGCTCGACCCGTTCCACACCGACAGGATCGGCTGGTACGTCGAACAGGTCCGCCACCTGGCCTGTTCCAACCCGGACCGGGCCCTCAACCGGCTGGCGGCCGTCTGCCACACGGCCCTGCTCGCCGGCCATCCGGAGGCGGCGAGCCGGGCGGCGGCCGCCGCGCTCACGTCGGGGGCGGACACCCGCGAACTGGCCCTGCTGGCGGAGGTCGTACGGTCGGTCGCGCTGATCCTGGCCACCCAGACGGAGGTCGACGGCCGGGCGATCGTACGTCTGGACGGGCTCCTGGCCGGGTCCCGGCCCCCGCGCGACCTGGCCGCCGCGCGGATCGGCCGGCTCGCCCGCGACCTGGTCACGTACTACAGCGAACGCCGGGCCCCCGCCCCTACCCTGACGGCGGCGCTGGCCCTGGAGGCCGGGCGGGGCTCGGACCGGCGGGGCATGCCGGAGGTGTCGGCGAGCCTGTCCGTCGCGGAGGACTTCGCGCACTTCCCGCACACGGTCATGGTCCGCGACCACGTGGTCGAGGTGGTCGGCCGGCGCAGGGCGCACCACTCGATCACCTCGACGCTGTACGCCGCCGGTATCCAGAACGCCCACGCGGTGATCGACATCTTCCCCTGGAACTACGGCGAGACGCTGGACAAGCTCGACATCAGGGATGCGAACGGCGGGGTGGTGCCCTCGCTGAAACAGATCGAGGTGCAGTCGTACATCGCGAACGCGGTCTCGTACTGGCTCGCGGACGACAGCGGGGAAGACGCGGGCGACGACGGCGACACCGGCCGCGGACGCGGACGCGGGCCCGGTATCGAGGCCCGCACCTCGCACCGGGAGATCTCCCTCGCCCTCAGCTCGGCCGTGCAGAGCCGCCAGCACGAGACCGTCGCGACGCTGCTGGCGACGGCGACCGAGGTCACGGGCGGCGAGCTCGGCGCCCGCATCCTCGCGGCCACGCGCTACCTCCCGCTGGTCGCCGAGTTGGACACCGCGTACGGCACCTCCCCGCGATTGCACTACGGCTACGACGGCAAATGCGTCCTGCGCCGGCGCGGGCTGCTCGGCGTATCGGCGGAGCTGGAGCTCTGCCTGCCGACCGAGGCCCGCAACCAGCTGGCCGTCCCCACGCCCGAAGGGGTCGAGCTGGCCGGCATCGGGACGTCCGACGCGCGGTGGGCCGTCGAACCGGCCCACGCCCCGTCCGACGGGGAGGACGAGGCCCCGCACGGGCTGCCGGAGCAGTTCGTCGTCCGCTTCGCGGAGTCCCGGGCCGCGGAGTCCGCGGAGGGCGACGAGGCCGCCGGCGAAGGGGGCCACCGGGTCGAACGCACCACGCTCCGGCTGGATTACGTGCCGCGCCGCAAGGACGTCCTCCGGGTCATCTGGGTCAACCTGTTCTGCCTGCTCGTCTGCCTGGCCGCGACGATCCTGGAGCTCTTCGTGGAGTACGCGCAGTGGTCCGGCGTGATCCCCGTCGCCGTGGTCATGGCCAGCCTCCTGGAGCAGCTCCAGACCCGGCGTCAGCATCCCTCCGGCAGCGCCGAGGTGCTGCACGCCTACGCGAGCCGCCGGCTCAACCTGATCAACGCCACGGGCATGGTCGTCGCCCTGCTGGCGACCTCCGCCCTCTCGGTGGGCACTCCGGCGGTGTCCCTGTCCCTGACCATCTCCTCCCTCGTCGTCTGCCTCGCCTCCACGAGCGCCCTGCTCGCCTCCGTCGCCGGACGCCGGCACCTCCTGGAGGCCCGTGCCGCGTCGCACGCCCTCGACTAGTCATACCGTGATGTCATACGGGAAGCAGGCCGCGAGGGCGGCGGAACGGACCCGGGCGGACGCATGAGCACACCCCAGTCGGCCGCGGAGGCGGACAACGCCGGTCACCCGGAGGCGGGGAGGCACGCCGACTGGCTCGAACTCTTCCTCGACCTCGTCTTCGTCGCACTCGCCTCCCAGCTCGCCCACCAGCTCCACGGCGATCCGAGCCCGCGCGACTTCGCCGTGTTCCTGGGGCTCTACTTCCCGCCCTGGTGGCTGTGGATCAACCTGATGGTCTCGGCGAACCTCTTCGTCGACAACAGCCCCCGCCGCCGGCTCCTCATGCTGTCCGCCATGCTCTGCATCGCCGTCATGGCTTGCGCCGTGCCCGGGGCCGACACCGACCGCGGCTCCGTCTACGCCCTCGGGTACGCCGGCACCCGGCTGGTGCTGCTCGGGCTCTGGTGGCCGGCCACCAAGTACCCCGAACCCCTGCGCGTCCCGCGCTGGCGCCCGTTGAGCTACTGCCTGGCCTCGGGCCTGCTGTGGGCCGGATCCGCCGCGGTACCCGCGCCCTGGCAGTACGTCGTGTGGGCGGTGCTCATCGCCGCAGAGATGGCGCTGCTGCTCACCGCGCGCGGCCGCGGGCTGCCCGCCCGACTGGACACCGGGCACGTCGTCGAGCGGGTCGGCCTCTTCGTCATCATCGTGCTCGGCGAGTCCGTCATCGCGCTGGTGACCTCCGCCGACCACACCTGGACCCCGGGGGCCGGGGTCGTCGGCGTCCTCGGCTTCGTACTGCTCGCCGCGCTCTGGTGGTCGTACTTCGACTTCGGCTCGACCTCGGCCGAACTGATGTTCGCCAGGGCCGACGACCGCCGGGCCTACCTGCTCGCCCGCGACGTCGGCGGCTTCCTGCACTTCTTCGTGACCGCGGGCGTGCTGTGCATGGCGGCCGGGCTGGCCACCGCCGTCGAGGAGGCCGACCACGCCCGGCTGCCGACCGGCGCGGCGTGGGTCCTGGCCGGCGGCCTGGCCCTGTACCACGCGGCCCACGCCGCCATCGCGTTGCGCTACGGCCGGCCGCCGGCCTCCGTCGCCGTCTGGGCCGTTCCCGGCATCGGCATCCCGCTGCTCGTGGTCTGGGCCGCCGGGCACCTCCCGCCGTGGCTGGTGGTGCTGCTGCTGGCCGCCGAGGCGATCGCCCACCTCTTCTACGCGCGCACGGTGCAGCGCCGCCGCCTGGCGGCGGCAACCCTTTAGGGAGCCACGGGCAGGAGCTCGGGGCGCTTCGGCGTACGGGCGTCCCCGGAGGAGCGGCCGCGCAGGCGCCTGCCCAGCCAGGGCCCCAGGAACGCGGCGGCCCAGCGCAGTTCGGCGGCGACCGTGGGGCGGGCCGTCCGGTCGGGCGGCAGCGGGTGGGTCCAGGAGTCGTCGCTGCCCGGCAGGCCGAGGGCGTGCGCGAGCGAGGCGGCGATCCGCTCGTGGCCGAGCGGACTGGCGTGCAGCCGGTCCGCACTCCACAGCCGGGGGTCGGTGACCACAGGATGGTGTCCCGTCTCGACGACGACCACTCCGTGGCGCCCGGCGGCCGTGCGGATCCTCTCGTTGAGGGCGCTCACGCGCGGGGCGAGCGGGCGGGCGAGCGGGGTGATCCGCGCGAGGTCCGGGAAGGTCAGGGTGAGGACCCGGGCGCCCTGGGCGGTGAGCGCGCCGAACATCGCCTCCAGGTGACCGGCTACCTCGTCGGCGTCGAACCGCGGCCGCAGCACGTCGTTGACCCCGGCGACCACGGTGGCCAGGTCGGGGCGCAGGGCGAGCGCGGGGCCGAGCTGCTCGGCGCGGACCTGCCCGGCGAGGCGGCCGCGGACGGCCAGGTTGGCGTACCGGACACCGGGGCCGTGGAGCGCGAGGTGCTCGGCGAGCCGGTCGGCCAGCCCGCGCAGGCCGGTGGTGTCGTCGCCGTCCCCGAGTCCCTCGGTCTGGCTGTCGCCCAGGGCCACGTACCGCAGGTACGGGTGCTCAGCGATCGGCACGGGCCGCCTCCCGTTCCCGCAGGACCGCGATCGTGCGCTCGCACCAGTCGCGGTTGCCCTGCTCGAAGGCGAGACCGCGCAGGCAGGTCAGGTACGGGCCGATGCGCTCGCCCTCCCGCAGGAAGTCCTCCTCGGAGCGGTCGCGTCGCATGGTGCGCAGCAGGCCGCCGAACAGCTCGACCTTGGCCCGGGCGAAGTCGGCGCGCTCGGTGAGCTGCGCGACGAGCGTCGCGGTGTCGACGTGGTCGGCGGCCTGGACCTTGACGATGAGGTCGTCGCGGATGGAGGAGGGCTTGGTGGCGGATGCGGTGAACTGTTCGAGCTCGGCGAGCCCGGCGTCGGTGACGGTGAACAGGCGCTTGTTGGGCCGGGTGTCCTGGACCACTTCCCGGCCCGTGATCAGCCCGTCCTGCTCCAGCCGGGTCAGCTCGGCGTAGAGCTGTTGCGGGAGCGCGTGCCAGAAGTTCGCGACGCCGAGGTCGAAGGCCTTCGCCAATTGGTACCCGCTCAGCTCCTCGTCCAGCAGCGCCGCCAGTACGGCGTGGCGCAAAGCCATCGGATCGCCTCCTTCTCGCCCTGTTCCAGTGGGCGCCCCTGTCCACGGACCCCCTCCGCATGATACTCAAGAAACTGACTAATCACATTGATGAGTAGACCCTCAGGGAGAAGCCGTGACCGCAGCAGCCGCTTCCGCGCCGCCGTCGACAGCCGTGACCTCGCCGCTCTGGAGGCCCTGTTCACCGAGGACGTGCGCCTGTACAGCCCCGTGAAGTTCGCGCCGTTCGAGGGGCGGCCGATGGTGCTGGGGCTCTTCGGGGTGCTGCTGCGCACCTTCGAGGACTTCCACTACGTGGGGCAGTACGCCGGCAGCGCCGAGACGAGCGTCGACGGCTCCGTGGCCCCGTCGGAGATCCTGCTGTTCCGGGCGACGGTGAACGGCAAGGCGATCCACGGCATCGACCTGCTGCACTTCGCCGACGACGGCCGGATCAAGGAGTTCACGGTGATGGTCAGGCCGCAGTCCGCGGTGCACGCCCTGGGCGAGGCGGTCCTCGCCGGGCTGGTCGCCGACGGTCTGGCCCCGGCTCCGGCCGGGGGGCCGGCCGGTCATTAGGCTGCCCGGGGCAGCCGGCGGCGCGCGCGGGCGAAGAGACGGGGAGCAACTGATGACCGGCACGACCAGAGTGGCCCTGGCCACGTCGGACCCGGGCCTGGCCTGGGACTCCGACCTGCCGCTGGTGCTCGGAGCGCTGCGCGCCCGCGGGGTCGACGCCGTGGCGGCGGCCTGGGACGCCCCGGACTTCGACTGGTCGCGGTGCGCGGCGGTGGTCATTCGCTCCACCTGGGACTATGCCGCGCGGTGGCCGGAATACTTGGCCTGGGCCGACGCGGTACAGGGCGCGACACGGCTCGACAACCCGGCCGCTCTGGTGCGCTGGAACACCGACAAGCGCTACCTCGGGGAGCTCGCCGGCCGCGGCGTCCCGGTCGTTCCCACCCGGTTCATCGGCCCCGGCGAGGCCGTCGACCTGCCCGGGAACGGCCAGTTCGTCGTCAAGCCGACCGTCTCGGCCGGCGCCCGCGACACCGCCCGGTACGCGGAGCACCACCACGATGCGGCCGCCGGGCACGTCGCGGCGCTGCACGCGGCCGGATCGACCGCGATGGTGCAGCCGTACCTGACCCGGATCGACGAGGGCGAAAGGGCGCTCGTCTTCCTCGGCGGCGCCTTCAGCCACGCGATCCGCAAGGGACCGGTGCTGACCGACGTCGGGGGCGTCGACAACGACCGCGTGCCGCATCCGGACCTGGTTCCGCACCTGCCGTCCGCGGCCGAACTGGCGCTGGCCGAGGCCGCGCTGGCGGCCGCGCCGGGGTCGCGGGCCCTGCTGTACGCGCGGGTCGACATCGCGACGGCGGACGACGGGGCGCCGGTCGTCATGGAGCTGGAGCTGGTGGAGCCCAACCTCTTCCTGGGCCACAGCGAGCACGGGCTGCGCCGCTTCACCGACCTCGTCCACGAGCGGGCCACGTGATGTGAGCGGCGACGGGCAGGTGGTCGCTGCCCGTCGCGGGCAGCGACCGGATCCGCGTGACGGTCGCCGAACGGGTCATGACCTGGTCGATCCGGGCCAGCGGCAGCGAAGCGGGCCAGCTGAACGCGAAGTCCCGGCTCAGCGGGTCCATCCGCGAGGTGACGGGGTCCAGCCCGCGGTCGTCCACGGTGCTGTTGAGGTCCCCGAGCAGGATCAGCGGGTCCGTCGGCTCGGCGGCCAACACGGCGCCGAGCAGTGCGGCGCTCTCGTCCCGGCGTACGGAACCGAAGCCGTGCGCCGTGCTCAGGCGTACGGAGGGCAGGTGCGCCACGTACACGGCGACTTCGCCCTGCGGTGTGCGGGCGGTGGCCCGCAGTCCGCGGTTCCAGTCCTCCCCGACACCGGCCGGTCTGATGTCCACCGGCCGTACGTCCGCCAGCGGGTGCTTCGACCAGACTCCGACCGTGCCCGCCACCGCGTGGTAGGGGTACTGCGGCGCCAGCACCGCCGCGTACACCGGCTCGGCGGCGGACGTCAGCTCCTCCAGCGCGAGGAGATCGGCGCCGGTGGCGGCCAGGGCGCGGGCGGTGCCCGCCGGATCGGGGTTCTCGTCGCTGACGTTGTGCTGGACGGCGAGGAGGCCCGGTGCCCGGTCGTCGCCGGGCAGCAGGTGGCCGCCGAAGAGGGCGGTCCAGGCGGCGGCGGGCAGCAGCACCGCGAGCCCGGCCGCGGCCGAACGGCGCGGCAGGGCCAGGGCGGCGAGGACCGGGACGACCAGGCCGAGCCAGGGCAGGAACGTTTCGAGCAGGCTGCCGGGGCGGCCCGGCAGCGCATCGGGCACCGCGCCGTGGAAGGCCAGCAGGCAGGCGAGGAGGACCGCGGCACACACGAGGACGCGTCCACGGCCGCGCCACGACCACGACCACGGCCGGGGCCGTCGCCCGGGCCCCCGCCCCGCCGCTTGACCCGCCTCCCGCTCAGCCACGCGCCCCCGCTCCCGCTCCCGGTCGGCTCTCCGTCCGACCTCGCACGTTACGACGACGCCCGGCGCGGTGATCCGGTTCCCGTACCCGGAGTGCGGCCGGGGACCGCGTTGATGCGGGCGAGGACCAGGACCGTGTCGTCGGTCGCCGTGTCGGGCAGCAGGTTGGCGAGGATCCGGTCGACCCCCTCCTCCAGCGAGCCCAGCGGTGCGCGCAGTTGGTCGCGCAGTGCCTCGATCCCGGTGTCGATGTCCTGGCCGCGGGCCTCGACGAGGCCGTCGGTGTACAGGGCCACCGTGGCACCCTCGGGAATCTCGACCTCGACCGACCGGTACGGTACGCCGCCCACCCCGAGCGGCACCCCGAGCACGTCGCCGATGGCGTGGACGGTCCCGTCCCGGTGCCGTACCAGGGGCGGCGGGTGGCCGGCGTTGGCGATGCGGGCGCGGCCGGTACGGGGGTCGTACACGAGGTACAGGAAGGTCGCCCACTCGATGCCGGCCTCCTGAGCGCAGGCGTCGAGTTCCTGGAGCAGGGCGGCGGGCTCGGCGGTGTGCCGGGCGAGCGTCTTCGCGGTGATCCGCAGGCGGCCCATGGCCGCGGCGGCCGGTACGCCGTGTCCCATCACGTCGCCGACGACCAGGGCCACCCGGCCGTCGGGCAGGGTGATCGCGTCGTACCAGTCGCCGCCGACCTCGGTGCCGCGGCTGCCGGGCAGGTAGCGGTGGCTGATGTCCACGTACGGTCCCGCCGCGGGGGCGCTGGGCAGCAGGGCCCGCTGGAGGGTGAGGGCGATGTCCCGGACCTTGCCGTACAGCCGGGCGTTGTCCAGGCACAGGGCGGCCCGGGAGGCCAGTTCGCCGGCGAGGCCGAGATCCTCCTCGGCGTAGGCCGGGCGCGCCGCGGAGCGGCCGAACATGGCGATGCCCTGCACCGTGCCGCGCGCGATCAGCGGTGCCATGAGGATGCAGGTCAGCCCGCTCTCCAGCAGCAGCTGCGCGCGCTCCTGGTGCACCACCGTCCGGGTGGCGAAGTCCTCGTCGACCGTGAAGCAGAGCGGGCGGCCCGTGCTCAGCATCTGGTGGATGTTGGAGCCCGGCGGGTACGTGACCTCCTCCAGGCCGCTGACGAGCTCGACGGCGGGCTCGGGGAGGGTGGTGCCGGAGGCGATCCGGCGGGTGGTCACGGGCAGCGCCGGGTCGAAGGCCTCGCTCTCGTCCATCCACTCCACGAGTTCGACGACGGAGGCGTCGCAGAACTCCGGGACGACCGAGCCGACCAGCTCGCGCGCGGTGGTGTGCAGGTCCAGGGTGGTGCCGATGCCCGCCGCCGCCCGGTCGAGCAGGGCCAGGCGCTGCCGGGCGGCCGTCGCCTCCAGGATGGCCTGCTCGCGGTCGGTGACGTCCAGCAGCAGTCCGCCGACCCCGCGCCGGGTGTCGCCCGCGCCGGTGAGCGGGAAGAAGCTGACCGAGCGCACCTGGTCGCGGTCCGGGTGGCCCGGTGTGCGCAGGCCCACGAGGGTGCCGATCACGGTCCGGCCCTCGTCCGCCACGGACCGCAGCATGCGCTGGTACTCCCCGCCGTCCGAGGTGATCATGATGTCCGCCATCCGGCGGCCCAGGTGCGCGTCGAGCGGGATCCCGTCCATGTCGGCCAAGGCCTGGTTGAGGTGGACGTAGCGCAGCTCCTCGTCCAGCATCACCAGGCCGATCGGGCAGGTCTCGAAGAGGGAGTCGAGGAAGGACAGGTTGGTCTTGACCCGGTCCAGCTCGTCGCCCCGGCTCGCCAGTCCGATGATCACGGAGGCTCCGGAGGCCCCGGTCATCGGGAAGACCCGGAAGCCGCAGTTGAACACCGAGCCGTCCCGGTGGAGCGCGGGCAGCCGTACGCGCCAGTAGCCGAGGGTGCGGGCGCGCTCCGCGAGGTGCGCGGCCGTGCCGGGGCCGTCGCCGGGGGCCGGCTCGGGGAAGAGGAGTGCCGCGGGCCGGGCCAGGACGGACCCGGCCTCGTGGCCGAAGAGGTTCCGCGCTCCGGGGCCCCAGTAGCAGACCCGGTCCTCGTCGTCGATGCCGAAGACCGCCACCACCACGTGTTCCAGCAAGGACCCCGGTTCGGACCGGATCGGGCCGGGGTCGTCCGCGCCCCCCAACCGGTCCGATGGCATCGGCAGGCCCCCTTCTGCGCGCGTCTCGTCGCGCGCGGCTGACCGGCGCCCGCACGGCGGACACGGGCTGCCCCCTCAATTCTGCCCGCCATCGGGGAGGAAGACATCACGGCGCCGGACGGGATCCGGCCGGTGACCACCGGTGACGGTTGCCTCCGGTCCGGCGACCGGGCAGGTCAGGGAGGGTTTCCCGGCCGGGACCGGCCATGGGCGACGGGAAACCCGTCGACCCCCGCGGGCCGCCGGGCAAGGCTGAAGGCGTCAGCACAGCGGGACGGCGGGACGGCGGGAGGAACACGACCTCCCGTCTCCCGACGTCAACACCGAGGCAACCCAACAGGGGGACATGATGCGCAAGATGATCCGCGGCGCCGCCGCGCTCGCCACCGCCGCGGCGGCCGTCGTGGCACTGAGCGGCCCGGCCGACGCCAGGCCCGCCGACGACTGGGCCGGCTGTCCGTACGGGTCGGTCTGCATCTACCCGCAGGACCAGAACCCGGCGGTCAAGCCGAGCCACGTCTTCACCAGCTACGGAGCCCACAACCTGAGCAACCAGTACGGCCGCCACTGGGTCCTCAACAACCAGTACGGCGGGGCCACGGCGAGCCTGTGCACCGGCTACGACGGCAAGGGCTGCGGATCCCCCATCGCCCAGGGCACGGGTGTCTACGCCGACCTCGGGCCGATCAACTCCATCACCCTCAATCGCCCGTAGTCGGGCACCTGTTCGCGACCTTCCGGGTCCGCCGCTCCCCCGGCGGACCCGGAAGGCTGCCGTACGGCGCGTTTTCCGCCACGCCGACCCGATGCGCGTTCCGCCGTCCGACCCCCGCGGTAGCCTGGGACGTTCCATCTCACGACCTGGGCGCGCTGTGCCATGGGGGATGCCGTGGGGGACCCGGACCGCGGACGCGACACCGATCACCACACCGATCACCAGCCCGATCCACCCGAAGCGGCCTCGGCCGCCGGATCCGGCGCGGCCTTTCCCGCCCAGTTGCGGCGGCTGCGGGTGCAGCGCGGTCTTTCGCTGGCCGACCTGGCCCGTCGTACGCACTACAGCAAGGGCTACCTGAGCAAGATCGAGACCGGCGCCAAGCGCGTCACCCACGATGTCGCGCTGCGCTGCGACCGGGTGCTGGAGGCGGGGGGCGCCCTCCTCCAGCTGGTGCCGGAGGCCGAGGTGCCGAAACCCCGCACCGCCGCGCCGGCCGGGCCGTCGCAGTCGCAGTCGCCGTCGCAGTCGATGGGCGAATGTCCCTACCGCGGCCTCGCCGCGTTCACCTCGCGCGACGCGGACTGGTACTTCGGTCGCGACCGGGTGACCGCCGCCCTGGTCGAGCGGGTCTTCGAACGGACCGGCAGCGGCCCGCTGGTACTCGTCGGCCGGTCGGGCGCCGGCAAGTCCTCCCTCCTCAGCGCGGGTCTCGTACCGGCACTGCGGCGCCCCGGCGGGTTCCCCATGGCGGGCGCCGACGGCTGGCCGGTCGTACGGTTCACCCCGACCGCGCACCCCCTCCAGGAGCTGCTGGACCGCACCGCGAAAGTGCTGGGCGGCGATCTCGGCATCACCGTACGGGAGTTGCGCGACCGGCCGCGGCGGCTGCTCGAAGCCGTCCAGGGACCGGCGGACCACACCCCGGACGGGGCCGGAGAGAGCCGACCGCCCTCCGTACGGCCGGTACTGCTCGTCGACCAGTTCGAGGAACTCTTCACCCTCTGCACCGACGAGGACGAGCGGCTCGGCTTCGTCCGCGTCCTGTGCGCCCTGGCCGCGGCAGGGCCGGAGCCGACGGAGCCCGACCCGGCCGTCGTGGTGCTCGGCGTACGGGCCGACTTCACCGGCAGCTGCCTTGACCTGCCCGAGCTGGCCGCGGCCTGCACCGACGGGCTGTTCGTGCTGCCGCCCATGTCGGTCGCCGAGCTGCGCGAGTCGATCAGCCGCCCGGCGGAGCTCGCCGGGCTCACCCTCGAACCGGGCCTGGTCCCCCTGCTGTTGCGCGACGCGGGCTTGCGGGAGCAGCCCGCGGCGGCTGCCGGCGCCGTGGCGGCCGCGCCCGGTGACACGCCGTCGGGTGCGCTGCCACTGGTCTCCCACGCGCTGATGGCCACCTGGCAGCGGCGCGCCGGGGCCACCCTGACGGTCGCGGGGTACGAGGAGACGGGCGGCATCCAGGGCGCGGTCGCGCACACCGCCGAGAGCGTGTTCGCCCGCCTGTACCCGGAAGAGCAGCGGACGATCCGCCGGATCCTGGTGGCACTGGTCCATGTCGCCGACGGCGCGGGGGCGACACGGCGGCGTGCGGCCCGCACCGAGCTGATGGAACAGCTCGCCGGCGCGGACCGGGCCGCGGCGGCCCTCGACGCGTTCGTCCGGGCCCGGCTGATCACGATGGACAGCGACACCGTCGAGATCACCCACGAGGCCCTGCTGCACGCCTGGCCGCGGCTGCGCGGCTGGATCCACGCCGACCGGGACGGACTGCTGGTCCACCGGCAGCTGGCCCAAGCCGCCGAGGAGTGGGAACGCGAGGGCCGCGATCCGTCCGTGCTGTACCGCGGGAGCCGGCTGGGCGCCGCCGGCGCCTGGGCCGACGAACTCGACGGCGGGAGCCGGCTCGGCCCCCGGCAGGCGGACTTCCTGCGCGCGAGCCGGGCCGCCGAGGACGCGCGGCGGACGCAGGCCAGGCACCAGGTCCGCCTCCGGCAGCGGATGCTGGCGCTGCTCGTCGTCCTGCTGGTCCTGGCCCTGACCGCCGGGGCGGTGGCGTACCGGCAGCGGGAGGGCGCCCTCGGCCAGGAGCGCACCGCCCGGGCGCAAGCCCTCGCCGTCCGGTCCACGTCCCTCGCCACCGGTCGCCCCGAGGACTCGATGCGGCTCGCGGAGGAGGCGTACGGCACGGAGGCGAACCCCGAATCGCGGGGAGCGCTGCTGAGCACGCAGTCCCAGCCGTTCCTCGCCCGGCTCGGGGGGCACGGCGGACCGGTCAACGCGGTGGCGTTCGCCCCGGGGAACCGGCTGCTGGCGAGCGCCGGTTCCGACGGGAAGGTGCTGCTGCGCCGGGTCGCGGACCGGCGGACGACGGTCACCCTGACCATGCCGGGCCAGGTGCGCGCGATCGCCTTCGGGCCCGACGGCCGGACGCTCGCGGCGACCTCCACGGAAGGGCCGGTCCGGGTGTGGGGCACGGACGGCCACGCCATCGCGGTGCTGCCCGCGCAGACGGCGGACGCCCGGGCCGTGGCCTTCGCGCCCGACGGGCACGCGCTCGCCGTCGCGGGCGCCGACGGGACCGTCCGGCTGTGCGATCCCGCGGGCGGCGGGTCCGCCGTGACCGAACTGGCCGGGCACACCGGGAGGGTCGACGCCCTGGCGTACGCGCCGGACGGCAGGACGCTGGTGTCGGCGGGCGCCGACCAGACCGTACGCCTGTGGGACCCGGTGGCGGCACGTCAGCTGGCCGTCCTCGCGGGGCACACCGGTGAGGTGCTGGGGGTGGCGTTCGCACCGGACGGACGGACGGTGGCCTCCGGGGGCGTCGACCGGACCCTGCGTCTGTGGGACGTGGCCGAAAGCCGTCCGACGATGGCGCTGACGGGGCACAACGACGACATCAACGCGGTCGCCTACACCCCGGACGGCACCACCGTCGTCAGTGCGGGCGGCGACGGCACGACCCGGCTGTGGGACGTGCGCAGCGGCCGGCAGGTCTCGACGCTGGCCGGGCACACCGACTACGTGCTCGGGGTCGCCGTGGACTCCGGCGGCGCGATGCTGGCCACCGCCGCCTTCGACCAGTCGGTGGTGCTCTGGGACCTGCGGGGTCCGGTGCTGACCTCGCGCCCGTTCACCGAGATCTGGCATGCCGCGTACAGCCCGGACGGGAAGCTGCTGGCCACCGCGGACGCCGATCACACGGTGCTGCTGTGGGAGGTGGCCGGGCGGCGGGTGGTCGGGACGCTCGCGGGCCACACCGGGACGGTGTTCTCGGTGGCCTTCTCACCGGACGGGCGGATGCTGGCCTCGGCCGGTTCCGACGGGACCGTACGGCTCTGGGACACGGCCTCCCGTACGGCTCTGGGCACACTCACCGGACACAGCGGGATCGTGTACGCGGTGGCCTTCTCACCGGACGGGCGGACGCTGGCCTCGGCCGGTTCCGACCGGACGGTCCGGCTCTGGGACACGGCCTCCCGTACCGCCCTGGAGACGCTCACCGGCCACACGGACTTCGCGAACGACGTGGCGTTCAGCCCGGACGGCCGCACGCTCGCGAGCGCCGGCGACGATCTGACCGTACGGCTGTGGGACGTCCCCGGGCGGCGGCCGCTGGCCACGCTGACCGGCCACGCGGGTGCGGTACGGGCCGTGGCGTTCAGCCCGGACGGGCGGACGCTGGCGAGCAGCGGCAACGACGGCACCGTACGGCTGTGGGACGCCCGGCGGTTGGGGGCCGGAGCAGGAGCCGAGGCCGGAGCCGGAGCCGTGCTGTCGGGTCACACCGGCTCCGTCCGCGCCATCGCCTTCTCCCCCGACGGCAGCCGACTGGTCAGCAGCGGCAACGACCGTACGGTGCGGCTGTGGGACCTGGCCGGGCGGCGGCTGTGGGCGGCCCTGACGGGCCACACCAGCGCGGTGTGGGGCGTGGTCTTCTCCCCCGACGGGTGGACGGTCGCCAGCAGCAGCAACGACGGCACGGTGCGGCTGTGGAACCCGGACCCCGGCGCCCGCCTGGCGGAGATCTGCCGGCTGCGCACGGGCATCGCGTGGCTGAAAAGTGGCCACGCCTGCAGGTCCTGAGGCGGCTGGCGCGCGAGCCGTACCCGGGGGGCACGTACGATCACAGCCCGCGGACTTGACCGCCCCGCGGCGGCGAGTTCGCGACTGCGACAGCTAAACCCCTTCCGTTACCCGTAGTTGAGGAACAACGTGCGCCTACCTCTCGACCGACGCCTGACTCTCAGTGCCGCCCTGCTCGCCGTCGTGGCCGCAGGGGTGCCGGCGACCGCCGCCCACGCGGCCGCGAACCCGTTCTCCGCCCCGACGGCGGCGCAGGCCGCTGCCGCGGCGGCCGCACCGAAGCCCGATATGGAGGCCGTGACGCAGGCGTTGAAGAACACCACCGCCGTCGGCGCCCCCGGCGCCATGGTCCGCATCACGGGTTCCGGTGCGCCGCTGACCAGTGCGGTGGGCGTCCAGGACCGGACCACCGGCGCGGCCATGGACGTGAACGGCCGCTTCCGGATCGGCAGCGTCACCAAGACGTTCTCCAGCGTCGTACTGCTCCAGCTGGTGGAGGAGGGGAAGCTGAGCCTGGACGCCCCGGTCAACCAGTACCTGCCCGGCCTGCTGCCCGACGACCGCATCACGGTGCGTCACCTGCTCACCCACCGCAGCGGGTTGTCGGACTACACGAACGCGATGTTCGACAAGACCGTGCCGGGGTTCGAGGCCGTCCGGAACAAGGTCTTCACGTATCAGGAGCTGGTCGCCCTCTCGCTGCGCGAGCCGCGCACGACCGAGCCGGGCGTCTCGTACCAGTACTCCAACACCAACTTCGTGGTCGTCGGCATGCTCATCGAGAAGGCGACCGGACACGGCGTGGCCAAGGAGTACGAGCGCCGCATCATCAAGCCGCTGAAGCTGAAGAACACCTCGTACGTACACCCCTCGACGGTGATCAAGGGCGCGCACCTGCACGGCTACCTGCACCCGGACGAGGCGGGGGCGCCGCTGGTCGACTCCACCGAGCAGACGGTGTCCTGGGCGCAGTCGGCCGGTGCGATGATCTCGAACGCGGCCGATCTGAACACCTTCACGTCCGCGCTGCTCGGCGGCAAGCTGCTGGCGCCGGGCATGCTGGACGCCATGCTCACCATGACCCCGACGGACGCCGCGAAGACCCGCTTCTACGGGCTGGGCCTGCGCCGCTACGACCTGTCGTGCGGTACCTCGGTGTACGGGCACACCGGCACGGTGCAGGGCTTCTACACGTACGCGTTCAGCACCCGCGACGGGAAGCGCAGCCTGGCCGCGGTGGCGAACACCTCGAACAAGGGCGAGGCCAACACCGCACTGGGCGGCACGCTCGAAGGCGCGTTCTGCGGGAAGAAGACCCCGGCGCCGCCCGCGGCTCCGTCGGCGGCCCCCGCCCAGCGCAGCTTCGCGCTGCTCCCGGCCCTGACCGCGGCCCCGGCCGAGCAGGACCTGCCGGAGCACGGCTCGCGCTGACCCCCGCCGATCCCCGCGGCCTCGGTGCGGGAGAGCGAGCGGGTGACGAACCTGCCACCCGATCACGTAGTCCGCAGGCGGGGCGGTAGGCGGGGCGGGGTACGGGGGCCCGGCTTCGGCGGGCGGCCGGGCGCTGCCGTCAGATCGCGGATGCGGTCGGTGAAGTCCGGGTCGGGCAGGGGAAGTTCGAGATCGTCGTCGACGTAGCTGACGGCGGCCGACACGTACTCCATGACGGCCTTGACGGTACCGGCGCCGCGCCTGGTCCCGGCCCCGCCGGGCCGTAGCGCCCGCAGGACGCGCAGGGTGGTGGGCAGGCTCGCATCGGCGGCGAGGTCGCGCTCGGCGCCGTCGAAGACCACCGTGGCCGCGTCCTGCGCGCCCGACGGGGCCGGTGCTCCCGGTGCGTCCGCCGCCTGCCCGGTGGCGGTCGGGGCGGTCTGGCGGCGCCACCAGACCGCCTCGTGGTTCTCGCCGAGCGCGAGGTGGTGGAGGTACAGGCAGTACGAGGCGATCGAGTCCCCTGCGCCGGCCGCGTACTGCCACCAGAAGCGGGCGGAGTCCTCGGCGTCGGTGAGCAGCAGGATGCAGCCGAGGACGCGGGCCCCGGAGGGCTGGGGCAGTTTGTGCGTGAGGAAGTCGCCGAGTGCGGTGACGGCGGTGCCCGTGACGGCCGTCTCGCACAGGGCCTGGAGGTCGCGGGCGGCTCCCCGCATGTCCCTGCGCGGTTCGCCGGGCGCCGCGCCGGGCGACCGGACGGCCGTCCCGTGGTGGGGCGCGCCGCCGGTGTCCGCGATGTCGGCGGGTGCGTGCGAAGTGGTGTGGAGGCGGGCGCGGGCCAGCAGTTGGTCAATGGTCGAGGTCACCGGAGACCTCCTCCTCGGTGGTGGTGTCCGGGTACAGGGCGGCGTGCAGATTGCGTTTGGCGTGCCGTGCGGTGGACCGTACGGAGGCCGGGGAGACGCCCAGTTCGTCCGCCGCCCGGGCCTCCTCCAGTCCGCACAGGTACAGCAGGACGATGACGTCCCGCTGCATGGGCGCGAGTTCGCCGACGGCCCGGAACAGGGCCATCGACTCCTCGACCTGCCCGATCGGGTCGGGGGCGAAGTCGAGGGCGACCGTGTCGAAGGCGGCCTCGACGAGGGAGGGGCGGCCGTTCTCCTTCGGGGCGCGTTCGAGCACGGTCTGGCGCAGCATCGGCCACGCGAACCGCTCGGGGTTCTCGCTGGCCAGTGCGTCGTGCCACAGCATCAGCAGGAGGGTGAAGACGTCGTCGACCGCCTTCTCCACCAGTCCGCCCCGGCGCAGGAACGCCGAGGCGTAGCTGGTGTAGTGCGGGCGGTGCATCTGCTGGAAGGCCCGGAAGTCCAGCGGGGCCGAAGTGGTCGCGGTGCGGTGGCGGGCGCCGCCCTCGTGGAGACAGTCCTTGATCCACGAGGTGCGCTTGCCGATGTCCTGGGCCGCGATCACCCAGCGCAGCCGCATCGTGTCGTACGGAAGGCCGGGCCGCTCCAGCGCGAGGAGCACCGTACGGACGAACACCCAGCGGGGGTAGCGTCCGACGGCCCGCAGCAGTTCGGAGATGTGGCCCTTGTCCCGGCCGGTGCGTGTCTGGAGCTCGTCCAGCGTCACTCCCCTGCCGTGGATGGCCTCGCGCAGCGGCTCCAGCCAGGCGCGGTGCGCCGGTCCGGTGCCTTCGACGATGGGACCCAGCGGCCGGCCGGGCTTGCCGCGCCGGCCCTGGGGGACGTCCCGGGGTGCGGAGTGGAGGTTCATCCCCGCGGCTCCTCGTCCCGGTCGGGCACCTGTGCGGCGGCCCGCTCGCGGCGGCTCTCGGCCACCCCGGTGCCCGCCTGCACGATCTGCTGCACTCCCAGTGCGACCGACGGGATCAGGGCGGTGATCGCCGCGACGGGCTGTCCCGCCACCACCATCACCACACTGAAGGCGAAGATCGCTAAGAGCGCCACCACGGTGACGATCATCCGGTTGTTCTTCATCGCGCCGTCCTCTGGCTGCTTTTGCGCCTGGTTGGTGTCTGTCCGGGATGCGGCTCATGGCGTTGCCACGCCCCCCTTCAGGAGCCGAAGCAAGCATGGAGTGAACAGAGTTGGACAGGTGCGAAAAAAGCAGAACGGGGAACAATCAGAACCCGGTGTCAGCCCCGCTTCCGTCAGGTTCCAGGGGGATCCTGGCCACCAGGCGGGCGCCGGCCGGCGCGTCCTCGGCAGTGAGGGATCCGCCCAGGCGAGTGGCGATGTCGCGGGCTATGGCCAGGCCCAGGCCCGAGCCGCCCTCATCGCGGCTGCGGGCGTCGTCGAGGCGGGTGAACCGCTCGAAGACCCGCTCCCGGTCCGCCGCCGCAATGCCGGGACCGTCGTCCCGGACCTCCAGTACGGCGGTGCGCCGGGGCGCGTCGACGCGCAGCACCAGCTGGACCCGCCGGTCGGCGTGGCGCTGGGCGTTGTCCAGCAGGTTGGTGACGAGCCGGGAGAGCCACAGCGTGCTGCCGCGTACGACGGCCTCGGGAGCGATCTCCATGTCCACGGGGATCCGGTCCCGCCGACGCGAACGGGCCGCCTCCCGGGCCACGTCCGCCAGGTCGACCGAGGCGTCCGGCGGCGCCTCCCCGGTGTCGAGGCGGGCCAGCAGGAGCAGGTCGGCCGCGAGGTCCTGCAGCCGTACGGTGTCCTCCAGGGCCCCGCTGACCAGCTCGCCCCACAGCGCCGGGTCGGGGTGTGCCTGGGCGACCTCCAGCTGGGTGCGGAGCACGGTGATCGGGCTGCGGAGCTCGTGGGAGGCGTCGGCGATGAACCGGCGCTGGCGGATCCCGGCGGCTTCCAGCCGGTCCAGCGTGGCGTTCATGGTGGCGGCGAGCCGGGCGATCTCGTCCTGGCTCTTCGGCACCGGCACCCGCCGGTGCAGGTCGCGGTCGCTGATCGCGGCGACCTCGGCGCGGATCGCCTCGACGGGCCGCAGCGCCCAGCCGGTCACCCTCCAGGTGACCAGGGCCACGGTGAGCACGAGCAGCGGAACCACGACGGCGAGCACACCGGTGATGACGTCGTCGGCGGTGTCGGCCTCCCGCAGGGAGGTCCCGGCGTACACGGTGACCAGCCCGTCCGCGGTGACGGTGGTGACCTGGACGACGCGGTGGCGCCGGTCGCCGCGCGCCGGGCCCTCCTTCCAGGTGTCGCGGACCGTGCCCGGTCTGCCCGGACGGGCCGGGGAGAGGGCGGGGCGGCCGGCGAGGTTGGGGCTCGCCGCCAGGACCCGGCCCTGGGCGTCGACGACCTGGACGAAGTCGGCGCCGCGCCCGGGGGTGACCACGGAGTCGAACCGGCCGCCCGCGGCCACCAGCCCGGCGGTGGAGAGGGCCTGGCGTTCGGCTGCGGCCTGGGCGTCGCTCATCAGGTTGCCGTCGAGGATCCCGAGCAGGGCGAAGGACGCGGCGCCGAGGGCCAGGGCGACCACCGCGGAGGCGCCGAGCGTGGCCCGGGCGCGGACGGACCGGGGGCGCAGCCGCCTCGCGAGGCCGCGTACGGACTCCGGGCGCGGGCCCCGCGCGAGGTCGCGGATCTGGCCGAAGGCGCGCCGGGGAAGGCGGCCGGGGAAACGGGCGGCGGCGCTGCCGGTGCCGCGTTCAGCCACCGTCGGCCGCCAGCCGGTAGCCCGCGCCGCGGACGGTCTCCACGGCGGCCCGGCCGAAGGGTGCGTCGATCTTCCGGCGCAGGGCGCTGACGTGGACCTCGACGACGTTGAGGTCGCCCTCGTACGCCGCGTCCCAGACGTGCTCCAGTATCTCCCGCTTGGGGACGACCTCTCCGGCCCGCCGGGCCAGGTACACGAGGACCGCGAACTCGCGCGAGGTCAGCCGGGCCTCGGTGCCGGCCCGCGTGCACCGCTGCCGGGCCGGGTCGACCACCAGATCGCCGAACTCCATGATCTGCGGGCTGCGGCGGCCGGTGCGCCGGATGAGGGCGCGCAGCCGGGCGACGAGGACCACGTAGGAGAAGGGCTTGGAGAGGAAGTCGTCCGCGCCGGTGTCGAGGGCCTCGGCCTCGTCGTACTCCCCGTCCTTGGCGGTGAGCATCAAGATCCCCGACTCGCAGCCGCTCGCGCGCAGCCGGGCGCAGACCCGGTAGCCGTTGAGTCCGGGCAGCATGATGTCGAGCACGATGGCGTCGTAGTCGTGCTCGCCCGCCAGCCACAGCCCTTGCGGGCCGTCGTGGGCCACGTCCACGGTGAAGCCCTCGGCCCGCAGACCCCGCTGGAGGGCGGCGGCGAGCCGCCGTTCGTCCTCGACCACCAGTACGCGCATGGGGACAGGTTCTCAGGTCGCGTCGGCCGCTTGCTGAAGAGGTCTTCAGCCGGCTTCAGCAGGGCTTCAGCTTCCGGCGCGCAGGATCTGCCGAGCCGGGCAGACGGCTCGGAGAACGCGAGGAGCATGTCGATGACTCAGTCCAGTCCCCAGCCCACCGAGCCGCCCGCGGGCCAGGGCGAGGCCAAGGCCGCGGCCGACGCGACCGGTGCGGCGGCGGGCCGCCGCGGCCGGCTGGTCCGGCTGGCCCGTGAGGGCCGTACCAGATGGGTGGCCCTCGGGGCGGTCGTCGTGATCGGCGGCGGGTTGGCGGCGGTCGCCGTGGCCGAACACGGTCACGGCCACGGGGACCACATGCGGGGCGGTTTCGCCGCCAAGGTCCGTGCGCACGGGCCCGGGCAGGAGCCGATGGAGGGGTGGGAGGGCCCGATGCCGCGCAAGGGCGGCGAGCCCGAGGTCGTCGACGGCGACCGCGCGTTCCCGGGCGGCCGCGGGCCGGCGGGCCGCGGTCCGGCTGGCCGGGCGGACGGCTCCGCCAAGGCCGCCCCGGTGCCGCTGCCCGCACTGCCGGCGGCGCAGGCCGTGGAAAAGGCCACCGCCGCCGTCGAGGGCGGCAAGCTCGAATCGCTGCGGGCCGTGGCCCAGCAGGGCGGCGGCAGCGCCTGGCTGGCCGTCGTCCTCGGTCCGGACGGGGTCCGGCACGCGGTGACCCTGGCCGGCGCCGACGGCGCGGTCACCGGCAACACCGTCGCCGGGAAGGGGCCGGCCGGCCCCCGCTGACGGTGCCGGGTGTGACGGCCGGGGCGCGCACCGCCCCGGCCGTCAGTCGTCGCGGCCCACGGAGTCCAGGACGGCGAGGTCCTCACCGGACAGGCGCAGGGAGGCCGCGGCCACGTTGGCGGTCAGGTGGTCCGGGTTCCCCGTCCCCGGGATGGCCAGGACGTGCGGTCCTCGGTGCAGGGTCCACGCCAGCCGGATCCCGGCGGTGCCCACCCCGTGGGCGCGGGCGACGCGGAGCACCTCCGGATGCTCGGCGCCGCTCGCGCCCGCTTCGCGTCCCGCGCCGGCGATCGAGTAGAACGGCACGTACGCGACCCCCTGCTCCCCGCAGGTGCGCAGGAAGGCCTCCTGCTCGGGCCGGGCGCCGAGCCCGTACAGGTTCTGTACGCAGACCACCGGCGCGATGGCCCGGGCTTCGGCGAGGTGCTCGGGCTGTACGTTGGACAGGCCGAGGTGGCGGATGAGTCCGGCCTCGCGCAGCTCGGCCAGGACGCCGAAGCGCTCGGCGATCGAATCGGTCCCGACGATGCGCAGGTTCACCACGTCGAGGTGGTCGCGGCCGAGCTGGCGCAGGTTCTCCTCGACCTGGCCGCGCAGCTGCCCGGGCGTGGCGTGCGGCAGGAACTCCCCCGACAGGGCCCGGCCCGGGCCGACCTTGGTGGCGATGACGAGGTCGTCCGGGTAGGGGGCCAGGGCCGCGTTGATCAGCTCGTTCGCGGAGCGCAGCGGGGAGAAGTAGAAGGCGGCGGTGTCGATGTGGTTCACGCCGAGCTCGACGGCGCGGCGCAGGACGGCGATCGCCCGGCCGCGGTCGCCGGGGGTGGCGCCGGGGGCGAAAGCCGGGCCGTTCTGGGTCAGGCGCATCGCGCCGAAGCCGAGGCGGTTCACTTCGAGGTCGCCGAGCCGCCAGGTGCCGGAGGCGGCCGCGGTGACTGCCAGGGGCGGTGTGGACGCCATGGAGGTCGCGGAGGAGGTGGAGGTCATGGAGGTGGTGGAGGTCGTGGAGGTGGTGGAGGTCATGCCGGAATGATCTGCGGGCGGTAGGGTCGGGGCCATTGATTCGGGCATGTGTGAATCCAAGGGGTGGTCCCGCTGGCGGAGTTGGCGTTCTCGGCGGGCGATCTGGCACAGATGAGGTTCGCCGTCTCGCCGCTCTGGGAGGTCGTGACCAGCTTCCGTCGGCTGCTGGACGACGGGAGCCTGTCGCCCGTGTACCGGCCCTGGGCGGAGCAGGTGCGGCCCCGGCTGGCGGCCGCCGGGCTGGACCGGGGGTGGCTCGCCGAGCTGATCCCGTCCTCGAAGTACGTGCCCCACTTCCTCAATCCCGCGCCCGCCGGACCGGCCCCCGCCCTGGCGGCAGAGCTGGCCGGACTGGTCGCGGCGCCCGCCGAGACGGTTCGCCGCAACCTCGACCACCTGCGCCACCACCAGGGCGCGCCCGGCCCCCGCGCACGGGCGCTGTACGCGGATCCCCCGGCCCGCCTGCCGCGGTTGGCGCACGAGGTCGAGGCGTACTGGAAGCTGGCACTCGCCCCGTACTGGGCGCGGATCCGCTCCGTGCTGGAGGCCGATGTCTTCCACCGGGCCCGGCAGGCCGCCGAGCAGGGCGCCGGCCAGGTCATCAACGAGCTGCACAGCGCGGTGCGCTGGGATGAGAACGCGCTGAGCCTGGTGCGCCGTACCCGGCCGCTGACCCGGGAGATGGCGGGCAGGGGGCTGCTGCTGGTGCCCTCTGCCTTCCTCGGGCCGGGACTGCTGACCCGGATGACTCCGCCGGATCCGCCGCAGATCGCCTACCCGGCGCGCGGGGTCGGCGCGCTGTGGGCGTCCCGGCCGCCGACCGCGAGGGCGGATGCCGTCGCCGCGGTGCTCGGCCGTACCCGGACCCTGCTGCTGACGGAGCTGGAGGCGCCGGCCTCCACCACCGAACTGGCCCGCCGTACGGGGCTGTCGGCGGCCGGGGTGTCCCAGAACCTGACGGCGCTGCGCGACGCGGGCCTGGCCAGCGCGCACCGGGCGGGCCGCTCGGTGCTGTACGCGCGCACCGCGGTCGCCGAGGCACTCCTCGAAGCGTCCACCTCCACGCATGATGCGAGGGGTCGGTGGTCATAGGCGGTCAGCGAGCGCATGGCGGCCCGGCTCGGCCCAGCCGGCCAGGTCGGAACGCTGTGCGGTCTCGCGGGGATCACCAGGGCACTGGGCCGGCTTCGTCGAAGAACTGTCCTGTGGGGCCGTCGTCGGGCAGGGTCGCGAGTTCGATGGCGATCGCCGCGCCCTGTTCGGGGGTGCGCACGCCGCGGAAGCCGTTGAGGTCGGTGGCGACGTAGCCGGGGCAGCCGGTGTTGATCAGGATGTTCGTACCGCTCAGTTCCCGGGCGTATTGGAGGGTGACGGCGTTCAGGAACGTCTTCGACGGCGCGTACGCCGCGGACACCGGACCTGTCGTCTGCTCGCCGGCGGGTCCGGACTGCCGGGTGAGGGAGCCGACGCTGCTGGACATGTTCACGATCCGTGGTGCGGCGGAGCGGCGCAGCAGCGGCAGCATCGCGTTGGTGACGCGGATGACGCCGATGACGTTGGTGTCCACGACCGTGTGGATGGTGGCGGGGTCGATCCGGGTGGGCTCCTGTGGCATGTCGCCTGTGATGGCGGCGTTGTTGACGAGCACGTCGAGGCGGCCGGCCTGTTCGTCGATCAGCCGTGCGGCGGCGGTCGCGCTCGCGTCGTCGGTCACGTCCAGCGGTACGGCGAACGCGTCGATGCCGGCGGCGCGCAGTTTCTCCACCGCGGCGCTTCGGCGCCGTTCGTCCCGGGCGCCGACGCCGACGCTCCAGCCGAGCGCGCCCAGGCCCGCGGCGATCTCGTAGCCGATTCCCTTGTTCGCGCCGGTGACCAGCGCGATCGTCCGTTCAGTCATGAGGACGATGCTGCCTTCGGGTCTCGGCGGCGTCCAAGACCGATCGGGTGGGCAACGATACCGTCAGGGTATTGATCCGGGATAGCGTGGCCGGATGGAGACACGGGAACTGCGGTATTTCGTCGCTGTCGCCGAAGAGCTGCACTTCGGGCGTGCCGCGCAGCGGCTCGGGATCGCGCAGCCGCCTTTGTCACGGACGATCCAGCAGCTCGAACGCCGACTCGGGGCAGCATTGTTCGACCGGACCAGTCGAACCGTCACGCTGACCGAGGCCGGCTCGGTGCTGTTGGACGAGGGCCGGGCGGCCCTCGACGCGGTCGAGGCCGCCGAGCGTCGGACCCGCCGCGCCGCCCTTTCCGTGACCGGCCGCCCCGGCGTGGTCCTGGTCACGAAGGCCAGCGCGTCCAGGGAACTGCTGGCGAGACTGCTCGACGCGTACGCCGCCGAACCCGGCGCGGTCCCCGTCGACGTCATCCTGTGCGGTCCGGCCGAGCAGGAACGACTCCTGCGCGATGGCCGGGCCGACGTGGCGCTGCTGCACCGGCCGTTCGACTCGACGGCCGGATTCGACACCGAAGAGCTCAGCACGGAGAGTCAGGTTGTGGTCCTGCCGGCCGGGCATCCGCTCACCGCCCGGCCCCATGTGCACATGGCCGACATCACCGGACTGCCGGGCCTGCCCCTCCCGCGCTGGCCCGCCCCCGACGGCACCTACCCGCCCGGCCCCGGCCCGCAGGTCCGCAACCATGCGCAGTTGTTGCAGCTCGTCGCGCTCGGCCGTGCCTGTGCGGTCTCACCGGAGTCGTGCCGGGCCCAACTGCACGACGACCTCGCCGCCGTGCCCGTGCTGGACGCCCCGACCGTCACCACCGTGATCGCCTGGCCGCCGCACAGCCGGTCCAGAGCCGTCGCCGACCTCATCCGGACTGCGACACGTCTCCGGTAGCTCCCACCCGCCCGGCCGGGCGCCACCCGTCGCTAGAAGGGCTTGGTGGGGAGGTACTTGCCGTCGAGGGTGATGACGGCGCGCTCCCCGCCGTCCGGGTCGGCGACCTTCTTGACGTCCAGCCTGAAGTTGATCGCGCTGATGATGCCGTCGCCCAACTGCTCGTGGACCAGGGCCTTGAGGGTGGTGCCGTAGACCTGGAGCATCTCGTGGAAGCGGTAGATCGTCGGGTCGGTCGGGACGCCGCCGGGGATCGAGCCGCGGGTCGGAATGGTCCGGAGGAGCCGCGCGGCGTCGGCGTCGAGGCCGAGGAGCTCGGCGACGGCCTCGGCGGAGGCCGCGGGCAGGGGGTGCTGGCCGAGCACCGCGGCGGTGACGAAGGCGACGGACAGGCCGGCCGCGTCGGCGATCTGCTGCCAGGAGAGGTCCTTGCGGGTCTTGGCGTCGACGGCGGCGACGGCCAGGGCCTGGCGGGCGGAGGGGTCGAACTGGGCGTGGATCACGGGAGGTTCCTCTACGGGGTGGGGTGGGTTCAGGGGGGCGGCCGGCAGGGCGTTCAGGACGCGAGGGCGGCGGACCGGCCGACGGCCGGGTCGATCCGCTCGACCGTGCCGGTGGGGATGTCGTACACCCAGCCGTGCAGGGTGAGGGTCCCGGCGGCCAGGGCGCGGGCCACCGCGGGGTGCGTGGCGAGGTTCGCGAGCTGCGCGGCGACGTTGGCGCGGACCAGGGCCCCGAGCTCGCGCGGCGGCGGGTCGGCCGAAGCCCCGGCGGGGGCCCCGGCGGGGGCCGCATGGCGCAGCCAGCGGGCGATGGCGGGCAGCTCCGCGAGGTCCTGTCCGGCGGCGAGCGCGGTCATGGCGCCGCAGGCGGAGTGTCCGCAGACCACGATGTCGCTCACGCCGAGGACGGCTACCGCGTACTCGATGCTGGCGGCGACGCCGTCCCCGCCGTCCACCCCCTCCGTGTGGGCCGGTACGAGGTTGCCGGCGGTCCGGATGACGAACAGCTCGCCGGGCTCCCGCTGGGTGATCAGCTCCGGGACGACGCGGGCGTCGGAGCAGCCGATGAAGAGCGTCTGCGGCCGGTGGGTGGTAGC
Source organism: Streptomyces sp. NPDC051109 (assembly GCF_044455885.1). Lineage (NCBI taxonomy): Bacteria > Bacillati > Actinomycetota > Actinomycetes > Kitasatosporales > Streptomycetaceae > Streptomyces > Streptomyces sp. NPDC051109. The sequence continues at coordinate 155,990 of NZ_JBITFF010000001.1, forward strand.
CAGGTGGGCGAAGAGCTCCGCCTTGGCCGGGAAGACGTCCTGTTGAAAGTGCGCGAGGCCGTCGCTGAGGTCGTGCACGGTCACTCCCTTCGGTGGTGCCTGCCCGGGCGGGCTGACGAGATCCACCATGCATGACCTGTGTCTATAGTGTCCAAGACATGCTGAGCATGATCGCTATTGCTGAGATCTATACTTGCTTCCATGCCCCTGGAACTGCGGCACCTCCGCTATCTGCTGGCCGTGGCCGAGCACGGCAGCTTCACCCGCGCAGCCGAGGAGCTGCACATCTCGCAGCCCACGCTGTCGCAGCAGATCAAACAGCTGGAGCGGACCGTGGGCGTCCAGCTGCTGGACCGTACGGGGCGCTCCGTACGGCCGACCGACGCCGGCGCAACCTTCGTCCCCTACGCGCGCCGCGCACTTCAGGACCTGGCCGCCGCCGAACGGGCCGTACTGGACGTCGCGGACCTGTCCCGCGGCAGCCTGCGCCTCGCGACGACCCCGACCTTCACCGCGTACCTCCTGGGCCCCCTCGCCGCGGAACTCCATGCCCGCCATCCCGGAATCACCCTGGACGTCAAGGAGATGACGCAGGGGCAGCTGGAGTCGGCGCTACTGGACGACTCCCTCGACCTCGGCATCGCCTTTTCGGGCGCTCATCTGCCCGGCATCGGCGCCACCGACCTCTTCACCGAGACCCTCGGGCTCGTCGTCGGCCCCGACCACCCGCACGCCGGCCGCACCGAACCCCTGCCCGTGTCCGAACTCCCCGCCTGTCCGCTCGCGTTGCTCAGCGGGCACTTCGCCACGCGGGCCCACGTCGACGCGTACTTCCGCCGGCACCGCGTCGCACCGCGGATCGCGGTCGAGGCCGACTCCATCAGCGCCCTCACCGAGATCGTCCGGCGCACCGGGCTGGCCACGGTGCTCCCCGACGCCCTCACCCGCGACCGCACCCCGCTGCACCCCGTCCCGCTCACGCCCGCCCTCCCGGCGCGGACCGTGGTCCTGCTGCGCCGCGAGAGCGCGTACGAGAGCGCCGTCGTCCGCGCCTTCACCTCGATCGCCCGGCAGTGGACGCACCCCTGAACCATCCGGTCAGCCCGCGAACACCACCGACGCCTCGGCTGCGTACGCCCGCAGCTGCGGTTCGAGGACGGCCGGGGCCGCGGCGCCCTCGGGCAGCAGGCGGCCGGCCTCGTCCCGGGTGGCGTGGCTCAGCAGCCAGGCGCGGGACCAGGCCGGGTCCGCCGACCGGTCCGTCCCGCGGATGCGGGCCCGCGCGGCGGCATAGGCGGCGCCGGGCACCCGGCGGGCGATGACCGGGAGGACGTGCTCCTCCTCGGCTTCGATGTGCGCGGCGAGCAGGTCCCGCTGGTCGGCCAGGATCCGGGCCAACCGCCCTGCGTGGCGTCCGGGTTCGGCGGCGAAGCGGACGGCGACCGCGTCGCAGTCGGCCTGCAGCGCGTCGAGCGCCTGGCGGTCGGCGACGAAGCGGACGATGCCGGCCACCGCCTCGGCCGCGTCGGGCACGGCGTCCAGGACGACCGGCCACAGGATCTCGTCCTCGCGGTGGTGGCCGCGTACGACGTCGTTGTAGCGGCGCACGTACCCGGCAATGGCCTCCGCGCGCTCGGGCCCGGCCGGTTCGGCGGCCGCGGCGAGAGCGGCGAGCAGCCCGGCGAGCCGCTCGATGTCGGCCAGGATCGCGCGGTGCGCGACCCGGACGCCGGTGAGATCGGCAGCCGCCGGGTTGTGCGGCCTCGCGGGGGCGACGTGTTCGCTGTCCATACGCAGAACTGTGCGCGCCCCGGCTCAGCGTCGGGTCAACGTCCGATGAACGCCACCCGTCCACTGCGTCATAGGCTCGGGGGTCCGTCCGGTCACCACCCGTCCGGTCACCACCCCGTCCGGTCACCAACCCGTCCTGTCACCAACCCGGGAGAACCCCCGCATGCCGCCCACCGGTCCCCAGTCCGTCGATCGCGCGCTCGCGATCCTCGACGCCGTCGCCGACGCGCCCGGACCGGTCGGCGCCAAGGCCCTGGCACGCCGGATGGAGTGTTCGCTGTCCACCGCCTACCACCTCCTGGCCCCGCTCACCGCACGCGGGTACCTCGTGCGCACCGCGCGGGGGTACGTGCTGGGGCCGCGGATCCCCGGGCTGCACCGGAGCCTGCTGCGCCATCTGGAGCCGGCGCCGCGCATGGCCGGTCTGCTGACCCGGCTGCGCCGGACCACCGGCGCCGAGGCGTACTACACCGCCTACCGGGGCGGCCTGATCACGGTCGTCGACACCACCGCCCCGGCCGCGGACGCGGCGAATCCCTTCGCCCCCGGCCGGGAGACGCGGGCGCACGCCACCGCACACGGCAAGGTGCTGCTCGCCGAACTGCCCCGGCCGCTGCGGCGGCGGTACCTGGCCGAGCACGGGATGGCCCGCCTGACCGGGGCCACCATCACCAGCGCAGAGCTTCTGGAGGCGGAGCTGTCCCGGGTCCGCGGACAGGGCTTCGCCCTGTCGATCGGCGAGGCCGATCCGGCGTACACCTGCCTGGCCGTCGCCCTGCCCCGCGGCCGGGACCACGACGGCGACACGGTGCACGCCCTGTCGGTGTCGCTGCCGACCGAGGAGTTCCGGCGGCGCCCCCGGGAGATCCGCACCGCGCTCGGGCAAGCGGCGGCGGACTGCGCCTGAGGCCGCCCGGCGGGCGGTTTTCCGACGCTGCCGGAAATACGGTGCGATGGGGATGCGCGGGACCCGGAGGGGTGCCAGGCTGGTCGGCATGATCTTCATCGCCGTCAGGTTCGACGTCCGTCCGGAGCACAGCGACAACTGGCTCACGCTCGTCGACGACTTCACCCGGGCCACCCGCAACGAGCCGGGCAACCTCTTCTACGACTGGTCGCGCAGCGTCGACGACCCCACCAAGTACACGCTCCTGGAGGCCTTCACCGACGCCGAGGCGGGCGCCGCGCACGTGGCGTCCGACCACTTCAAGGCCGGTATGGAGACCCTCGCAGGTGCCATCGCCAGCACGCCGGAGATCATCCACGTCGAGGTGCCCGGCCAGGGCTGGAGCGCCATGGCCGAGCTGTCCCCCCGCGACTGAAGCGCCCGGGCGGCGGCACCGCTGCTACGAGGAGAGCCCCAGCAGGCGGGCCGCCGTCTCGCGCATCTCGACCTTGCGGACCTTGCCGGTCACGGTCATCGGGAACTCCTCCACGACGTGCACGTACCGCGGGATCTTGAAGTGGGCCAGCCGTCCGTCGCAGTACGCGCGGACGGCCGCCGCGGTCAGCGGCTGCGCCCCCTCGCGCATCCGCACCCACGCCATCAGCTCCTCGCCGTACTTGGCGTCGGGGACGCCGATGACCTGCACGTCCAGGACCTCCGGATGGCCGTGGAGGAACTCCTCGACCTCCCGCGGGTACACGTTCTCCCCGCCGCGGATCACCATGTCCTTGATGCGTCCGGTGATGCTCAGGTAGCCGTCCCCGTCCATCACCGCCAGGTCCCCGGTGTGCATCCAGCGCGCGGCGTCGACGGCCTCGGCGGTGCGCTCGGGCTCGCCCCAGTAGCCGAGCATCACCGAGTAGCCGCGGGTGCACAGCTCCCCCGGCTCCCCGCGCGGCACGGTCCGCCCCGACTGCGGGTCGACCACCTTGACCTCCAGGTGCGGTCCGACGCGGCCCACCGTGGACACCCGGCGCTCGACCGAGTCGTCGGCGCGGGTCTGGGTGGACACCGGTGAGGTCTCCGTCATCCCGTAGCAGATGGACACCTCGCGCATGCCCATCCGGTCGATGACCTCCTTCATCACCTCGACCGGGCAGGGCGAGCCCGCCATGATGCCCGTACGCAGGCTGGACAGGTCGTACGTGTCGAAGCCGGGGGCGGCGAGCTCGGCGATGAACATCGTGGGGACCCCGTACAGGGAGGTGCACGACTCGGCCTCGACCGCGGCGAGGGTGGCCGCCGGGTCGAACGCCGGCGCCGGGATGACCATCGCCGCGCCGTGGCTGGTGCAGGCGAGGTTGCCCATCACCATGCCGAAGCAGTGGTAGAAGGGCACCGGGATGCAGACCCGGTCCTGCTCGGTGTAGTGGCACAACTCGCCGACGAAGAAGCCGTTGTTGAGGATGTTGTGGTGCGAGAGGGTCGCGCCCTTGGGGAAGCCCGTGGTCCCCGAGGTGTACTGGATGTTGACGGGGTCGTCCGCACTCAGCTCCGCCGCCGCGCGGACCAGGTCGGCCCGGTCGCCGCGGCGGCCCCGCTCCAGGAGGGAGGTCCACTGCGGCCCCTCCAGCAGGACGGTGAACTCCAGATCCTGGCAGCGCGGCCCCACCTCCTCGATCATCCCGGCGTAGTCGGAGGACTTGAAGCGCTCCGCCGCGACGAGCAGCCGGATCCCGGCCTGGCGCAGGACGTACTCCACCTCGTGCGAGCGGTACGCCGGGTTGACGGTGACGAGGATCGCCCCGATCTTGGCGGTGGCGTACTGCACCAGCGTCCACTCGGCGCGGTTGGGGGCCCAGATGCCGACCCGGTCGCCCTTGCCGATGCCCAGGTCCAGCAGGCCCAGAGCGAGGGCGTCGACGTCGGCGGCGAACTCCGCGTAGGTCCACCGGCGCCCGGCGGCGAGGTCGACGAGGGCGTCGCGGTCGGGGAACCGTCGGACGGTGCGGTCCAGGTTCTCGCCGATCGTGTCGCCCAGCAGCGGTACTTCGAAGACCCCGGATGCGTAACTCGACGGCGCGGTGCTCGACGGCGCGGTGCTCGACGCGGCAGACACACGTACCTCCTGGACTCGGTGGCGGGGCGGGGCCCGGCGGGCCGGCGCCTCCTCATGATCCTCTTCGTGCCCGGCCCCGGCCACCCTCCTGACGCCGTTCCCCCCGCAGGTGTTCAGTGATCAGTCTTCCGTGTCCGGTCTTCAGCGCAGGCACCCGACGATCCTGACGGAGGTCTCCGCGCTGCCGCTGAGTCCGGACGCCGGATCGGTGGCCGTGAACACCAGCTTGTACGTCCCGTCCGGCAGCAGGGGGACGAGGAAGCGGCCGGACGCGCCCGCGCCCAGTGTCACCGGCCCGTTCGGCCCGTTGATCCGCCAGCTCGTGTACTGCGGGTCGGTGAGGGGCTGGTCGCCCGGGCGGGTCCGGGCCGTCCCGGCGAACGGCTCCTCGCAGCCGCGCCTCAACTGGCCGCCGCCGGAGGGCTGCTGGATGGTGACCGCCGGGGCCTGCGGCTGCTGTCGGGTCGGCGAACTGCTCTGCGACGGGGTGCCCGGCCGGGTCGGGCCGGTCCTGGTCGGCGTCCCGGGGCTGTTGGGGCTGCCGGGGGTCGCAGGGGTACCGGACGAGGCGGACGGGCCCGTCGTGGGCGAGGCGCCGGGCACCGGGGCGGAGGGCGAGGACGAGGGCGGCACGGAGCCGGTGCCGTCCGTCGGGCCCGGCGCCGGATCGAGGGCGTGCGGCAGTTCCGGCCTGGTGACGGCGGACGGCGAAGGCGCCTTCGCGGGCTCGGTGGCCTTGGCGTCGATCGTGGCGCAGACCGCGCTGGCGACCAGCTCCTGGCTGTCCGGCACCGGCGAGACGTGCAGCTCCTGGTCGTCCGGGCCGCGGCGGTGCGTGTCGAAGTAGCCGTTCCCGGTGAGCGTCTCCCGGTCGCTGTGCTCGACCCAGACCGAGTTGTAGTAGTCGAGACCGGCCTTCTGCTGGTTCCTGCCGGTGACGTGCCAGGCCGTCACCTTGTGGCCCGAGGGCTCACCGGCCGCCGGCGCGTCGGCCGGGGCGTACAGCCAGCCGTCGCCGAAGAAGCGCGTCGGGGCCTCCGAGGTGCCCTGCTCGTTGGCCGCGGGGAACTGGAAGCCGCCGCCGACCAGCAGCTTCCCCTTGGGACAGGACACGGCCGCGTCCGCGCTGCCGCCCGCGGCCACCGCCACCTTGACGGTGGCCACGGACACGCTCCCCAGCCGAACGCAGATCGGCCGGACGGTGACCGCGTAGTTCGCCTCCGGGGGCTGCGGGTCCTCGATCCGGGTCTGGTGCGTGATGAAATCGGACGAGCGGATCGGGAACACCCCGCTGCTCAGCCGACTGCCCGGGTTGAGCGTGACGGAGGGCACGGCCTTGGCGGCGCCGGCCCACGCCGACTTCGTGGTCAGGCTGTCGAGCGGGACCGGTGCGACCGCGCGGCCCGCCACGCTGCGGCCCGACCGGAACTCGGTGCCCAGCGAGGTGAAGTCGCCCGGGCAGGAGGGCGAGGCGGAGGCGTGCTTGGCCGCGTCCACGAGCGGCCCGTCGGTCGTCAGGTCGTGGACCGTCCCGCCGCCGCTGGCGCTGGTCATCTTGTTGCCCCGGTCATGGAAGGCGTGCGCCTGCTCCGACCATGTGGCGCCGCCCAGGAACTCGGGTTTCGCGTTGACGCACAGCGCGTACGAGGTGAGGGTGGCGGGCGCGGCGTCCGGGTTGTACGCGGCCACCAGCCAGGCATCACCCGCGAAGAGGCTGCTCGTGGCGAAGCCCGTACCGGTGACGGCGTACCCGCCGCCGAGTGCCTTCTCGTGGGGCAGGCAGGCGGCCACCGCGGACTGCTCCCCGCCCGCCGCGATCGATACGGAGGCGCTGCGCTGGACGACTGCCAGTTGCGGGCCGCCGCCCAGCGCCCACACCCCGGCCCCCACCGCGCCCGACACCACCAGGGCGCCCGCGGCGGCCACGGCGGCCGTTTTGACGGTGATCGCGCTTCCCAGCTTCGCGAAGACTCCAGAGCCCATCGTCGATGCCCCTCCCCCGGCCGAACGGCCCGCACCTCCCCGCAGTCGCGGGGCGTGGGCAATGTAGCGCCGCGTGCGATACGCGTCACCGAGGCGTGAAGTATCGGTTCTGCCACAGACTCCCCGCCCCGAGGCAAAGCCGCGGCACCGCCGCGTGGTGGCACTGGTGCCACCCCGGATGCGGAAGGCAGCGGTATCGAGCGGGCGAGGGACGGCGCGGGACGATCACGGAGACCAAGCGGATCCCAGGGGGAGTTCAGACATGCACGTGTTCAAGAAGCCCGGGCGTCGGCTCGCGGCCGCCGCCTGCACACTGCTGGCCGCGGCGGCCCTGCCCGCCGGACCGGCGAGCGCCGCGGGGCCCACGGGTCCCGCGGCGGCGGTCGGCGCGACTGCGCCGGTGCCCGGCCGGTACCGGCAGCAGCAGCTCGACTGGCAGCCCTGTACGGATGGTTCGGGCGGTTCAGGCGGTTCGGGCGGTTCGCTGGAGTGCTCCTCGATGTCCGTGCCACGGGACTGGTACCACCCGGACTCCGGGCCGGACCTGACGATCGCGCTCTCCCGGCACCGCGCGGCGGATACCGCGAAGCGCCGGGGCGTGCTCATGATGGCGGCCGGCGGCCCCGGGGCCTCGGGGCTCCCCCGGCCGGCCCGGCTCGCCTCGTACAGCCCGAAGCTGGCGGCCGCGTACGACATCGTCAGCTTCGACCAGCGGGGGGTGGGGGCGAGTACGAGGGTCGTCTGCTCGGACCAGGACGAGGTCGACGCCCTGTTCGGCGGCGCCGATCTGCGCGACCGCTCGGCGGCCGCCGTCCGGCGGACCTTCGACCGCGCGCGGGAGTTCGTACGGGACTGCGAGCGCAATTCGGGCGCCCTGCTGCCGTACATCACCACCGATCAGGCCGTCCACGACATGGACCTGTACCGGGAGTTGCTCGGCGCGGAGCGGATCTCGTACTACGGGCCCTCGTACGCCAGCCTCCTCGGCGCCTACTACGCGACCGGGTTCCCCCGCCGCGTGGAGCGGGTCGTCCTCGACAGCAACATCGACTTCACCGGTGACTGGCAGTCCTTCCTGACCGGGCAGCCGATGAGCTTCCAGCGCCGCTTCGAGCAGGACTTCCTGCCGTGGCTGGCGGCCAACGACGCCACGTACCACCAGGGGCGCACCCCCGAGGAGGCGCAGGCCTCGTACGAGCGGGTGCGGGCAGCCCTCCACGACCGGCCGCTGGACGTCGAGGGGACGGTCGTCACGCCCGACCACCTCGACGCGGCGGCCACGAACGCCCTCTACAACGCGGACCGGTTCGCGGACCTCGCCTCGCTCATGGTCTTCCTGGAGCATCCGGAGCGGGCTCCGGAGCAGACGTGGAAGGCGGTCGCCGGGAAGCTGCGGCACCTGATCGGCGCGGAGTTCGTCGCCGACTTCTTCGCGGTCACCTGTGGGGACACCCCGTGGAACCGCGACAGCCGGTACTGGGTGAGGGTGAGCGCCGAAGCAACGCGCAGCCATCCGCTGGCCGGAGCGCGGGAGTTGACGTACGCGGCGGTCTGCGCGAACTGGCCGCGCTCCAAGGCGCCGCGCATCAAGGTCACCGGTGAGGGGCTGCCGCCGGTGCTGATGCTCAATTCGAAGAACGACCCGGCGACGTACTACGAGGCCGCCGTGCGCGCCCACCGGGGGCTGGCCGGGTCGCGGCTGGTCACCGTCGAGGGCGGCGACCACGGCCAGTTCCAGAACGGCAACCCGTGCGTGGACGCCTACGTCGAGGACCATCTGCTCGACGGCGCCCTGCCGGCGGGGGACGCCGCGTGCCCGGCGGCGCGCCGGTGATCCGGCCGCGCGAACGACGGCCCGCCGCCGGGTGACCGGTCCTCGCCCGCCGTCCGTGCGGGGGCGCCGTCACTCCTCGATCGCGCCGTCCATCCGGCGCAGGTGCCGGCGGAAGGTGTACGAGGGGTCGGCCTCGCGCAGGACCAGGTAGTCGGCGAAGGCCGTCTGGCTGCGCAGGCTCTCGCCCGAGCGGATCCGGCGGGCCTGTTCGCGCTCGGTCTCCCGGATCGCGAGGGCGGTGTCGAGCACCTCTTCGACGCGGTCGGCGGGCACGAAGACCACCCCGTCCGCGTCGCCGAAGACGAAGTCCCAGCCGCCGACGAGATGCGGCCCGAACCGGGCGGTGACCAGCGCCTCGGGCTCGCGTTCGTCCAGCCGTGCCGGCCCGGGCGGGTGGCTCCCGTAGCTGAAGACGGGGAGGCCGATCTCCGCCAGCTCGGGCGTGTCGCGGTGCAGCCCCCACACCACGAGGCCCGACACGCCGGCGCCCTCGGCCTCCAGCGCGGCGAGGTCGCCGACGCAGGCCTCGTCCGTCCGACCGCCGTTGTCGATGACCAGGACGTCGCCGGGCTCTGCGGATCCGTAGGCCTCCATGAACACGTCGACGCTGCCGTAGTGGCGCACCGGCAGCGCGCGCCCCGCGACCCGGTGGCCGGGCAGCACCGCGCGGATGCCGTGCGGTGCCACGCGCACCGGCACGCCGCCGCGGACGCAGGCATCGGCCACGAGCGGCGTGGACAGGTCGGTGAAGGCCTTCAGCATGCCGTCTCCCCTTCTTCTCCTGAACGGACGGCTTGGGTCAGCCACCGCTCCCCATGGTGCCTTCCCGGTCGCCCGGGCGCGGGAGTTCGGGGGACGAAGTCACGGAATGTCGGTGTCCGAGGGCTGCGCCTCGTAGGTGTGCGGCTCGTCGCCCTGCCATTCGACGAGCTCCGAGTCGCCGAGGACCACCTCGTCGGGGTCGGGTACGCCGGCCCGGCGCAGGAACTCGATCACGTCGGCGTCGCTGAAGGCCAGGCCGAGGACGGCGTCCCGGCCCTCGGCGCGCAGGGAGACGCGGCGGCCGCCGGCCGGGGCGATCGGGTGGACGAGGATCGGCGCGTGGTGCATGGCCCCAGCCTCCGCCCGGACGCCCGGCGCCGCATCCGCGCGGCCGCGGGCTGCTCCGGTCGGGTGAGTCCGGATCACTCGGCGCCGACGCGGCCGCCGAGCCATTCCAGCGCGGGCGGGATCTCCCGTCGCCACGTGTTGAAACCGTGGCCGCCGCTGTCGAGCGTGATCGACGAGACGCGTGCCGGGGCCTTCACCTTCGCGATGAACTTCTGCGTGTCCTTGCGGTTCGGCTCGCCCTGCTCCGAGGTGGCGACCAGGAAGGAGGACTTGCCCTGCGGCAGGTTGTCCAGGCTCCACAGCAGGTCGGATCGTTTCTCTTCGGCGGTGTTCCCGTGGAAGAGATCACCGGAGTACTGGTCCAGCTCCGGCTTGTAGTCCGTCGAGAGGCCCACGCCGGCGGCGTAGTGCTCCGGGTGCTGCAACGCGGTCTTCAGCGCGCAGTACCCCCCGGTGGAGTCCCCCATGATGGCCCAGTTCGAGGGCGAGGTGCCGACGCGGTACGCGCCGGAGACCGCCTTGGGCAGGTCCGTACCGAAGAAGGTCTCGCTGAGCGGGCCGCCCGGCACGTCGACGCACTGGCTGTTGCGGGTCGGTATCACCGAGGGCTGCATCATCACCATGATCATCGGCGGCATCTTCTTCTGCTTGGCGAGCCTCCACGCCGTCTTCGGGTAGTCCAGCCCCTTGAGCAGGTTCTCGGCCATCCCCGGGAATCCGGTGAGCACCACGGTGGCGGGGAACTTCCTGTTCTCGTTCCCCTTCTGGAAGTACTCGGGCGGCAGGTACACGTACGCCTGGACGACGGCCTTGGACCCCTCGCCCCGCACCGTGACCTTCTCGATCTGACCGCCGATGCGGGGCGTCGCGCCGCCGGGCACGTCCGTCGGCTGCCGGCCGAGGACGCGGACCGCCGAGCCTCCGGGCACGTCCTGGCCCAGGGAGGGCATCGGCCGCTCCGCCCCGGCGAGGTCCGCCCAGGAGCCGTAGAGCAGGAAGGTGCGGTTGGCGGTGAGGCCGACGGAGGCGAGCAGCAGCACCTGGAGCGCCAGGACGACGCCGACCCGACCGAGCGCCGGCAGGCCGCCCCGGCGGCCGAGGCGTGGCCAGAGCCACACCGCGGCGGCGAAGGCCAGCACCGTGGCGAGTACGACGGCGGTCAGGAGCGTGCTGCTGGTGAGACTCACGGATCAGGGGAACTCTCTGCGCTGGCCTGGTCGGCACGGACCTGCGGTCCGGCGGCGCCGCCTGGACCGGCGCACAGGGCTAGACATCATCGGGAACCGATCCGTTCCATACCGCTCGCAGGAGAAGCGGAAGCTCCCCGTACGCTCGCGTCCCTTTTGCGCCATCCCGGCCTGCGCCGGCACCTGTCGGCACGCCGCGCGCCCTCGTACTGTCCGGCGCGCCGGGGCGAACTCCAGCCAATCGATTGACATGGGCCTGACATTTCAAGGTCCCTGTGGGACCTTCCCTGGCGTGTCTCGAAAGCTCTCTCCCCCGGCCGGTGCGGAACCGCCACCGTCGGGCCGGGCGCACGCCGGCGAGGCCCCCCAAGGCCCCGCTACACACCCCACAAGGACGTGGCGAAGAGGAGCGACAGCATGAAGATCTCGACATGGCCGGGCGCGACCGTACTGGCAGCAGCGGTGATCGTCGGTGGAGCGACATCGGCGACCGCCCTGGGCCCCAGCGCGGATCAGCGGCTCGACGGCGTCATCGTCGTCGCCGGCAACACCTGTACGTGGACCAACGCACGCACCAGCGCCAACCCCCCGAGCGCACTGACCGTCGACCGCACCACCATCAACGCACCCGGCGGCAACCTCGGCTGCAACGGCGGCATCACCGCCTCCCTCAACAACAACCCCGCGTTCACCTTCGACGACGCCGCCGGCCTCGCCAAGACGGACGCGATCGACATCACGGGCAAGCAGAGCTTCATCTCCTGCCGTTACAAGGCCACGAACATCACGTGGAACCGGGACGGAGCCACCCGCAAGTACGTCAACCAGGCCTTCACCGCGACCAAGACCTCGGGCAGCTTCCTGTGCCCCGGCTCGGTCACGACGGCGGCCGGCGACGCGTCGATGCTGTTCCACTGACCCCGTATCCGCACGTCCGCACGAGCCGTGTGCCGCGGCCCCGCCCGGGGCCGCGGCACACCGGCGGCGGGACGGGGAGGGATCAGAGCCGGATCTCCAGGGTGCAGCACTTGACGCTGCCGCCGCCCTTGAGCAGTTCCGACAGGTCCATGCCGACCGGGTGGAAGCCGCGTCCGCGCAACTGCCCGGCGAGCCCTGCGGCGGCCTCGGGGAGCACCACGTTCAGGCCGTCGCTGACGGCGTTCAGCCCGAAGACGGCGGCATCCTCCGCGGATACGAGCAGCGCGTCGGGGAACAGCGTCTCCAGGACTGCGCGGCTGCTGGGCGCGAAGGCCTGCGGGTGGTACATGATCTCGTCACCGTCGAGCACGGCGAGCGCCGTGTCGAGGTGGTAGTAGCGCGGGTCGACCAGCTCCAGGCTGATGACGGGCCGGCCGAAGAACGCCTCCGCCTCCCGGTGGCCGCGCTCGTCACTGCGGAAGCCGTACCCGGCCAGGACGGCGCCGGCGGTGACCAGGAAGTCACCCTCGCCCTCGTTGACGTACTCGGGGTCGTGCAGCTCGGTGAAACCGTTCGCGCGGAACCAGTCCAGGTACGCGGGACCCTCGGCGACGCGCTCGGCGTTGCGGAAGCGGGCGCCGAGGACGCGGCCGCCGACGACGGTGGCCCCGTTGGCCGCGTACACCATGTCGGGCAGTCCGGGCACGGGGTCGATCAGCTCGACGGTGTGCCCGAGCGCGCGGTACAGGTCGCGCAGCCGCTCCCACTGGAGGACGGCGAGAGCGGCGTCGACCGGCTTGCGCGGGTCCATCCAGGGGTTGATCGCGTAGACCACCTCGAAGTGGGAGGGGCGGCACATCAGGTACCGGCGCAGGCGCTGTTCGCGCGGCCGGGCGGAGGGCGTCGGGGCAGAGGTCATGGTCGCTCCCGGGCGGGGGCCACGGTGGTGGCCGAAACGAGGGGGTCCTTCCCGGCCGAGCTTGCGCGCCCCGAACGAACGCCGGATGAAGCCGACGCTGCGCCCGGGGGCGTTCTGCATAGAGTCCGGGAACGGCAGAGGTCCCACCGGAAGGACCGGTGAAACCTCGATGCGAGGGCCGTCACCGTACGCGGACACGCATGTTCCACCGGCTCTCGGGCACTCGACGCCGGGCGGAAGAGGTGCTGCGCGGTCGGCGAGTGCTGCCAGAAGCGGCTGTCCGCCTTGACCGTGACCTACGTGCACTCAGTACTCAAGTCGGCACTGGAACACGCCTGCCGCGAAGACGAGCTGCCCCGCAACGTCGCCCGGAACGTCAAGACCATTACGGCCCGGCCCCGGCGATTCCGGCCCCTCACCACAGCGGAGGCCCGCCAGATCCTCGACGCCGCCCGCGCCGACCGGCTCCACGCGCTGTACGAACTCGCTCTGCGAACCGGCCTCCGCAAGGGCGAACTCCTTGGCCTCCACTGGGAAGACTTCGACCTCCGCGTAGGCACCGCCGCCATTCGCCGCTCGCTCTAGCGCACCCGCACCGGTGGCCTCACCCACCTGCCCACCAAGACCTGCGCCTCCGAACGCCGCATCGCCCTCCCGACCGAATGCCTCCGCTCCCTCAAGGAGCAGAGGAAACGGCAGGACAAGGAGCGAGAGACAGCCGGATCGGGCTGGAAGGACAGTGGACTCGTTTTCACCACGCCGACTGGCGGGCCTCTCGACCCTGCCAACCTCACCCGCCGCTTCCGCAGCTTCCTCAACCGGGCCGGACTCCGACGCATCCGCTTCCACGACCTACGGCATTCGACCGCGACCCTACTCCTAGAAGAGGGCGTCGACCTCGTCGTCATCAAGGAACTGTTGGCCACGCCCACATCGGCGTCACCGCCGGCGTCTACGCCCACGTGAGGTCCGCTGCAACACCAAGCCATTGACACCCTGAACGGCGCCCTCGGACCTGTCAACGACGACCCCAACGACCCACCCGCCGCGGCAGGCGTCCGCTGACGTTGCCGTCAAGAATCCCAGAAGCCCCACCGAAAACGCTCGGTGGGGCTTCATCGCGGTATTGGAATCCCAGTCGACCGAAGCTACCGAGAGTCAAACACCAATCTCACGAGAACCCACGCAGGGCCCTCCAGGGTGAATCCCATGGGATTGACACCTACACCTTTCGGGTAGGTCACTTACAGATCATACGGGTAGAGCTGAATTTCGGAGGCCCGGAAGGAAATAAAACCCTCCGCAGGAAGCTCCGACCTTCGGTTCGGGATTTCAATCAGGAGAATGTCCGACCCTACTCTGATCTCCACGACCGAGTCATCACCATCGTCGAATTTAACAACTCGGCCCGTGATCAGGGTGGCAGAATCCACCCCGACCTCCGAGAGGGAAGTGGCGCCCGAGGGGCCCGCCGTCCAATCTGCGACCTCTTCCGGAACTTCGATCTCGACATCGAATTGACCTACTTCGGCGGGGTTCGGCCCCATCCAGCGGCCAGATGCGATGCCAGACTCGCACTTGAAACGCACGATCCCTTGCGATGGGGTCAGGACTTGCAGAACTTCTACTCTCATCATTTCACCCCCAAGGGAACTCGCTGCATCGTATTGCCGACAGTCCATTCGTTTGTGACGGAGTTCCAATCCCATGTCTCCATATGGAAGTGGAACTTCGTGGGCTTGCTGTTCATCTCGTGATCCCCCATCCGGATGCTACGGCGCCCATCGGAAGATACGAGACGGTTGGGATCCACCTGCCCAGTTCGCGGGTGAATGTTTGTGTACGGACCAGGCCCCAAGAAATCACTCCACGCCTGATCGGCCTGAGAAGGCTTAATGGGCTTTGGGGCCGTGACCTCCGGCAGGTTTTTGACTGTCTCGGCAGGCGCACAGGAATTGTGAACCAGAACCGGTGTCTTGCCCGCCAGGACATAGTACGTGTGCACGTCCGAGACGGTGAAGTTGTACGTCTTCACGAACTCGGTGAACGCACGGTTTGCCGAGACGCGAACCTCCGCACCCTGATCGGTGAGGAGCGTCGTGCCAGGACTGACGTCCCCGGCGTGCACCCAGCCACCGACGCTGGGCGACCAGAACGGGTGGTCGCGGGTGGCGGTGAGCTCCTCCACCCCGGTCGGCGTTTCGATCGACAAGGTGTTGAGGTCCCGCTGTCCCTGCGAGCGGATCAGCTGGGTGACTGCATGAGGCGCGGACTCACCGCTCCTGGGATCCGTCGCGAGGACCTGGTCGCCTACCTCGACGTCCTCGATCTTCTTCGTCGAACCGTCACTCATGAGAACGAGCGTGCCGGCCAGGAAGCATTGACTGCCCTTCCCGCCCCGGATCCCGCTGCCAACGCCCGCTTCGCGGTGGGAGAACATCGCCCCCAGGAATACAGGAACCTCATACCAGTCGCTGGAGGTGTCGATTCCCTGGTCCTGCAGCCACTCCTCGTAGTCGCCCCCGTAGTCACAGCCGGGAGCGCCTGCGCCGCCGTTCCAGCAGTCGCCGTCGGCTATCCAGCCGAACATGGAGGAGGCGTGTGCGACGTTTCCGATGATGCCGTAGAAGGCCTCACTGACCGGGTTGGACCAGCTGAAGTCGTGCTTCTTCGGAGGCTTCGGTGCCTGCGGCGGGGTGGGCCTGCTGGTGGAGGAACTGGTGGAGGAACTTCCGGAGCTCCCCCTCTTGCAGGCGAAGTCCACGCACCCGTAGTGCCTGTAGTTGAGATAGTCGTCCGACACGGTTCCGCCGACGGAGTCCACAATGGTCTCGTAGCGGTTGCCGTAGGCGTACGGATCGTTGCCGTTGTGGCACTTGTACATGCCGCTGGCGCACTCTTCGAGCTGCTTGCCGCTCGGGTCCCAGAACGTGAACGGGTTCTGGTTGGCGTAGGTGTAGCCGTGGAGCTGCTGCGAGTCCTTGAGATCCATGATCGGGTCGACCGAGACGAAGCGGCCGATCAGGGGGTCGTACTCGCGAGCGCCTATGTGGGTGAGTCCGCTGTCCGCGTCCTTCGTGCCGCCGACGAAGCCCTTCTCGCCCGACCAGTTCGTGGGCTTGGTGCCCCGCTCCTCGCCGAAGAGCCCCGTCTTGCGCCGCGTCACCGTCTGCACCGCATCGGCGCTGACCTGGGTCGTGCCGGTGCCGTGGTGGTCGGCGAGGGCGAAGACGAGCTTTCCGCCGGTCCGCATGGCGACGTCGCCGTAATAGCGGGTTCCCTTGAGGGCCCCGGCCTTGTCCAGGCGCAGTTCGTTGCCGTTCGGCAGATAGAGGGTGGTACCGGTCGAGTCCTTCCTCATCAGGCGCTGGCCCGAGGTGTCGTACGTGAACGAGCTGCTGGACGGGCCCTGATCAAAGGACTTGAGGTGGCCCTCGGCGTCCCAGGTCAGGTACTGCGTCTCGTCGGTACCGTTCTTGCGGGTCTTGGTGTTGCCGGACTCGTCGTAGGTGAACGTCTCGTCGTGCGCACCGGTGCCCGTCTGGGTCACCTTGGGCAGGTCGTGCTTGCCTGCCGTGGGCGCCGCGTACGTGCGGACGGTGTCGGCCGTCGGACCGGAGGCCGTCTTGTGCTTGGTCTCGGTCTTGCGGTTGCCGACCGCGTCGTAGGTGTAGGTCGTCCAGTACGGGTCCTCACCGCCGATGACACCGGCGGAAGGCGATGCGGCGCAGGACTCGCCCGCATTGGTCCAGGCCTGCGTGATGCGGCGCAGCGCGTCCAGGTTGACGCACTGGGTGTCGGTGGTGCGGGCCGTGTCCTGGCCGTACGCGGTGGCGATGGACGTGAGGTTGCCCGCGGGGTCGGTCGTGTAGCGGGTGTCCTCGATCCGCTGGGGTGCCACGTCACGGTCGGTGTAGGAGCGGGTGGTAGCGCCGGTGTGTTCGTCGTACTCGGTCGACCGGTAGACCCGCTGACCGAGCGCCCCCAGTTCCTGGCGGGAGGTGCGGCCGTAGTGGTCGTAGGTCATGGCCGAGACGAGACGGCTACTGCCCGCGGCCATGTTGTTGAGCAGACCGGAGACGCTCTTGTAGGTGCTGCCGACCGTCTCGGCCGGCAGGTCGCCCATGGCCGGCTGCTTGGTCGTCAGGAGCTGGCCGGTGATGTTGTAGGTGTTGGTCCAGTTGTAGGTGCCGGCCAGGGCGCCCGTGTCGGTCGTGGCCGGGATCGTAATCTTCGAGGCGAGCGGCTGGTAGAGGTCGTTGTAGGCGGTGACCTCCGACTCGAACGCCTTGCCGTCCACGTAACGGACCGACTTCGTCAGCTGGCCCTTGGCCACCGTGTCGTAGACGCTCGCGCTCAGGGTGGTCGCACCCTGCTTGAGGGCGACGGGGCGCCCCAGCTCGTCGTACTCACTGTGCAGCGTGACGCCCCGCGCATCGGTCACGTCGGTGACCCTGCCGCCGGCGTCGTAGGCGGTCTTCGTGGTCCCCTTGTCGGGGTCGTTCGACTCGACCTGCTGGCCGCGGACGTCGTACGTGTACGTCCACTTGGCGTTGCCCGGGTCGGTGACCTGGGCCAGCTGCCCCAGCTTGTTGTAGGCGTACAGCGTGGACTGGGACGCCGTACGGGCCGCGTCCGTGTACTGCTTGGTCTCGACGGTGCGGCCGATGCCGTCCACCACCGTGGTCGTCGCGGTGCCGCCCTGCGGCGGGATGACGGTGGTGGTGTCGCCCGTGTAGAGGGTGGTGGCCCGCTTGGTCTCCTGCCCGTACTTCTTCGAGATGACGGCCGTGGTCCGGCCGGCGCCGTCGTAGACCGTGTCCGTGGAGGCCGGGTAATTGGTCTCCTGTCCGGTCACGAGCTGCGGCTCGGGGGCCCCGTCGGCGTAGTAGGTGCCCGAGGTCCGCCAGGCCAGGCCCCTCGTGTCGTAGAACGTCTCGGAGATCAGCCGTCCGGACAGGTCGGGCGACTGGGTCTGGGTCTGGCGCTCACGCAGCAGACCGTCCTGGATGGAGTAGCTGACGGAGTACTTGTAGTCGTGGGTCAGCGACTTGCTGGTGATGACGCTCGGTCCGTCGTTGCGGATCGCGTAGTCGAAGACCCGGCTCGGCGCGTCGGGGAACGTCGCGGCCGGCCGGTTCGGCAGCCACACCTTCGTCACCCGGCCGAGGGCGTCGTAGGCCGTCGTCGTCACCTTGCCGTTGGCGTCCGTGGTCTTCGTGGGCTGCGAACGCACCGGGTCCAGCTCGGAGGAGGCGGTGTGCCCCTTCGGGTTGGTCACGAGCGTGGCGGTCGGGACCTCACCGGCGGCCGGGGTGTACGCGGTCGTGGTGACCTTGCCGTACGCGTCGGCCGCGACCAGCTGGCGACCGTAGATGTCGTAGCAGAGCTGGTTGTTCGCCGGGCCGCACGTACTGGGGACGGAGGACTCCGGGTCGTACCCGTCGCCCTTCGCGTTGATCTTCTCGGTCTTGGTGACGAGGCCCGGGCCGGGAACGGTGTCGATCGCGCCGTTGTCGTAGTAGGTACGGGAGTCGGCGACGACATCGGCCGGACGGCTCGCGGCGGTGCCACAGGGCACGGCCACCGTCTCGACGCGGCTCACCTTGCCCAGGATCCAGCTCGCGGTGTTGCGCGCGTAGCTGGTGGTGGTGCACTGCTCGTCGCCGGTCTTGGCGGTGTCGCCGAGCTGGGACTCCCAGTCGACCATGCCGTAGTCGTCGTAGTGACGGACGGTCTCGGTCGTGCGGGTGCCGCCCGTGACGGTGGTACGGGTGGACTGCTTCTCCGTGCCCGTCTTGTACGAGACCAGGTCGGGCAGGCCGCTGCGGGTCCGCTTGGCCACGAGTGCCGAGCGCCACGGCGTACTGGAGGTGGCGGAGATCAGTTTGCCCGTGTCGTCGCCGTCGTACGTGGCGGTCTCCCTCGGCATGCCGGCGAACTCGGGGCGGTCGGTGACCGCGACCCCCGCCGAGTCCTTCACGTCCTTGCCGTCGATGCCGCGGAAGTAGCGCTTCTCGCTCAGCGTCTTCGGATCGGACGCGGCGCCGGTACGGGTCTGGACCAGCTCGTAGCCGCGGGCGAGCGAGTGCACGCGGTCGTCGGCCTTGGTGAACTCGTCCGTGCTCTTCTCCCAGGCCGCTCCGCCCAGGTAGCTGTACGACGTCACCTTGTCGGGCGTCGAGGCCAGGTTGTCGCCCTCGACGATCTGGGTGACCACGTACGAGTTGAACCAGTCGACCTTGGAGGTGTCACCCTCCCAGGCCCATTTGACCGGATAGCAGCGGGTGGTGTTCGTCGCGTCCGGCTTGGGCAGCGTCGTGGCGGTGCAGTCGGGCTGCGAGTACGTGACGCCGATGGTGCCGCCGGTCTCCGTGGTGACCTGGTACATGCGCAGGCGGACGAAGGGGGCGAGACCGTCGCCGAGGGCGTCGACGCGGTTGGGCCGCTGCTCGCCCGCGAAGGTCACCGGCAGCATCGGCAGGTCCGCCGCGTCACCGGCCTTGGCGGTGCGGGTGATGGACTTCAGCCACAGCGGCGTCGATATGCCGTCACCGGCGGGCGGGAAGCTGTGATCGAGCGTCCAGGAGTCCGCGTCCTTGTACACGCCCCCGGTCAGGACCTTCGTGTTGATCCCGGTCAGACGCATCCGCGACCAGAAGGTCGGCGAGAACTGGTTCTTGCACTCCGTGGAACCGTCCTTGCAGAACTGGTCGTAGGGGGAGTCGGGCCAGTTCTTGGCGTTGGTCTCGTCGAAGGTGCCGCAGGTGCTCAGGCAGCGCTCGGACACGTCGAAGGTGACCTGGCCCATGGCCTTGGCCGTGTAGACCGAGTCGGAGCGCAGGCCGTAGTCGATGTGGTCGAGCCAGCCGCCTCGGACGTACGGGGTGACCGTGCCCTTGCCCGTCGTCGGCGAGAAATTGCGGGCGTAGTTGTTGGTCTCGGTCTTCCAGTAGTACGCCATCGCGTTGCCGGTCGGCGCGACGACGTAGTCGAGCTGCCAGCGCCAGGCCTGCTGGCACCACGCGCTCGCGAAGGAGGCGTTGTAGCAGGGCTCGCCCGCCTGGTTGCCGTACACCGGGACGGTCCAGGTGGAGTTGGTGGTCGGATCGTCGGCGGCGGTGCCGTTGTCCTTCCAGCCCGGCAGGCGGTTCAGGCCGAAGAAGTACTGCGTACCGTCGGTGGCGGTGATCTTCCAGTGCTCGCCCACGCCGTCGACGCCCGCCGTGCCCTTGTCACCGTTGACGGCCCCGGTGAGCTTCTCCACCTTCTCGCCGGTGTCGGCCGCCGGGTGCCAGCCCTTGCCCTGCTCGAACACGAGCTCGGTGGACTTGCCGTTCAGCGACAACGTGGCGTTGTCGTTGAACCAGCACTGGTCGCCGACCTTGGTGGTGTTCGTCCCGCCCGTCTTGTCGTTCTCGCAGGACTTGTACCGGCGCTCGATGAAGCCCGGCTCCCAGGACCAGCCGTCACCGATCCAGGACGCCTGGGTGTTGGACGCCGCCATGCGGCCGTCGACCGCCTGGGAGCTGTAGCCGAGGGAGATCTTCGGCGCGAAGCCGCCGGGCACGGAAGGCGTGGCGATGTCGTAGGACCAGGAGAACGCACCCGCTGAACCGCCCGCGGTCCAGGACCCGGACGGCTGCAGGGAAGTCGCCTTGTAGTCGCCCGTCGGGCCGGAGGCGTCCGCCGTGGCCGCGAGGACCATGGCGGGAGCAGCTGCGGCGGATGCGGCCGCCGGGGCCGACTTCGAGGTCTCCCCGGACTTGGCCGAGCGGCCGGTGGTACCGGGAGTGGTGACCTGGGCCGTCAGCGTGCCGCCGCGGGTGTCGTTCTCGGTGGCCAGCGGCTTCTGCGTACGGCACTCCGCGCGGTCGGGAGTGGTCAGCGCGCAGGCCGGGAGCTCCACCAGCCGCAGGCGCGCGGCGTAGTCGCCGCCGTAGGCACCGCGGAAGGAGTTGTAGTCCACCTCGACCTTCGCGGAGGCCGACTGCGTGGCGTTGTCCGCGCGGCCCACCGACAGCAGGACGCCGTCCACGCCGGCCTTGCGTGCGGCGTCGTGTGAGGTGACGGTGACGTTCACCTTGGCAGGGGCCTCGGAGGCCTTGCCGGGGAGTACGTCCACCGCGACCGGGAGCTTGCCGGCCTTCCGCGGTCCCGAGCCGATGGCCGGGGTCCGGGCCGAGCCGGACAGGAACGACTTCGACACGGAGCCGGAGGCCAGGTCGACCTCGGCCGATCCCGCTGCGGGCCAGACGACCTTCGGCGCCTTCCAGGGGCCGGTGTCGGCGTCGTCCTTCTTCTTCTCGCCGCCCGCGCGCACCCGCTGGACCGGTACGGCCTTCGGCTGCTTGATGCCCGGCAACGGCGGCCGGTCTTTGCTGTCTGCCACGGCGGCAGCGCCGGGCAGCATGCCTGAGAGGACTGCTGCGGCCAATGCCACAGAGAGTCCTCGCATGCGAAATGTTCTCACACTTACCTCATGTTCCTGTGCAATTTTCCGCCGCAGAATACAGGCTGAATTGCCTCGACCGGCACTCCGGACATCTCGCGGAAGATCGCCCCTCAAATCTCCAACCACAGCAAAATGGATCTTGTCGACGAATCGGGCAGTTAGGGTAAGCCTGGCGTAAAAAGCCCAGGTCAGTGCGAGCGCTCCCGCGGCGCATTCAAGTAGAGTCGCCCCGAATATCTGACAACTGGAGTTTGCGTGGCAATGAAAACCAGCCCTCACCAAAAGACCTACCGGCGCAGAATTTCACGGCTCGCTTCCGTGGCCGCGGCAGGCGGAATTCTTGCCTCCGGTCTGGGTGTCCTGCACCCTGCGGCGACGGCTTCGGCCGTTTCGGATCCGGTGGCCGAGGGCTCGATGAGTGCGAAGGACTTCGCTCTCGCCAAGGCGAAAGAGACCGGCCAGCCCTACGAGCTGACTTCCGCCCGGACCGAGTCGTCCGACACGTGGGCCTTGCCGACGGGCAAGTGGTCGGTCAACCGGCACGGAACCACCGTGCGGATCCTGCGCGCCGGTGTGTGGCTGCCCACGGACGCGACCCTGCAGTTCGCCCCCGACGGACGGGTCGCCCCCAAGGCCTCCGCGGTCTCCGTCACCTTCTCCGGCGGCGGGACCGGAGCACTCCTCACCGGTGTGCGCGACGGCCGGACCCTGTCCCTGACCTGGCCCAAGGCACTGCCCAAGCCCACCCTCGCAGGGAACGTCGCCACCTACGCGAACGTCCTGCCCGACGTCGACCTCCAGCTCAAAGCCGAAGTCGAGGGCTTCTCCCAGCTCCTGGTCGTCAAGACCCCGGCCGCGGCCCAGCACCCCGACCTCGCCACACTGAAGTTCAAGCTCGACACCATCGGCCTGAACGTGACCACCGACGCGACGACCGGCCTGATCAACGCCGTCAACCCCGCCGGACAGAGCGTCTTCACCGCCTCCACCCCCATGATGTGGGACTCCACCACCACCCCCGGCGGCGGTAGTGGCGGGGCGAGCATGCTCCTGAAGTCCAAGACCGCGGCACCCGGCATGCTCGCCGCCGCCGGCGAAACCCCGCCCGCACCCTCCGACGCCTTCGTGCCGCCCTCCGGCGCCAAGGACGCCCAGATGCCCACGACCGTGGCCGGCGGGAACCTGGAAATCAAGCCCGACCAAGCCCTCCTGACCGGCGCGGCCACCAAGTACCCCGTCTACATCGACCCCTCCGTCGCCTGGGGCGAGCGCCAGAACTGGGCCTGGGCCTACCGCAGCTGGCCCAACAACTCCTACTGGAACACCAAGCAGGACGTCCGCGTCGGCTACGAAAGCGAGACCAACGGCCTGTCACGGTCCTTCTTCCAGCTCGACACCTCCAACCTCAAGGGCGCCCAGGTCACGAAGTCCACGTTCCGCGTCAAGGAGACGTGGTCCTGGTCGTGCACGGCGACGCCGGTCGAGCTCTGGAGCACCGGGGCCATCTCACCGAAGACGACCTGGAACAACCAGCCCGGCAAGGGCCGCAAGCTCGACACCGTGACGGCCGCCAAGGGCCGCGCCGAATGCGGCGCGGGCAACCTTGAGTTCAACGCCACGGACCTCGCCAAGGAGTCCGCTTCCAAGGGCTGGTCCTCCCTCACGCTCGGCCTCTACGCTCCGAACGAGGGCGACCAGTACCAGTGGAAGCGCTTCGACCCGAAGACGATCACGCTGGAGACCGAGTACAACAACCCGCCGGACACCCCGTCCGCACTCGGCACCTCCCCCTCCACCTCCTGCACCAACGGAGGCGCGATCGGCAACACCCACGTCGGGCTCTACGCCACCTTCTCCGACCGTGACGCCGGCAACCTGAACGCCGAGTACCAGGTCTTCAAGACCGGCCAGAGCACCCCGGTCGCCACCCAGACCCTCCCCGCCAACAACGGCAAGGTCACCACCTGGAGCGTCCCCGACGCCAGTCTGCCGAGCGGCGACTACACCTGGCAGGTCCGCACGAAGGACGGCGACGGCGCCACCTCCGTGTGGTCGCCGAGCTGCAAGTTCTCCGTCGACCGCAACCGGCCCAGCAAGCCCCCGGTCATCAGCTCCACCCAGTTCCCCGACGGCAGGAACGGCTGGCCCGCCACCACCGGCAAGGCCCGCACCCCCGGCACCTTCACCTTCAACGCCAACGGCGTCACCGACGTGAAGGAGATCATCTACTCGACGGACTTCGAACCGTGGAACCGCCCGGTGCCCGCGAGCGGCAGCGTGACCATCGCTCCCTCGGGATCCGGCCCGCACTTCGTCTACGCCTACAGCGTGGACAAGGCCGGCAACCGCTCGGACACCGCGTCCTACCTGTACTACGCGACGCGTTCGCAGACCGTGGACGGCCCCAAGGACCTCAACGGCGACGGAAACCGCGACATCTGGACCGTCGATTCCCGGGGCACGCTCCTCATGTACGCCGGCCAGGGCAACGGCAAGTTCGCGCCGGCCGCCGACGGCGGCGTGTCCTTCGGCGGCGCCCAGATCGACACCTTCGGCGACTGGGACGGCGACGGGTACAACGACCTCGTCTCCCTCCAGCAGCCCGCCGGTATGACCGGCAAGAAGCTCTGGGCCTACGCGAACAACGGCCAGGGCACCGCCGTCAACAACCCCGTCGAACTCACCGTCGCCTGCCCCGTCAAGGACCCCGCCATGGGCTGCGACTACGGAGACGACTGGAACGGCGACGACCACTGGTACAACGCCGAGCAGATCATCGCCCCCGGCGACCTCAACGGCGACGGCGTACCCGACCTCCTGGTCAAGCAGGGCAAACAGCTCTGGGCCTACTACACCAGTGTCTTCGGAACCCTCGACAGCAACGGCCAGCCCGTACTCGTCGGCAACGGCGACTGGGACAAGTTCACCGTCGCCGCCCCCGGCGACCTCAACGGCGACTCCGTCCCCGACCTCTGGCTGCGTGACAACGCCACCGGTGACCTGCTGCGCACGTACGGCAGCAAGGGTGCCGACGGCAACGTGGACCCGACCACCTGGGGCAACGCCGCGGGCCGCGTCAAGATCGCCTCGGGCCTGGAGCAGGCGGCCTTCCCGGCCATCGGCACCTCGGGCGACGTCACGGGCGACAAGCTCGCCGACCTGTGGGCCGTCAGCGCCAACCGGCAGCTCGCCACGTTCGCCGGAACCGGTACCGCTCAGCCGCTGAACATCACCGGCGTCAGCCAGACGCCGGCGTTCCTCGGCAACCTCTCCGCTCCCGCCGCGCACTGGAAGCTCACCGGGCAGAGCGGCGGCATCACGCCGAGCGCCGTGGGTGACTACCCCGCGACCACGAGCGGGGTCACCTGGCCCACCGCGACCATCGGCGGTCGCAGCACCGCGTACGCGGCGTTCGGCGGCGGTCAGGCGACCATGACCACCAACAAGTCGGTGATCGACACCCGCAAGAGCTTCACCATCAGTACGTGGGCGAAGGTCTCCGGCACCGGCGCCCTGGTCCTCAGCCAGGACAACACCCGCAACAGCGCGTTCACCCTCTACGCCGACCCCGCCACCAAGCAGTGGCGGTTCGCCCTGGCCAAGGGCGACGTCGACGGCTGGGCCTACGACTGGTCGGACGCGGGCGTCAACGACTCGGCCAATTTCGTCCCGGATGCATGGACGCAGCTGACCGCTGTCTACAACGCCGACACCGCCCTGATGAGCCTCTACGTCAACGGCACCCTCAGCGCAACGGGCCACCACGTGGCCTCCGCCAGCCCCGCCCCCAGCGGCTCGCTCGTGTCCGGCCGCTACAAGGTCAACGGCGCTCCCGACTACTTCGGGGGCTTCACCGGCGGGATCAGCAACCTCGCCGTCTATCCCTACGCCGCCTCCCTCACCGCGCCCGGAGCCACCGGCCCGATGTCCCTGTCGGCCAAGCCGAGCCACTGCCTGGACAACGACAACGGCCGCACCACGGACGGGAACAAGATCCAGGCCTGGGACTGCAACATGATCAACGGCGGCGACGCCCAGAAGTTCGAGATCCGGGCCGACGGCACCATCCGCGTCGCGGGCAAGTGCATCGACCCCGCCTACGCCGGCACCGCCAACGGCACGCTCATCTGGCTCTACCCCTGCAACGGCAGCTACGGCCAGCAGTTCCTGCCGCACGCCGACGGCACGATCTACCACCCCAAGTCCGGCCGCTGCCTGGACACCAGCAACATGAACACCGGCACGCAGCTCTACCTCTGGGACTGCAACGCCACCAACCCCCAGCGCTGGACCATCCCCGCGCTGAGCACCGCCCCGCTGCCCGTACCCCTCCCGTAGGGCCCATCGACGGCTGATGCCGACGAGCAGCGCGAGAACCGCCCCCGGCAGTGGCTGCCGGGGGCGGTTTCGCGTGGGTGGTGGGAGGGGGTCAGGACTGGCAGAGGGCGCGTTCGTGGTCGATCGTGGCCGTCGCGCGGGAGTACTGCCACTGCGGGGCCAGGAGCCCGGTGTTCAGCTGGGCGGCCGCCGCCGGGCTCTCCACCACGTAGCCGAAGTCCTGGAGCCACGCCGGGTACAGGTTCTTGGAGCCGATGTAGAAGGCCGAGTCGTCGACGGAGACCACCTTGTGGTGCTGCGCGTACGGGTGGCCGTCGGCCCACGTCGGGCTCTGGGAGCTGCGGAAGGTGGCCAGCTGGAGGTTGGAGCACATGGTCGCCTTGGCCGAGCCCTGGTCGCCGGTCAGCAGGGCGAGGCGGTCGCGCAGGGTGTCGCTGATCTCCGAGAGCGACTTGATCTGCGAGTAGCCGCCGCTGCCCACGGCGCCGCGGTTGGCGGGATCGCTGACGACGATGCGGACCTTGACGCCGGCCGCCATCCGCGCGGCCAGGGCGTCGTAGACGCGGATGTCGTAGCGGGGCAGCGGCGGGCAGGTCGCGTTGACGTCCTGCTGGGAGATCTCGATGTGCCGGTTCGCGCTGGAGATCAGGGTCCGCAGCGCACTCTCCTCCGGGTTGACCGTGTCGTAGTCGCGGTCGGCGTTGGTGTTGTCGTGCAGGCCGACGACGCACTTGGTGTCGGGGGCGCTGGGCAGCGCTGGCCGGAACGCCGACGACGGGTCGCTCCGCTTGATGCCGACGCCGAGTCCGCCGACGGCCACGGCCGGTACGTCGCCCGGGGTCGCCGGGGGCGTGGCGGGGGCGGTGTCCTTGGCCATCGCGGGCATGCAGGCGGCGCCGTTGGAGGAGGCGAACCAGACGCTGGCGATGTTGCCCTTGTTCTGGCAGGTCCAGGACCACAGCTCGTCCAGGTACCGGCCCGCCGACGCGGCTGCCGGCCCGCGCAGGGCGAGGTCGACGTCGGCGACCGGGTGGGCGGTCTCCAGGTAGTCGTCCTTCCAGTCGTTGATGCCGCCGGTGATCACGGACTGGCCGTCGACCACGAGGAGTTTGGAGTGGTTCCAGGAGAACGCCGTCTTCGAGGTCGTCATGGAGGCGACGTTGAGGTCGACGTTGCGGGCGTCCGCGCCGAGCTTGGCGACGAGCTCGTCCCGGTACTTCGACGGCAGCACGTTGAGGTGGTAGACCGGCGCGGCACCGACCAGCACGCGCACCTTGAGCTTGTTCCCGCGCGCGGCCGAGGACTTGAGGCCCGCGACGACCGCGTCCTGGAACGCACCGTTGGGGAACGGCGCCAGGGTCGATATGTCGACGGTCCGCGTCGCCTGGGAGATGTTCCGCGTCATCTTCGAGAGCAGCTGCTCCGTCCCCGGGCGCGCGGCGCACTTGTCGTCGCCCCAGCAACCGGGGGTCTGCAGCAGCCAGTCGGCACCGCCGGGCGTCGAGGCGTCGAGGACGTTGCCGCCTGTTCGTTCCCATACCTGGCCTTCGAGGCCGGGGGAAACCTGGCGGAGCGTCTGCTCCACCGCGTCGAGGTGGGGCGCCGGGGCGGTGGGTCCGGAGCCGGCCGCGGGGGCGGCCGTGGCCGGAACGGCGGCGAACAGGGCCAGCAGGACCGCCGGCACCGCCGCGCGAGCGGCCAGGGCTGACGAGCGGCGGGAGGACGAGCGGTGCAGGGTATGGCGGTGCACGGTGACTTCCTTGCGAGAGGGATCGCCGTCGCCGCGAGGGGGCGACCGGCAAGATCAACTCGCGGAAGTTACCACCAGGTCAGAACACCGGGGAATTCGCACATATCGGATCCAGCCACCACGGTGCGACTGCCGCGCAAGACCGACCGAAAAGCAGCCCGTATGGCCGGATTGGACAAGTGGTCGATGGAGCGACCACGATGATGCGCGCTAGATCGCGGCAGCTCAGGGGGGCAAACCGGATACATGGTGATGTTCCTCCGATCCATCCGCTACGTCCCCGTTTCCGACACCGGAGAGTTTTCGCCATGAGCTTCGGCGACCCGAACAACCCGTACGGCCAGCAGCCCCCGCAGGGTCAGCCCGGCTACCCGCAGCAGGCCCCCCAGGGCGTGCCCCCGCAGTACGGCTACCCGCAGCAGCCCCCGCAGGGCGTTCCGCCGCAGTACGGCTACCCCCAGCAGGCCCCGCAGCAGACCCCGCCGCCGTACGGCGCCTACCCGCCGCCCGGCATGGCCGGCATGCCGGGTTCGGGCATGCCGCCGCTCGCCCACTGGGGGCAGCGCTTCGGTGCGTACCTGCTCGACGGGCTCATCATCGCGGGCCCGATGTACGCCCTCGGCTTCATCGACCTGGCCGCCAGCAGCGACCCCGCCAACGCCGGCCCCGGCGTGTTCTTCGTCATCGGCTGGCTGTACGCGCTGGGCATGGCCATCTTCCAGCTCTACAAGGAAGGCAGCACCGGCCAGACGATCGGCAAGAAGGTCGTGGGCGTCAGCCTGCGCCGCGAGGCCGACGGCGCCTTCCTCGGGTTCGGCATGGCCTTCGTCCGCAAGCTCGCGCACGTCCTCGACGGCCTCCCCTGCTACATCGGCTTCCTGTGGCCGCTGTGGGACGAGAAGAAGCAGACCTTCGCCGACAAGGTGTGCAACACCGTCGTCATCCAGGTCCCCAAGGGCTGAACACCCGGGGGGCCGAACACCCGGGGGACGAGGCCGCTCCTCCCCCTCCCCCTCCCCACCGCCCACCCGGCAGCGGAGCTCCTCCGCTGCCGGGTGGGCGCGTTTGCGCCCCGGTATCGGCCGAGGTCGTTGCAGATGCCTGTGCGGCAGTACGGGCGGTGGGCACCTGTCGGCCCGTCACCTCCTCGCCCCCGGCCGCGTTATCGGGCTGCCGCCCTGCGGGGACGCCGACCCGGGAGGACCCCCGATGCCACGATCCGACCGGCCCCGGCCCTCCCTCCGGGCCTGGCTTCCGGCCCTCCTCGTGCTGCCGGCCCTGGCGGCCGCACCGGGCGGGGCCACGGCCCTGCCCGCCCCTCGGCCGGCGGCCGCAGCCGAACCGGCCCCGGTCCAGGCCTCCGTGTCCACCGAGTCCGCCGAGTCCGCCCAGTCCGCCCAGTCGGCGCGCACCCGTGTCCCGGCCGCCGAGGCCGCGCTCCGCCGGCTGCTGCCGCCGCGCCACGCCCTCCAGTTCACCCTCCTGCCCGGCCCCCGCAGCGCCGAGGGCCAGGACCGCTTCACGGTGTCCGGCCGGGCGGGCGCCGTGGTCGTCCGGGGCAGTACGCCCGCGACCGTGCTGACCGGAGTCGGCTGGTACCTCCGGCACGTGGCCCAAGTGGACGTCGGCTGGCCGGGCGACAGCCTGGACGCGCTCCCCGACGTCCTGCCCGGCGTCCCGCAGCCCGTCACCCGCACCGCCCTCGTCCGACACCGGTACGCCCTCAACGACACCGACGAGGGGTACGCGGGCGCGTACCGCACCTGGGAGGAGCGCCGGCGGCAGATCGACCTGCTCGCCCTGCACGGCATCAACGAGGTACTGGTCCAGGTCGGCGCGGAGTACCCGTACTACGCGGCCCTGCGAAGGCACGGCTACACGGCGGCGGAGCTGCGCGCATGGATCCCGGGCCCCGCGCACCAGAGCTGGTGGCTGCTGCAGAACCTGAGCGGGTTCGGCGGGCCGGTCAGCGAGCAGCTGGTCGAGGAGCGGGCGGCGCTCGGCGGGCGGGTCGCCGACGAGCTGCGCGCCCTCGGCATGGCCCCGGTCCTGCCCGGCTACTTCGGCACGGTTCCGCCCGGCTTCGCCGACCGCAACCCCGGCGCCCGGGTCCACCCGCAGGGCACGTGGGACGGCTTCGCCCGCCCGGACTGGCTGGACCCGGCCGGTCCCGTCTTCGCCGCGCTCGCGGCCGACTACTACGCCGCCCAGCGCGCCCGGTTCGGCGACAGCGGGATGTACCGGATGAGCCCGCTGCACGAGGGCGGTACGGCGGCCTCCGTCGACGTGAAGGCGGCCGCGGGCGCCGTACAGCGGGCCCTCGACACGGCGCACCCGGGTGCGATCTGGGCCGTACTGGGCTGGCAGGACGATCCGACGAGAGAGCTGCTCTCCGGGGTGGACACCTCCCGGATGCTGATCGTGGACGGAATGTCCGAGCGCTACGAGAACCTGGACCGCGAGACCTCCTGGGCGCACACCCCGTACGCGCTGGGCACGATCCACAACTTCGGCGGGCACACGACGATCGGCGCCAACACCGGTGTCTGGGTCGAGCGGTTCGACCAGTGGCGGGCCAAGCCGGACGGCGCGCTGGCCGGCATCGCGTACATGCCGGAGGCGGCAGGCGTCGATCCGGCGGCCTTCGCCCTCTTCACCGATCTGGCCTGGGAGCCGGGCCCCCTGGACCGGAAGAAGTGGTTCGCCGCCTACGCGCGCCGCCGCTACGGCGCCGAGGACGGGTACGCGGCGGCCGCCTGGGAGGCGCTGCGCAGCGGCCCCTACAGCACCGGGACGGACTCCGCGCAGCCCCAGGACGGCCTGTTCACGGCCCGCCCCAGCCTGTCGGCGAACAAGGCGAGCACCTGGACGCCCGGGGGCATGCGCTACCCGGCGGCATCGGTGCGCACCGCGCTGGACGCGCTGCTGGGGGTCGCGCCCCGGCTGCGCGGTTCGAGCGCGTACCGCTACGACCTCGTGGACACGGCCCGCCAGGCCCTCGCCAACCACTCCCGGGTGCTGCTGCCGCAGATCAAGGCCGCGTACGGAGCCAAGGAGCTGGGCCGGTTCCGGCTGCTGGTCGGGGAGTGGCAGCGCGACGAGCGGCTGCTGGCGGCCGTGACCGGATCCGACCGGCACTTCCTGTTCGGGCGGTGGACGGCCGGCGCCCGGTCCTGGGGAGCGGACGAGGCGGAGCGCGACCGCTGCGAGTACGACGTCCGCTCCCTGCTGACCACATGGGGCACCCGCGCCGCCGGCGAGCCGCCCTCCTCGCTGCACGACTACGCGAACCGCGAGTGGTCCGGGCTTCTGGAGGAGTTCTACGCGCCGCGCTGGGCACGGTACTTCGCCTCGCTGGACCGGGCCCTGGTCTCGGGGGCCGCACCCGAGGTCGTCGACTGGTACGCCGTCGAGGACGCCTGGGCGCACCGTACGACCGGCCATCCGACCGAGCCGAGCGGGGATCCGTACGCCCTCGCGCGCGCCGTGGCGGACGCGCTGCCGCCCGCGGACGCCCGTACGTGAGCGGGGCCGGTCACTCCCCCGGCCTGGGCGGGGCGAGCCGTTCGACGACCTCGGCCAGGTCCTCGCACACCCGCTCGATCTCCTCGCGGATGTTGTTCTGCTCGGTGACCAGTGCGGACAGCAGCAGCGCGGTCAGGGCCGCCGAGCCGTTGAGGGCCTGGAGGTTGACCATGACCTCGAAGAGGCTGTGTCCGGCGAACGGTCCGGCGCCGTCGGTCGCCGCCGAGATCGCCAGGACGGACACGAGCAGGACGCAGGGCGCGCTGCCGGCCAGTTGGAAGCGTACGGCCGACCAGATCAGCAGCGGGAAGACGAGGAAGAGCAGCGACAGCGAGCTCCGGGTGGCCACGAGGGCGACGGCCCCGGCGGCGACGGTCAGCCCGACCGCCTCGGCGACCCGGTAGGCGTCCTGCGGCATCCGCAGCCGGGCCACGACGAGCAGCAGCGGGGTCAGCACGAGCACCCCCATCGCGTCGCCGGCCCACCACGCCGACCACACCGGCCAGAACCCGGCGGGGTCGAGGTCCCCGGTGGCCACCAGCACCGCGGTGCCGATGGAGGCGCTGAGCGTCATCGGCACCAGGCCGCCCAGGAAGACCAGGGCCAGGCCGTCCCGGAGCCGGTCGATCTCGACGCGGAAGCCCACGCGGCGCAGCAGCAGGTACGCGCACAGCGGCGCGAGGGTGTTGCCCGCGATGATGCCGGCGTCGGCGAGCTGGAAGGTGGCGAGGTGTTCGATGGCGAAGAACGTCCCGAGGGCGATGCCCGGCCACATCCGCGGCCCGAACCACAACAGGGCGGCGACCGCGATGCCGGTGGGCAGCCACAGGGGCGTCACCACCGCGCCGTCGACCTCCACGCGCAGCAGGAGGCCGATCCGTCCTGAGGCGTAGTAGGCGGTGGCGACGATGAGGATCCCGAGAAGGGTTCCGCTGAAACGTCGCCATTCCTCGGTGCGCACCACAGCATCAGACAACAACCGCCGCCTCCGGGCGGTCCGTGACACGCGCTACCCGCGCAGGGGCGCTGCCCCGTCGTGGCTGAGCACGAGTACCGCCGCGTCGTCGGCGTGGCCGGTGGAATCGGCCACCTTCATGATTTCGGCGGCGATCTCGTCGGGGTCGGCGCCCGCCGCCTCCCTGACCACGCGGGCCACCCGGTCGAGTCCGACGTCGATCGGGAACGAGGGCCCCTCGACGACGCCGTCGGTGAGCAGGACGATGGATCCCGCCTGGTCCAGCCGGCGCCGGGTCACCGCGTACCGGGCCCCGGGTTCCACTCCGAGCGGCGGGCCGCCCTCGTCGTCGGTGATCCCGTAGCGGCCGTCGACCGTGGCCCAGACGGAGGGCACGTGGCCGGCCCGGGCGCTTTCGAGCTCCCAGGTCTGCGGGTCGAAGCGGAGCAGGGTGCAGGTCGCGAAGAGCTCGCAGTCCATCGACAGCAGGACGTCGTTGGCCCGGCTCAGCACCTCGCCCGGGTCCACGACGACGGTCGACACCGCGCGCACGCCGACGCGGACCTGCCCCATGAAGGCGGCGGCCTCCACGTCGTGGCCCTGTACGTCGCCGATGGAGAAGGCGAGCCCGCCTCCGGACAGCCGGAAGCCGTCGTACCAGTCACCGCCGATGTCCAGGCCGTGCCGGGCGGGGGCGTAGCGGGCCGCGCTGCGCAGCCCGGGCAGGGCGGGAAGGGAGCCCGGCAGCATCTCGCGCTGGAGGGCCTCGGCGAGCTCCACCCTGGCCAGTTGCAGTTCCGCTCCCGCGCGGGCCCGGGCGGTGAGCCGTCCCAGGGTGCTCAGGAGGTCGGCGGCGCTCACCGACTTCGGGGTGCGGCGGGTCATGGACCGCTCCCGGATGCATCCATAGGTCCCTGCTCTCGGCACTCGGTTCTCGGCTCTCGCGGCGGGCGCTGCGCCAAAGAACCGTGCACATCATATTTCCGCCATCCGGCGGTCGCGAGAGATGCGGCCCGGGGCCAGGGCACCGGCCCGGCCCGACCACAGGGCGTGAGCTATGTTTGAAGACGAGTGACATGAGAGGGAGGCCCATCGGTGTCATCGGGGCAGCAGGCACGCGCACAGGCGGCTGCGATCACGCCGAGTGGGCAGGCGCCGCCGGCCCATGAGCGGGCCCCTGGCGACCGGGTCCGCGCCCTCTTCGACGGCCACCGGCTGTCTCCGGGGCAGCGGCGGATCGCCCAGTACCTGGTCGACCACCTCACGGAGGCCGCGTTCCTCTCGATCACCGAGCTCGCGGAGCGGGTGGGGGTCAGCCAGCCGTCGGTGACACGTTTCGCCACCTCCCTCGGGTTCAGCGGCTATCCGGCCCTGCGCGACGCCCTGCAGCCGATGGCGCTGAGTGCGGTCGCGGGCTCCCCGGAGAGCCGCGAGCAGTTCCGCCGCAACGAACTCCAGGCGGCCGTGGACGCCGAGATCGCGAACCTGGAGAACGTACGGCGCCTGCTCGCCGACACCGACCAGGTGCTCGACATCGGCCGCGAGCTGGCCCGCTCTGTCCCGCTGACCGTCCTCGGCCTGCGGATCTCGGTCTCACTGGCGGAGTACTTCGCGTACGCGGCACGGCGCATCCACCCCGATGTCCGGCTGGTGACACGTGGAGGCAGCGTCGCCTACGACGCCCTGCTGCAGTCCCGGGAGGCCGGCGGGACCTGGGCACTGGCCTTCGCGATGCCGCGGCACGCCAAGGAGACCCTGTCGGCGCTCCGGGCCGCCCGCAGCGCCGGGCTGAAGATCGCGCTGATCACCGACACCACCCTGGGCCCGCTGGTGGACGAGGCGGACGTGGCGCTGACCGCCGGGACCGGGGCGCGGCTGGTGTTCGACTCGTACGCGGCCCCGGGGATGCTGTCCGCGGCCCTGCTGCAGGCGATGGCCGACGCGGATCCCGAGCGGACCCAGGCGCGGCTCGAAGGCTACGAGCAGGTCGCCGACCAGCACGGATTCTTCCTGTAAGGCCGATTTTCAACCGGTACGGGACAGTCCACTTTCACGCCCTGTACTCGTATGTAATTTTTCATTCTCTTGTCTACTCGACGGTATATATGTTTACTGAGCAGCGCGCCGGATCCACGGACGCCAGGAGAGCGACCCCACGCCCTCCCAGAACGGACACCCGCGCGGGACGGCTCCTCCTCACGCCCCGCGCAGGGTGCCCGTTCCCGGCACCGGTATCCACCAGAGCGCTTGTGGCGGTCTCGGTCAACCCCTGGGCCGAGGCCGCCCACCAACGTCTCGATCAGAGTTCGACACCACTCGGAAGCGACGAGAATGCGCCAGACGGTCTCCACCACGCTCAGCCCGGACTGGCCCTGCCAGGTCAAGGCCCCCGGCACCCACGACTGGGAACGCACGGCCATGCGCTGGCTGCGCGATCTGCTCCCGGCACGCTACGGCAGCTACTCGACGCTGACCCGCAGCCCCGCCCTCCTCACCCGGCACGCCCAGCTCCAGCTGCAGCACGAGATGCGCGCGGTCCGGGTCGCCCTGGAGACCAGCCGGGCCGAACTGCCCTCGATGGGCGTGGCCGAGATCGTCATCGAGAGCTCGATCCGGATGTACGCCGTCGAACTCCAGCAGCTGGGCCGCCTCTCCCGCGCGGTACGCCTGGTCGGCGACGCTCTGCGCGTCACACAGAGCTGAGGCGCCTTTCCCGTCACGGAGCCGGCGGGACCGCGCAGTCCCATGACAGGCTGGCCCCCATGAAGATCCTTACAGTCGGCGCCGGCGCCGTGGGCGGCTGGTTCGGCGCCCGTCTCGCCCAGGCCGGGCAGGACGTCACCTTCCTGGTCCGCCGCGAGCGCGCCGCCGTGCTGCGCGAGCGGGGGCTGCGGGTGACGGGCCTCGGCGAAGACCTCACGCTCACTCCCGAGTTGGTGACCGCGGACACGCTGACCCGCCCGTACGACCTCCTCCTGCTCTCGGTGAAGTCCACGGCGCTTGACCGCGCCGCCAAGGACCTGGCCCCGGCGGTCGGGCCGGGGACCGTGATCGTGCCGCTGCTCAACGGCATGGCCCACCTCGAACACCTCACGCACCGCTTCGGCGGGGCGCCGGTCCTCGGCGGCGTCGCCAAGGTGGTCACCACCCTGAACGAGCACGGCGACATCGTGCGCATGGCCCCGCCGTCCGTCGTGGTCACCGGCGAGCTCGACGGCCGGCCCTCCGCCCGCGTGGACGCCGTGCGCGCCGTGCTCAACGGGGCGGGCATCGACAGCCCCGAGACCGCGGACGTCGTCGGCGCGATGTGGCACAAGTGGGTGTTCATCAGCACCCTGGCGGCCGTCACCTGCCTGGGGCGCGGCTCCGTCGGCGAGGTCGGCGCAGTGCCCGGTGGAGCCGGGCTCGGGCGGGCCGTACTCGCCGAGGCGGCGGCCGTCTCGGCCGCGGCGGGCCATCCCGTGCCGGAGGCCGAGCTCGCCTTCACGGCCCGTACGGTGACCACGCCCGGCTCCCCGCTCACCCCGTCGATGTACCGCGACCTGGTCGCCGGCCGTCCCACGGAGGTGGAGCACGTCTTCGGCGACCTGATCGCCCGGGCCCGCGCGCTCGCCGTGCCCACCCCGCTGCTGGACCTCGCCACCCTGCAGCTGCGGGTGCACCAACGACGCGTGTCCCTCGGGGCGTGACCTCGGGGGCGGTCCGTCGTTGAACACGGCGGTCAAGCGAAGTGCACCAGTGAAGTCCCGGGTCTCCCCGCGAGGCCCGGGACTTCGCGTCTCCGCGCGCGCGGGCCCTCCGGCCGATCCGGTCGGTCGGGGCCCCGACGCGGCCCCGCCCGACACCCGTGGAACGGAACCCGCTGGTCAGGGGGGACGGTGGGTGACAGACTGGGACGGCTTCAGGTCGACCCAGGAGGACATATGGCACAAGAGTCGGACACCCCGCAGGACGAATCGCCGGCCGAGGAGGCCAAGCGCAAGTTCCGGGAGGCCCTTGACCGCAACGCCCGCAGTGCCCACGCACAGCAGGCTCACCAGAGCCGGGCGAAGATCCAGGGCGCCAGCGGTGGCGCGGGCGGCAAGAACAAGAAGACCCGCCGCAAGACGGGCTGACCGCCCGCGGTCGCCTCCACGGCGACGCCCTGAAGACGTCGGACGAGGCCGTCTGATCCACAAGGGACCGGCCCGATCCGAAAGACGAGGTCCAGGGGGCCGTCTCCAGCTCACGGAGCTGGAGACGGCCCCTTCGCGTGCCCGGTCGCGTCGGATGCGCCGGCCACTCGGGTGACAGCCGACAACCCGCGCGGATTGCAGTTGATCGGCTCGTCCCGCCGGGGGCGGCCAATCCTCGGCAACATCCCGCTCCTCTCCGGCAACCTCTCGGCCGGCAGCCGACCGCTCTGCGGCAACCGGCAGGGCCCGTATGCGCGTCGGCGCGTACGGGCCCTGCCCCTTTGTCGTCCAAACGGAATGAATACTGGTCTAGACCTTGACAGGTCCAGACCAGCTTCGGTTCAGTGGCCAGGAATCCCCCCACGGCAACTCCCCCCACTGAAGGAGCAATTACGTGATGCGTGCGCTTCGCCGCCGAGCACTCGCCCTGGCCGCCGCCGCTGCCACCACCATCGGCCTCGCGGTCGCCCTCCCCGCCTCGCCCGCCGCCGCGGCCGCGGCCTGCGTCACCCCGTGGTCCTCGTCCGCCGTCTACACCAACGGCATGAGCGCCTCGTACAGCGGGCACAACTGGCAGGCCAAGTGGTGGACGCAGGGCGAGACGCCCGGCACCACCGGGCAGTGGGGCGTCTGGTCCGACCTCGGCACCTGCGGCGGTGGCGGCGGCCAGGACCCGGACCCCGGCAACCCCTCCGGATTCGTGGTCTCCCAGGCCCAGTTCAACCAGATGTTCCCGAACCGGAACCCCTTCTACACCTACAACGGTCTGGTCGCGGCCCTGTCGGCGTACCCCGGCTTCGCCAACACCGGTGACGACACCGTCAAGCGGCGCGAGGCGGCGGCCTTCCTGGCGAACGTCTCGCACGAGACGGGCGGGCTCGTGTACATCGTGGAACAGAACACCGCCAACTACCCCCACTACTGCGACGCGAGCCAGCCGTACGGCTGCCCCGCCGGACAGGCCGCCTACTACGGCCGCGGCCCGATCCAGCTCAGCTGGAACTTCAACTACAAGGCCGCCGGCGACGCCCTCGGCATCAACCTCCTCGCCAACCCGTACCTCGTGGAGCAGGACCCGGCGGTCGCCATGAAGACCGCCCTCTGGTACTGGAACACCCAGAACGGCCCGGGCACCATGACCGCCCACGCCGCCATGGTCAACGGCGCCGGCTTCGGCGAGACGATCCGCTCCATCAACGGCTCCCTGGAGTGCAACGGCGGCAACCCCGCCCAGGTCCAGAGCCGGATCAACGCCTACCAGTCGTTCACGCAGATCCTGGGCGTGAGCCCGGGCGGCAACCTCGGCTGCTGAGGCCGCCCCCGGTCGAGGCCACCGCCTCGCGCACCCTCAGCGGGTGCGCAGGGTGGTGGCCAGCTGGGCGCGGGAGCGTACGTCGAGCTTCTGGTAGATCCGGGTCAGCCGGGCTTCGACCGTCTTGACGCTGACGAACAGCTTCGCGGCCGCCTCCTGGTTGCTGGCGCCCTCCGCCACGAGCAGGGCGAGACGGGTCTCCGCCTCGGTCAGCGCCGCCAGGACCATGCCCGCGCCGCCGCCCGGGGCAGCGCCCGGCTCCCGGTTCTCCGCGGCGAGTTCGGCCCAGGGCTTCGCGCCGGCCGCGGTGAACACCTCGGCGGCGGCCTGCAGTGCGGCGCGGGCGGGGGCGCGCCGGCGCCGGCGCCGTTCCACTCGCGCCAGGGCGAGCAGCGTACGGCCGCGTTCCACCGGGAGCTCAAGCGCCGCGAACCGCTGCGCCGTGGCCTCCAGCAAGTCCACGGCGGCGTCGGCCTCGCCGTGCGCGGACAGGCACAGGCCGCGGGCCCGGTCCAGCGCGGCGACCACCGCGGTGCGGCCGAGGCCGAGGGCCACCGGACGGACGGCGCCGAGCAGTTCGGCGGCCTCGTCGGGCGCGTCTGCGGCCACCAGGGCCTCGGCCAGCTCTCCGTGCCAGCGCAGGATCGAGGGGTCGACGACCTGCTGGGCCTCCTCCAGTTCGGCGACCCGGCGCAGGGTGGCCACGGCCCTGGCGGCCTCACCGGTCGCCAGCTCGGTCAGGCCGAGCGCGTACAGGCTGCGCGAGAGGAACACCTGGTCGTGCTCCTCCTCGGAGGCCTGGATGCCGCGCCGGGCGTAGCCGGCGGCGCGGGCGAAGCTGCCGCCCATGGCCTCTGCCATCGCGGAGGCGTACCAGGCGGGACCGGGCGAGAGACCCGCTTCGATGGTGAGTTCGAGGGCGCGGCGGGCGTGCGCGGACGCGGACGTGCACCGGCCGCGGCGCAGCTCCACCTCGGTGAGGCTGCGCAGGACCTCGAAGACGTCCTCCGCGGAGCCGGTGCGCCGGACGGCGGGGAGCAGGACGAGGAGCTGGCTGCGGGCGTCGTCGAGGCGGTCGTCGAACAGGGCGTGTCGTACGGCGAGGTACTGCGGCGCGTTGCGCATGCCGAGCGGCACCTCGGGGGCGGGCAGGGCCAGGGCCTCGGCCAGGATGTCCTCGGCGTCGGGGTCCCCGAGGATGCGGCCCATCCGGGCCCGTACGGTCAGGGCCATGGCCTCGGCGACCTGGTCGCCGCCGAGGGCGGCGAGCGCCCCGGCCTCGGCCGCGGCGTCGCGGGAGCGTACGGGGTCGCCGTCGCTGAGGTTGTACTTCGTGGCGATGCGCAGCTGGACGGCCGCCTGGAGGGCGGGGTCCCCGGCGGCGTCGTCCATGGCGTGCGCGAACGTCTCGTCGAGGGCGGCGAGAGCCTGTCCCGCGGCGTCGATCACGGCGAGCCGGGCCCGCACCCGGTCGGCGGGCGAGGCGTCGCGGGCCAGTACGGCGCGGGTGGCGCGGCGGGCGAGGTCGGCGCGGCCGGCCCAGCCGGCGTCCTCGGCGGCGGCGACGAGGCGGGCCAGTTCGTCCCCGGGCCGATTGGTCGGCGTACGTTCGGCCGCGAGCAGGCCGAGCTCGGCGGCCAGGGCGCGCTGACCGCGTCTGCGGCAGGCCGCGGCGGCCTCGGTGATCTCGGCGGCGAGCCCCTCGTCGGGGGTGTCCACGGCCAGGGCGCGGTGGCGTACGGCCTGGACGGGGTCGTCGACGGCGGCGGCGAGCGCGGAGTGTCCGGCTGCGCGTTCCGGCCAGCCGGCGTCGGCGGCGAGGGCCATGGGCAGGGCCCCGGCGGTGAAGGAGACGGCGCCGTCTTCTCCCACGGTGACCAGCGCGGCCCGTTCGGCTTCGGCGAGTTCGGCCTCGGCGTCGGGGCGCCCGGCCCGGCGCAGCAGGGCGGTGGTCGGGCGGGCCGCGAGGGCGGCGAGCAGCAGGGTGCGGCGCGCGGGAGCCGGGGCTTCGGCGAGCAGCCGGCGGGCGACCTCGCGGGCCTGGCCGGACAGGGGCAGGGGGTCGGCGTGGTGGGCGCTGCCGTCGCGGGCCTCGGCGGCTTCGGCGAGGGAGTGGCCGAGGGCGAGGGCGAGGCGCGGGTTTCCGCCGCTGGCCTGGTGGATGCGGCCGGCGAGGCGGGCGGGGAGGCCGTGCCGGGCGAGGAGTTCGGCGACCTCGTCGGCGCCGAGCGCGGGGACGCGGATCGCGGGGGTGCCGGGGCCGCACAGGGGGCCGCCGACGGGGGCGCCTCCCTGGACGCACTCGGCCACGAGGACCCGTACGCGGGGCGGGGTCAGCCGCAGGGCGAACCGGAGCAGATCGGTGCTTTCCGCATCCAGCCACTGGGCGTTGTCGAGGACGAGCAGGACCGGGGTGCGGGCGGCGAGGGTGCGCAGGACCTCGACGACGGCGAGGCGCAGCGCCACGTGGTCGCGGCCGGCGCGGGGTGCGTCGGTCTCCCGGCGCAGGAGGGCGATGGCGGTGCGCTGGGGTCCGGAGAGCCGTTCCAGCGCGGAGCAGGGCACGGAGGCGAGGAGTGCGGCGGCGGAGGCCTCCGGTATCCACTGGTCGGCGGCCTCGGGGGCGAGGCGGAGCACGGTCTCGTGGCGGGCCGTGGCCGCGGTCGCGACCGCGGCGGCCACCTCGGTCTTGCCCGAGCCGGCGGGTCCGGTGAGGAGGGCCCGCCCGTGTGTGGTCAGCGCGCGTTCGACCTCCTTGATCAGTTCACCGTGTCCGACGGTCGTGTCAGCGTTCCCCGTCGCCGCCACCACGCACAGCCACCAGCCTCTCGTCCCCACTTCTGTGCATCTCCTGTGAGACGCGACAATACGAGGTCGGATGCCGGGTGGACCCGGATTGTGACGCAGAATTCAGTCAGCTGTCGGGAAACGGCTGCGGACCTGCCGATACGAGGTGTATCGGCAGGTCCGCGGGCTCATTGGTCCGTACTTGAGCGCCTGGCCGGTGCGGTCCGGGGGCCGCGACCGTCAGGTCCTCAGAAGCCGAGGCTCCAGGAGTCGATGTAGCCGGTGTCGCCGCCCGCGTTGTCGTTGACGCGGAGCTTCCAGGTGCCGTTGGCGACCTCGGAGGAGGCGTTCACGGTGTACTGCTGGTTGATGTTGGCGGTGCTGCCGCCCGCGCGGTTGTGCAGGGTGTAGACGGAGCCGTCCGGGGCGACCAGGTCGACCTTGAGGTCACCGATGTACGTGTGCACGATGCTCACGTTCACCGTGAGCGCGGCCGGGGCGTTGCCCGCGACTCCGCTGACGGTGATCGGGCTCTCGACGGTGGTGTTGTCGAGGATGTTCACGTTCGTACCGTTTTCGAAGCCCGGGGCGGGCGTCGAGGTGACGGCGGTGATGGTCGCGGCCGCGTCGGCGATGCCGGTGCCGCAGCCGCCGGTGCAGGTGCCGGGCAGCGGGCGGGCGTTGGCCTTGATGGCCGACTCGACCTGCGCCGGGGTCAGCGAGGGCTTGGCGGCGACGACGAGCGCGGCGAGGCCCGCGATGTGCGGGGCGGCCATGCTGGTGCCCTGGTAGGGCTTGTAGATCTCCGAGCCCGGGGTGGTGGCGCCGTTGTTCAGCGTGGAGAGGATGCCGTTCTCGGGGGTGGTGACGGTGCCGGGCGTGTCGGTGGCGCGGCGGGTCTCACCGCCCGGCGCGGAGACGTCGACGCGGCTGCCGAAGTTCGAGTAGAACGAGCGGTCGCCGGTGCGGTTGGTCGCGGCCACGGAGACCACGTTGTTGCAGCTGGCGGGCGAGAAGCCGGCCGCGTCCGCGTTGCTGTTGCCGGCGGCGACCACGACCGTGGTGCCGCGGGCGACGGCCGCGTTGATGGCGTTCTGGTAGCTGGCGGTGCAGGCGCCGGAGCCGCCGAGGCTCATGTTGATGACCTTGGCGGGGGTGGCGTTGGCCGGGATGCCCGCGACGGTGCCGCCGGAGGCCCAGGTGATGGCGTCGACGATGTCGGAGGTGGCGCCGCCGCACTTGCCGAGCACGCGGACGGGCTGGATCTTCGCGTTGTACGCGATGCCCGCGACGCCCTTGGCGTTGTTGGTGGCGGCGGCGATGGTGCCCGCGACGTGGGTGCCGTGCCAGGAGGAGCCGCTGGCCGGGGAGCCGGTGCCGCACTCGCCGGCCGCGCTCCAGTCGCCCGCGTCGGCGGGGTTGTTGTCGCGGCCGTTGCCGTCACGGGCGCCGGCGGCGTCGGAGATGAAGTCGTAGCCGGCGACGATGTTGGGGGCGACGTCGGAGTGGGCCACGTAGCCGGTGTCGATCACCGCGACGGTGACGCCGGAGCCGGTGGTCTTGTCCCAGGCGGCAGGAACGTTCATGCCGCCGGTGGGCTCGAAGAGGTCCCACTGCTTGGAGTACTCGGTGTCGTTCGGGGTGGCCATCGCGTAGGCGCGGGAGTCCGCCTCGACGTACGCGACGTCCGGGTCGGCGCGGAACTGGGCCATCACGTCGGCCGCGGCGGCCGGGGCGACCGAGCCGCCCAGGTTGACGAGGGCGGCACCGGTGCCGAGACGGCGGTCGAACTTCGCCTTCTTGCCGGCCTTCTTGCCCTTGGCGGCCGCGTCGTCGGCGGCGGCCTTGTTGGAGCTGGCCTCGGTGGCCGAGGCCTTGTAGCCGACGATCAGGTTCTGCACCGGCGCGGCGTCGGGGGCGGCCGGCGCCCCCGCGGCCGGCAGGGTGGAGGCAGCGGCCTGGGCCGGAGCGGGCTCCGAGCCGGCGAGGGCCACGGAAGCGGTGGCGGAGCCGGCGAGCAGGGTGACGGACATCGCCACCACGGATATGAGCCTGCTACGTCTCGTTGCGTGCACGGTGTTCCCTTTCGCGAGCCCTTTCCGGGCAGGCCGGAGCGGGCGGTTGGAGCTGTGTGGGAGGTGAACCGGCGGCTACGGGGCCGGGGACGGGTCGGTCAATCCCGTCCCGGCCACCGCTGCTCGCCGCGTTGTCCCGGCCGCTTCGGCGGGGCAGGGGCAACGGCGGTGCGGGCGATCGGCCCGCCCGGACGGCTTCACGCCATGTGGGGTTGGCGCGGGGTCCGTTCGGAGCGGGAGAGATCGCCGGTGGGCAGACAGTAGGCAACGCGGGGATGAACCCGATACAGGGAAAACCCTTGTCCGCACCCCTGCCGCCCCCCTGACACCTCCCCCGGACCCTACCCCCCGCCCCTGCGCCCCCGACCCCCAGGTCCCCCGTATCCCGCACCCCCGGATCCCCCGCCGGACCCCCCTCGGCCGCCGCCGCGTTTCAACCCGTACCAGACCCCCCGAACCCGGACACCCGTACGGGCCTCCGAGCGGGCCGGGGGGCTTCAGGGGCGGGCGTGGTGGGTGCGGAAGTAGGTCCAGCTCGTCTCGTTGGGCTCGGTCCACTTCTCCGGGGCGTGGGCGTACTCCGGGTGGCGGGCCGCGATGTACGCGCGGGTGCGCTCCGGGACCTCGGCGTACGACCCCAGCTTGCGGCCGCGGCAGTGGAAGGTGAGGCCGCCCGGGCGCTGGCCCTGCTCCATCCACGGGAGCCACGGGGACATCCGCGTCCAGGACATGGTGCAGGGGACGCTCGGCTCGTCGGTGGTCAGCACCGCGCCCGGAGCGAAGAACTGGAAGAGCTCCAGGGCCCTGTAGGTGTCGCCGGCGGAGTGGAGCGGGTAGTCGGCGACCGGCAGCGGCGACGGATAGGCGAGCGGGATCTCCAGGCTGAAGCAGACCTGGTCCCCGAGCTCGGTCAGGGGGACCGGGAAGGGCCGCAGCCTCAGATTGGCGGGATCGTTCCAGACGTGCACGACCGGCTTGCCCTCCCAGGTCTCCAGGATCTCCCGGGTCTGCGGGTCCAGGTAGAACGCGGCCTCCCGGGTGAGCAGTTGGAAGCCGCCGGTCTCCGGGTCCTCGACGAGCCGGGAGACGTTGAGGCCCTCGAAGCCGAAGAGGCGCCGGTACGGCTGGTCCGGGGCCCAGGAGTAGATGTCCCCGGACCACCAGAAGGCCACCTCGCCGCCGTCGAGCGAGGCGCGGGTGCGGGCGAACGCGTGCAGGAGCTCAGCGGGTGTCATGCCGGCCACTGTGCGCGGTCCCCCGACGGGTCGGCAAGCACGCACGGCCCTCGGCGGCGGGGCGCCGACCGGCATGCGGGACGCCAGGTTGACGCTGCGGCGCGCAACGGCAACCGTGACCCGCATGGGGAACGAACGCCGACTGCTCACACTGCTCGTCTGCCTGGTGCTCGGCATCGGGCTGGCGGCCGCCGTGCTGGGCGCCACCCGGGTGGCGGGCCCCGAGGCGACCGCCCATTCCGGGACGAACTCCCGCGACTACGTGGACATACGGGATGTACCGCCCGACCCCCGCGATCTGCCGGCGCCCGGCCCCGACGCCTCGACGGGCACCGTGACGGTGGACTGCGGGCGCAACGAGGAGCGCCACTACAACGAGGACAACATCGTGGTGTCGCCGGGGCTGCGCTCCGGCGCCCACCACACCCAC
Source organism: Streptomyces sp. NPDC051109 (assembly GCF_044455885.1). Lineage (NCBI taxonomy): Bacteria > Bacillati > Actinomycetota > Actinomycetes > Kitasatosporales > Streptomycetaceae > Streptomyces > Streptomyces sp. NPDC051109. Next base: position 199,774 of record NZ_JBITFF010000001.1, read on the forward strand.
GCGTACGTGGGGAACCTCTCCACGGACGCGATGTCGACGGACGCCTCCCTGGCCGCCGCCGCCACCAGTTGCCGCGGCGGGGACCGGTCCACCTACTACTGGCCGGTCCTGCGCAGGACGGACCGTACGGGCGGCCACCCGCACGAGGGCTCCGCCGGGCACGGCAACACGGGCGAGATCCTGCCCGAGGCGCAGGTCTCCGTGGAGTTCCGCGGCAACCCGGTGGGCAAGGTCGTGCCGATGCCGCGCTTCCTGCGCGCGATGACCGGCGACGCGGTGGCGTACACCGCGGCGAGCGACGCGGACGTACGGGCCCGCTGGGGCTGTTCCGGCTCCCCGGACCGGTTCACCACCCGCTACCCGCGCTGCCCCGCCGGCGAGCGCCTCACCCGTACCCTCACCTTCCCCAGCTGCTGGAACGGGCTGGACACCGAGAGCCCGGGGCACCGCGCGCACCTCGTCTTCCCCGCGGCCAACGGCGTCTGCCCGCAGGGCACCTTCGCCGTGCCGCAGCTGCGCGTCTCCCTCGCGTACGAGGTGCCGGCGGGGGTGGCGGTCGCGGTCGACTCCTTCCCCGAGCAGCACCACAGCCCGAAAACGGACCACGCCATGTTCGTGGACGCCATGACGGACGCGCAGATGGCCGCCGTCGTCGGCTGTCTCAACGAGGGGCGCACCTGCCACACCTGAGCACCACCGCCCCAAGTGACGGGGGTCACATGAACCGCGCCCTGTCGGGGCGCGTGTTCTGACCGCACCAGATGGGCGAGGAAGACGGAGAGGGTGAGATGGCCGGACCACTGTGGCCCCGTACACGGCGGGGCTCGACCGATGAGGCACTGATCAGGTCGGTGTACGAGGAGCACGGCCACGCCCTGCTCGCGTACGCGACCCGGCTGACCGGAGACCGGGCCACCGCCGAGGACGTCGTCCAGGAGACGCTCATCCGCGCCTGGCGGCATTCCGAGGTGCTGGTCAACGGGAAGGGTTCGGTGCGCGGCTGGCTGCTGACGGTGGCCCGCAACATCATCACCGACCGGTACCGGGCCAAAGCGGCCCGTCCCGCGGAGGTTTCCGGAGAGGCGGCCGCTCCCCCGGTGGAGCTGGACCACGCGGACTCCATCGTGGACACGATGGCCGTGCTGGGGGCCCTCGACCAGCTGTCCCCGGAACACCGGGACGTGCTCAGGGAGCTGTACTACCGCCAGCTGAGCGTGGCCGAGGCGGCCGACAGCCTCGGCATCCCGGCGGGCACGGTCAAATCACGCGCGCACTACGCGCTCAAGGCACTGCGCGAGGTGTTCCGCCAAGGCGGCGCCGCGGAGGGCCGGGCGGGCAATCGAATGGGCAGGCCGCCCCGGCAGGGTGCTGGACTGCGGGAGGTGGTGGCATGAACCGGCAGCGGCACGAGGAGGAGGAACTTCTCGGCCCGTACGTCCTCGGCGTCCTGAGCGAGGAGGAGGTCCGCCGGGTCGAGGGGCACATGAGCGGCTGCGTGCAATGCCGAGAGGAGGTGACCGCGTTGCGCGAGATGGAAGCGGCGTTGGGCGAGGTGCCTGCGGAGGCCTTCCTCGACGGACCGCCACAGGGCGGTGACCTGCTGCTCCAGCGCACGCTGCGGCAGGTGCGGAGCGAGTCGGCGGGCGATCGCCGCCGACGGTGGGGCGTCGCGGGGCTGGCCGCAGCGGCCTCGCTGGCCGCCGTGTTCTGGGCCGGAGCGCAGTGGGGCTCGGCGGACGGCGATCAGGTGGCCCTGCCGCCACAGCCCTCGCCGTCGGTCTCGGCGCAGCCTTCGCCGCCGCCTGCGGGTACGAAGGTGGCCTCGGTGATCGACCCGCGCACCAGCGCGCGGATGACCGTACAGGTCACGCCCGCGGCCAAGTGGGTCCGGGTGCACGCGGCCGTGGCGGGGATCCCGCCGGGCGAGCGCTGCATGCTGATCGTGGTCGGGAAGGACGGCAAGCGCACCTCCGCCGGCAGCTGGGTCGTCGGCAGCCAGAACGGCGAGGGCAAGGGCGCCTCGCTGGACGGTTCGGCGGCGGTGGACCCGGCCGACGTCAAGGAGGTCGTGGTCGAGAACGAGTCGGGCAAGCGGTTCGTGTCGGTGCCCATGCCGGTGTGACCCCCGTGTCCCGCCGGTGCCGCCGGCGGGACCGCCCCGGACGGAGCCCGGGCGGCCGTGTCGACGGCCGCCCGGGCTCCCTGCCGTACGTGGCCTGCGCGAAATCCGTTTTCTCCGCGCCGGCCCCGGTCGGCACACTGGCCCCATGCCGCATCCCGTCGAACGCCTGCTCGCCGACCTCGACCCGCTCCCGTACGCCGACCGGATGCGGTTGCTCGCCACCACCGCCCGCGACCTCGCCCTCACAGGCGAACTGCCCGGCGTCCTGGCCGAGCTGGCCGGCCGGGGCCGCTACGAGCGGCGGCTGGCCGCACTGGCGGCGCTCGCGGGGCGGCAGACCGGGTACCTGGCGCAGCGGCTGGCCGACCCGGACCCCGTGGTGCGCTCCTTCGCCCACCGGGCCGTGCGCACGCTGCCCGTTCCGGACGAGGCGATCGAAGCGGCGTACGACGACGCCTCCGCCGAGATCCGCCGGGAGCTGTCCCGGGCCGTGTTCCGGGGCTCGCGCCGGGCGCTCGCGCAGCGGCTGGTGCCCGTCCTGCGGGCCCAGTGGGGCGACGGCGAGGCCGCGTCCCTGCTCCCTGCCTGCGGGCCGGAGTTCGTCTCCGCCCTGCTGCCGGAGCTGGCCCACGCCGCCCCGCACCGGGTACGGCTGGGCCGCTGCCATCCCGGCCCGGTGCTGGACCAGGCGGCGAGCGAACTGGCGGATCTGCCGGAGAACCTGCGCGCCCACTGGTGGCACGGCCAGGCAGCGGGCGTGGCCGCGGCGCTGCCCGCCGCCCCGGACCGTGTGCTCGGGCTGCTGGAGCAGTACGGGCCGGGCCGGCTGCCCGGCCCCCTGGAGGACGGGGTCGGCGATCTGATCGCCGCGGACGCGGAGCGGTTCGTACGCTGGCTGACCGCCCCCGAACGGACGGACGGGTACCAGGAATACCTCCTTCCGCCGTCCCGGCTGCGGCAACTCGTGCGCGCCGATCCACCGTCCCTGCCCGACCTCGGCCGCCGCTGGGCGGGGCGTCCCGCGTACCTGGCCGCGCTGCTGAAGGCGCTGCCCCCGGGCCGGCGCGCGCAGTTCCACGACGCGGCCATCGCGCACGCCCCCGCTCCCGAGGGGCTCGTTCCCGATCCCGTCCTGGCCGTGCTCCCGCGCGAGCGCCGCCGGGCCGAGGCGCGGCGCCACGCCGACCGGGCCCGCCGTGAAGCGCTGCCGATCGAGCGGCTCCTCGAAGCGCTCGCGCACCTACCCGTCGCCGAGGCGCGGCCCGAACTCCTCGCCGCGACGCGACTGTCCGACGCCGACACCCGCAGGGCGGCGTGGCCGCGGCTCGTCGAGAACGCGGTCCACGCGCGCGACGCCGAAGCGCTGGGCGAGGTACTCGAACTGATGGTGCTGCGGCTGCGCAACGACCGCGACCCCGTGCGCGCGGCCGCGCTGTCCGCCCTGGCCCGGGTGCCGGTGGCGCTGCTGGCCGACGAGTCCTCGGCCGCCCTCCTGGAGCGGATCGCCACCGAGGCCGCCGAGGCCCGCGACTGCTCCGCGGAGACCTTCTCGGCCCTGGAACGCCTGGTGTCCGCCGTACTGGAGACCCCGGCCCCCTCCTCCGTACTCCTCGACTGGGCACTGCGCACCCTCCACGAGCTCACCGCCCGCACCGGCTGCCTCGTGCACGGCTCGTACGGGAGCGTGCTGCCGCCCGGCCGCGCGCGGCAGGTCTTCGACGTCCTGCGTCCCTGGCTCGACCTGCGCGCGGCCAAGGGTGAGTACGGGCCGCTGCTCGCGTTCGCGATGCACCTGGGAGACCGCGGCCAGCGCCTGCCCGAGCTCCAGCGGATGCTCGACGAGGCCCGGACCCGGTGCCCCGACGGGCACTTCCCCCTGTTCGCCCGGGTCTGGCTCGCGGATCCGGCGACGCGCGGCGAGCGGGTGGCCGCGCTGCTGGAGCAGCAGCCGTCCGCGGTCGCGCTGGCGCCGGTACTGGAGGTGCTGTCGGCGCACCGCACCGATCTCCTGGACCGCGTCCTCGCCGCACGCCCGCCGTACGGCCGGTTCCTGCGCGAGGGCTCCGTACGGCCGCTCCCCCGGTTCGACCGGGCGGGGCGGTGGGTGCCCCGCCAGCTGGAGGAGGCGGCCTGGCTGGCCGAGGTCGCCGTCTGCGACGAGTCCCGGGCGCTGTACGAGCGTTCCCGGATCCTCCGGGGTGCGGCGCGGATCCCCGACCACGGGCTGGAGCTCGTACGACGGCACGCGCGCTCGGCGGACACGGTGCTCGCGGAGACGGCGCTCGCCGCCTCGGCCCGGACGGCGGAGCCGGCGGCTGTCCTGCCCGACCTGCTCGCGCACGCGGGGGACGACCGTGCCCGGGTCGCGGTGTACGCCGCCGGGCGGGCGGCGGCCGCGACCGCGCCGACGCGGCTCGCGGCGCTGCTGGACGGGCTGTTGGGCACGCCGTCGGGGGTCAAGGTGACCAGCCGCAAGGAGGCCGTCCGGCTGACCGCGCGGTTCCTGCCGCCCCGCCGGGCCGCGGCGCTGCTGGAGCGCATCGCCGCCGACGCCGACAGCCACCCCGATGTGGTGACCGCCGCCGTGAGCCTCGCGATCGGGCTCCTGGGGACCGGGGAGGTCTGGGGCCTGCTGGAGGCCGCCGCGGCGACCGGCACCCGGGAGGCCGGGGAGGTAATCGCCCGCACCCCGGTGCTCTCGGTGGCGCAGGGGCACCGGCCGCGCTACGCCCGGCTGATGGCGCTCCTCGCCGCTTCGCCGCACCGGTCCGTGGCCGCTCTCGCGGTCGCGGCCCTGCCGGACTGGGTCGCCTACGCGCCCGAGGCGGCGGACCCCGTCCGGCGGGCCGTCTGCGACCTGGCGCCGGACTCCGGCTGGAAGGCGGCGGCCACGGCGTTGGAGAAGATCGCCGGCTCGCGGCTGCCGCACCCCGCCGGTGGCGGTGAGCCCGGGAGCCAGTTCCACCGCGCCGTGGAGGTGCTGTTGGCCGCCGTACGCTCGGGTGACGACCCGGAGGCCGGGGCCGAGCGGGACCTTCCGGCGCTCCAGCGGGTGCGGTTCCTGACCCTGAGCGTCTCGGCGGAGCACGGGGAACTGCGCGACGCCCTGGTGCGGCAGCTCGCCGGCGAACCCGCCCTGGCCACGGCCCGCGTGGCGCTGCTGCGGCGTTCGGTCGACCTGCGCGCGGACCTGCCGGGGTTGCGGGCGGCCCTGGACGCCCTCGTCGAGGTCCACGCGGGCCGGCCCTGGCTGGCCGCGGCGACGGCGAACTCGCTGCGCGACGGGAACTGGCACGGCGACCGGGTCCGGGATCCCGCCGTGGTGCTGGAGGCCGTACGCGGGCTCGCGCAGGACGGGGCGCCGGTGGCGGGGTTGTTCGCCGTGGCGCTCACCGCGGCGATGGGCCGGCGCTGCGGCTGGCTGCCGGAGTGGTCTGCGGTGCTGCGGAGGCTGAGGCGGCACCCGGAGCAGGAGGTGCGGGAGGCGGCACTGGTGGTGTTCACGCACCGCGAGTGAGCGTCCCGCGGGGCCTCGGCGGGCCCTTCGCCAACCGGACCGATCATCACATTGCGCTCCATGACATCCTGTGACGTCACAACTCGCCGGACGGGATCGGCGGACGTCCGGGGAATATGGGGAAGGTCGATGAGGCTCTGCTTCCTGGTGGAGGAGCACTACCGCCACGACGGCATGCCGAACGAGGTGATCCGGCAGCTGACCGCGTGGGGGCACCAGGTCGATGTGGTGCGGCCGGGCGGCTCGTTGCTGCGCATGGGCGAGGTCGTGGCCGCGGGCACGCACGACGCCTGGGTGCTCAAGACCGTCTCCGGCGGTCCCGGGCTGACCCTGCTCGAAGCCGCCGCCGCGGCGGGCACGACCACCGTCAACGACGCCCGCTCGATCCGGGGCGTGCGGGACAAGGCGCTGGCCGCCGCCATCGGCCGGACCGGGGGGCTCCCGATGCCGCCGACCTACGCCGTGGCGCGGCCGGAACTGCTGCGGGAGATACCCGCCGCGGAGTACCCGCTCGTCGTCAAGCCCGCGGACGGCAGTTCCGGGCGGGCCGTGCACCTGGTGTCCACGCCCGGGGAGCTCGAAGCCCTGCTCCCGGAGCTGGCGGGCGAGCACATGCTCATCGCCCAGCCGTACGTGGTCAATCCGGGCACCGACATCAAGGTGTACGCGGTCGGCGGGGAACTCTTCGCCACCGAGCGCTGCTCGCCCCTGCACCCGGATCCGGCGGTGCGGGAGCGGCGGGTGCCGCTGTCGGCCGAGGTGGCGGAGATCGCCGCGCGGGTGGGGACGGTGTACGGGCTCGACCTGTACGGGGTGGACGTGCTGCTGGGTCCGGACGGGCCGGTGGTGGTGGACGTGAACGACTTCCCGAGCTTCCGTCAGGTCCCGGACGCGGCGGCCCGGGTGGGGCGGGCCGTGCTGGGGCTGGCACGGACGGGCAGCCCGGCGGCAGCGGCCCGTCCCGCGCCGGCCCACGCCCTGCCGCTGTCGATCCCGGCGCAGGCGTCCGGGGCGCAGGCGGCAGCCCGGGCCGGCGAGGCCGCCCTGTGAGGATCTGCCTGATCACGCCGGAGCCCGGACATCCGCTGCTGGCCGCCGCGACGGCGCTGCTCGAAGCCGCCGGGCACCGGGTCGAGTCGCTGGATCCGGGCGCCGCAGGCGCAGCTCCCGCGGACCTGGCCGACGTGTATCTGCTGAAGGCGCGGACGCCGCGGGCGCTGGACCTCGCGCGGGAGCTGGAGCGGCGCGGGGCCCCGGTGCTGAACTCGGCCGCGGCCACCGCGCTCTGCCAGGACCGTACGCGGATGGCGGAGTCGGCCCTGCGCGGTGGTCTGCCGTTCGCGGCCACCCGCACCTACGGCTCCCTCGCGGCCTGGGCGGCCGGCGCACCGATCGCCGGCTCGCCCCTGGTGGTCAAGAGCCGGCACAGCCGCCGGCACGACCTGGTCGCCCGGGTCGACGACGGGGACCGGCTGCGGGAGCTCGCGGACGCCTGGCCGCAGGAGCCCGTCGTGGTGCAGGAGTTCGCGCCCAACAGCGGCTGGGACCACAAGCTGTGGGCGATCGGGGACCGGGTCTTCGCCGCCCTGCGCCGCTCCGAGCTCGCGCCGGAGGGACGGGGACCGACCCGGCCGCTGCCCCTGGCCGAACTGCCGCCCGGCTGGGCGGACGTGGTCCGCCGCACCGGCGCGGTGTTCTCGCTCGACGTCTACGGGGTGGACCTCATCGACACCGGCGACGGCACCCCGCTCATCGTGGACGTCAACGCCTTCCCCGGCATCCGGGGCCAGGCCGGCGCCCCGGAGGCCCTGGCGGCCCTCGCCCTGGACCGGGCCGCCGCCGCCCCTCGCTGATCCCGCCGGGGCCGGTGGGACCGGACAGGGGGAATCCGCCCGTCGGGGCGTGTCGGCGGGCCGGGGCCGCCCGGACGCCCTGAGGATCGGCGGATGGGCGTCGTGCTGCCGGTCTTCTTCGCGCTGTTCGCGGCGCTCAGCAATGCGCTGGCCACCGTGCTCCAGCGGCGGGCCGCCCTCACCGTTCCGCAGAGCAGGGGCTTCCGGTTCGGGCTGGTCCTCGACCTGCTGCGGCGGCCCGTGTGGGTCGCCGGGATCCTGGCCGTGATCGCCGCCGGAGTGGGGCAGGCCGCGGCGCTGGCCACCGGTGCGCTGGTCCTCGTACAGCCGCTGTTCGTACTGGAGCTGCCGCTCGCGCTGCTGATCGCCTCACTGGTGGCCCGGCGGCGGCTGCCGGGGGCCCTGTGGCTGGCCGTGGCGGGGGTGGTGGCCGGGCTCGGGGTGGCGCTCGCCGCGGCCTCCCCCACCGGGAACCGGACGCACGTGCCGGTCGACCGGTGGATCCCGGCCCTCGCGGCGTGCGCGGCCCTCGTCGCGGGCCTGGCGGTGGCCGGGCTGCGCCGCCCGCCCGGGCGCGCCCGGGCCGGCTGCCTCGGGGCGGCCACCGCCGTCTGCTACGCGATCACGGCCGCCCTGATGAAGCACTCCGTGTACGTGCTGACCGAGCACGGCGTCGTCGGGTTCCTGACCGCATGGCAGACGTACGCCTTCGGGGCGACCGGCATCTGCGCCCTGCTGCTGCTCGAACACGCCATGCAGGGCGGGCCGCTGGTCGCCTCTCAGCCCGCGCTGACGCTGGGCGACGCGAGCATCAGCGTCGCACTCGGAGTGGTCCTGTACGAGGAGCACCTGCGGACGGGCTGGTGGGTGCTGCCCCAACTGCTGGGCGTGGCGCTGGTCTGCGGGGGCGTCGTCGCCCTGGCCCGGGCGGGCACGGGCGCCCCCTGATGTCAGCGGACCTGGTCGCCCTTCGGCCCGATGCCTTCGATCCTGGTCGCAGTTCCCTCCGGGGTGAACGGGTGGTGGTAGGTGAAGGCGTGCGGCGCGGAGCCGTGGTCACGGAGGTGTTCCAGCCGGGAAACCCCGTCCTGCCAGGTGGGTATCGCGCCGTCGGGTACCCACCAGAACACGTAGTTCGGGTGCCCCGTCCTCTCGAACCAGTCGTAACGCCTGTTCAGCGCCTCGCGGTGCAGACCGCTGTAGACGGCGTCGAAGGCGGGGCGCAGGTCGGTCCAGAGCGAGAGGGTCGTGGCCAGGGCGGTGGTTTCCACCGTGCGGCCCTTGCCGTACCAGGTCGGTACGGCGAACTCTCCCCATGCGCCCCAGTCCGCGTCGAAGAGCATGCCCCGGTCGCCGCCTGCCGCTTCGGCACGCGCGAGGTACCCGGGGTGCTGACTGATCTTCCGGTAGACGGCCTCACCGACGTCGTAGAACTCGCGCGTGAGAGGGGCGGGATCGGCGAGAGGTGACTTCAGGACGCCGAACGTGTACAGCGCAAGACGGGGCATGCGTCTCTCCCTGGTTGGGGGTGCGTGGTGCGGACCCGCGGCCGGCTCGGTCCGGAAGAACTCCTGTGCGACCGTGGGCGATCGCCGAGGACCAGGTGAAGGTAGCCGCCTCCGCCGCCCGTGTCGAAGTTGCGTTTTCCGCGTCCGAGTGGCCTCTTGCACCGGTCGTCGCGGTGGCCGGGAGGGCGACCGCTCAGGCCGTGTCCTCCAGGCCCGTGATCGCGCGGACGTGGCGCAGGCTCGGGTCCAGCAGGACCGCGTGGAGCTGCTGGAAGAGCTGGCGGGCCGCCACCGCGTTCCAGTCGGACGGCAGGAGTTCGGTCGGCAGGCCCGGGTCGAGGTACGGGAGGCGGCGCCACTGCGTGAGCAGCGGCACGTAGTGGCGGAAGGCCTCGGCCGGGTCGGGCTCGCCCTCGGCCGCGAGGCGCGCGGCGACGGGGGCGTACGTGTCGGTGAAGGCCGCGTACTGGGTCTGGATGGCCGGGAAGTCCCACCAGTCGCTCACCGTCTGCGCCAGGTCGCTGAAGGCGGCGTAGTCGGCGGAGAACAGGTGCACGTACTCGCTCAGCCCCAGCCGTACGAGCATCACCCGGGCGTCGTCGAGCAGCCGCCCGGGGGCCAGCCACACACCCGGCGCGATGTTGCCGAAGCCGAGCCAGGTCAGCCGGGTGCGCAGCTGGTAGCGGTGGGAGCGCTCGGACTCCGGTACGGAGAACACCGCCATGGCCCAGCCGTCGGCCAGGTCGGCGGGTTCGAGGCTGGCGAAGATGCGGCGGTCGCCCTCGTCGAAGACGGGGTGCACCGCCGGGCTGAGCCGGTACCCGGTGGCACCCCGGCGCTCCGGTTCCAGTACGCCGCGCTTCTTGAGCCGCGAGATCGCCGACCGCACCGCCGGGCCGTCGACGTCCAGCTCGCCCATCAGCGTGATCAGGTCCGCGATGGAGATCCAGCCGCCGAGACGGCGCAGGAACGCTCCGTAGACCGTGTTGATCAACGAGCTGGGCCTGGGGGGGCTGTCCGACATGATCGCCTTCCGTTGTGCGCGGTCGCGATCATATCCAGCCCCTCTCCCGCGGCCCCCGCCCCTACTGCGGGAGCGGCGCCTGCGCGTACGCGCCGGAGAGCAGATGGCCCGCGCCCGGGGCCACCGCCGGCAGGTCGAGGGCGCGCATCATCTGGTGGGCGGTACAGACGGCCGCCGACACCACCGGCTTGCCCAGCAGCTGCTCGGCCTCCTCGATGGCGCCCAGGGAGGGCATCTGCACGCAGGCGGAGAGAACGACCGCGTCGGCGTCCGCGTACTCCAGGGCGCGGGCGAGCCCGGGCAGCCGGGCCGGGTCGTGGGCGGCCACGTCGAGGTTGTCCGGGATTTCGAGGGCCTCGTAGTCGAGGACCTCGATGCCCTCGTGGGTGAGGTAGTCCACGACGGTCCGCGTGAGCGGGCGCATGTACGGGGCGAGCAGGGCGATCTTGCGGGCGCCCATGGTGTGCAGTCCGTGGACGAGGGCGCCCGCGCTGGTGACGACGGGTGCGGGGGCGCCGTTCTCGACCGTGCGGGTGTGCAGGCGCCGCTCCGAGGTGCGGTGGTAACCGAGGCCCATGCTCATGATCGCGACCAGGCAGGCGTAGCCGAGCACGTCGACCCGGGCGTCCGACAGCTCCACCGCGCAGCGGTCGGAGTCGGCGTCCATCGCCTTGAGCTGTTCCGGGGTCACATGGGTCATGCGCATCCGGCTGGAGTGGAAGGTGAACCTCTCGTCGGGCAGGACCGCCTGGCGGGCGCGCAAGATGGCGGGGACCTCGGTCTCCATGGTCACGTTCGAGCTCGGCACGATCTGGCCGATGCGGTAGGTGCGGGGCGGCGGCACGGGTACTCCTCGGGGCGTACGGGTGGGGTACGGGGGTCAGCGGGCGTCGACGACGGGGTTGGACAGGGTGCCGATGCGCTCGACGGTCGCCTCGACGGTGTCACCGGGAACCAGGAACTCCGGCGGCACCATGCCGGCGCCGACCCCGGACGGCGATCCCGTCGCGATGACGTCGCCGGGTTCCAGGGTCACGCCGGAGCTGATGTCGGCGATGAGGCGGGCGATCGGGAACAGCATGTGCCGGGTGTTCGACTTCTGCTTGGTGACGCCGTTGACGCGCAGCGAGAGGTCGAGGGCCATCGGGTCGGGGATCTCGTCCGCCGTGACCACCACCGGGCCGAAGGGGGCGTACGAGTCCTGCCCCTTGGAGAAGAACCACTGGCCGGAGCGGCGCTGGTCGCGGGCGCTGACGTCGTTGACGATGCTGAAGCCGAAGATGTGCCCGTAGGCCTCCTCCTCGCTCACCCGGAAGGCGGTACGGCCGATGACGACGGCCAGTTCGCACTCCCAGTCGAGCTGCTGGGTGAGGTCGCCGTTGTGGAGGATCGGCGCGCCGGGGCCGGTGACGGCGGTGGCGGGCTTGCTGAACAGGACGGGGCGGGGCGGGAGTTCCTTGTCGGTGTCCAGGCTGCGGCTGGACTCCTCGACGTGCTCGACGTAGTTGAGGCCGACGCCGATGATCTTGCCGGGGCGCAGCGGGGCGGCCAGGGTGACGTCTTCGAGCCGGTGCACGGCCCCCTCCGGGCGGGCGGAGGCGTCGGCATAGGCGTCGAGGAGGCGGGTCGCGGCCTCCCGGGCGGCGGGGCCCGCCTGGACGAAGGAGAGCAGATCGCGCGGGAGGTCCGCGCCGGCGTGGTCGGCCAGGACGGCGAGGTCGAGGACGAGGCCGTCGGCCTCGGCGCCGAGGCGCGGGGCGCCCTCGCCGGTGGCGGCGCCGGTGCTGAAGGTGAGCAGACGCATGGTGGGGCTCCTCGGGGTCAGGCGGTGGCGGTCGGGGCTGCGGCAGCGTCCGGCGCGGCGGCGGGCATCGGCTGGTGGCCGTCGTTGTCCGGGTAAGCCTCTTCGCGGTGGAAGCCGAGCGAGCGCATGACCGGGAAGTCGTTGAAGGAGAACAGGCAGGCGTCCTCGGAAGCGTCCAGGTTGTGGTGCTCGTGCCAGGCCCAGGACGGGACGCAGAAGATGTCGCCCTGGCGCCAATCGAAGCGCCGTCCGGCGATGACCGAGACCCCGTGCCCCTTGGCGGCCGTGTAGATCACCGAGCCGGTGTGCCGGTGGGCGCGGGTGGCCTGCCCGGGGCGCAGCAGCTGCATGTGGGCACCCATGGTGGGCATCACCGGGCCGCCCGTGACCGGGTTCGCGTACTCGGCGATGACACCGTCGTACGGGGAGCCCTCGCTCGCCTTGGCCAGGCCGAGCAGGGCCTCGTACGTCGGCTCCCAGGGGTAGGCGAGCAGCGGCGAGTAGGGCCGGCTCCAGCGCTCCGAGCCGTACGGGAGCAGGTTGGCGGCGTACTGGAGCACGGAGGAGTCGACCACCTGGCCCGGCGTCTGGTGGAGCTCGGGGTGTACCTCGTAGAACCCGGCGTCCAAGGCGTTGACGAGCGGGATGTCGAGGCCGTCCTGCCAGATCACCGGCCCGTCCTCGCCGTCGTTGCCGTGCTCGTGCCAGGTGCCGTTGGGGGTGATCGCGAAGTCGCGCGGGCCGACCTTCAGCTTCTGGCCGTCGACGACGGTCCAGGCGCCGGTGCCCTCGTGGACGAAGCGCAGGGCGGCGGCCTGGTGGCGGTGGGCGGTCATGGCCTCGCCGGGGCCCATGATCTGGAGCCCGGTGTAGAGGAGGCCGGCGGCGGCGCTGACGTCCTTGCGGCCGGGGTTGACCAGCATCACGACCCGCCGGCCCGCGTCGTCGGCCTTGACCAGGCCGAGGGCCTTGTGGACGAGGGGCCGAAGCTCCTCGTAACGCCACAGCACGGGAACGGACTCGGGCTGCGGGTACCAGGGCTCGATGTCGTTGGCGACGGTCCACAGGGCGCCGGCGTCCAGGGCTTCGAGCTCGCCGTAGTACGCGGTGAGCTCGGGGGTGTCGAAGACCCGGGCGCGGCCGAGCACGGTGTCGTCCTGCTCGATGGTCATACGTCCTCCTCAGGCATGGTGTTCCGGGGGCCGGCGGGCGGCGCGGTGAAGGTCACCGGCGGGCGCGGGCGGTTGTCGACTTCGAGGCGGAAGATGTCGAAGCGGTTGTAGTGGCCGGTGATGTCGTGCATCTGCTTGGGCTGGATGCACCGGCCGAGGTCGATCTCGCCGTAGACGATGCCCTCGTCGTCGACGAGCGGTTCGGTGACCGGGCGGCCGTCGGGGCCGAAGATCCCGGACAGGGCGCTGCGGGGCCGCTGGAACAGGGCGCGCAGCTCCTCGTCGTCCCCGGCGAGCAGGTCCACGATCTCCGGGGAGACGGTGGAGCAGGAGACGACGGAGAAGACCTTGCCCTCGAAGCTGTGGGCGGCGGTACGGACGGCGATGGCGTCGGCCATGTCGTAGTCGGCCGGGGCCACGGGCAGGGCTATGTAGCAGGAGGCGTGGACGAGTTCGCCCTGCGCGAGCAGGGTGAACCGGGCCAGCGTGTTGGTGTTCTCGCCGCAGGCGAGGGCGCCGAGCGGGCCGACGGGGGTGGGGTGCACGCGCAGGGAGCTGCCGTCGCCGCCGGTCCAGGTGAGCTTCTCGGCCCAGGTGGGCACCAGTTTGCGGTGCACGCCGAGGAGTCGGCCGTCGGATCCGATGGTGAGCAGCGTGTTGTAGAGGACGCCGAGGCTGTGCGCGGCGCGCTCGTTGACGCCGATGACGAGGACGACCCCGTACTGGCGGGCCGCCGCGCGCAGGGCGTCGACGTACGGGCCGGGGACGTCGACCGAGGCGCGCTGCAGGCGCTCGAACCAGGGCGAGCCCTGGACGGGGTTCATCGTCCAGTTCCAGTAGGGATATCCGGGGACGAACACCTCGGGGAACACGACGAGTTCGGCGCCGTTCGCGGCCGCCTCCGCGATGAGCGCGACGGCCTTCTCGACGGTGGCGGCGGGGTCGAGGTAGACGGGCGAGGCCTGGACGGCCGCCGCCGTGAAGCGGGGCAGGTGACTCAGGGGCAGGGGCGGGCGGCTCGGGGACGGGCCGTTCGGGGACGGGCCGTTCGGGGACGGCTCGTTCGGCGGCGGCTCGTTCGGCGGCGGCTCGTTCGGGGACGGCTCGTTCGGCGGCGGCTCGTTCGGGGACGGCTCGTTCGGGGACGGCTCGTTCGGCGGCGGCTCGTTCGGCGGCGGCTCGTTCGGCGGCAGGGTCTCCATCGGGTCTCCTCAGTTGGCCGGCGCGGTGGCGGCGAGGCGTGGGAGCCAGCGCTGGTGTACCGGCGCGGCGGGCTGCCGCAGCAGTTCCAGGCGCGGCGGGACCCGGTCGGTCCGGGCGGCGGGCGGTCTGCCGCTGCCCGCCTGCCAGCCGGGCGCCCAGGGCGCGGCGGGCCCGCGGTAGCCCTGGGCGGCCGCGGCGTGCAGGGTCCACAGCGGGTCGTGGAGCTGGGCGCGGCCCACCCCACACAGGTCGGCCCGGCCGGCCAGGATGATCGAGTTCACGTCGTCGTACGTGGAGATCGCCCCGACGGCGATGGTGGGCACCCCCGTGGCGTTGCGGATCAGGTCGGCGTACGGGGTCTGGTAGCTGCGGCCGTAGCGGGGCCGCTCGTGGGCCACGACCTCGCCGGTGGAGACGTCGATCCCGTCGGCCCCCGCCTCGGCGAGGGCCCGGGCGACGGCCACGGCGTCGGCCTCGCTGATGCCCCCCTCGGCCCAGTCGGCGGCCGATATCCGGACGAGCAGGGCCTTGCCGGCGGGCCACACCTCCCGTACCGCGCGCAGCACTTCGAGCGGGAAGCGCAGCCGCCCGGCGAGGCCGCCGCCGTACTCGTCGGTGCGCAGGTTGGTCAGCGGCGAGAGGAACCCGGAGAGCAGCTGACCGTGCCCGTACTGGAGTTCCAGTGCGTCGAAGCCGGCCCGGTCGGCGCGCCGGGCCGCACGGACGAAGTCCCGTACGACGAGGTCCATATCGGCCGCGGTGGCCTCCCGCGGGAGCGGGCTCCGCTCGTCCCAGGCGACGGCCGAGGCCGCGATCGGCGGGGCGTCGCCGGCGGCGGCGCGGCGGCCGGCATGGGTGAGCTGGACGCCGAGGCAGGTGTCGGACTGGCCGTGGACGAACTCGGTGATCCTCCGCCAGGCGGCCTCCTGTTCGTCGGTGTACAGGCCGGGGCAGCCGGGGGTGCTGCGGCCTTCGGCGCTGACGGCGGTCATCCCGGCGAGGACCAGCCCGGAACCGCCGAGGGCCTGCGTGCTCAGGTGGACGAGGTCGAAGTCGCCCGGGACGCCGCCCCTCGCCGTGCCGAGGGCGGTGGGCGGCACCACGACCCGGTTGCGCAGGAGCAGTCCGCCGAGGGGGAAGGGGCTGAACATCGGCGGCACGGGAGCGGAAGAGTTGACGGCGGCGGTGAACTCCTCGTCGCGCACCCGCAGGTTGTCGTAGGTGACACGGCGGCTGCGGGTCAGCAGGTTGAAGGCGAACTGCGGCGGCTCCTGGTCCACGTACCGGCCGATGTTCTCGAACCATTCGAGGCTGGCCTGGGCGGCGCGCTGGGTGGATTCCACCACCGGGCGGCGCTCGTCCTCGTACGCGGCGAGCGCGCGCGGCACGTCCGGGTGCTCGTGCAGGCAGGCGGCCAGGGCGAGGGCGTCCTCCATGGCCAGCTTGGTGCCGGAGCCGATGGAGAAGTGGGCGGTGTGGGCGGCGTCCCCGAGCAGGACCACGTTCTCGTGGCGCCAGGTCCGGTTGCGCACGGTGGTGAAGCGCAGCCACTTGGAGTTGTTGGGCAGGAGCCGGTGCCCGTCGAGGTGCTCGGCGAGCAGCTCCTCGCAGCGGCCGATGCTGTCGAGGTCGCTGGTGCCGGGCGGGTGGTCGCGGTCCGCGAACTCCGCGAAGCCCGCCCGCCGCCAGGCGGCCTCGTCCATCTCCACGATGAAGGTGGAGCGGGTGTCGTCGTAGGGGTAGGCGTGCACCTGGAGGGTGCCGAAGTCCCGCTCCTCGACGAGGAAGGTGAACGCTTCGAAGACCTTGTCCGTGCCCAGCCACATGTAGCGGCCCGAGCGTTCGTCCAGATCGGGCCCGAAGGTGTCCGCGTAGGCGGCGCGGGTGGCGGACCGCACGCCGTCGCAGGCGACGACGAGGTCGTACGAGGCCGCCAGCTCGGAGGCCGGCGGGGACTGCGTGCGGTAGCGGACGTCCACGGCGAGCGAGGCGCAGCGCTCTTGGAGGATCCGCAGCAGCTGCCGGCGGCCGAGGGCGGCGAAGCCGTGGCCGCCGGAGGTGAGGGTCCGGCTCCGGTGGGTGACGTCGATGTCGCTCCAGCGGGCGAACTCCGCCGACATGGCCGCGTAGACCTCGGGATCGGCCTGCGCGATGCCGTCGAGGGTCTCGTCGGAGAAGACGACCCCGAAGCCGAACGTGTCGTCGGGGGCGTTGCGCTCCCAGACGGTGACGTCCCAGTGGGGGGAGAGCTGCTTGGCCAGGGCTGCGAAGTACAGCCCGCCGGGCCCTCCTCCGATGACTGCTACGCGCACGGCGTACCTCCTCGTGGTTCCGGAACAACATATGGCGCAAATTTGGCGACCGTCAACAACGTTCGACATTCCTCGCGGGGAGGGTGAGGAGTTCGGGCGCCTGCGGGCCCGATTTCGTCAGCACCTCGCGCACGTCGGCGGGCCAGGGGGTGGTCCCGGTCGCACGGGCGGCGGAGTGGGCGACCACCATCCGCCCGGTGGCGGCTTCGACGCCCTCCTCGCCCTGGACCGTGAACACGTAAGTCAGCGAACTGGAGCCGACCTTGGCGACGCTCAGCTCGATCCGCACGGCCTCGCCGAACCAGAGGCGGGCCCGGTAGTCGGCCTCGAAGTGGACGCGCGGGGTGCTGCCGAAGAGGTGCGCCAGACCCAGGCGGCGCAGCAGTACGGCCTCGGCCGCTTCGACCCAGCGCACGACGGTGGAGTGGTGGTAATGGCCGGCGGCGTCCGTGTCGGGCCATTCGACGCGGCGCTCGATGACCACGCCGGGGTGGCGCGGGACGAGGGCCTCCGGGCAGCCTGCGGCGCAGCCGGTGTCGGCCTCGGCGGGGGCGGTCGGGGCCGGGGCACCGGGGATTGCTCCGGCGGGCTCCGGCTGCGGCTGCGCCGGAACCGGCTGGACCGGCGCCGGTGCGGAGGCCCGGGCCCACGCGCGCAGTTCGCCGCGCCGGAGCTTCCCGTTGCCGGTGCGCGGGAGCCGCGGGACGAACTCCACGGCACGGGGGTACTTGTAGGGGGCGATGGCCCCCTTGACGTGGGTCTGCAGCTCGCGGACGGTCGCCTCGTCCGCCGGGACCCCGGCGCCGAGCACGACGTACGCCTTGACCAGCATGCCGCGCCGCTCGTCGGGGGCGCCGACGACCCCGCACTCCTCGACGTACGGATGGGCGGCCAGGGCCTTCTCGACCTCCGGGCCCGCGATGTTGTAGCCCGAGGAGACGATCATGTCGTCACTGCGGGCGACGTACCAGTAGTAGCCGTCCGCATCGCGGACGTAGGTGTCGCCGGTGATGTTCCAGCCGTTCCTGACGTACGCCGTCTGGCGCGGATCGGCGAGGTAGCGGCAGCCGGTGGGTCCGGTGACCGCGAGCAGGCCGGGCTGCCCGTCGGCGACGGGCTCGCCGTACTGGTCCACCACGGCGGCGCGGTACCCGGGCACGGGCCGGCCGGTGGCGCCCGGCCGGATGTCCTCGTCGGCCGCGGAGATGAAGACGTGCAGCATCTCGGTGGCGCCGATGCCGTCGATGATGCGCAGCCCGGTGGCGGCGTGGAACTCCTCCCACACGGCGGCGGGCAGCGCCTCTCCGGCGGACACGCAGCGGCGCAGGCCGGCCAGTCGGCCCACCGCACCGGCCGCCATGATCGCGCGATAGGCGGTGGGCGCGGTGAACAGGACGGTCACGCCGTGCGCGGCGACCAGGTCGGCCAGCTGCTCCGGGGTCGCCTGCTCGATCAGCAGGGTCGCGGCCCCGACGTGCAGCGGGAAGACCACGAGCCCGCCGAGCCCGAAGGTGAAGGCGAGCGGCGGCGTACCCGTGAAGACGTCGTCGGGCCGGGGCCGGAGCACGTGCCGCGAGAACGTGTCCGCGTTGGCGAGGACGTCGCGGTGGAAGTGCAGGGTCGCCTTGGGCCGCCCGGTCGTACCGGAGGTGAAGGCGATCAGCGCCACGTCGTCCGCGGCGGTGGGGACGGTGGCGAACACGCCGCTCTTGGCCGCGCAGCGCGCGGTCAGGTCCATGACGCCGGGGCCGCCGTACGCGAGAACCGGCGGGCCTGCGGGGGCTTGGGCCGCGGCGGCGGCGAGTTCGTCGACGTAGCGGTGGTCGCAGAGGGCGACGGCGGGGCGGCTGATCTCGCAGAGCTCGGTGAGTTCGGCGGCGCGCAGCAGCGGCATCGTCGTGACGGCGACTCCGCCCGCCTTGAGGACGCCGAACCAGGCGGCCACGAGCCAGGGGTTGTTGGGGGCGCGCAGCAGGACGCGGTTGCCGGGTACGAGGCCGAAGTCCTCGGTGAGCACCTGCGCGACCTGGTTGGCGCGCTGCCGGAGCTCGCCGTACGTCCAGCGCTCGGTCGGGGTGAGGAGACACGGGCGGTCGGGGCCCCAGCGCTCGACGGCTTCGTCGAGCAGGCGTGCGGCGCAGTTGAGGCGGTCCGGGTAGTCCAGTTCGGGGAGGTCGAAGTGGAGTTCGGGCCAGAGGGGGAAGGCCGGCAGCCGGTCTCTGCAGAAGGAGTCGGCGTGGGCGGAAGGGGAGAGCTCCATGGGGCGGCACCTCAATCAGGGAGCAGCGGGGGAGACGCATGGAAGTTATCTCGATAATTTTGCGCCCGTCAACATTGCTCGATATTTTTGACGGACACCGGGTCGCCGCCGCGACGCCTCAGGGCCGCACCCGTGAGACCTCCGGGCCGGCCGCGGGAGCCGCGTGCATTCAGGAGACCGGCAGGAAGACCCGCACGGAGGTGCCGGACTCGCTTGCCGCGACGGAGAGTTCGCCGCCCGCCTCGGCCGCGAGCAGCTGGACGATCAGCAGCCCGCGGCCGCTCTCGGCGCCCGGGTCGACCTCGTCGGCGGGGTGCGGCGGCCGGGACGGCCGGACCCCCTGATCGGCGACCTCCAGCCGCAGCCATCCCCCGTCGATGGACAGCCCGACCCGCATCCGGCCGCCGGCGGCGGCGTGCTGGACGACGTTGCCGGCGAGCTCGCTCACGGCCAGCAGCAGGACGTCCACCGCCTCGGCGGAGACCGGCCAGCCCTCCAGGACGGCCCGGACGCGGGTCCGCAGCAGCGGGACGGCGGCCGGGGCGGGCTCCGCCACCCAGTGGGCGAAGCCTCGGATGCGGAGGCGGGGGGAATCCGGGGCACCGACGGCCGCGGTGTCCGCGACGGCGCCTGCGGCGCCCGCTCCGGCGGGGAGGGTGGCGGTGGTGAGCATGACGTGCTCCCGAAGGGGAAGGCGACGCCCCGCTGCGAGTGTCTCGTGTAACTGCCCGGGAACTCAGATGCCCCTTGGGCTTGTGGTCAGCGGAAACGCGTCGCTAGAGTTGTGATTACACGTGTAACACGCTAAGCCTCCCCCGGTGCCCGCGCAAGCATTTCGGACAAAACGTTACGAAGCCCGGACCGCCCGCACCGGACCCGCCGGCCGCCGAGGCCGCACACCGAATCGGGAAGAGCCTCAATGACGCAATCCCCCCCGGCCGAGTTCGACATCGCCGACATGACCTGGCCGCCCCCTCCGTACCGGCCGCCCGTCACACCCGTGACCGGCGCCGACGGCGCACGCCGCTTCGACGGGATCACGTACGCGACCACCCCCGGCTACCGCCCCAGACTGCTCGACGTACAACTCCCGGCGGGCGAGGGCCCCTTCCCGGCGGTCGTCTGGATCCACGGCGGCGGCTGGCTGGACGGCGACCGCCGCTACCCGCCGCCGACCGTGCCCGCCGCCCTGCTGCACGGTGCGGTCCTGGGCGCCGGGCTCGCGCTCGTCTCCATCGACTACCGGCACAGCCTCGAAGCCCCCTTCCCGGCCCAGCTGCACGACGTCAAGGCCGCGATCCGCTACGTGCGGCAGTTCGCCCCGGGCCTCGGCATCGACCCGGACCGGATCGGCGTCTGGGGCGAGTCGGCGGGCGGTCACCTGGCCGCGCTCGCCGGGCTCGTCCGCCCCGGCAGCGCGGACGCCGAGACCCTGGCGGCACTGGAGGGCTCCCACGGCGTCGGCTCCGGCGACACCGGCATCCTGGCCGTCGTCGACTGGTACGGGGTCCACGACCTGGTCGCCCTGGCCGCGCACCCGCTGCCGATGCCGACCGGTGCCGAGTTCCCGAACCCGTACGACGCCCTGCTGGGCGTTCCCGTGGCCGAGCAGGAGGAGCCGGCTCGGGCCGCGAGCCCGGTCACGTACGCCGTCCCCGGCTCGAACCCGCCGCCGTTCCTGCTGGTCCACGGGACCGCGGACGGGCTCGTCCCGTACAGCCAGAGCGAGATCCTCGCCGAGGCGCTGACGGGCGCGGGCGGCGAGGTGACGCTGCAGCCCGTGGCGGACGCCGACCACATCTTCCTCGGCTCCGCCGACATCCCCGCGATCGTCGCGCAGAGCGTGGCGTTCCTGGCCCGCCACCTGGGCGCGGGAGCCTGATCCGGGCCGCGTCCTTCGGGTCGTGCCGGGCCGCCGTGTCCGGCACCGCGGGCTGATCCGGCCCGATCCGAAAGACACGGCCCGGCCCGGACACCGCTTCGCAGACCAGTCCCACCGTGGGGGCGCGGCCCGGCCGCGCCCCCACGCGTACGTCGAAAGGCAGTCATGTCCCGGCACACGCTCACTCCCCCGCCCGCCGCCGCGGCCGGGCCGCAGGCGGCGGACCGGCCGCCCCGCAGTCCCGGCACCCTGCTCCTGGCCGTACTGATGCTCGGCTCGGCCGCGGCGCTGACCCTCACCGTCCGCACGGACGTCGCGAACCCGCCGTTCCAGGGTGCGGACGAGCGGTGGCTGGAGTGGATGGGAGGCCCGCACGGGGGACTGCCCGCGGCCGTCGCGGCCGTCCTCGACTGGTTCGGCGGCCCGCTGGGCGTGGTCGTACCGCTCGCGCTGCTGGTCTTCCTGCTCGTCCGCGGACGCCGGGTCTCGGCGGGCTTCCTGCTCGGCGTGCACCTGGTGGGCGGCATGCTCGTGGTGCAGGGCCTCAAGCACCTGGTGGACCGTCCGCGCCCGGCGAGCCCGATGGTCCGCGTCGACCACGGCTCGTTCCCCTCGGGCCATGCGGCGGGGGCTGCCCTGCTCGTCGTCCTGGTCGGCGTCCTGCTGGTCCCGGCCGCCCGGCGGCGGGCCTGGTGGGGCGGCGGGGCGGCGTTCACGCTGGCCATGATGTGGAGCCGGACCTGGCTGCACGCCCACTGGCTCAGCGACACGGTGGCGGGTGCGGCAGCCGGCGCAGGGGTCGCGCTGCTGGCGTGGTGGGCCTTCTCCCCCGCCCTCGCCCGGGAGCGCGACGGGCGGGTGCGAGCGGCCCCCGCGCAGACCCGACAGACCGGAGCACCACCGGGGCCGGGGCGGACCGCGAGGGGCTAGGGGGGTCTTGTCGATCAGGCCGGATCGGGGAGCGGCTGCGGGCGCCGTGGATCGCTAGGCGGACGAGGGAGGCGACGCGGTGGGGGCACCTCCCAGCGGTAGCCGTGGGGCGTCGGCGACCGAGGACAACGCGGCGAGGCACGGCGCCCGCCGCCGCGAGCCCGGCCTGATCGGCGAGACACCCCTTAAGCCACCGGGGTGCCCGGAACGGGGCGCGGCCGCCGTCGGGGGACGGCGGCCGGGCGGGCCCCCTGGGGGGTCAGGAGGTGGCGCGGTGGACGAGCAGGGCCTCTGTGGCGGGGACCGGGGACGTCGTCCCCGTCTCGATCAACTCGTGCACGGCGTCGGCGACCCGCGCCGGCGAGGGCAGGTCCAGCCGGACCGTGGTCAGGGCCGGCTGCTGGAGGGCGGAGAGGACCAGGTCGTCGGAGCCCACGATCGCGACCTCGTCCGGCACGGCGATGCCCTCCGCCCGGAGGGCGTGCAGCAGCAGCGCCGCGTACTCGTCGTTGTACGCGAAGACCGCGTCCAGGCCCAGGCTCGGCCAGCGCCGGGCGAGAGCGGACGCCGACTCCCGGGTGTACGCGAGCTCCACCGGGGTCACCGTCGCCATGTGCCGGGCGGCGACCGACTCGGCTCCGGCGAGGCGCGGGCGGGCGAGGGCGTCGAGGCCGCGTTCCCGGGGCAGGACCACGCCGATCCGCTTGCGGCCCCTGGCGATGAGGTGCTCGGCGGCGGTGGCACCGATCTCGGCGTGGTCGAAGCCGATGGTGTGGACGCCCGCCACCGGGCGGGCGGCGAACGCGAGCAGGCCGCGCACCCCGGCGCGGCTCAGGAGTTCGGCGGCCTGGGCGGTGAAGCGGTCGCCGTCGAGGGCGATGACGGCGGCCGGGCGCAGCTCGGCCCAGGCGCGGGCCGCGTCGAGGGGGTCGGCGAAGCGGCCCGCGTGCAGGACGGCCGTATAGCCGTGCCGGTCGAGCTCGCTGTGCAGGTCGTCGACCCAGTCGCTGACGAGCCGGCCGATCGCGGAGATCGACGCGGGCATCAGGACGAGGTTGCTGCGCCCGGCGCGCAGGGACCGGGCCGCGGCGTGCGGTACGTAGCCGAGCTGCCGGGCCGCGTCGAGCACTCGGGTGCGCGTGCTCGCGCTGACCCGGTGGCCGGGGGTGTCGTTCAGCACGAAAGAGACGGTGGCGCGTGACACCCGGGCCAGCCGGGCCACGTCCGCGCTGGTGATCGAAACGGGCGACGCGGGACTGCTCGTCTCCCTGGCCTTGGGCTCCCTGGGCATGGTCCTCAGTGCTCCCTCGGGTCGACCACCATCGCCTTTCCCCCCAGGTTACACGAGTTAGATCATTGAGCCTTTCGGGCTTCGTGCAGGCGGCGCGAAGCTCCGGCGAGGTCGTCGACGGCGGTGACCGCCGAATCGAAGCGCATCGTGGTCCGCGTCTGCGCGTCGTACGGCTGCCACTGCGGCATGCCGGGGTGGTTCGGGTCGCCGGTGCGGACGAACGCGATCCACGCCCGGTGCATGGTGCAGGCGAGCCCGTCGCGTACGGCGGGGGCGAGCCCGGCGAGGAAGGGCGCGTGGGACCACTGCTCGAAGTTGTCGAATACGAAGGGGAGTTCGAGGCAGTGCGCGGCGCCGAGCCGGCCCTCGTACGCGGCTGCCTTGAGGTCGAACTGGTAGGCCCAGACGGGGTGCGCCGCGGCGGCCCGGGCCTCGGCCAGCCCGAGGGAGGGGACGCGGAAGAGCTCGTCCGAGATCAGGTCCATGAGGACGTCGGCCGGGCGGGAGCCGGGGCGGGCCGCCTCGTACGCCGCGTAGACCCCGGGGGCGGCTTCGGGCCCGAAGGTCTCGGCGATCCGGTCGGTCACCTGCTCCCTGGTGGCGCCGGCGTACCCCGGGTCCAGCGCGAAGCCGAAGTTGGCCTCCTCGCGGGTCCAGCCGATCATGACGTCGACGCCGGCCGCGGCACCGTGCAGCAGGGCCTCGACCGGGTGGCGCCCGAGGGTGGTCCCGTCGATGACGGGCAGGAACGGCGTCGGCCAGTAGCCCCAGCGCGTCGTGCGGGCGAACAGGCCGCCGGTCGCGCCGATGAGGGCCGGCCAGGGCAGGGCGCGCAGTTCCCGCGCGGTCTCGGCGCCGGCCAGCTCCCGGAAGGGCGCGGTGCGCTCCCGGTAGGTGTCGGGGTCGGGGAGGTCCAGCCCGAAGGGCGGGCTCTGCAGGATCACCCGGCGGATCATCCCTTCGGCCAGCGGGTGCCCGGCGAGGGCGGCCGTGGATACGGCGCCGCCGGACTGGCCGGCGACGGTGATCCGGTCGGGGTCGCCACCGAAGGAGGCGATGTTCTCCCGTACCCACTTCAGGGCGGCGAGCTGGTCGGAGAGCCAGGGGTTGGCCGCCTCGCCGTCCTCGTCCGGGGAGAAGTAGCCGAGCGGCCCGATGCGGTAGTTGATTCCGACGAACACCAGGTCGCCGTCGCGCGCGAAGGCAGCGCCGCCGTAGCCGGGCAGCGAGCCCGATCCGGAGACGAATCCGCCGCCGTGGATCCACAGCAGCACCGGGCGGCGGGCGTCGTCGGCGGCGGGCGTCCACACGTTGAGCGTGAGGCAGTCCTCGTCGAAGGGGGGCGACCCGTGGCCGCCGAGGACCGGGTCGCCGCCTTCCATGTACATCTGCGGGGCGCTGGGGCCGTCGGCGCTCGCGTCGCGGGTACCGCTCCAGCCGGGGTGCGGCCGGGCGGGCCGCCAGCGCAGGTCGCCTACCGGGGGTGCGGCGTACGGGACGGCCCGGAAGACGGAGAGCCCGTCTTCGACGACCCCGCGCAGCCGCCCTGCGGGGAGGCCGACCACGGGCGGCGGAGTGCGGTGCTCGGTGTGTGCCATGGGGCCCTTCCTTCGTCGTTCCGGGGGCCGGGGGTGCGCCGGGCGCAGGCCGGCCCCGATCACGAGGGTATGGCGAATATTGGACGACCGTCAATGATTCTCGATATGTGCGGTGCCCGCGCCCCTCACAGCCACAGGCTGTCGGCCGCCATCCGCTCGGCCTCGACCCTCAGCAGCGGTTCGAAGGCCCTCCACAGCAGCATGCAGCTGCCCGCTCCGGCCAGCGCCCCGGCGAAGGTGTCGCTGAGCCACTGGGCGTGCAGCCAGGTCCGGCTGCCCATCATGGCGACGACGTACAGCGCCCCGAAGAGCCACCACCAGCGGCGGGCCCGCGGCGGGAACACGAGCACGGCGGCCAGCATCACCAGCGTCACGGCGGTGAACACCTGACCCGAGGGGAACGAGCCGTCGTTGACCAGGACCCACGGGTGCGGGGGCCGGGGACGGTCGACGAGCTGTTTGAGCGGGAGGACCACGAGGACGTTCGCCCCGATGCCGGCGGCGAGGGCGAACAGCCCCGACCGCCAGCGCCCGTAGACGCAGAGGCCGCCGATCAGGGCGAGCGGCAGGACCGTGCCGAGCGGGCCGCCGAGCCGGTCGAGAACGGTGGCGAAACCGGTGAGGCCGTCGCCGCGCGAGCCGTTCACGGAGGCGGCCCAGCCGTCGTCGAGCCCCTGGAAGAAGGGGCGTTCGGAGATCGAGACCAGGAGGCCGATCAGCAGCGCCCCGAGGAGGAGGGCGACCCCGACGGCGACCGCGTGGCGGGGCGGGGCCGCGGGGAGGTGGTGCCGGGGAGCGGGGATCAGGGAACGGGCTGCGCGGTGGGAGGGCGGGGGCACGGCGGAGGGACGTGGCATGACGGGCCTTTCACGGTGGCCTCCGAGCGGTGGGGGCACGCGGGGAGCAGGCAGGCACGGGCGGGTGGAGGACTGCACGGGGGCCGGCGCCGCGGCCGGGGACACAGGGGATGCCGCGGCCGGGGACGCTGGGGATACCGGGGGCGCCGGCGATACCGGGCATGTCGGGGATGCCGGGGAGCGGGGATACCGGCGAGCGGGGAGACCGGGGCATGTCGGGGATCGGGAAAACCGGGGTCGGGGATGCCGCGGATCGGGGAGACCGGGGCAGGTCGGGGATCAGGAAACCGGGGGTCGGGAGAACCGGCGGTCGGGGAGACCGGGGGATCGGGGACACCGGGGGATGCCGGCGACGCCTGATGCGCGGACCGGGGACGCCGGGGGCACCGGGCGGGCCGACCGACCGCGGGCCCTTCCGGTGAGCGGCGGCGGACGTCGTGGCGGTGCGGCACGGAGTATTGCGGATTCGTGACCGCCGCCACAAGCACAAGAGGGATTCCGGACAAGACCTCCCTGCTCAGTGGCCGTGGGCGGACGGTTACACGTCCTCGCAGCGGCCGCCGTCCCCCGGTCACGATCCGTACACCGCCCGGCATCAACCTCTAGCGGGGCTCCGGATTGGGTGCTACACAGTGTCCAAGCGCCGAAGGTGACACGTGTAACAACATCGCGTGAACCGTCACCACCTGCCGGGCTCCACCCCCGCGCGCCGCCACGCCTGTCGAAGCCGCCGGTCGCGCCCCCTCCCCCGCGCCGCACCTCCGCACCCCCTTCTCGCTCCGTCCCCCGAGGAGTAGCCATGGCCCAGAACGAACTCATCGACCCGCCCGCCCAGGCGGAACCGGAACCTCCCCGCCAGCGCGCGCTCCTGCCCCTGCTGCTGGTCGCGAACTCCGCCCTCCTGGCGGTCTACATGGGCGTCGGATCGGTCCTGCTGCCCACGCAGATCGCGGACATCGACCCCGGCAACAAGGTCGCCGTACTGGGCGTGATCGGCGGGATCAGCGCGGTCTTCGCGACCGCCTTCAACCCGATCGCCGGCGCCCTCTCCGACCGCAGCGGCCGTCGCAACCCCTGGATCCTCGGCGGCGCCTTCGCCGCGCTCGCCGCCCTGGCCTTCCTCGGGTACGCGGCCACCGCGCTGCTCGTCGGCACCGGCTGGTGCCTCGTACAGGCGACCATGAACGTCTACCAGGCCGCTGTCACCGCGATCGTCCCCGACCGGGTGCCCGTCGCCCGGCGCGGCACCGCGTCCGCACTGGTCGGGCTGGGCCTGCCGATCGGCGGCACGGCCGGCGTGCTGATCGCCTCCGCCACCGCGGACCACCTGCGCACCGGGTACCTGGTGTTCGGCGCGATCGTCGCCGCCTCCGCGCTGCTGCTCACCACCCTGTGCCGGGACGTACCGCGCACCGGTCCCGCCCCGGCAGCGGTCTCGAAGCGGGCCCAACTGGCGGCCTTCCTCTCCGCGTTGGCCGATCACGACTTCCGGTGGGCGTTCATCGGCCGGGCCCTGATGGTCCTCGGGTACTTCTCCGTCGTCGGCTACCAGCTGTACATCCTGGACGACCACGTCAGCCTGCCCTCCGGGCTGACCCCGCCCGCGGCGATGGCGGTCCTGACCCCCGTGTCGATGGTCGCGATGGCCGTCTCGACCGTAGTGGGAGGGATGCTGTCCGACCGGTGGGACCGCCGCAAGGTGTTCGTCGGCGTCTCGGCCGCCCTCGCCGGACTCGTCATGGTGGTCCCCGTGATCAGCCCCACCTGGACCGGCATGCTCGTCTTCAGCGCGCTCAACGGGCTCGCGTTCGGCTGCTTCATGGCCGTCGACACCGCCCTCGTCACGCTGGTCCTGCCCCGGGCCGAGGACGCCGCCCGCGACATGGGCGTCCTCAACATCGCGAACGCCGGGCCGCAGATCATCGCCCCCTTCGTCGCCTCGGCCGTCGTGACCGCCCTCGGCGGCTACACCCCGCTCTTCCTCGTCGGCGGAGCCCTCTCGCTGATCGGCGCACTCGCCATCCTCCCGATCCGCAGCGTGCGCTGATCACCGCCGGGCGGTGCTTCCCGCACTCACGGGCGGCCCGGCTCCAGAACTCCGGCGGGCGCATGCCGAGGGTCGTGCGCCCGCCGGTCCCCACCCCACACCCCCACCGCACTTTCGCCTCCTTCCCTCCCTTTTCAAGGAGTTCCCTGTGAGACGCAAGCGAGTCCTGCCGCCGACCGTGCTCATCCTGTGCGCGGCCGCCCTCGCGGGTACGGCCCCCGCGGTCGCCTCCCCGCTGACCGTGCCCGAGCCCGCGCGACCTGCGGCAACACCCGCGGCCCCGCTGCGCATCCTGCTCACGAACGACGACGGCTACAACGCGCCCGGCATCCGCAAGGCGTTCGAGCGGCTGACCGCCGCCGGGTACGACGTCACCCTCGTCGCCCCGCTCACCAACCAGAGCGGCACCGGAACGAAGATGACGAGCGCCCCCACCATCGCGGTGAAACACCCCGAGCCGAAGGTCTGGGCGGTCGACGGCACCCCCGGCGACGCCGTGCTCTTCGGCCTCTCCGAGGTCTTCGGGGGCCACGCCCCCGACCTGGTGGTCTCCGGCACCAACTTCGGTCCGAACGTCGCCGGTCTCGCCACCCACTCCGGTACGGTCGGCGGCGCCGTCGCCGCCCTGGAGAGCGGCGTCCCGGCCATCGCGCTGAGCACCGGTGGCCTGGCGGTTCCCGACCCGGCCGCCACGATCAACGCGATGGGCCCCACGATGGACTTCGCGGTCAAGCTGATCGACCGCCTGCGCACCCGGGCGAAGTCCGGACCACTGCTGCCCAAGGGCGTCGGCCTGAACGTCAACCACCCGGTGGTCGGCGCGGACGGCTCGGGCACCGCCGCCGGTGTGGCCGCGACCTTCCAGGACCGGCAGGCCCCGCTCCAGCCGGACTTCACCGACTCCGGGGACGGCACCTGGAAGGTGAACGTACAGTTCCGCCCGCAGCCGGCCGCCAAGGGCGGGGACGTGGAGGCGGTGGGCGCCGGCAAGATCGCCGTCAGCCCGATGAACGCCGACTGGAACACCGGACCGGGCGGGTTCGCCGCCACGGCGGCCCTGCTCGCGGGGATCCGCCCGTGAGCAGGCCGCGTACGAACACGGCACGGTCGCTGCTCGCCGCCGCCTGCGCGGTGGCGGCCCTGCTCACCTCGGCACTCCCCGCCGCGGCGGCCACGGGGGCTTCCTCCGGCGGATCCCCGCGCCCGCAGGCCGCGGTCGCGCAGGGTGTGCTGCGCGGGCAAGACCACGACGGTGCCCAGGAGTTCCTCGGCGTCCCCTACGCCGCTCCCCCGGTGGGGGACGCCCGGCTGCGCCCGCCGCAGCCGCCGCGCCGCTGGACCGGGGTCCGCGATGCCGTCCAACAGGCCCCGGCCTGCCTGCAGTTCTCGCCGTTCGGGCTGCGCGATCCGCAGGCCGTCAGCGAGGACTGCCTCTACCTCGACGTGTACCGGCCCCGCACGGCCCGGCCCGGCGCCGGGCTGCCGGTGATCGTGTGGGTGCACGGGGGTGCGTACAGCCAGGGCACGGGTACGCAGTTCGGCGGCCGCACCATGGCCGATCTCACCGGCAGCGTCGTCGTCAGCATCAACTACCGCCTGGGGCAGCTTGGTTACCTCGGGCTGCCCGAGGTGACGGGCCAGAACGCCCAGCACTCGGGCTCCTTCGGCCTGATGGACCAGATGGCGGCGCTGCGCTGGACCCGGGAGAACGTCGCCGCGTTCGGCGGGAACCCCGGGAACGTCACGGTCTCGGGGCAGTCCGCGGGCAGCGGTTCCGTCTGCGCTCTGCTCGCGGCGCCCTCGGCCGCCGGGCTGTTCCACCGGGCCGTGCTGCAGAGCGGGCCGTGCACACTGCTCGGTACGCCGGACGGCGCGCGGGCCGAGTCGCAGGCGCGGGCCTTCGCCGCGGCCGCGGGCTGTACGGATCCGGCCGCGCTGGCCGCGTGCCTGCGCGGCGCTTCCGGGACGGCGCTGGTCGAGGCGGCCCGTACGGTGCCCACCTCGGGTCCGGCGTCCGGTGACGGGCTGCTGCCGGTCGATCCGGCGACGGCCATCGGGAGCGGGAACTGGAACAGGGTGCCGGTGATGATCGGCAGTACCCGTTCCGAGGCGCGCCTGTTCGTGGCGCTGACGCAGCCGCACCTGACGCAGGAGCAGTACACGGCGCAGGTTCTGGCGGGGTACGGGGCCGCGGGGCCGGAGGTGCTCGCCCGGTACCCGGTGTCGGCGTACGGGTCGCCGTACCTGGCGCTGTCGGCGGTCATGACGGACTCGACGTTCGCGTGCCAGACGGCTTGGACGGCGCAGCTGTTCGCCTCCCAAGTGCCGACTTTCGTCTACGAGTTCGACGATCCGAACTCGCCGACGCTGTACGGTGCGCAGGTGCCCGGCCTGGACATGTCGAACGCGCACAGCGCGGAGCTGGCGTACCTGTACGACTTCACCATGGGTGAACGCCCGCTGACGTCGAGTCAGGTCGCGCTCGCGACACGGATGAAGCGCTACTGGGGTGCCTTCGCGCGCTACGGCACCCCGGCGGTGCCGGGTCAGACCGCATGGCCGCCGACCGGGTCCCGGGCCGCGGTCCTCACCCTCGACCCGGCGGCGACGCGGACGAGCACCGCGTTCGGTTCGGACCACCAGTGCGCGTTCTGGAGGACCCGGCCGCCCCGGCCGATCTGACCGGCCGGGCGCGGCCGCGGCCCGGGATCCCGGCGGTCCCGGGCCGCGGATCGCCGGGCCGCGGCCGCGTCGCCTCCGCGGCGCACGGTCGGACACGGCGCCGCGTGCGGGCGGGCGTCAGGCGCCCGCGGTACGGGACCTGCGGCGGCGCAGCGTGAACGCGGCCGCCGCGAGGGCGACGAGGACGGCCGCGACGGTCAGCAGCCAGGCGGGTATCCCGCCGAGGGTCAGCAGCTCTCCGTGGTAGATCACCTTGCGGTAGGGGGTGTCGGCGGCCGTGGCGCGCAGTTCGTGGTCCCCGTCGATGCGGCCGGGCTCCGGGAACTCCTGGTCGATCGCCGTCAGGAAGGCCGGCTTGCCGCCGGTCAGTGCGGCGAGGCCGCCTTCCGGGGTGACCTCGCCGGCGAAGGTGACCTTCGGCCTGGCGCCGCCGATCGCGGAGGCGGGTTCCATCCGGTGGTCGGCCAGGATGTACAGGCCGAGCGACTGCGGGGTCTTGGCCAGCCGGGACAGTCGCATCGGGTAGACCAGCCGGTCGCTGTCGAAGCGGATCTTCAGCGGGTCGAGGGTGCCCATGAGGGTCTTGCCCTGCTGGCGGGGGGCGAGGCGTACGGCGACGTACTCCCACTTCTGGTCGACGTACGGCTTCAGCTCGGCGGCGAGCCCGTCGGGCAGCTTGAAGCCGTTGGTCTCCAGCCAGTTGCGCAGCGCGTCGGGATCGGTCGCGGTGAGCCGCGCGACGTCGAAGTCGCCGAGCTGCTCGCGGCCGACGACGCCGACCGGGGGCGCAGCGCCGGGCAGTGCGGCTCCCGCGGAGTCACCGGTGGTGGAGGAGAACGGCCAGTCCTGGTCGCGCGGCCAGAAGTAGCTGCGCGTCTTGAACTCGGGCCGGGTCAGCCAGGTCAGCTGGCGGAACATCTCCGCGTCGCCCAGCTCCACCGTCGCCCGCCCCGGCACCGGCATGATCCAGGCCGCCCGCGGGGCGTCCCCACGGACGACGAACCGCATCACGATCTGTTCCGTACGGCCGTCGAAGCCCACGACCGACGTCTCGCGTTCGACGCCGATCCGGGCGTAGCCCTCGGGGATCATCGCCCCGCAACCGCAGGCGTACGCCGGGCTGATCAGGGATCCCAACTGCGTCGCGAGCAGGGCCAGCAGGAGGGCGGCAATTCTTCGTTTCATCCACACGGGGTCACAGACGAAGGCGCTGGTGATCCGGTTCCGGCCACGGTCACAGGCCCGTTCCGACTGGCGGAACCCCCTGGTCAGGCCGGTTCCCGATGCCCATACTGCTCGCATGAGAGGGACGGACAGCACGCCGCGCAGCAGCCCCCTGGTGCCCGACGCGGTGGGGGCGGAGATCGGCCTGCACGACTGGGAGGCGGTCGGCTGCGGCTGCGGCCGCGGCGCGGGGCATCTCGTGGACACCCTGTGGGCGGCGGCCGAGGGACATCCGGCCGCCTTCCGCGCCCTGGAGGGCCACGCCTTCCTCTCCGGCCGCCTGCACCCGCCCGCTCCCGCGGTGTGCGGGGTGCTGATGGCCGTCTGGTCGGCGGGCCCGCCGCGGCTGGCCACCCGCGAGGCGCTGCTGTGGACCCTGCTGTCCCTGCTCGGCACCGAGGACGACGGGTCCTCGCACGAGGCCGGGCTGTACGGGCAGTGCGCGGCGTTCGTCCGCGCCGGTCTGCCCTCGCTGCGCCGCGCGGCGGCCGCCGCTCCGGGCTCCCCGACGGCCGCCTACGTGGACGGCGTCGTGGAGCTGCTCGGCCTGGGCTCCTGAGGCGGAACGCCCGCGGCGGCGCCGAGGCAGCTCCGCAGCAGCCGAGGGGTGACGTCCTCCAGGGACCGCGCGAAGGTGCGCACGGGCGAGGCCGGTACCTCCAGCAGCGACGGCACCACCAGTACCCCGCACCCGGCGGCCTCCGCGGAGGCCGCGCCGTCCGGCGAGTCCTCCACCGCCACGCAGTCCCGTACGTCGGCGCCGAGCCGCTCCGCGGCGCTGCGGTAGGGGTCGGGGTGCGGCTTGGTCCGGTCCGTGTCGTCGGCGGACAGCGTGAACGCGAACGGGACGTGGGCCAGTGAACCGCCGACGACCGAGTCGACGACCAGCCGCGGCGAGGCGCTGACGAGGGCGAAGGGCACGCCCTCCGCTTCGAGCGCGGTCAGCAGCCGCTCGGCGCCGGGCCGCATCGGCGCGCCGGCCTCCACCCGTCCGAAGAAGTCGGCGGTCAGCGCCTGCGCCACCTCGGACGGGTCTCCCCCTCCCGAGATCCGTACGAGGTGGGCGGCGGTGTCGTGGACGGCGCGCCCGACGACCTCGGGGGCGTCCGCGTCGGTGAGTTGGTGGCCGAGGCCCTGCGCGACCCGCTCGGTGGTGCGCCACCACAGCACTTCGGTGTCGACCAGGGTGCCGTCCATGTCGAACAGGACGGCTGCGAGGCCGGTCACGCGGACCTGGCCACGACGAGGACCGGTCGCTCGGCCAGGCCGACGGCGGCCCGCGCACCCGGCGCAAGCTCTCCCGCGTCCCGCGAGGGCAGGTCCGCCTTGACGGAGGTGCCGCCGGGCAGGTCGAGGTGGAGCCGGGTCACCGCGCCGAAGAAGGAGGCGGAGACCACGGTGGCCGTGCCCTCGGGGTCGGCGGTCGCGGTGACGTTCTCGGGCCGGACCAGCACTTCCACGTCCCGTGTCGCCGTCGGGGCCGGTCCGTCGACGGGCAGCCGGGTGCCGGCCACCTCCACCAGGCCGGAGTCGGTGAGCCGGCCGGGCAGCCGGTTCATGGTGCCGACGAACTCGGCGACGAACGGTGTCGCGGGGCGCTCGTACAGTTCGGCGGGAGCGGCGCACTGCTCGAGGCGGCCGGCGTTCAGGACGGCGACCCGGTCGGCCATCGACAGCGCCTCCTCCTGGTCGTGCGTGACGAACACGGTGGTGATGCCGAGGGAGAGCTGGAGACGGCGGATCTCGTCGCGCAGGTTGGCCCGTACTTTGGCGTCGAGCGCGGAGAGCGGCTCGTCGAGCAGCAGGACGCGGGGGCGCAGTGCCAGGGCGCGGGCGAGGGCCACGCGCTGCTGCTGGCCGCCGGACATCTGGTGCGGGTAGCGGTCGCCGTGCTCGGGCAGGCCGACCAGGTCGAGGAGTTCGGCGGCGCGCTCGCGGCGCTGGGCCGCGCCGACCTTGCGCACGCGCAGACCGAAGGCCACGTTGTCGCGGGCGCTCAGGTTCGGGAAGAGGCTGTACGACTGGAAGACCATCCCGGCGTCGCGCCGGTTGGCCGGTACGCGGGTGATGTCCTCGCCGTCGACCAGGACTTCACCGGAGTCGGGCTGCTCGAAGCCCGCGACCACGCGCAGCGCGGTGGTCTTTCCGCAGCCCGACGGGCCGAGCAGGGCGACGAGTTCGCCCGGCTCGATGGTCAGGTCGAGCCCGTCGAGGGCTACGGTCTGGCCGAACGCCCGCCGCAGGCCGCGGAATTCGACGCGCGCGCCCGGCGCGGAGTCCGTGCGGCCGTCGGAACCCTTGGACTGCCTGGCCGCGGGAAGGGTGGTGGACATGGGGGTCAGGGCTCCTTGCGGGAGGTGGGGGACGTACTGGGAGCGGAGGACACCGTGGCGGGGTTGGTCCCGGCCCGCGACAGGACGAGCAGCAGCAGCCACGTGATGAGGAGGCTGAGGATGGAGACGGCGACCGACATCCGGGCGTGGGCACCGGAGATCGTGACGATCCACACGGCGAAGGGCCGGAAGCCCAGCAGGGAGGCGATGGTGAACTCGCCGAGGACCAGCGCCAGGGTGAGGAACGCGGCTCCGGCGAGCGAGGCCCGCAGGTTGGGCAGGAGCACGCGCAGGACCACGTACGGCCAGCTCGCGCCGCAGCTGCGGGCGGCCTCGACCAGCGTCGGCACGTCGATGGCGCGCAGGCCCGCGTCGAGCGAGCGGTAGACGAACGGCAGCGCCAGCACGGTGTAGGCGAGGACCAGGACGACGGGGAACCGCTCGTCCTGCACGGCCAGGAAGGTCTGGTAGAGCGGGGTCCGCGACAGGTGGTCGGGGCCCCAGCGCAGCACGGTGGTGATACCGGTGACCAGCGCGATCGGCGGGACCACCAGCGGCAGCATGCACATCACCTCCACGACCGGGCGCAGCCGCGGCGAGCCGAGGCGTACGGCGACCAGCGCGGGCACGGCGAGCAGCAGCGAGGTCGCGATGGTGGCGGCGGCCAGGCCGAGGGAGAGCAGCATGCTCTCGGTGAAGCCGTCGGCGGCGAGGAGCTGGGTGTACGCCTCGAAGCCGATGCCCTGGCCGGGCACGTGCACGGTGAAGACGAAGGAGGCCAGGAGCGGGACGAGGAAGTACGCGCCCGCGAGCAGGAGTACGGCTCCGCGCCAGATCCGGGGACGGGGGCGGCGGCGCGGGGCGCGGACCTGTTCCGTGAGGCCGGTCGGCGCCGCCCCGGTGTCCGGGGCGCTGCCCCCGGTGTCCGGGGCGGTCGGTGCGGGCGTCGGGGTCATCGCAGCCATCGGGCGCTCCGTCGCTGGAGGGGCAGGTAGACCGCCATGACGAGGCCGGCGATCAGGATCATGTCGAGGCCGAGGGCGAGCGCCACGTTCTCCTCTCCGGTCAGCACGTTGCCGGACAGCGCGTCGGCGATCTTGAGCGTGACCAGCGGCACGGAGCCGCCGACCAGGGCGGCGGCCGTGGCGTGCGCGGCGAAGGCGGTGCCGAAGAGCAGCACGAAGCCGCCGAGCAGGGAGGGTGCCAGGACCGGCAGCCCGACGTGGCGCCAGAACTGCCGACCGGTGGCCCCGTTGTTCTGGGCGGCCTCGCGCCACTGCGGGCGCAGTCCGTCCAGCGCCGGGGCGATCACGAGCACCATGAGCGGGATGAGGAAGTACAGGTAGACCACGGTCAGGCCGGTGAAGGAGTACAGGTTCCAGCCGAATCCGGTGAGATCGGCGAGCTGGGTGACGACCCCGGATATGCCGACGGTGGCGATGAACGCGAACGCGAGGGGCACGCCGCCGAAGTTGGCGAGGACGCCGGACGCGGTGAGCGCGGCGCTGCGCAGGGCCTGCGACCGGGAGGTGACCACGGCCTGCGCGATCAGGACCCCGAGCACGCCGCCCACGGCCGCGGTGAGTGCGGAGAGCTGGACGCTGCCGATGAGCGAGTCGAGGTACGGGCCCTGGAGCGAGCGCGAGAGGTGCTCGCCGGTCAGCCGGGTGGCGCCGGTCGACGGGTCGGTGCGGGTGACCGCGCCGAACGCGATGGCGCCGAGCGGGATGCCGAAGCAGAGCCCGGTGAAGGTGAGGAGCGGGAGGGCGGCCAGCCAGGTGCTCGGGCCGCGCCGCCGGCGGCTGGCGGTGCTGCCGCCGGCGGTCCCCTCCGGATGGGAGGTGGGGGTGGAGGGGGACATCAGGAGAGGGCCTTGTCCCACTTCTCGGCGAGGGTGGCCTTGGCCTTGTCCAGTTCCGCGGAGGCGGGGAAGGCCGGGATGCCCTGGATCTGCGGGAGCTTGGCGGCGGCGTCCTTGTCGACGGTGCCGTCCTGGGTCAGGACCGGGAGCAGGACCGCGCGGGCGTGGCCCTTGAGGTAGAGGTTCTGGCCCTCGGCGCTGTACAGGAATTCCATCCACAGGCGGGCGGCCGCCGGGTTCGGGGCCTCCTTGTTGACGGCCTGCGAGTAGTACTGGGCGTAGACGCCGTCGGTGGGGACGGCGACCTTCCAGTCGACGCCCTTGCCCTTGAACTGCTCCGCGTAGCCGGCGTTCAGGTAGTCCCAGTCGATGGAGATGGGCGTCTCGCCCTTCTCGACGGTGGCCGGGGTGGACTCGACCGGGATGAAGTTGCCGTTCTTGCGCAGCTGGCCGAAGAAGTCGATGCCGGGCTGGATGTCGGCGAAGGAGCCCTTGTTGGCGAGGGCGGCCGCGTAGACGCCGCCGAAGGCGGAGCCGGACTTGGTCGGGTTGCCGTTGAGGGCGACCTTGCCCTTGTACTCGGGCTTCAGCAGGTCCGCGAAGGTCGTCGGGCAGTTCGGGATCTTGGCCGCGTCGCAGCCGATGGAGACGTAGCCGCCGTAGTCGTTGTACCAGCGGGCGTCGGCGTCCTTCTGGCCGGCCGGGATCTTGTCCCAGGCGGTGACCTTGTACGGGGCGAAGAGGTTCTCGGCGGCGCCGCTGCGCGCGAAGGCGATGCCGAGGTCCATGACGTCGGGGGCGCGCTTCTGGCCCTTGCGGGACTTCACCGCGGCGATCTCGTCGGCGCTGGAGGCGTCCGGGTTCTCGCTGTTGACCTTGATCTTGTACTTGGCTTCGAAGGCCTTGATGATCTCGCCGTAGTTCGCCCAGTCCGGCGGCAGCGCGATGACGTTGAGCTGGCCCTCCTTCTGGGCGGCCGCGACGAGCGCGTCCATGCCGCCGAGGTCGGCGGCCGAGGCTGCGGCGCCCGGCTGGACCTTGGACTTGCCGTCGCCGGCGGTACCGGCGGCCTTGTCCGGAGCGGCGCCACACGCGCTGAGCGTGGTGAGGACGGCGGCGCTGAGCAGTACGGCTGCACTGCGGCGGGCGGAGGAACTGAGCACGGTCTCTCCCGGAGACGGGTTCCTGACGGGGGTCGACTTGTCTGAACAAGTTGGCTCCAGTTCGCCCGGCCTCGCCATACGGGAGATGAACGGGGGCTGGACCGCGGGGCACGGCTCGACGAAGAGATGAGAATGACCGAAAGAAGCCGTGACAGGGAGCGTCCAATGATCTTCAACGCCTGGGTTGGCGGGCGCATCGGGATACGGTCGACGGCGAGACGACAGGTGGGGGGCGGGGTACGCAATGGGCACGATCCGGTATCTGGAGATCGCCGACGCGCTGCGCGCGGCGATCCTCTCCGGCGAGTACGCGGTGGGCGCTCAACTGCCGTCGGAGAGCGATCTGGCCGCCCGCTGGTCCGCCTCGCGCGGAACCGTCCGGCAGGCGGTGGCCACGCTCGCCGCGGAGGGGCTGATCGGCTCCCGGCAGGGCGCCCGCAGGATCGTCCTGCGCCACGAGCGGCGGCACAGCTTCGGCGAGCTCAACAGCTTCGCCCAGTGGGCCGAGGGGCTCGGCCAGCAGGTCACCAGCCGCTTCCTCTCCCGGGTCCGCAGGCCGGCCACCGCCGAGGAGGCGGAGCGGCTCGCGCTCGCGCCGGACACCGAGGTCCTGGCCGTGGTACGGCTGCGGCTGCTCGACGGAGAGCCCACCATGGTGGAGCGGACCGCGTACGCCGACTGGGTCGCGGGCGCGGTCGAGGCGCTGGCGGACGACGTCCGCTCGGTGATGGACAGCCTCGCGAACGACTCCGGAATCGTCGCCCACTACGGCGAGCACCTCATCGACGCCCTTCCGGCCGGGAGCGAGGACGCGCGACTGCTGGAGATCCGGCGCGGTAGCCCGCTGCTGCGCCAGCGGCACGTATCGGCCACTGCCACAGGACGCCCGATCGAGTGGACCGACGACCGCTACCGTGCCGGCAGCGTCACGTTCAGTGTGAGCAACTCCGCGGTGGCCCCTGCCCTGGAGCGCCGTACGGGCGAGGGCTGACGGCTCAGAGCGCGAGCTCGGCGGCGGCTTCGTCGATCGCCCCGGGCAGCCAGTCGGCGACCGCGCCGAAGGAGTAACCCAGTTCCGTGGCGCGGCTGTTGTCGAGTGCGTAAGCACGGTCGAAGGAGAACGGCGAGGCCGGGGCCCCGGCTGCGACGGTCCGCAGGCGCGCGGGTCGGCCGACCCGCTCGGCGACCAGCGCGCACAGCCCGAGGACGTCCAGCACCCCGTGGGAGGCGGCGTCGACGGCCCCGGTGAAGGACTGCCCGGCCGTCCACTGCAGGAACCGCGCGATCTCGCGGTGGTGGACGAACGAGGTGGCGTAGGGGGCCTCGTGGACGTCCACCGGGGTTCCGGCGGCGACCCGCCCGACGTAGTGCGCGAGGCGCCCGGTGAACTCCTGCGGGCCGCCGCCGAGCACGTGCGCGGTCCTCACCGCGGTGAAGCCGAAAGGGCTGCCCTCTTCGCCCGCCCCGCCGAGCACGGCCTCGGCCCGGCGCTTGCCCTCGGCGTAGGCGCGGGCTTCTGGGGTGGGGGGCGCCGGATCGTAGACCTCCATCGTCGAGGTCATCACGTACCGCGCGGTCCGGCCGGCGAACACCCGGCGGGCGACGGCGGCCTGGTGCGGCGTGTAGCAGACCTGGTCGACGACGGTGTCGAAGGTGCGCCCGCCCAGGGCGGCGAGCAGCCTCCCTTCGTCGTCGCGGTCGGCGACGAGGCGGCCGACGCCGGGTGGTGGGGCGGCGGAGCCGCGGTTGAGGACGGTGACCTCGTCGCCCGCGTCGCGCAACAGGCTGACCAGATGCTTTCCGAAGTAGCGGCTTCCGCCGATCACGAGAATCTTCTGCATGGGTTCGACTGTGCCGCTGTATCGTCCCCAGCGGAACCGATCACTCGCTGAA
Organism: Streptomyces sp. NPDC051109; assembly: GCF_044455885.1. Classification (NCBI taxonomy): domain Bacteria; kingdom Bacillati; phylum Actinomycetota; class Actinomycetes; order Kitasatosporales; family Streptomycetaceae; genus Streptomyces; species Streptomyces sp. NPDC051109. Next base: position 238,310 of record NZ_JBITFF010000001.1, read on the forward strand.
CGGGTATGAAGGAAAACTGATGATCGATGTGCAGCGGCTGCGGATCCTGCGGGCCGTCTCCGAGCACGGCAGCTTCAACAAGGCGGCCCGGGCCCTGCTGCTGACCCCGTCGGCGGTGTCGCAGCACATCGCCTCGCTGGAGCGGACCCTGGGCCATCCGGTGGCGGTGCGCAGTACCCGCGGGGTCACCCTGACCGAGCCCGGGCGGCTGCTGGTGGAGGCGGCGGAGACGATCTCCGCGGAGCTGGACCAGGTCCGCCACGAGATCGAGCGGCTGACGGCGGACCGGCCCCGGCTGACGGTGGCCACGTTCACCAGTGGGGGCCCGGCGGCTGCTGCCCGCGGCGCTGGCCGGGTTCGTGGCGGCGCATCCCGATGTGGAGTTGACCGTACGGGAGGCCGAACCGGAGGCCGCGGCGCCCATGGTGCGCGGGGGTGGGGCCGACCTCGCCCTGGCCTACCACTTCGACGGTCCGCTGCCCCTGCGGGGCGCCCTGGAGTGGACACCGCTGATGGACGATCCGCTGTGGCTGGCCCTGCCGCCGGAGCACCGGCTCGCCGGCCGGGACTCGCTTGCGCTGGCCGAACTTGCCGCCGAACGCTGGGTGTTGGGCTGCCTGAAGACGGAGGCCTATCTGCGCCGGTACGCGGGGCTCGCGGGCTTCGACCTGCGGGTGGCGGCCTCCACCAGCGACTACTTCTTCGCGCAGACCCTGGTCGCCGCGGGCGTCGGCGTCGCGCTGATCCCGCAGGTCTCGCTGGCCCCGGAGGCCTCGGTCGCCCTCGTCCGGGTCGAACCGCCGCGCCCCGCCCGGCACATCGGTGTGGTCACCCCCCACCGCCGCCGCCCGCACGCCCAGGCCCTGACCGCGGCCCTGGCCGAGGCGGCGAGCCGGTGACCCACCACCTCCTCCCCGGCCTCGCGGCCAACCCGGCGCTGCCCGCGGAGCTGCTCGACCGGCTGATCGAGCGCGCGGTCTCGGACCCGTCACTCCCCGACGCACTGAGCGAGCGCACGGACCTCGCGCCCGCCCAGGTGACCGCGCTGGCCGCGCTCGACGAACACGCCGCGATCCGCCTCGCCCGCGCGGGCCTGCTGACCGCCGCCGACGCACACCCGGCCGACCGGCCCTCGGTGGCCCTGGCCCTGTTGGACGAGGGCGCCGGCCCGCCCGAGTACGCCCGGCTGCTGGCCGCCCATCCGGACCGGGGGATTCGCGAGGCCCTGACCTCCCGACCCGGACGCTTCGGTGGTCAAGGCCGTCGCCCCGCATCCGGGTATGTCCGAGGAGCTGCTGCGCGCCATGGTCGCGCGGCACGGCGTCCACGTCCTCGCGCGGGTGGCGGCCAACCCGGACGCCCCGCCCGCCCTGCTGGAGGACCTGGCCCGGCACGATCCGCCGGCGCGGCGGGCGTACCGCGAGATCGCCGGGCACCCGCGCGCGACGGCCGCGGCACTGCTGCCCTGCCTCGCCGACGAGCGGGCCCGCCGCCTCGCCGCCCGGCACCCCGCACTGGCCCCGGCGGTCCTCGTCGGCCTGCTTGCGGACGCCGATCCCGAGGTGGCCGGGGCAGCGGCCGCCAATCCGGCGCTGCCGGTGGGCGTGATGGCCGGGCTGCTCGCGGACGCTCCGCGGGCGGGGAGCCGTTCAGGCGTCTGAGTCTTCGACGATCCGGCCGTCGCGCAGCTCCACCACGCGGTCCGCGAGTTCGATCAGGGCCGGGTCGTGGGTGGCGACCAGGGCCGTGACCCCCTCGCTGCGGACCACCGCGCGCAGCAGCTGCATGATCGAGCGGCCCGTCTCGGAGTCGAGCTGGCCGGTCGGTTCGTCGGCGATGATCAGGGCCGGCTCGTTGGCCAGGGCGCGGGCGACGGCGACCCGCTGCTGCTGCCCGCCGGAGAGCTCGCCGGGCCGCTGCTCGGCGTGCTCGGCCAGGCCGACCAGCGCGAGCAGGGTGCGGGCGCGCTCCTCGCGCTGCTTCGCCGGGACCTTCCGCATCCGCATCGGGACGCCGACGTTCTCGACCGCGGTCAGGACGGGGATCAGCCCGAAGGACTGGAACACGAAGCCGATCCGGTCGCGGCGCAGCGCGAGCAGGCCCTCCTCGTCCAGATCGGCGAGATCGGTGCCGTCGAGCACGACGCTGCCGCCGGTCGGCGCGTCGAGTCCGCCGACCAGGTTCAGCAGGGTGGTCTTGCCGGAGCCGGAGCGGCCCTTGAGGGCGGTGAGCCGGCCGCGTTCGACCTCGAACGACACCCCGCGCAGGGCGTGCACCTCACGCTCGCCGCTGCCGAAACTGCGGTGGAGGCCGTCGGCCACGACCATGGGCGCCGCCGCCGTGTCGACCTGGTTCTGCGTCATGGTGTGGACTCCCCCTGGAATCGGCCGGCGATCGCCGCTGCGGTCAACGCAATCGCCTCAATCGCCCTCAATCGCTTCGTTTCGAATTCTGTTCATCCGCCCCACCCTTCGCGCAAGCCCCTTCCGTCGCGCGTTCGAATCTGACAGCATCGTCCGCTATCCGGTGCCCACGGTCCGGATGGGGGAGGAAAACGGCACATGCTCGGCTTCGTCGTGCGCCGGCTGCGCGGGCGAGTGCCGCTCGCCGTCGCCGTGCTGCTGACCGTACTGATCACCACGACCGTGCTGACCGCACTGTCCGCGTTCACCCGGGGCGTGGGCGAGGCCGGGCTGCGCCAGGCCCTGCAGGGGCCGGACCGGGGCCGGACCACCGTCCTGGTCACCGGCGAGCACACCGCGGCCGACCGCGGCAAGGACGACAAAGCCGTACGGGCCTTCGCCGACGGGCTGTTCGGCCGGCTGCCCGTCGCCGTCGAGAGCGTGGCGCGCAGCCGTTCGTACGGGCTCCCCGGCGCGCGCACCCCAGGCCGGGACGCTGATCTGACCCTGCTCGCCGCCTTCGGCCACCAGAACGTACGTCTGCTCGCCGGCCAGTGGCCCGAGCCGGTCGGCGCCCCCGGCGGCCGGGTGCCGGTGGCCGTCCCCCGGGCGGCACTGACCCGGCTCGGGCTGAGCCCGGAGGCGCTGCCCGCCGAGGTCCGGCTCGACGACCGCTACGGCGGCGCACCGCTGACCGTGCTGGTCACCGGGGTCTACCGGGCGGCCGACCCCGATGCGCCCTACTGGCGGCTCGACCCGCTCGCCGGCCGGGAACTCCAGGTCGGCAGTTTCACCACGTACGGCCCGCTGCTCGTGGACGACACGGCCTTCACCGCGGGCGGGCTGGTGCAGAACAACCGCGGCTCGCTCCTGACCCCGGACCTCGCCGGCGCCGACAGCTCCGACGCCGAGGCGATCCGGGCCCGTACGGCCGCGGCCGCCGAAGCGCTGAAGCGCACCGAGTCCCTCCAGGCCAAGACCGAACTGCCTGAGTTCCTCGGCGAACTGGCCTCGGCGCAGCTGGTCGCCCGGTCGACCCTGCTCATCGGCGCGCTGCAGCTCGCCGTCCTGGCCGGGGCCGCCCTCCTGCTCGTGGCACACCTCCTGACGGAGCGCCAGGAGGGCGAACGCGTGCTGCTCGCCGCCCGCGGCGCGTCCCGCCGCCGCCTCGGCGCGCTCAGCGCGGCAGAGGCGCTGCTGCTCGCCCTGCCCGCCGCCGTCCTCGCACCGCTGCTCACCCCGCCGCTGCTGCGCCTGCTCGGCGGGTTCGGCCCGCTCGCGCGGGTGCCGTTCCACACCGCCGGGAGCTGGCTGCTGTGGCCGGTCGCCGCCGGCTGCGCCCTGGCCTGCGTACTGCTGGCCGCGCTGCCCGCCGTACTGCGCGGCGTCGCGGCCGCGGCCCTGCGCCGCAGCGGCCGCCGCCAGGCCCTGGTGGCCGGGGCCGCCCGCTCGGGCGCCGACCTGGCACTGCTGGCACTCGCCGCGCTCGCCTACCAGCAGCTGTCCCTGCAGAGCGGCGACGGGCTCACGGCCGGCCAGGCGGCCGACGGCGGACCGATCGGCGTGGACCCGGTGCTGGTGGCCGCGCCGACGCTCGCGCTGTGCGCGGGCACGCTGCTGGTGCTGCGGCTGCTGCCGTTCGCCGCGCGGCTGGGCGGGCGGATCGCCGCCCGGGGCCGCGGGCTCGGCCCGGCGCTCGTGGGCTGGCAGCTCGCCCGCCGGCCCGGGCGGGCCACCGGGCCCGTGCTGCTGCTCGTACTCGCCGTCTCCAGCGGGGTCCTGGCCCTCGGCCAGCACACGGCCTGGTCCGCTTCCCAGCGCGACCAGGCCGAGTTCGCCACCGCCGGGGGACTTCGGATCTCCGGCAGCGACCTCGCCCCGATGGGCCAGGCCGGCCGGTACGCCGCGCTGCCCGGCGGAGAACGGGTGCTCCCGGTGATCCGGAAGCCGCAGGAGCTGCCGGGCGGCCGGGCCGCGCAGGTGCTCGCGCTCGACGCCGCCGGGGTGGCCGAACGGGTGCCGCTGCGCGCCGACTTGCGGGACGGGCGCGGGATGCGGGAGCTGTTCGCGCCCCTGTCGGCACCGACCTCCGCCGGTACGGGCGGCATCACCCTGCCCGGGAGGCCGCAGCGCGTCGACCTCGACGTGGAGCTGCGGGTGTCCGGCGGTGACAGCGGCCATCCCGGGATCGGGCTGCTGCTGCGCGACCGGTTCGGGCTGACCTACCGGACTCCGATGGTCCAGCTGCCCGCGACCGGGGCGGCCACCGCCTCGGTGGACCTCGGTGCGCTGACCGGCGCCCCGCTCGGTTCCGCCGCACCTCCGCTGACCCTGGCCGGGATCGCGGTGTCGTACGGCTCGGGCGCGGAGGGCGCGGGCCCGGGTACGGGTGAAGCGGCCGCGGCCGGGACGGAGTTGGCCGTACGACGGCTGGCCGTGGCCGAGAGCGCGGCCGGCCGGGCAGAACCGGTGGCGGCCGGTGCAGGCGCAGGAGCGTGGACGCTTTCCGGACCCGCGCTCACCGACGGCTCCGCCGCCGCGGAGCTGCTGCCGGGCGCACAGGACGGCTCGGAGCTGCTGCGGCTGCGCTACCGGGGCGGCAACGACGCCAAGACCGGGATCCAGCTGGCGCTGGCGCCGCCGGGTGCGCAGACCGCCGCCGAGGTGCCGGGGATCGCCACCCGCGCCTACCTCGCCGGGGTCGGTGCGGCCGTGGGCGACCTGGTCCCCGTACCGCTGGGCGGCGTGTCGGTGCCGGTGCGGATCACGGCCGCGATCGGCTCGCTGCCGGTGGCCGGAGACACCGCGCTCGCCGTCGATCTGGGCTCCGTGGGACGCCTGTTGGCGGCGGGCGGCGCACGTGAACTGCCCGCGCCGACCGAGTGGTGGCTGCCCGCTCAGTCCGCCGCCGACACCGCGCCGGCCCGTGCCGCGGCCGAACTGCGGGCCGGCGCCGGGGTGCAGCAGGTACGACTGCGCGAGGAGGTCGCCGCCGGGCTGCTGGACGACCCGCTGAGCGCCGGCCCGCAGAGCGCGCTGGCCGCCCTCGCCGCTGCCTGCGCGGTGCTGGCGGCGATCGGCTTCGCGGCCTCCGCCGCGGCGGGAGCCCGGGAGCGGGCCCGGGAGTCGGCGATCCTGCTGGCGCTCGGGGCGCCCGGGCGGACCCTGGCCCGGACGGCGGCGGCCGAGAGCTGCCTGCTGGTCGGGCTCGGCTGCGCCGTCGGGGTCGGGCTGGGCGCCGCGATCGTCCATCTCGTGGTGCCGCTGGTGGTGCTGACGCCCGCCGCGCGCCGCCCGGTGCCGCAGGTGATCGTCGACCTGCCGAACGGCACGACGCTGCTGCTGACCCTCGCGATCGCGGCGGTGCCGCTGCTGTCGGCGGTGCTCGGCGGCCGCCGCGACCGGAACGTCTCGAACGCGGCCGCCCGGCTGCGGCACGTGGAGGAGCTGTGACCAGGCCCGCAGACACCCCGGACAGCGCGCAGGACGGCGCACCGGACGGCCCGCCGGGGCGTGCACGCCCGTCCGGTCAGGCCCGAGACCCCGGGAAACGGACCGCGGCCCCCTCCGGAGTCCGGACGGAGGCCCCCTCCGGGGCCCCGTCCGGGGTCCGGCCCGCGCCGTGGGTGCGCACCCGGCTGCGGTCGGCGCCGTCGAGCGCCCTGCTCGCCGCGGCGCTCGCCTTCGTCGCCGTACTGCTCGCGGCCGCCCTGCCGCGCGCCCTGGACCGGGGCGCCGATCAGGCCCTGCGCTCGTTCCTGGCCGACCGCGGCCCCGCCGCGACGAGCCTGCTGGCCACCTCCACCGCCCGTTACGGGAAGCAGTCCCCCGAGAACCTGGACTCCGTACGGGACGCGCTGCTCGCCCGTACCGGCGCCGGCTTCGCCATCGCCCCCTCCGGACCGGTCCACGGCACCCAGGCGGCCAAGTCGCGCAGCCTCGCCAACCCCGAACTGCCCCGCCCCGACGGCGTCCTTCCCCGGCTGGACCTGCTGTACCTGCGGGAGGCCACCGCGCACGCCGAGCTGGTGGAGGGGCGCTGGCCGAGCGGCGGGGTCCCCGACGGGCCCGTACCGGTGGCGCTGTCCCAGCAGGCCGCGCAGACCCTGGGGGTGCGGGTCGGCACCGTGCTGCAGTCCGTCGCGAACAGCTCCGACCCGATGAACGCCGAGGTGGTGGGCCTCTACCGGGCCGGCGACGAGGCCGATGTCTTCTGGACCGGGCTGCCCTGTCTCACCCGTGCCTGCCAGAGCTTCACCCCCAACGTTCCGCCGCAGCGGTACTGGCAGACCGCCGCCCTCGTCGGGCCCGACGGGCTCGACCGGCTCGGGCCGTGGGGCGACGGCGCCGAGGACTTCTGGCGGCTCCCGGTGGACACCGGCCGGCTCCGCGCCGACCTGCTGCCCGGCGTCGCCCGGGAGGTCGCCGCGTACGTGGGCGGGCCGACCGCCTCCGCCCTGCGCGGTACGACGCAGCGGAGCGACCTGCGGATCGTGTCCCGGCTTCCTGAGCTGTTCAAGCAGGCCGAGGCCCGGCAGCAGGCGGTCGCGCCGCTCGCCGCGATCGGCCCGGCGGGGGTCGCCGGGGTGGCGGCCGTGGTGTTCTGCCTGGCCGCCGCCCTGACCGGGGACCGGCGGGAGTCGGAGCTGCGGCTGCTGCTGGCCCGCGGCGGCTCGCCGCGCGGCATCGTCGGCCGGCTGCTCGGCGAGGGCGCCGTGACCGTCCTGCCCGCCGCCGCGGTGGCGACCGCACTCGCGCTGTGGCTGTTGCCGACCCCGCGTTGGACCGCCGCGCTGCTCGCGGCCGCCGCCGTCACCCTGCTCGCGCTGCTGGCCTTTCCGGTACGGGCCGCCGTCCTGCTGTCCGCGCGGCGTCGCGGGCCGGCCCCGCGGCGCCGGCTGGTCGCCGAGCTGCTGCTCGTCGCCGCCACCGCAGCGGCCGTGTTCGAGGTCCGCCGGCGCGGGGTGGCGCCGGCCGGTGAGGGCCCGGATCCGCTGCTGGTCGCCGCCCCGCTGCTGCTCGCGCTGTGCGGCGGGCTGGTCCTGGCCCGGCTCCAGCCCGTCCTGGTGGGGGCCTTGGCCCGGGTGGCCGGCCGGCGTCCCGGCCTCGTCGGCTTCCTCGGGCTGGCCCGCGCCGCCCGGGGCACCGGCGGTCGGCCGCGCCCCTCGGTGCTGCCGCTGATCGCCCTGCTGCTGGCCGTCACCACGGGCGGGTTCGGGGCCACGGTGCTGGACTCGGTGGACGCCGGCCGGCTGCGGGTGGCCCGCCTCGCCGTCGGCGGCGACGTCCAGATCGCGGCGCCGTACGGGAGCGCCCTGCCCCCGGCGACGACGGAGGCCGCCGCCGCCCTGCCCGGAGTGCGGACGTCGGTCCCGGTGTGGACGGACGACCAGGCGTTCGTGTTCGGCACCGTCCAGGGCTCCACCCAGGTCACGGTGGTCGTCGCCGAGCCGGTGGCGTACGCGGAACTGGCGAAGACGGTGGGACGGGGACAGTTCGACCCGGCCCTGCTCGCGGGCAAGGGGGGCGACGGCTCCGCCGGCGCCCCGGTCCCGGCACTGTTCAGCAGCGACCTGGCCAAGCTGGCCGAGGCCGGCACCTACCGGCTGTCACTCGGCGGCGGCGGCGAACTGCAGATCGGCTCCGTGGGCGTGGTCGAGGGGACCCCTGCCAAGCCCGGGGCGGGCGGCGCCGTGGTCGTCCTGCCGGCCGGGCCGACCACCGCCCTGCTGCCCAAAACCGCTCATCCCGATCGGTGGTTGGCGACCGGGGAGGTCGACGGGGACCGGCTGCGCGAGGCCGTCCGGGCAACAGCCCCGGCGGGGACCGCCGGGCAGTTCGCCGTCCGCACCAGCGCCGCCACGGCCGCCGAGCTGGGCAGCGACCCGCTGCAGCGGTCGGCGGTCCGGCTGTTCTGGGCCTCCGTGGCCGGGGCCGCGGGCTTCGCGCTGCTGGCCGTACTGCTCACCCTGGTACGGGCGGCGCCCGAACGCGCCGCGCTGCTGGCGCGGTTGCGCACGATGGGGCTGCGGCCCCGGGACGGCATCCGGCTGATCCTGACGGAGGCGCTGCCGCAGGCCCTGGCCGCCACCCTCGGCGGGGCGCTCGTCGCGGCCGCGGCCGTCGCCCTGCTGGGGCCGGCCATGGACCTGTCCGCCCTGGTCGGCTCGACCGTGCCGACGGGACTCCGGCTGACGGCGCCGCCCGTGCTGACCCAGGCACTGGGGCTGGCCTTCCTGGTCACCGTGGCCGTGCTCGCCGAGGCGGCGATATCCGGACGGCGCCAGATCACCACAGAGTTGAGAGCGGGAGACCAGCGTTGAACAGCGACCAGCCGACCTACGAAGAGCTGCGCCGGCAGGCCGTGGCCGCCGCCGCGCCGCGCACCCGGCGGGCCGACACCGCCATCGCCTGCGACCGCCTGGTCCGCATCTTCAGCGCCGACGGGGTCGAGGTGCAGGCCCTGCAGGGGCTGGAACTGACCGTGGAGCGGGGCGACCTGGTCGCGCTGGTCGGCGCGTCCGGCAGCGGCAAGTCCACCCTGCTGAACATCCTGGCCGGACTGGACGTCCCCACGGCCGGTTCGGCCACCGTCGAGGGCTTCGACCTGCTCGGGATGTCGGCGAAGGACCGGCTGCGCTACCGGCGCGACGCCGTGGGCTTCGTCTGGCAGCAGACCGCCCGCAACCTCCTGCCGTTCCTGACGGCAGCTCAGAACATCGCTCTGCCCATGCAGTTGCGGGGGCGGCGCGGACGCGGCGCGGCGGACCGGCAGACGGAACGGGTCACCCGCCTCCTGGAGGCTCTGGACATCGCCGATCTCGCGCACCGCCGCCCCGCCGAGCTCTCCGGCGGCCAGCAGCAGCGGGTGGCCATCGCCGTGGCCATGGCCAACGACCCGGCGGTCCTGCTGGCGGACGAGCCCACCGGCGAGCTCGACTCCGAGACGGGAGCGGCGATCTTCGAGGCGTTCCGCACCGTCAACCGGGAGCTCGGAGCCACCGTGGTCATCGTGACGCACGACCCGCTCGTCGCGGGCGAGGTCCGCCGTACGGTGGCGATCCGCGACGGCCGCACCAGCAGCGAGGTGCTGCGCCGCACGGTCACGGACGAGCACGGCGCGGAGTCGGTGAGCGAGCGCGAGTACGTGATGCTGGACCGGACCGGTCGCGTGCAGCTCCCGCACAAGTTCCTGGAGGCACTGGGCATGGAACACCGCGTGGCGGTCGACCTGGCCGCGGACCACATCGAGGTCCGCCCCGACACCGCGGAGGACACCGCGGAGGACACGGCGCATGACGCGGCGGGGAGCACGGCCGACGGCGGTGCATGAGCCCCGTTCCGGCGCCCTCGGCCTGGGGATGTGATGCGGCCCGCACGGTGCAGCGGGCGGTGAGCGAACTGGTGGCGTCACTTCCTTGGGGCGGGTGTCGTTAGGCGCTCGGGGTTGACTCTGGGGGCGAAGGGATGACGGAATGCGGCAGTTTCCTCTGGAGATGCACCAGATGGCACCCGGACGGGTCGTCGAGTGGCGGTTGCGGTCCACGACCGGGGCGCCGGCGGGCACCGGCGGCACGGACGGTGCGCCGGACGACACGGCGGGCAGGAGGGCTTCCTTCAACCAGGACAAGCACTTCACCGTCGCCGAGGAGAGCCGCGGCGCCGACGACCCCGTCGCGTCCTGGGTCGCGGTCACCTTCGAGGTCGCGGGCGCGCTCGACGAGCAGTCGCTGACCCGGGCCCTGCTGGCCTTCGTCCGCCGGCACGAGGTGTTGCGGTGCGAATTCCGCCGTCTCGCCGGCGAGTTGGCGTGTGAGCCGATCCCGGTCGGTGAACTCGCCCTCGACGCCGTTCCCGTGGCCGCTTTCGACACCTCCGAGGCCCTGCGCGGCTTCCTCGCCGAGCGGTTCACGCGCAGCATCGACACCCTTTCCTGGCCGCTGTTCACCATGGGCGCCGTCCTGCGCGAGGACTCCGCGACCGTCTACCTGGCCTTCGACCACATCGTCTGCGACGGCCTGTCGATGCCGATCGTCGTCCACGAGGTGCAGAACGCGTACGAGGCGCTGTGCCGCGGCGAGGAGATCGATCTGCCGCCCGCGCCGAGCTACCTCGACTTCGCCGAGGAGCAGCGCCGCCGCTACCTCTCCATCGACGCCGACGACGAGCGCCTCGGCTACTGGAAGTCGTTCATGGCGCGCGGCGGCGGCGAGTTCTTCCCCCGGTTCCCGCTCGAACTCGGCGTGGAGCCGGACCGGATGTACCCGATCGTCAACGAGGCCTCGACGCTGCTGGACGCCGCCGAGGCCGAGGTGTTCGAGAAGGCCTGCCGGGCCGTCGACGGCAAACCGTTCATGGGGGTCCTCGCCGCCGTCGCGGTCTGTCTGCGCGAGGCCGGCGGACCGGGCGTCTACCGGGGCTTCATGCCGCTCAGCGAGCGCGGCCGGGGCGGCTGGGCGAACTCGGTGGGCTGGTTCGTCAACACCCTGCCCATCGAGTTCGACGCCTCGCCCGGCCGGGACTTCGCCCAGGTCATCGCGGGGGTCCGGGCCGGGTTCGGCGCGATGATGGAGCACATCGACGTGCCGTTCGTACGGGCCTGGCAGCTGCTGGCACCCACCGAGTTCGCCGCCCGCTCGTGGCCGTACCCGGTGAACTTCTTCTCGTACATCGACGCCCGCAAGTGTCCCGGAGCCGAGCGGCACGAGGACTGGCGGCCGACGTCACACGTGTGGTCGGCGCGCGCCAACGGCGCCTGCTCCTGGTTCCAGCGGGACACGGACGGCCTGCACATGAACTCGCTCTACGTGGACACCGCCGCCGCGCGCCGGACGATGGAGGACTTCCAGGAGGCGCTGCGCGCGACGGTCCGGGAGATCGCCCGGCACGGCTCGTTCCGCCGCCCGATCGCACTGACCGCCCCGCGGCGCCCCGCCGGCGAGCCGCTCGGAGCGGGGTTCGGAGCTGGGCTCGGAGCGGCGGCTCCGATCGGCGCGGGTTCGCTCCCGAACGACACGGCCCCGTACGCCCCGTACACCCACCGCTCCTGACGACGCCCGCCACCCGTGTTCACACGCGGGCGGCACGCCCCAGCAGCAGGGCCCGCTCCCGTGCGTTGTGCGTGAGCGAGGCGGCGCGTTCGAACTCCGCCCGGGCCTCCTCCCCGCGGCCCAGCCGCTCCAGCAGGTCGCCCCGCACGCTCGGCAGCAGGTGGTAGGAGCGCAGGGCCGGCTCCCCGGCCAGGGCGTCGACCAGCGGGAGCGCGGCTTCCGGGCCCTCGGCCATCGAGACGGCGACCGCCCGGTTGAGTTCCACGACCGGCGACGGGACCAGTTCGACGAGCCGTCCGTAGAGGGTGGCGATCGTCGCCCAGTCCGTGTCCTCGTAGCGCACGGCCTCCGCGTGGCAGCCGGCGATCGCGGCCTGCACGGAGTACGGGCCGCTCCCCGCGTGCTGCATGGCCAGGGCGCCCCGGTGGATCAGCAGCCGGTTCCACTTGGACCGGTTCTGGTCGGCGAGCAGCACCGGCTCGCCGTCGGGGCCGGTACGGGCGGAGATCCGGGAGGCCTGGAACTCCAGCAGCGCCGCCAGCCCGTGCACCTCGGGCTCCTTGGGCATCAGGGCGGCCAGTACCCGGGCCAGCCGCAGGGCGTCCTCGCACAGGGCGGGGCGGACGAGGTCCTCGCCGGCGGTCGCCGAGTAACCCTCGTTGAAGATCAGGTAGATGACCTCCAGGACCGAGGCGAGCCGCTCCTCGCGGTCGGCTCCGTACGGGACTTCGAAGGGAACCCCCGCCTTGGCCAGGGCCCGTTTCGCCCGGACGATGCGCTGGGCGACGGTGGGCTCCGGGGCGAGGAAGGCGCGGGCGATCTCCTGGGTGGTCAGCCCGCCCATCAGCCGCAGGGTGAGCGCGATACGGGCCTCGGTGGCCAGGACGGGATGGCAGGCGGTGAAGATCAGCCGCAGCAGGTCGTCGTCGATGTCGTCCGGTGCCGCCGGCTCGGCGGGCGGCGGTACGTCCTCCAGGGTCCGGCCGACCTCGGCGAGCTTGCGGGCGTAGGTCTCCTTGCGGCGCACGAGGTCGATCGCGCGGTGTTTGGCGGTGGCCGTGAGCCAGGCCCCCGGCCTGTCCGGGACACCCGACTCCGGCCACTGTTCCAGGGCGGCGACCAGCGCGTCCTGGGCGATCTCCTCGGCGATGCCGACGTCGCGCACGATGCGCGCGACACCGGCGATGATCCGCGCCGACTCGATCCGGAACACCGTTTCGACCGCCTGGGTCGCACTCACTGCCGTCACGGCCACCCATCAGAGCAGCCGTGACGGGGCAGGGCAAACGCGGCGCGGCGCTCGGTGCCGCCGTCGCGCGGTCGTGGCGCGGTCGTGGCGCGGTCGTGGCGCTCGGCGAAGCCGTGGCGCGGTCAGCTCCCGTCGATCTGGCGCAGCTCGGCGCCGACCGTCCACTCCTCGGGGTGGATCTCCAGGAACCGCTTGGTCCACTCCAGCGCCTCGGCCTTGTCCTTGGCCTGGAGGATGGCGTAGCCGCCGACGACCTCCTTGGTCTCGGTGAAGGGCCCGTCGGTGTAGCTCAGCTTGCCGCCGGACCAGGTCACCCGGGTCCCCTCGGCGGTGGGGAGCAGCCCGGCGGTGTCGAGCATGACCCCGGCCTTGGTGATCTCCTCCATCAGCGCGCCCATGCGCTCCCCGAACTCCGGCGGGAACTCGGTGTTGGCGGGAAGGGCCTGCTCGTCGATGCGGATCATGGAAAGGAAGCGCGGCATGGTGACTCCTCGGTCGGTCGGGCGGGGGCTTCCCCCGCCTCTCACTGCTTCGTCGAACGGGAGACGCCCGGATCGACAGCTCCCCGAAGATTTCTTCAAAAAGAATCTTCCGGGCCGAAAAGCCCTACCCGCGAGTAGGATCGCGGCCCCCGGCCCATCCGAGAGGACTTTCCGATGCCGCGCACTCCTTCCTCCCCCCTTCTCCTCGCCGGCCTGCTGGCGACCGCGGGCGTCGCGCACGCGCTCGCACCGAGGCAGTTCGACGCGATCGTCCCCAGCGCCCTGCCCGGCACCGCCCGGCAGTGGACGTACGCGAGCGGCGCGGCCGAGCTGGCGCTCGCCGCCGGGGTCGCCCATCCGCGGACCCGCCGGGTGGCGGCGCTGGCCGCGGCGGCGTTCTTCGTCGGGGTGTTCCCCGCGAACGTGAAGATGGCCGTCGACGCGGGCGGCCGCTCCGCCGCCCTGCGGGCCGCGACGGTCGCCCGGCTGCCGCTGCAGATCCCGCTGGTCCTGTGGGCCCGGAACGTGAGCCGGGGCGCCGGCGCCGGCGTCGGCGGCTGACCTTCCGCCGCCGCCCGGACGAGCCGCCACCCGGATCGGCGCCGCCCGGATCAGCGGCTGTCCCCCGACCAGTCCCAGTGGTCCGGACCGGTCGCACGGCGGCGGTAGTGGGAGCGGCCGCCGGCGCCGTAGCGCCCTATCTCGGTGGGGAGCCGGGCCTCTTCGGCGAGCCGGCGCGGGCTCCAGCCCGTGATGTCCAGGAGGAGCCCGTCCAGCGGGCCGCCCACGAGTTCGCCGTAGACGTGGCCGGGGCGCGGGCCGGGGTCGGGGTCGTCGTGGTCGGCGCCGTAGACCCGGCGCCTGAGCATCCTGTCGTCCATGCGCCCAGCTTCACAGCCACCACTGACAACGGGCCCCGGGGCGCCGGAGGTCCTCAGGCGACGAAGAGCAGCCCCGCGCCCGGCGTGCCGTCGGGGCGCAGGCCGTCGTAGACGGGCATCCGCGCCCGAGCGCCGTCGCGCCCGCGTGGTGAACTGCACGGCGCCGAGCACTGGGGCGGCTTGCGCAGGTCGGCAGGGGTGAGGCGCAGGGGGAATCTTGGGCCGGACGGAGCCGGCGGCGATGATGGGGGCCCGCCCGTTCATCTCTCGGCACACGAACCAGGAGCACCGCCCATGGCACGTCGGGTACACCAGCCGCTGGAGAACCAGGAGTTCGACTTCATCCTCGGCATGACCGAGGGGCCGGTTCTCGCCTACTTCATCGGGACCTGGCCCAAGGCCCTGGAGGCCTGCCGCGCGATGGACGCGCTCGTGTCCGAGGCGGCCGAGGAGTACGGCACGCGCCTGACGGCCGTCCGCACCGACATGGCCCGCTGCCCGGAGCCGACCAGGCGTTTCGCCGTGACCGGGGCGCCCACCGTCGTCCTCGTCAAGGGCGGCGAGGCCGTGGCGAGCCACGCCGGGGCGATGAGCCGTTCCGAACTCCGGGCCTTCCTGGACGCCCATCTCTGAGCGTCCCGGCGCCCACTCGGTCCGGCGGGCCAAAGTGGGCTATCTGGCCGAAAGTGGCATAGGTCAGATAGGTGCCTAGGGCATGTAATGGATTCCGGCGAGACGGACCCACGGAACCATGCTTACGAGGTGCTGCATGTCAGAGACCGTTGCCTTCCCCCAGGACCGAACCTGCCCCTATCACCCGCCGACCGCGTACGACCCGCTCCGCGAGGGCCGGCCGCTCTCCCGGGTCACCCTCTTCGACGGCCGCTCGGTCTGGGTGGTCACCGGCCACGCCGAGGCGCGCGCCCTGCTCTCCGACGGACGGCTCTCCGCCGACCGGCAGAACGAGGCCTTCCCCACTCCCACCAAGCGGTTCAAGGGGCTCCAGAACCGCCGCACGGCGCTGCTCGGCCTCGACGACCCCGAGCACAACGTCCAGCGCCGCATGCTGATCCCCAGCTTCACCCTGAAGCGGACCGCGGCCCTGCGGCCCGCCATCCAGGAGACGGTGGACCGGCTGATCGACGAGATGGTCGCCCGGGGCCCCTCGGCGGAGCTCGTGAGCGACTTCGCCCTGCCCGTCCCCTCGATGGTGATCTGCGCCCTGCTCGGAGTCCCGTACGAGGACCACGAGTTCTTCGAGGGGGCCTCGCGAAGGCTCCTGCGCGGACCCGAGCTCGCCGACGTGGAGGCCGCGCGGGACCAGATCAACGGCTACCTGGCCGACCTGATCGAGCGCAAGCGGAGGGAGCCGGGCGACGGGCTGCTGGACGAACTCGTCGCCACCCGCCTGGAGACCGGTGAGACCGACGTCGAGGAGCTGGTCTCGCTCGCCGCGATCCTGCTGGTCGCCGGCCACGAGACGACCGCGAACATGATCTCGCTCGGTACGTTCACGCTGCTGCGGCATCCGGAGCAGCTGGCCGAGCTGCGCGCCGACCCGTCGCTGATCTCGGTGGCCGTGGAGGAGCTGATGCGCTTCCTGTCCATCGCGGACGGGATGCTGCGGGTGGCGACCGAGGACATCGAGATCGGCGGGGTGACGATCCGCCCCGACGACGGGGTGGTCTTCTCCACCTCCGTCATCAACAGGGACGCGGCGGTGTTCGAACGGCCGGACGCGCTGGACTGGCACCGGTCCGCCCGGCACCACGTCGCGTTCGGCTTCGGCATCCACCAGTGCCTCGGGCAGAACCTGGCCCGCGCCGAGATGGAGATCGCCCTCGGGACGCTGTTCGCGCGGCTGCCGGGGCTCCGGCTGGCGGCAGAGCCGGACCGGATCCCGTTCCGGCCCGGCGACACCATTCAGGGCATGATCGAACTTCCCGTGGCATGGTGAGGGGCATGTCGCCACAGCGCATCGACATCAACACGGACATCTGCATCGGCGCCGGACAGTGCGCCCTGACCGCGCCGGACGTGTTCACCCAGGACGACGACGGCTTCAGCCAGGTGCTCCCGGGCCGGGAGGACGGCAACGGCAGCCCGCTGCTGCGCGAGGCCGCCCGCGCCTGCCCGGTGGCCGCCATCAGCATCAAGGAGGAGTGACCGGGCGACTGCGGCCGGCTTCCCCGGCGCACGGCCCGTACGGTTCAGACCAGGGCGACGGCCCGGCGCTCCAGCTCCAGCGAGCGGTCCACCAGTTCGGCGCACTCGTCGAACAGGGCCCGCCGCGCGGCGGCGTCGGAGTCCGGCTCGGCCGTACGGGCCAAGGCCGCCAGCCGCGACCAGTGCCCGGCGGAATCCCGCAGGAGCGAGGCCGCCTCCGGCCGCCCGGCGAGGTCGAGGAAGTCGGCGTACAGCGGCCGGGTGGCACCGGGGGCGGTCCACTCCTCCTCCAGGCAGGCGTACAGCCGCCCGGTGCCCACCCGGAAGGCCTCCGGGTCGGCGAACCGGCGCTCCCAGCCCGTCCGGGTGCTGGTGTCGCGCAGCTGCGCGGCGAACTTCGCCATGCCGGAGAAGCCGAAGTTGACGTCGAACTGGTTGCCCAGGACCGGCCCGGTGAGCCGGGCGGCGGTGGTGGCGACGGCCTCGTCGAGGTCCGGCCCTGCGGTGGCCGGCCCGGTGGGCACCACCATCTGGTGGTGGCCCTTGCCGTGCCCCGTCCAGGCGGCGCCGAACTCCTCCCGGCCGATCCGGTACGGGACCTCGGCCCCGTCCTCGACGTAGAGGGTCTCGCCCCCGGCGCCCTCGTACCCCGCCACGACCACCGTGTACGGATCCGCGCCCGCCCTCTCCGCGACACCCTGGTGCCAGGGCAGCCGGGACCGGTCGACGGTGCAGAACACGGGCCGCCCGTCGTCCAGGGCCGCGCACACCCTGCCCCAGCGGGGTTTGGTACTGCGCGTGGCCTCGTACGGGACGTTCAGCCGGCCCAGAGCCGTCTGCACCCAGGGCTGGGGGTGCGCCTGGGCGACGATCGTCGGCATCGGCAGGTGGCCGGCGTACTCGAAGACGAAATACATGAAGCCGATCCCGCCCGCGAGGCCGGCGACCAGCACCTCGTCGTGCACGCTCCCGAGGGCGTGGCGGATGAGCGAGCTCTCGCGGTGGCGGCCGGTGCCGAAGTCCGAATAGACGAGCGGGGTCATGCGGCCAGCGTAGCCGCGCGCGATCGAGTGAACGGACGGCCGGCGTCCGGGCCTCCGGACGACCGGGCGACCGGGCTACCAGCCGCTCGATTTCCTGTACAGTTGTCCAGGAAGTCGAGTCGCGCACCCACTGACGCTGCTCCACCAGCCCGCGAAACGGAGGTGGCCGTGCACACGGTCGCTCAGGCCCTCATAGGTGTCGTCGCCGCCCTGCACCTGTACTTCCTGGTCCTGGAGATGTTCCTGTGGCAGCGGCCGCCCGGCCGGGCCCTGTCGGGCTTCGACGAGGACCTCGCCCGCCGCACCGCGCCGCTCGCCGCCAACCAGGGCCTCTACAACGGCTTCCTGGCCGCCGGCCTGGCCTGGTCGCTGGCCATCGACTCGCTGGCCACGCAGATCTTCTTCCTCGCCTGCGTGATCATCGCCGGGCTGTACGGTGGCGCGACCGCCAACCGCCGCATCCTCGTCGCCCAGGCGCTGCCCGGCGCCCTGGCCCTGGGCGCGGCGCTGCTGGCCGCGTGAGCCCGGAGGGCCCCTTCGGATGCGGGGCCCCCTCGAATCCGGAGAGACCGTGAGCCCCGAAGACCCGCGCACCGCCCGCACCAAGGCCCGGCTGCGCGAGAGCCTCCTCGCCGAGTGCGCGGACCGGCCGCTCGGGGAGGTCAGCGTCTCGGCGGTGGTCCGCCGGGCCGGGGTCGGCCGCGCCACGTTCTACCTGCACTACGAGGACCTCCCGGCACTGGCCGTCGACGCCTGCGCCGATGTCGTGCACGCGGCGGTCGACGCCCTGCACGCCTGGCAGACGGAGCCCGGGGCGCGGGCCCCGGCCCGCCCCCCGGCCGCACTGGCCGGGTTCCTCGCCGACGCCGCCGCGCACGCGGCCCTGTACCGCACCCTGCTCCTGCCGGGCGGCGGCGGCCCGCTCGGTGAGCGGCTCCACCGGGAGCTGCGCGCCCGGGCCCGCGCCGAGCGCGCGGCGGCCGGCGCCCCGCACGCCGACCTGGTCGCCTCGGCGGTGTCCGCCACGTTCACCGGGATCCTCGCCGACTGGCTGCACGACAGCGTCCCGGGCTCCCCCGCGGAGCTGGCGGACCACCTCTGGCCGCTGCTGCTGGCCCTGCACCGCGCGGGCTCCCGTCCGGCGGCGTGACGGCCCCCGCGGCACCCCGGGGCCGGCCCGCACCGGCCGCGGGCAGCCGTGAGCCCCGCCGGGCCGACCGGCGGGGCTCATGTAACGGGCCGGGCTCGTGAAGCGGGGTCACTGCGGCGCCGCCGAAAGCGGATTCACCCGAGGGGGACCACGTTCTCCGCCTGCGGGCCCTTGGGGCCCTGGGAGACGTCGAACTCGACCTTCGCGCCTTCCTGCAGCTCCTTGAAGCCGGTGGTCTGGATGGCGGAGAAGTGGACGAACACGTCGGGGCCGCCGTCGTCCTGCTGGATGAAGCCGAACCCCTTCTCCGAGTTGAACCACTTCACGGTGCCTGTTGCCATCGGTACTGATCCTTCTCGACGTTCCGCGCGGGCCGCACGTGGGGTGCAGCCGTTCCGATCCTGCCCACCCGTCCCTCACGCCACACCCGGAGCGCGGCCAACCGGGGGCTGCTCGGACTACTGACCGGCCAGCTCTGCGGGTCGGGGCCGCGGGGCCGACGCAGCGGCTCGGCGCGGTCCGCCGGCCCGGCAGCCCAGGCAGTGCGCGTGCCCGGTGCGCGCGGCGGTGTCCCTGGTCCGCCAGTCCCATTCGGCGCGGGGCCGGGGGCCGCTGGGCTTCCCCCAGCCCGCGAGGTGCAGGACCCAGGTGACGACTCCGGCCACCACGACGAGGCCGAGGCCGAGCCAGATCCCGGGGACCCAGGCCGCGCACAGGGCGGCCCCGGCTCCGGTGGAGCCCAGCAGGGCCAGGGCGGTGCCGGTCCAGCCGGCGACCGTGTGGCCCATGTCGACGTCTCCGTGCGCACTCATGATTCTCCCCAGACGGACGGGCGGCAGTAGGCTCGAAAGGCGAGATGCCTTAGTGAACAAGATAAGCATCTCACGAGCTAAGTTACTTAGACACTAAGGAGTATCCGCGTGCAGGGCAAGTCCCGCCCCGCGGCCACGGCCCAGGAGGCGCTGTCGCGCATGGACCGGTACGTCGCGCTGGGCCTCATCGGCCAGCAGGAAGTCGCGCAGCTGCTCGGGCTGAACGTCACCGACCTGACCTGCCTGGGCCACATCCTGGGAGCCGGGGAGGACCCGCTCGGCGCCGGCGACCTCGCGGAGCTGACGAACCTGACCACCGGCGCCGTGACCGGGGTGCTCAACCGCCTGGAGCGGGCCGGATACGCCCGCCGGCAGCCGGATCCCGCAGACCGGCGCCGGGTGCGCGTCGTGGCCGACCCGGAGGCCACCGCCCGCGTCTTCGCCGTGTACGAGCCCTTCTACGCCCGGCTCGGCGCGGTGTTCGCCGAGTACTCCCCCGACGAGATCGCCGTCATCGCCGACTGGTTCGCGCGGGCGACGGTCGAGATGACCGCCCACCTCGCCGAGGTGCGGAGCGGCCGGCTCGATCCCGCGGCGCCGTAGCGCCCCCGTGGGGCCGCGGACCCGATGGTAAAATTCGACTTTTCACGTCTCACGGAAGGTTCTGCATGAAGAACCCGTCGGTTCACGGGCGCTTCGGCATCAAGGCCGGAGCCAAGGCAGGTCCCAAGGGCGGTGCGAAGTCGGGCGGCAAGACCCCCCGTACCGCCCCCCTGAAAGGCGAGTTCGCGATGCCGAAGACGGTCGAGCCGGCGCTGCCGCCGGTGGAGGCCTTCTCCGAGCTCGACCTGCCCCGTGAGCTGGTGACGACGATGGCCGAGCTGGGAGTGACGCAGCCGTTCCCCATCCAGGCGGCCACGCTCCCCAACTCCCTGGCCGGCCGGGACATCCTCGGCCGCGGCCGGACCGGCTCCGGCAAGACCCTGGCCTTCGGCCTGGCGATGCTGGCGCGCACGGCGGGCCGCAAGGCCGATCCGAAGCGCCCGCTGGCCCTGGTCCTCGTACCGACGCGCGAGCTGGCGCAGCAGGTGACCGAGGCGCTGACTCCGTACGCCCAGGCCCTGGAGCTGCGGATGGCCACGGTGGTCGGCGGGCTGTCGATCGGCAGGCAGGTGAGCGCGCTGCGCACCGGCGCCGAGGTGGTCGTGGCCACCCCCGGACGCCTCAGCGACCTGGTCGGGCGGCGCGACGTCCACCTGGAGCGGGTGAAGATCACCGTTCTCGACGAGGCCGACCAGATGTGCGACATGGGCTTCATGCCGCAGGTCACCGAGATCCTGGACCAGGTGCACCACGCCGGGCAGAGGATGCTGTTCTCGGCCACCCTGGACCGCAATGTGGACCAGCTCGTCCGCAGCTACCTGAAGGACCCCGTCTCCCACTCCGTGGACCCGTCGGCGGCCTCGGTGAGCACGATGGACCACCACGTGCTGCACATCCACTCCGCCGACAAGTACTCGGCCGCCACCGAGATCGCGGCGCGCGAGGGCCGGGTGCTGATGTTCCTCGACACCAAGCACGGCGTGGACCAGTTCGTGAAGCACCTGCGGGCCATGGGCGTACGGGCGGAGGGGCTGCACAGCGGCAAGTCCCAGCCGCAGCGCACGCGCACGCTCGCGCAGTTCAAGACCGGGGCCGTCACGGTCCTCGTCGCGACGAACGTCGCCGCGCGCGGCATCCACATCGACGACCTCGACCTCGTCGTGAACGTGGACCCGCCGGCCGACCACAAGGACTACCTGCACCGGGGCGGCCGCACCGCCCGCGCGGGCGAGTCCGGCAAGGTCGTCACCCTGGTCACCCCGAACCAGCGCCGGGACATGGTCCGGCTGATGGCCGAGGCCAAGATCCGGCCGACCACCACCCAGGTCCGCTCCGGCGAGGCCTCACTGAGCCGGATCACCGGGGCCAAGGCCCCGTCCGGGGTGCCGCTGGCGGGCGCCGAGCCGACCGACGCCAAGGGCCGGCCCTCGGGCTCGGACCTCGGCTTCCGCGGGATCGGCACGCGTCCGGGCCGGCCGGGCGCGGGCAAGGAGTCCCGCAAGACCTCGGAGGCCCGCAAGCTCGCCGAGGCGCGCCGCGCGGCCCGGGTCCGCAAGGGCGGCTGACGCATTCCGGACGTGCCGGTGCCGGCCCCCGGCAGGGGACCGGCACCGTGCGTCAGCGGCGGCGCCGCCGCCAGGACACGATCGCGCGGGTGACCACCGGCGGGAGCAGGTCCTTGGCCAGCCTGCGCCAGGCGGTGCCCGCCCGCGGGCGGGGTCCAGGCAGGTGCGCCGCCTGCCGCACGGCCTCCGCGACCGGCTCGGGCGCCGGACGCAGCGGCTGCGGCGGCGCCGGCGGGACGGCCCCCTCGTCGCCGATGCGGACCAGCGACTGGCCGGCCACGAGGTCCACCCCGTGCCACAGGTCCTTGCGGCCTTCCAGCCAGGTGAGCAGCTCCGCCTGGTACGGCGCCGCGTCGTCCCAGGTCGCGTACAGCTTCGACGCCGAGACGCAGATGAGGTGCAGCTCGCCGGTGGCCACCGCGCCCCAGACCGCGGCCGCCACACCCGGGCAGTGCTCGGAGCGGTAGTCGTCGAAGACGACGACGGCGCCGGGGGCCGCCACGACGCGCGAGGACGCGATGTCCTGGACGACGTGCTCGTAGAGGTGCGAGGCGTCGATGTGGATGAACCGGCAGCTCGCCGGGCGCACCCGGTCGGCGACGACGAAGGTCGGGGCCTGGATGATCGTGGGGAGCGCCTCGCGGAAGGCCAGGTAGTTCGTCTCGAAGCCGAGGCGGGTCAGCGTGGGGTACGAGTCCTGCATCTCGGCGAGATTGGAGTCGTCCGGCGCGGGCGAGTCGAAGAGGTCGCAGACGGTGAACTCCTCCCCCTCCCTCAGGTACCCCCCGAGGAAGATCGCGCTCTTCCCCATGAACGCGCCGAGTTCGAGAAGATCTCCCGGCTTCTCCTCCGCGCCGCTGCGGCGGGTCAGGAACCAGTCGAAGAGCACCTGGTCATAGCCCGAGAACCAACCGTTGACCTGGTCGTACGCGGTCGGTGCGGGCGGGGCCGGCTCACCGTCGGGGGTGGTGACGGGAGCTTGGGAAACGTGCGACACGGAGAGCAGCCTCCAGTGGAACGGCATCGGAATCAACGCTGATACCCGGCCAGGTAGGCAGACCTTAAACCCCCGAACGGCCGTGTGACGAGACTCCTGTACGGAGCGCACAAAACCGCTCCCGCCGTTTTCCCACCTTGCTCCGTTTTCCCACCTTGCTCCCGATTGACCTTTTCTTCCCTTGGTGCTCCCCGTGCGGCTCGGCGCCGGGCTCAGCCCGTGGCGTTCCGGCGGCGCAGCTTCGCGGCGGCGGCGCTGCGCACGCGGTGGGTGCGGGCCGTGGCGGCGAGCACGTCGAGGGCCTCGTACGAGCCCAGCGACTGTGCGGCGGTGCGCTGGCACCAGTCGGAGGCCGCGGTGAGCTCGGCCGCGGACCACGGCTCGCCATCGGTGATCGCCTTGAGCAGGGTCCACTCGCGGAGCCGGCGGGCCGGGAAGGCGCGGGCGCCGATCACGCTGCCCATGGCGCGGGCCCAGCCCGGGAAGCGCGGGTCGGTCAGCAGCTGGGCGGCGCGGCGGTCGAGGTGGGTGACCACCGCGCTCTCGGCCATCACCGGATCGCGATCGCGCAGCACGGCGGCCACCGCGTCGGCCTCGCCCGCCCCGACGGCCGCGGCGGCCAGGGCGTCGAGGTGGCGCCCGTAACGCCAGTGCCCGGGCACGACGGCCGTGGCTTCGACCCCTATGTGGTTCTCGCTTCTCCCCATGCACATATTCCACACGACCCCGCTGAACACCCGGTGCCCAGGGGTGCCTCGGACGGGGCGCCTCGGACCGGGTGCCTCGGACCGGGAGCCTCAGGACGGCGGCGTCAGCAGCAGGGCCTCCGAGCCGACCGGGCGGAACCCGGCGGCCTGGAAGGCCCGGATGCTGCGGGCGTTGCCCGCGGCCTGCTGGGACCAGACCGGACCGCCGTCGGGAACGAGGTGGCGGGCGGCGCGGGCCAAGTCCCGGCCCAGGCCCCGGTGGCGGGCGCCGTCGTCCACCTCGATCGCCGTCTCCCAGCGGCCCGCGACGCCGCGGCCGAGTACGAGCACTCCCCCGTCGGCCGCCCAGACCCGTACGTCGTCGCGGCGGCGCAGGGCCCGGCGCACCCGCGGGTGGTCGGGGTCGTGGACCTCCCGCAGCTCCAGCGGCGGGTCGCCGGGCAGTGGGCCGGCGACGGTGAGCAGGTCGACGGTGTCGGTGGTGCGGCGGGTGCGGTCCAGCAGGGCGGCGAGGAACCGCGGGTGCATGGTGGCCGCCAAGGCGTCGCAGTCGAGGGCGGCGAGGGTGGAGCGCACCCACTGAGGGTCCTCGTCGGTGAACACGACGGAGTGTGCGGTGAAGGCGATGACGCCCGCGTCACGGGGACTCGGCTGGGGCACCACGGTCGTCCCGCCGTCGGCCGGCGGGAACTCCCCGGCGGCGGCCGCGTCCAGGATCTCCGCAAGCGTGTCGGCGACGCGGTGTTGTCCGAGTTTCATGGCTGCTCTCCCGGTTCCGTGGTCGCCGATCATGATCGCAGCCCCCGCCGTACGTCCGTTCGGCGGGGGCTGCGCGCGCTACCGGGGGCCGCGGTCCGGCTCAGGCGCGATCAGCGGCCGAGGCCGTCCTCGGTGAGCTCGGTGAGGGGGATGCGGGGCGGGCGCGGGAGGGAGAGACCGGTGCGGGCCTCGTGGACCGCGGCGAGTTCGGCGTGCCCGGCCGGGCCCCAGTCGGTGAGTTCGCGAACCTGCTCGGGAGTGGCCAGCAGGCGCGCGTACGCCGGGTCCTCGGCCGGGGGCGGGGAGGGGAGGCGGGCCACCAGACGGGGGTGGGCCGCCCCGTCGGCGTGGCGGTGGCCGAGCGGGGTGGAGCCCTCCGTCGGGGGTGGGAGGTGGGCGCCGCCCGTGGCGCGGGAGATCAGGAGCAGGACCCGCCCGTCGGGGGCGAACAGCCAGGCCTCGGGCTCCCGTACGGGCACCCCCGCCGGTACCGGGCCGGTGTGCCAGGTGCCGTGGAGCGGGGTCCGGCGGGTCCGCAGGACGCCGAGCCGGTCCAGGGCCGTCGGCAGGGTGGGGCGGCCGTCCTCCAGCAGGGCGGGACCGCCGCCGTTGATGCGGGCACGCAGCGCCGACAGGGCGCGGCGGGCGTCGCCCGGGTCCATCAGGGCGGCCAGGTCGGCCGGTTCGGCGAAGTCGATGCCGGTGATCTCCTGGGCCGGGAGGCGGATCCCGTCGATCCGGTCCGGGGTCCAGGTGCCGCCGTCGTAGACGTGCAGGATCTCCCCGGGGAAGCCCATCTCGGGCGGGATGCCGGGGGTGTCGGCCGGGATCCAGTCCACCGCGAGCCCTCGCGGGTAGCGGCCGTCGACGCCGAGTTCCTCCCGCACCTCCCGGGCCGCGGCGGCGGACGGGGACTCGCCCGCGTCCACGGCGCCGCCGGGCAGCAGCCGGTCCGGTCGGTAGTCGACGCTCTGGACGAGGACCCGGCCGTCGGTGTCGGTGACCAGGACGACCGCGCCGGTCCAGAGCGCAGCCCGGGAAGCCCCGTACTCCTGCGGGGTCATCCACGTGCCCGGCCTGCCGCCCTGGTTTTCGATCAAGGCCTCGTCGGTCAGCTGCGGCATCGGCACTCCGTTCACCGTGGATGGACCCCCGGCCTGTGCAACAGGGCGTACGGCCCGGGAGTTACGCCGGTTGCACCACTCCGGCGGCCGACCACCTCTTTACCGCCCCTATACCTCCTTATTACCTGGTTACGTCCTCGTTGGTACGTTCGCCTCGCGGACTGGCGTGAAAGCCGCCGGTCCGACCACGTCACCGGCCCCGAGGAGAGGCAGCGGTAGGCGACGCGCTTCCCCTACGGACACGGGCGCGGCTGCGGCCGACAGGGCCGCGCCCGTCGAGCGGGCGGCGCAGCTGTTCAACGGATCGCCAGTGCCGCCGGGCGAGAGGTTCCACGCGAGCTTCGACATCGCCGTCGACCACGTGTTCGTGCAGGGCGGCCGGGAGGTCGAGCGGGAGACGATGAAGACCCGCAATGCGCCGCGAGACGGCATCACGTGCGGATGCGGGGACGCGTGACAGCGGCAGCGGCAGCGGCGGCGGCGGCGGCAACAGCAGGCTTGCCGCCCGACGCCGTCCGCGGGGTGGCCGTCCTCGGGATGTTCGCCGTACATGTCGGCCCCGACCCGCGGCCCGAGGCCGCCGCGTACCTGATTCTCGCGGCCGACGGGCGGGCGCCGGCGCTGTTCACCCTCCTTGCCGGGTTCTCGCTCGCCCTCGCCCAGCGCGGCCGCACCCCCGCGCAGCAGCCGGCCGGCCGGGCGCGGCGCCACCGCCCGCTGCTGATCCGCTGCGCGGTCCTGGCCGGGCTGGGCCTGCTGCTGGCCGGACTGTGGCCCGGGATCCTCGTCATCCTGGCCTTCTTCGCCGTCTACTTCCTCGCCGCCGAGCCCTTCACCCGGCTGACCACCCCGGTGCTGACCGCCGTCGCCGGGTTCTCCGTGGTCGCGGGTCCACTGATCTCGTTCCTGCTCGGCCCGGTGTTCGGGTACGAGGCCTCCGGGCGCGGCGCGGTCCCCGAACCCACCTCCCCGACCGGCTGGGACGGGCCGGGCCGGACGCTGTGCGAACTGCTGCTCACGGGCGCCTATCCGCTGGCCACCTACTTCCCGTACGTCCTGGTCGGGCTGGCCCTCGGCCGGCTGTGCGATCTGCGCGGACGCCGGGTCGCCCGGCGGATGGCGCTGTGGGGCGCGGCCGCCGCCGCCGCGGGCTACGGCGCCGCGTGGGTGGCCGCCCATGTCCTCGGCGGCCGGGAGCGGCTGCTCGACGTGGTCGCGGCCCGCCATCCGGAGGCCCTGGGTGCGGCCGATCCCGTACGGGAGGTGCTGCGGGGGCAGTTCGGCGCCGTGCCGAGCACCTCCTGGGACTGGCTGCTGGTGGCGGACCCGTACAGCCGGACGCCGCCGGAGACGATCGGCAACGCGGGGGTGGGCTGCGCGCTCATCGGGCTCTTCGCGCCCGCCGCGCGCGGTCGGGCCGGAGCGCGGCTGCTGCGGCCGCCGGCCGCGCTCGGGGCGATGGCGCTCAGCGCGTACGTCCTGCATGCGCCGGTGTTGGCCGGGCCGGCCCACGGGGCCGCGTCCTGGGGCGAGCGCTGGCGGCCTTCGCGGGCGTGGCGCTGGCGGCGGCCCGGGCCTGGCAGCACTTCTGGGCGGACAGTCCGCTGCGCCGGGGGCCGCTGGAGCACCTGCTCCGACTGGCCGCGCAGGGCCGCGTTCGAGGCCGACCGGCGTGCCGTCACTCGTGTGTGTGACGGTGCGTAGGTTCCGGCGGCCGTCGTACGGCAGGGTGGGCGGATGCAGTTGCGCCAGACGGCCCAGCCCCTTGCCCTGATCCTCGCCGCGGTGGCGCTGACCACCGGATGCGTGACCATACGGCCGGACCGGCCCGCGGAGGCGGCGCGTACGACTCCGGTCTCCGACCGGACCGCGGGCGGGCGGGCAGCGGCGGTCGAGGCCCTGCCGTTGGGGCGGCTGCCTGCGTCGGAAACCCCGTCGGCGCCTGCGCCGGAGTCTCCCGCGCCGGCCGCGGCGCCGGCAGAGGAGAGCCGGCGGGCACATCCCCGGGCCCGCGAACCCGCGCCGGTCCGGCCGGCGCGGCCCGTGCGCCCCGCCCCGGCGCCGGCGCCCCGCAAGCACCGGCCCGTACAGCCGAAACCCCGGCCCGCGCCGCAGCCGCCGCGCACGTACGACATGGCACCCCTGTGCGAGGCGGCCAAGGGCACCGTCTCCCCGGCCATCGTCGCCCTGTGCCACTAGCCAGAGGGTGTCCGCGAAATCGTGCCGGGCGCCCTCAGGGCGGCCGACGCCGCTGTGACGGCACTCCTTGGGGCCGCATCTTCCGGATCAGTCCGGATCATCCGTGTGGACTCGGCCCGGCTGCCCGGTGTCGGGGGACCGGTTCGCTTGGATGGGCGGCGCGGGTCCGACCTGAGGCCCGTACCGTCACCACCCCAGGGAGTCGCCATGGCGAAGATCGCCCTGTTCGGCGCGACCGGCACCATCGGAGCCCGCGTGCTGCACGAAGCGCTCGACCGCGGCCACCAGGTCACCGCGGTCGTCCGCGACCCCGCGAAGCTCGCGGATTCCGGAGCCGAGGTGGTGGCTGGCGACGTCCTCGACCCGCATTCGGTCGCCGAGGTGGCCGACGGCCGCGACGTGGTCGTCAGCGCCGTAGGACCCGGCTCCGGGGACCCGGGCATCCTCGTGGCCGCCGCCAAGTCCCTGATCGGCGGCGTCTGCACCCTCGGCCCGGACGTCCCCCGCCCCCGGGTGATCGTCGTGGGCGGGGCGGGCTCGCTGCGCACCCCCGGCGGCCCGCTGGTCTGGGAGGCGGCGGGCGTCCCGGAGCCGGTCCGCGCCCTCATGCACGCCCACGGGGAGGCCCTGGACTTCCTGAACACCGTGCCCGTCGAGGAAGTGAGCTGGAGCTGTCTGAGCCCGGCCGCGCAGATCGCGCCGGGCACGCGGACGGGCACGTACCGGCTGGCCCTCGACGACCTGGTCGTGGACGAGGACGGCGACAGCCACATCTCGGTCGAGGACTACGCCGTGGCCCTCGTCGACGAGATCGAGCGCGACGCGCACGCGGGCAAGCGGTTCACCATCGGCTACTGACCGGGCGGTGCGTCCGGCCCGTCCTCCCCCGCGTCGTCCCCCGCGTACATCGCCGTGAGTTCGGCACCGAGCCGGGCCAGCCGCCGCCGTACCCCGGGCGGCTCCAGGACCTCGATCCCCGCACCCAGCCCCGCCAGGTGGCCGGCCAGTGCCTCGGCGGCCGGGCCGTCGACCCACACCTCGGTCCAGCCGTCGGGCAGCGGGCCGCCGACGCGCACCCGGCCGCCGAGGAGCCGCTGCAGCAGGGCCAGCCTGTCGGGGCGGACGCGAGCCCGCGCGGTCACCGCGTTCATGCCGTCCTGGAAGGCCCCGGACAGGGCCCGCCAGGCCGTGGCGAGGTCGAAGTCGGGCGGCCGGACCACGGGTTCGCCGGTCGGCTCGACGGAGGTGACCCGGCTGAGCCGGAAGGTGCGCAGGCCCTTGTCCGTACCGGCGACCAGG
Organism: Streptomyces sp. NPDC051109; assembly: GCF_044455885.1. NCBI lineage: Bacteria > Bacillati > Actinomycetota > Actinomycetes > Kitasatosporales > Streptomycetaceae > Streptomyces > Streptomyces sp. NPDC051109. The sequence continues at coordinate 266,798 of NZ_JBITFF010000001.1, forward strand.
TAGTCGAGCCCCGCCTTGGTGACGAGCCCGAGGGGGTCGACCGTACGCTCGCCGGCCGGTTTGCCCACGCCCGCGTACCCGAGGCGGACTCGGATCCCGTCGACGACGGCGCCCTGGAGCGCGGAGCGGTGGGCGGCATCGGCCGTGACGGCGTTGCGGGACCAGTCCGTGGCGTCGACGACTCCGGCGCGGGTGGCGGCTTCGGCCTCGGCGCGCAGGGTGGGCGGCAGGGCCCGGACCAGCTTGCGCAGGGTGGTGCGCAGTTCGGGGGTGGCCGTCAGGGGCCCGGTGACGAGGAAGAGCGCCCGGATCTCGTCGGTGGTCAGGCCGGTGAGGTTGGTACGGGCCCCGCCGACGAGGGACCAGCCGCCGCCGCGGCCGCGCTGCGAGTAGACGGGGATGCCGGACGCGGCCAAGGCCTCCAGATCGCGGCGCGCGGTGCGCTCGGACACCTCCAGTTCGGCGGCCACTTCGGGGACGGTGACGCGGCCGCGCTCTTGGAGGAACAGCAGCGTCGCCACCAAGCGGTCGGCTCTCATGTGCCTCTTTCCTCGCGGGTCGGTGTCTTTCCCGTCTTTTCGGTTCCGTTTCATTCTCTTCGGGAAACTGGCCAGAAGGTGGCCAGTTTGGATTACAGGATGAGCACATGAACGAGACCAAGCAGCTCATCGAGACCCCCTCCGCCGACTCCGACGCGACGGCCGCCGCTACCGACACCGTCGTCACCTCCTCCATCGACCCGCGGCTCGACCTCGCCGCGGCCGTCGAACTGGCGGGCCGGACCCTCGCCGCCGTCCGGCCCGAGCAGTACGACGCCGCGACGCCCTGCGACGAGTTCGACGTCCGGCGGCTGTCCAGCCACCTCGTCGCCGTCGTCCGCAGGATCTCGGTGATCGGGCGGGGCGAAGACCCGTTCAGCGTCCCCTCCTTCGCCGACGAGATCGCCGACGGCGGATGGGCGGCGGCCTGGGAGCCGGGCGCCCGCGAGGTCGCGGAGGTGTGGGCGGACCCGGACATCCTCGGCCGGCAGCTGCGCCTTCCGATGGGTGTCCTGCCGGGCGCGGCCGCCGCGGCCGTGTACACCCACGAACTCACCGTGCACACCTGGGACCTGGCCCGGGCGACCGGCCAGCACCCGGACTGGGACCAGGCCCTGATCGAGCGGGTGATCGGCGTCGTACGCCGCGCGCTGCCCGCCGAAACCCGTGGCGGACGGATCCCGTTCGCCGAGGTCGTGACCGTGGACCCCGAAGCCCCGGCCATCGACCGGCTGGTGGCCTGGGCCGGGCGCCGGCCCTGAGGTTCCGGGGCCCCGCGGCCCCGAAGGGCCGAGGCCGAGGGCCGCGTTAATGATTGGATGCCCCGGCTCCGGATACCTAGAGTGACGACGAACCCCTCGTCGAGCTGGAGCCGGCCATGCGCACGCACTACCCCCGTACCCCGCACCTGCCCTGGTCCCCCGGGGCGGCGGCGGACGACGTGCGCGCCTGCGGGCTCGCGGGGCTGGCCGGGCGCGAGGTCGTGGTCACCGAGAAGCTCGACGGGGAGAACACCACCCTGTACGCGGACGGCCTCCACGCGCGGTCGCTGGATTCGGGCCACCACCCCTCGCGGGCCTCGGTCAAGGGCCTCCAGAGCCGGATCGGCGCCGGCATACCGGCGGGGTGGCGGGTGTGCGGGGAGAACCTGTACGCCCGCCACTCGCTCCCGTACGAGGACCTCGACGGCTGGTTCTACGGGTTCTCGGTGTGGGACGGCGAGCACTGCCTGGACTGGGACCGGACCGTGGGCTTCCTGCACGGCCTCGGGGTCCCCACCCCGCGCGTGCTCTGGCGGGGCGTCTTCGACGAACGCGCGCTGCGCAAGCTGCGGCTCGACACCACGCGGCAGGAGGGGTACGTCGTGCGGACGGTGGCCGGGTTCGCGCGGGCCGACTTCGGGCGCTCCGTCGCCAAGTGGGTGCGGGGCGGCCACGTGCAAACGGACACGCACTGGATGTACGCGCAGGTGGTGCCCAACGGACTCGGTCCGCAGGCCCCGCTGTGGGCGGTGCGCTCGGGCTCCGAACCCGACGCGGCGCAGCTGGCGGCCGCCCTCGGCCTGGATTCCGTGCCCGAGGGCGGCGGAGCAGGGCCGGTCGTCGCGGGGAACGAGCCGGACCTCTCGGCGGTCGGGCCGGTCGTCGCCGAGGTGGCGGGCCGGCTCGACGCTTCGGGCCGCACCGGCGGGGCCCGGTTGGCCGGGGTACTGGCCGCCGTACTGCACCGCGCGCCGCGGGCCCGGATCGCGGCGCGGCTGGCCGCGGGCCCGGTCGGGATGCCGCTCGCCCGGCAGGTCGCCGACCTGGTCGGGCTCTACCCGTACCTGCAGCGGCCGTTCCCGGACGAGGGGCGGCGGGCCGGGCTGGTCCGGATGGCCGTCGCCACCGATCTCGGGGTGCTGCACGCGCTCGCGGGGGCGGCCGCGGGGGATGCGGCGCAGGCGCGGGAGTGCGTCGAGTGGTCCGCCCTCTGCGCCGAGGAGGCGGGGCTGCTCGGCCCCGATCCGCTGGGCCCGCTGCGCGCGGGACTGCGGGAGGCCCTCGGGGGTCTCGGCACGGACGCGGCGGACCGCTGCTGGGCGGAGGCCCGGGAGGCGTTCGGGCGGGGCGGGATCTCCACCGCCGAGGAGGCGGTGGCCGCGACCTGGCGGTGGCGGGACGGCCGGTTCCCGCGGCTGGTGCAGCTCTGCGGGCCCTCGGGCAGCGGGAAGAGCACGTACGCCCGGAGCCTGCCGGGCGTGGCCGCGTACATCAGTCTGGACGATCTGCGCACCGCCCGGGGCTCCCGGGCCGACCAGCGCTCCAACGCGGACGTGCTGCGCGAGGGCCTGGACCGGCTGGACGCCGCGCTGGCCGCGGCGGCGGGAGCCGGGTCCACGGTGGTGTGGGACGCCACCTCCCTCACCGAGCAGCAGCGGGGCCTGGCCGGTGCGGTCGCGCGGCGCCGGGACGCGCTGGTCACCCAGGCCGTGCTGCTGGTCGAGGAGGCGGAGCTGGTGCGGCGCAATGCCGTTCGGCCCCATCCCGTACCGGCACAGGTGCTGAGCGCCCAGCTGCACCGGTTCAGCCCGCCGTATCCGGGCCACGGGGCCGCGCACCGCCTCCGGTACATCGGGGCGGGCGGGACGGTGGAGGACACGGCGGGGACGATCGGGACCGCGGCCGGGACGGCGCCGGCCCGGGCTTCGGTGCCGGCGGCCGCGGCAGTGGCAGTGGCAGTGGGCGAGGACGGCTGATGCGTACCAGTGAGGAGCTCTACCACCAGGTCCGCTGGGACCCCCGCTTCGACCCCGCGCGCTTCGTGTTCGGGCTGCACCAGCGCGGGGCGCCGCCGAAACGGGTGCCACTGCCGTCCTTCGTACCGGGCGGCGACATCCCCTGGCACCGGGTGCTGTTCGTGGAGGCGGACGGCGAGCTCGTGTGGGACCGGGCGAGCGGTGTGGACCGGATCGACTCCACCGAGGCCGGCCGGATCCGCGAACCGCGGCTGCTGCGGGCCCCGTTCTTCACCGCCCGGACCCCGTACACATGGGATCCGGCGGGCGGCGGCGCCTGGCGCCCGGCGCAGGAGCCGGCAGGTACCGGGCCCGTGACACCGGCCCCCGGGCCGGGGCCGGGGCGTGTAAGGCTGCTGACCTGGAACACCCTGTGGGACCGGTACGACGCCCCGCGCATCGACACCGCGCGGCGCAGGCCGATGCTGCTGGCCGACCTGGCGGCCGCCGATGCCGATGTGATCGCCCTCCAGGAGGTGGAACCGGCGCTGCTCGACATGGTGCTGGCACAGCCGTGGGTGCGCGCCGCCTACACGGTGGGCACCGATCCGCGCGGCAAGGACGTCGCCGCGAGCGGGCTGCTGGTGCTGAGCCGGCTGCCCGTGCGGGAGGCGGGGCTGCACCTGCTGGGGCCGCACAAGGCGGTCGCGGCGGTGACGGTGGACACCGCGAGCGGCCCCCTCGTCGTCGCCTCCGTTCATCTGACGAGCGATCACACGGAGAACGGCGCCGATCGGCGAAGCGCCGAACTGGCCCGGATCGCCGAGGGGTTGAGCGGCATCGAGGCGGACGCCGCGCTGCTCGGCGACTTCAACGACGGACGCTCAGGACCCCGGGGGCCGGCGGCGGCGCTGGGCATGCGGGACGCCTGGACCGAGGTGCACGGGGCGCGGGACACCACGCCGACCTTCGATCCGGTGGCCAATCCGCTGGCCGCGGTGGGTTCGCTGTCGGGGCGGCCCGGCCGGTTGGACCGGGTCCTGCTGCGCTCGGCGGCGGCACGGGTGCGGGAGGCTGCCCTGCGGGGCGACACCCCCGGCCCGGACGGGCTGTTCGTCTCCGACCACTTCGGGGTGGAGGCGGTCGTGGAGTTCGGAGAGCGGGGCGACGGGCACGCGGTCCTCGGCGTACGGGCGACCGCGCGGACGGCGGTGGCCTGGCTGCCGCCGCACGATCCGGCGGTCGAGGAGCTGCGCCGGGCGCACGACCCGGCGGTCCGCCGCTGGCCGGCGCACGTGAACCTGCTGTTCGGGTTCGTACCGGAGTCCTCGTTCGAGGCGGCCCTGCCGCTGCTGGCGGAAGCGGCCGCCCGGGCGGCGCCGTTCACGGCCCGGCTGGCCGGGGTGCACAGCTTCGGGCACCGGGAGGACGCCACGCTGTGGCTGGACCCCGCGGCGGCCGGCGACCAGCCGTGGCAGCAGCTGCGGCGGGGGCTCGCCGAGCGGTTCCCCGGGTGCCGGGGGCGCGAGGGCTTCACCCCGCACCTGACGCTCGGCCGCAGCAGGGATCCGCAGCGGGCGTCGGCGGAGTTCGCCGCGCGGCTCGGCGGATCCGGGACCGGGGCCGGGACTTCGGCCCGGGTGGGGGAGCTCGCGGTGCTGTCCCGGCGCGGCGACGGGCCGATGCGGGTACGGGCGACGGTGGAACTCGGCACGGGTACGTGGCGGTGGGTACCGGAACCGGTATCCGCACCGGAGGCACCGTCGGCCCATGAGGCCGAGGCGGCGGCCGTCACCGCCCGGATCGCCCGGGCGCTGGGCGACGGCGCGGTGCACCTCGCCGGGTCCCGCCGCATGGGCTGTGCCCTGCCGGGGGCGGACCTGGACCTGGTCGCAGCCCTGCCGGGCGCGGCCGGGATCGCGGAGGTGCGCAGGCGGGTCGAGGCGGCGCTTCCGGAGGCCGAGCGGCTGCGGGAGGTCGTCGGGGCGCGGGTCCCGGGGCTGCGCCTGCGCGCGGCCGGTCGGGATGTGGACCTGGTGGTCGTCGCCACGGGCGCGGTGGACCCGGCACAGGCGGTGGAGTCGCGGGCGGAGTTCGGCGAGGCGGCCGCGATCGCGCTCAGCGCTGTCAGCGACGCCGATGCGGTACGGGACTTCGTAGGCGACGCGCGGCAGGCGGAGTTCGTCCGGCTGGCCCGGGAGGTCAAGGCGTGGGCCCGCGCCCGGGGCCTGGACTCGGCGCCGTTCGGCGGGCTGCCGGGGCTGGCCTGGGCGGTGCTGGCGGCTCGTACGGTCCGGGAGGCCGCCGACCTGTCCCCCGCGGCCCTGCTCCGGGAGTTCTTCGGGACCTGGGCCGCCTGGGACTGGCGCGACCCGATCGCCCTGACACCCCGGGCCCAGGATCCGCGCCGGGCTCCGGACCCGACCCGAGCTCCCGACCCCGACGCCATCCCCGACGCCGACCCCGTCACGGTCCTCACCCCCTCCGCGCCGGTCCGCAGCTGCACGGCCCAGGTCGGCCCGGGCCTGCGCGATCTGCTGGTTCGGGAGCTCTACCGCACCTGGGAGCTCCTGGAGACGGAGGGCGACGCCGGGGCCCTCGCCCCCGACCTCGCCCTCGCCGCCCCGCCGATGCACCGCCGCCACGCGGCATGGGCCGTGGTGACCGTACGGGCCGGCGAACCCCGGGAGTTCGAGGAGCGTGTGGGCCGGGTCCGGGGCCGGATGCGCGCGCTGCTCGGCGCCCTCGCGGAGGCCGGTGTCCGGGACGCGCACGCCTGGCCGCGTCCGTTCTCGCTCTGCCCCGACTCGGCCCGGTACGCGATCGGGCTCGGCGCGGCCCCGCCCGACGCGGCGGGGCTCGCCGCGCTCGCGGGCCGCTGGTCCGCCGACCTCCCCGGCGTCGAAGTCACCTGGGCGGAGGGCGGAGCGGTCCCCTCCCTCGGGTGACCGCCCCCTCGGGGCGCCAAGTAGCGAACGCACACCGGCCCTCGCCCTCCGCTCAGGGCCATTCCCCGAAGACGGCCAGGCTCTGTCCCGCCCAGCGGGTGTGGCGGGACAGAGCGGCCAGGAGTCTCAGTAGAGCCCTGCCCCTTTTTTTCGTCAACACTTTTCACAAGGGCTGAAGAAACTCCGAGTTCACAGCCGCCAAACGCAATTGACACCTTCTCAGGCGTTCACTTCATGAACGCTCAAACCCTTGACGGCCTCCATGGCGAGCGCTTCACTCACGCTTCGATCCCCCCGGATCCACGACGTCAGGAGAGCCCCCCATGCCCCGCCTCTCGGACCATCCGCCGCGGCTGACGGCCGCGGCCCTCGTCACCGCGCTCATCGCGGCACTCCTCGTGCTCCTCCCGCAATCCACCGCCCAGGCCGCGCCCGCCCTCCTCTCCCAAGGCAGGCCCGCCACCGCCTCCAGCCAGGAGAACGCCGGCACGCCCGCCCCCGCCGCCGTCGACGGCGACAACGCCACCCGCTGGTCGAGCCAGTTCGCCGATCCGCAGTGGATCCAGGTCGACCTCGGCGCCCCTGCCCAGCTGAGCCAGGTCGTCCTGCGCTGGGAGGCCGCGTACGCGAAGGCCTACCGCATCGAGCTGTCCGACGACGGCAGCCATTGGAGCACCGCCTACTCCACGGCCGCAGCCACCGGCGGGGTCGCCACCCACGACATCACCGGCACCGCCCGCTACGTCCGCGTGTACGGCACCCAGCGCGCCACCCAGTGGGGCTACTCCCTCTACGAGTTCCAGGTCTTCGGCACCTCAGGCGGCGGCCCCACCCTCCCCGGCGGTGGCGACCTCGGCCCCAACGTGATCGTCTTCGACCCGTCGACCCCGAACATCCAGGCCAGGCTGGACGAGGTGTTCCGGCAGCAGGAGTCGGCCCAGTTCGGGGCCGGCCGCTACCAGTTCCTCTTCAAGCCGGGCACGTACAACGGCCTCAACGCCCAGATCGGCTTCTACACCTCCGTCTCGGGTCTTGGCCTCAGCCCCGACGACACCACCCTCAACGGCGACGTGACCGTCGACGCGGGCTGGTTCGGCGGCAACGCCACCCAGAACTTCTGGCGTTCGGCCGAGAACCTGGCGCTCAACCCCGTGAACGGCACCGACCGCTGGGCCGTGTCCCAGGCCGCGCCGTTCCGCCGTATGCACGTCAAGGGCGGACTCAACCTCGCCCCCGACGGCTTCGGCTGGGCCTCCGGCGGCTACATCGCCGACTCGAAGATCGACGGCCAGGTGGGCAACTACTCGCAGCAGCAGTGGTACACGCGCGACAGCGCGATCGGCGGCTGGGGCAACGGCGTCTGGAACCAGGTCTTCTCCGGGGTCCAGGGCGCACCCGCCCAGTCCTTCCCGAACCCGCCGTACACCACGCTCGACACCACCCCCGTCTCGCGGGAGAAGCCTTTCCTCTACCTCGACGGGACCGAGTACAAGGTCTTCGTCCCGGCCAAGCGCGAGAACGCGCGCGGGACCTCGTGGGGCAACGGGGCGCCGCAGGGCACCTCGCTCCCGCTGAGCCGGTTCTACCTGGTCAAGCCGGGCACGACCGCCGCGACGATGAACCAGGCGCTGGCCCAGGGCCTGCACCTGCTCTTCACTCCGGGCGTCTACCACGTCGACCGGACCCTCCAGGTGAACCGCGCGGACACGGTCGTCCTGGGTCTCGGCCTGGCCACGATCGTCCCGGACAACGGGGTGACGGCCATGAAGGTCGCCGACGTGGACGGGGTGCGGCTCGCCGGCTTCCTGATCGACGCCGGTCCGGTCAACTCGCCCAGCCTGCTGGAGGTCGGCCCGGCCGGCACGACGACGGACCACGGCGGCAACCCGACGACCGTGCAGGACGTGTTCATCCGGGTCGGCGGCGCCGGCCCCGGCAAGGCCACCGTCGGGATGGTGATCAACAACCATGACACGATCGTCGACCACACCTGGATCTGGCGCGCCGACCACGGAGACGGGGTGGGCTGGGAGACCAACCGCGCCGACTACGGGTTCCGCGTGAACGGTGACGACGTACTGGCCACCGGGCTGTTCGTCGAGCACTTCAACAAGTACGACGTGCAGTGGAACGGCGAGCGCGGCCGCACGGTCTTCTTCCAGAACGAGAAGGCGTACGACGCCCCGAACCAGGCGGCGGTCCAGAACGGCGCGACCAAGGGCTACGCCGCGTACAAGGTGGCCGACTCGGTGACCGTCCACGAGGGCTGGGGCCTGGGCAGCTACTGCTACTACAACGTGGACCCGACGATCCGTCAGGACCACGGGTTCCAGGCGCCGGTGAGGCCGGGCGTGAAGTTCCACGACCTGCTCGTCGTCTCGCTCGGCGGCCAGGGGCAGTACGAGCACGTCATCAACACCACCGGCGCACCCACCTCGGGAACGTCGACGACCCCCTCCACGGTCGTCTCCTTCCCCTGACCCGCGCAAGGCCGGCGAGGCGCGGGGCGGCCGGGGGGCCGCCCCGCGCGTCCGCGCGTCCGCGCGGGGCGTCAGACCTCCAGGACGATCTTTCCGGCGGCGCGTCCCGTCTGGCTGAGTTCGAAGGCCTCCGCGAGCTGCGAGAGCGGGAACGTCTCGGCGATGGTGACCTTGAGCTGCCCGCCCTCGGCGAGCCGGGCCAGTTCGGCCAGGCCTTCGGCGTCCGGCCGGACCCACATCCACTGGCCTCCCGCGCCGAGCACGGTGTGGTCGGCGATGGAGGCGTGCCGGCCGCCCTTGGCGAGGACTGCCTGGGTGACGTCGAGGACGCCGCCGACGAAGTCCGCGGCGACGGTGACTCCGTCGGGGGCGAGCGCGCGCACCCGGTCGACCAGGCCCTCCCCGTACTGCACGGGCTCGCAGCCGAGTTCGCGCAGCCGGTCGTGATTGCGCGGGGAGGCGGTGCCGATGACCCGGGCGCCCAGCGCGCGGGCGATCTGCACGCCGAAGGACCCGACTCCGCCCGCGGCCCCGTGGATGAGGACGGTGTCGTCCTTGCCGGTCGCGAGCCGGGTGAGCAGCTGGTACGCGGTGAGCCCGGCCAGCGGCAGGCCGGCCGCCTCCTGCCAGGACAGCGACGCGGGCTTGGCGGCCGCGGCCCGCACCGGCACGCTGACGTACTCGGCGAAGGTCCCGCCGTGCACGTAGTCCTTGCGGGCGTACGCCATGACCTCGTCGCCGACGGCGAACTCCGGCACGTCGATGCCGACCCGCTCGACCGTCCCCGCGACGTCCCAGCCCGGGACGACCGGGAACATGACGTCCATCAGGGGGTCGAGGCCCCCCGCCATGATCTTCCAGTCGACGGGGTTGACCGAGGCGCATTTGACCCGGACGAGGATCTCGCCGGGGGCCAGCTTGGGCATCGGCAGCTCGGTCTCGGTCAGCACCTCCGTCCCGCCGTACGTCTCGTACGCCATCGCCCGCATGGTGTCCTGGGACATCTACCCGACCTCTCCGTGTGCCATGAGCCGTGAGCTGGTGGAAGCACCGTCTCCCATCCCACCACGAAACGCCGTGCCCGCCCCGAGAAGCGGGGCGGGCACGGCGCGGCGCGGCGCGGGCAGGCGCCGGGAGGCGCTGTCTCACAGGGCCCGGTGCGCGGCGATCACCTCGGCGTAGCGGCGTCCGCTGGTCTTGATCGTGCGCCGCTGGCTGTCGTAGTCGACGCGGACCAGGCCGAAGCGCTTGTCGTAGCCGTAGGCCCACTCGAAGTTGTCCAGGAGGGACCAGGCGTAGTAGCCGGCCAGCGGTGCGCCGCGGCGGGCGGCGCGGGCGCAGGCGGCCAGGTGCCCGGTGAGGTACCGGGCGCGCTCGGGGTCGTGGACGCTGCCGTCGGCGGCGACCGTGTCGTGGTACGAGGAGCCGTTCTCGGTGACGTGGATGCGCCGGGCCCCGTACTCCTCGGTCAGCCGCACGAGGAGGGCCTCCAGGCCGTTCGCGTCGACCTCCCAGTCCATGCCGGTGCGCGCGACGCCGGGCCGGTCGATCTGGCGGGCGTACGGGGCGGGGCCGGCCGGGTCGGCGGCGACCGTCTGCGGGAAGTAGTAGTTCAGGCCGGTCCAGTCGAGCGGGGTCGCGATGGCGGCGAGGTCGCCGGGGCGTTCGGGGAGGTCGACGGCGTAGACCTCGCGCATGTCGGCGGGGAAGCCGCGGCCGTGGACCGGGTCGAGCCACCAGCGGTTGACGTGGCCGTCCATGCGCAGGGCCGCGGCCCGGTCGGCCTCGGAGTCGGTGGCGGGCTCGATCGTGGAGAGGTTGTTGACGATGCCGATCTGCGCGTCGGGGGCGGCGGCGCGCACGGCCTGGGTGGCGAGCCCGTGGCCGAGCAGCAGGTGGTACGAGGCGCGGACGGCGGCGGTCAGGTCGGTCCAGCCGGGGGCCATCCTCCCCTCCAGGTGGCCGATCCACGCCGAGCACAGGGGCTCGTTCAGGGTGGCCCACTGGGTGACCCGGTCGCCGAGGCGGGCGGCGACGAGCCCGGCGTACGCGGCGAAGTGCTCGGCGGTGGACCGCTCCGGCCAGCCGCCCCGGTCCTGGAGGGCCTGGGGCAGGTCCCAGTGGTAGAGGGTGACGGAGGGCGTGATCCCGGCGGCGAGCAGCCCGTCGACGAGCCGGTCGTAGAAGGCGAGGCCCTTGGGGTTGGCCGGGCCGTCGCCGCCGGGGACCGCGCGCGGCCAGGCGATGGACATCCGGTAGGCGTTGGTGCCGAGCTCCCGCATCAGGGCGATGTCCTCGCGCCAGCGGTGGTAGTGGTCGCAGGCGGTGTCACCGGTGTGGCCGCCGTCCACGGCGCCCGGGGTGTGGGAGAAGGTGTCCCAGATGGAGGGGGCACGGCCGTCCTCGGCCACGGCGCCCTCGATCTGGTAGGCGGAGGTCGCGGTGCCCCAGGCGAACTCGCGCGGCAGGGCGGCGAGGTCGATGGAGCCGAGTTCTTCGCTGGTGTCGGAACGGGTTCCGGAAAGGGTCATTCGACGGCTCCTGCCGAAAGGGTCATTTGACGGCTCCCGCCGTGAGGCCGGCCACCAAGTACCGCTGGAGCAGCAGGAATCCGGCGACGACGGGGATGCTGACGACGAGCGAGGCGGCCATGATCTGGTTCCAGTAGACGTCGGTTTGCGTGGAGTAGCCCTGCAGTCCGACGGCGAGGGTGCGGGTGGTGTCGTTGGTCATGACGGAGGCGAAGAGCACCTCGCCCCAGGCGGTCATGAACGCGTACACGGCGACGGCGACGATGCCGGGGACGGCGGCCGGGACCACGACGCGCAGCAGTGCGCCGAGCGGGCCGCAGCCGTCGACGGTGGCCGCCTCGTCGAGGTCCCGGGGCACCGAGTCGAAGTACCCGATGAGCATCCAGATGGAGAAGGGGAGGGAGAAGGTCAGGTACGTGAGGATCAGCGCGCCGCGGGAGCCGTAGAGGGCGATTCCGGTGGCGTTGCCGATGTTCACGAAGATCAGGAACAGCGGGAGGAGGAAGAGGATCCCGGGGAACATCTGGGTGGAGAGGACGGTGACGGTGAACAGGCGCCTGCCGCGGAAGCGGTGGCGGCTGACCGCGTAGGCCGCGAAGACGGCGATGACGACGGAGGCGGCGGTGGCCGCGCCCGCCACGATCAGGGAGTTCACGAAGTACCGGGCGAGCGGGACGGTGTGCCAGATGTCGATGTAGGGGCGGACGGTGAGCCCGCTGGGGATCCAGCGGAAGCGGCCGGCGACGTCCTGGAGCGGCTTGAGGGAGCTGGTGACCATGACGTAGACGGGCAGCAGGACGAAGCCGGAGAGCAGGCCGAGGAAGACGGCGCGGATCACCCGGAAGGTGAGGGGCGGGGACAGCGGCGAGGATCGGCGGCTCCTGCTGCCGCTGCTGCTCCTGCTCTGGTCAGGCATGGCCCTTCCTCCTTCCGCGGCTCGTGACGAGCAGGTGGCCGGCGGTGACCAGCAGCAGGAAGAGCAGCAGCAGGACGGACATGGCCGATCCGGTGCCGAAGTTCCAGGTGACGAAGCTGGATTGGTAGATGTGGAGGGAGATCAGGTCGGCGGCCTCGGGGGCGGACTTGCCGAACAGGACGAACGGCGTGTTGAAGTCGTTGAAGGTCCACAGGAACAGCACCAGGACCAGTACCTGGTTGACCGCCCCGACCGAGGGCAGGGTGATCCGGCGGATCTGCTGCCAGACGCCGGCGCCGTCCAGCGCGGCGGCCTCGTACAGCTCGCCGGGGATGTTCTGGAGGGCGGCGGTCACGATGAGGAAGGCGAACGGCCAGCCCTTCCAGACGGAGACGGTCAACAGGGCCCAGAAGCTGTTGCCGCCCAGCAGCCAGAAGGTGTGCTCGCCTCCGATCAGGCCGAGTTGGTCGTGCAGGAGGTGGTTCACCAGGCCGTTGTCCCGTTGGAACATGAACGCCCAGGTGATGACCGCCGCGTACACGGGCAGGGCGTACGGGACCAGGAACAGGGCGCGCAGGAGGCCGCGGCCGCGGAAGCCCTCCTGCATGAACACCGCCGCCGCGGTGCCCAGCAGCCAGCACAGGCCCACGGAGAGCAGGGTGAAGAGGCAGGTGGTGAGGAAGGAGCGCAGGAGGGCTTCTCCGACGGGCCGGTTGACGTCGAGGACGAGTTCGTAGTTGGCCCAGCCCGTCCAGGGGGCGCGGGACCAGTCGCGGATGAAGAACTGGGTCAGGCCGCGAAAGCTCATCAGGATGCCCATCACCATCGGGACGAGGTGGATGAGCAGTTCGAGGAGGAGGGCGGGCAGGAGCAGGAGGTACGGGAGGGAACTGCGGCGCAGGCGCGCGTACATGAGGCTCATCGGGCCGGACTCAGCTCGCCATCTGCTGCTGGGCCTTGGTGAGCTTGGCCTTGACGGATTCGGTGGTGACGGGGCGGCCCGCCGCGGCGTCGGCGAAGAGCTCCTTGACGGCGGTGCCGACGGCGGTCTCGAACTGGGATTCCTGGGGGACCTGCGGGAGCGGGGCGGCGCTGGTGCCCAGGGTGGTGCGGAGCACGGTGAGGTCGTCGCTCGCGAACGCGGGGTCGCTCTGGGCGGCTTTGACCGGCGGGATGGAGCCGTACGCCTTGTTGAGGATCTTCTGCTCGTCGTCGCCGGTCATGAACTTCACGAACTTGAGGGAGCCGTCGATGTTGTCGGTGTTCTTGAAGACGGCGAGGTTGATGCCGGCGACCATGGAGTTGGTGCCCGCGCCCGAGCCGGGTGTGGCGCCCGCGGGCACCGGGACCGGGGCCACGCCCCAGTCGCCCTCCTTCATGCCGTGGCTCTTGAAGGAGGAGGCGGCGCTCTGCCACAGGACCATGGCGGTCTTGCCGTTGGCGAAGTCCTGGAGGGACTGGTTCTGGGCGTACTCGGCGTTGCCCGGCGCGATGATCTTGTCCTTGGCCATCAGGTCGACGTACTGCTTGACGGCGTCGACGGCGCCCGGGGAGTCGAAGGCGGGCCTGCCCGCGGCGTCGAAGAAGTCCGCGCCGTGCTGCTTGGCGAGGACGAAGGCCTGGTGGATGTTGTTGGAGGGGTTGGCGCCCTCGGCGCCGAGGGCCCACTTGCCGTCCTTGGACAGCCGCTGCCCGGTCGTGACCATCTCGTCCCACGTGGCCGGGGGCTTCGCTATGCCCGCCTCCTGGAACATCCTCTTGTTGTAGTAGAGCGCGTACGCCATCGAGTACAGCGGGACGGCGGCCGGGTCCTGGCCGGTGGCGCCCGCCGAGCCGATGGCCGAGTCCACGAAGCGGTCCTTGCCGCCGATCGCCGCGAAGTTCTCGGCGTTCCACGGGAGCAGGGCGCCGGTGGCCTGGAGGGAGGAGGACCAGGTGTTGCCGATGTTGAGGACGTCGGGTCCCTGGCCGGAGGCGGTGGCGGCGAGGATCCGGTTGAGCAGGTCCGACCAGGGGACGACTTCGAGCTTGACCTTGATGCCGGTCTGCTCCTCGAACTTCTTCAGCTCCGGGCCGAGGGTCGCCTGGTCCGCCGCGAGGTCCGGGCCCTGGTTGGAGGCCCAGTACGTGAGTTCCCTGGGGGCGGTGTTGGTGCCGCCCCCGGTGTCCGCGGTGCCGCCGCCGCAGGCGGTGGCGGCGGCGAGCAGGGAGGCGGTGACGGCGGCAGCGGCGGCTCGGGTTCTGCGCATGGCGGATCGGCCCCTTTCGGCAGGGTCGGGGAAGGCCGGCGGGTGTTCTCGGCCCGGGCGGCGAGGCTCCGGTGGCGATGCTTCGGCGCGCTCACCGCATCGGAGCCGAGCACCTCAAGGCCTTAATTCAGGACGTGAGTTAAGCCTCGTGAAAGGGTCGCGTCAAGGGGTCTCGCAAGGGTATGTTGCGAGCGACGACAGGGCGGACGGCAGGACGGAAGGAGCCAGATGACCACAGGGCGTGGCGGCCGTACGGTACGGGACCTGCGGCGCGGCAACCGCAGCGCCGTGCTCCAGCGGCTGTACTTCGGCGGGCCGATGAGCCGGCAGGAACTCGGGCCCGCCACCGGGCTGAGCTCCGGCTCCGTCAGCAACGTGGTCGGCGAACTCGTCGCGGACGGACTGCTGGAGGAGGCCGGCATCGTCGACTCGGACGGCGGTCGGCCCCGCACCCTGCTGCGCGTGGCCCCCGGCAGCGCCCACATGATCGGGGTCGACGTCGGCGAAACCCGGGTCCGCGTCGAACTGTTCGACCTGGCGCTGACCGAACTCGCGCGCAGTGAGCTGCCGTTGCAGCCGCGCGGCTGCTACGACGTCGGCCCGATCGTGGACCACGTCCGGAACGGGATCGCCTCCGTCCTCGCGGAGGCCGGGGTCGCGGCGGTGCGGCTGCTGGGGGTGGGCGTGGGCGTCCCCGGCATAGTGGACCGCGAGGCACCGGGCGGAGCGGTCGTCCACGGCCAGACCATCGGCTGGGACGCCGTCCCGCTGGAGGCACTGCTGCGGGCGACGGAAGCCGTACCGCCGGAAGTCCCGTACATCATCGACAACGGGGCGCGCACGCTCGGCCAGGCCGAGATGTGGTTCGGGGCGGGGCGCGGCGCCCGCGAGGCCGTCGTCGTCCTGTTCGGCTCGGGCGTCGGCGCCAGCCTGATCACGGACGGATCGCCCGACGGGGACACGACCGAGGGCACCCCGCTGGAGTGGGGGCACCTGACCGTCTCGGTACGGGGACGGCGCTGCCGGTGCGGTGCGCTGGGCTGCCTGGAGGCGTACACGGGGGCGGAGTCGCTGCTGCAGCGGTGGTCGGAGCGGGGCGGCGGCGCCCCGGACGCGGCGGACGAGGAGGAGGCCCTGTCAGCCCTGCTGGCGGCCGCCGCCGCGGCGGATCCGGTGGCCCTGGAGGTCCTGGAGGAGACCGCGGAGTACCTCGGCGCGGGCCTGTCGGACCTGGTCAACCTGTTCCGGCCGGAGCGCATCCTGATCGGCGGCTGGGCGGGCCTGCTGCTGGGCCCGCACATCCTGCCGGCCGTACGGGAGCACGCGGCCCGGTACTCCCTGCGCCATCCCGCCGAGCGCGTCACCATCGACCTGGGCTCCCTGGGCCCGGACGCGGTCACGGTCGGCGCGGCGACGCTCCCGCTGTCGGCGTTCTTCGCCGCGGGCGGCCGCCCCACGCCCCGGCCACCGCAGCCGGAAGCCCCGGGCTGGCGCACGTCCCTGGAAGTCCGCGCCGGATCTCCGGCCCGACCGGCCTGAGTTCAGGCGCCACCCTCCGCCGCGTGCCCGGCGAGGGTGTCCAGGAAGGCCGTGGTGAGCGGGTCGGGGTGCGGGCGCGTGTAGGCGGCCAGCATCCGGCGCACGGGCGGCTCGGGGCGCAGCACCCGGCCCGCGAAGCCGGCCGGCACGACGCTCTCGGGGACCAGGGCCGGACCGAGCCCGGTGGCGGCCAACAGGGGCGCCGCCGCGGTCTGTTCGGTCCGTACGGCGGCCCGCGGCCGGAATCCGGCGGCCGCACAGGCCTGGTCCACCACCTCGGCCAGGCCGTTGCCGGGGGCGTAGTGCACCCATGAGCGGTCCGCCAGGTCCGTGAGGCGTACCCGGTCCGGAGCCGGATCGCCGGCGGGGACGGCCAGTACGAACTCCTCCTCGCCCAATTCCGTTACAGGACCGTCCCATTGGTTCGGCCGGGGGCCCACGGCGAGGTCGGCGCGGCCCGCGGTCATCGCGGCGAGCAGGGCGTCGGTGTGCGGGAACTCCATCAGCCGGACGCGGACCTGCGGGTGGCTCTCGTGCCAGGTGCGCAGCACCGGGAGCAGGATCCCGAGGGTGACCGAGTAGACGGCGGCGACCTGGATCTCACCGCCGTCCAGGCCGACGGCACGGCGGGCGGCGGTCCGGGCCCGTTCGGCGTCGGCGAGCGCGGCGCGGGCATGCGGGAGCATGGCGCGGCCCATCGGGGTCAGCCGGACCGTGCGCGCCAGCCGCTCCAGCAGCGGCCCGCCGGCATCCCGCTCCAGCGCGCGGACCTGATGGGACAGGGCGGGCTGGGAGACGTGCAGGAGTTCGGCGGCGCGGGTGAAGGAGCCGGTGTCGACGACGGTGACGAGGTACTCCAGCTGCCGCAGGGTAGTCATGAACAGATCTTATGACAGCGGTAAAAACCATGTCTTGGACGTATGGGCTCCGCCGGATGCAGAGTCGGGGAGGCACAGGACGAGGACCTCAGATCCCCGCGGTCCGGAGCCGACCTCACCACCCCGACCTCATACCCCCGACCCAGGACATCCCATGACCACTGCTGCCCTTTTCCAGGACTCCCTCGACGGCAAGCGGCTCGTCGTCGTCGGCGCCGGCTCGCACATCGGGCGGGCGCTGGCCCTCACGGCGTCGGCGGCCGGTGCCGAGCTCGTCCTCGCCGGACCCGACGCGGACCGGCTGTCGGCGACGGCGGCCGCCCTGCCCGGACCGGCGCGCATCCAGCCGACCGACCTCACCGACGAGCGGTCGATCGCCGCCCTCGCCGAAGCCGCGGGCCGCGCCGACCACGTCGTCTCGACGGCCGCCCTCCCCGCCAACGGGCCGGTGTCGGATCTCGTACTGGCCGACGTCCAGCGGGCCTTCGCCGCGAAGGTGTTCGGGCCGCTGCTGCTCGCCAAGCACCTGGCGGGGCGGATGGACGAGGGCGGCTCCCTCACCTTCTTCTCGGGCTTCGCGGCCTGGCGGCCCGCCCCGGAGCGGGTGGTCATGGCCACCACCAACGGGGCCCTGTCCTTCCTGGTGGAGGCGCTGGCCGTCGAGCTGGCGCCCCTGCGGGTCAACGCCGTCTCCCCCGGCATCATCGACTCCGGGGCGTGGGACCGGCTCGGCGAGGACAAGGAGTCCTTCCTGCGCGGGGTCGCGGACCGCAACCCGGCCAGGAGGTCCGGCACCCCCCAGGACGTGGTGCGGTCGGTGCTGTACGCGATCACCAACCCGTTCGTCACCGGCACCGTCCTGCACGTGGACGGCGGCGCCCGCCTCGTCTGAACCCCGCGCCCGGGCTCAGCGGGCCGGTCCGCGGCGCCGCAGGCACCGTTCGAAGCGGGCGCCGGCGACGGCCGCGCCGGGCTGCGGCGTCAGACCGGGAACCCGCCCTGGAAGGCCAGCCGCCGGTCGGCGCCGTCGGCGATCGTGCCGAGCAGCTCGTCCAGGTCGAGGAAGACGGCCCACGGCTCGGTACCCGCCGCCTCCGCGATCCGGGCGACCAGGAGGTCTTCGAGTCCGGGTACGCGCTTGCCCTTCCACACCTTGTCGGCCGTGCTCACCAGCAGCTCCTCGACGCTGACGCCGGGCGCCGCCCAGTCGGCGTGGGTGGCGGCGAAGCGGGCCTGCCCTTCGGTGAACCCGTGGGCGAGGAGCAGCTCCCGCCCGGCTTCCTCGTGCGCGGAGCCGGGTCCGCTGAGCTCGGCGGTGTGGACGGCCTTCCCCACGTCGTGCGTGGCCGCGCCGAAGAGCACGGCGTCGCGGGCGAAGGACAGGCCGGGAGAATACGCCGCCAGCCAGTCGGCGAGTTGGCCGGCCACGTCGTGGACCAGCCGCAGGTGCGCGACCAGTCGGGGCGGGGCGGCCAGCTCGCGCAGCAGCTCGCCCACACCGGGCGGCAATGCGCGCAGCGGTGGATCCGCGGCTGCGTTGAGGGCCCGGGTCAGTCCGGCGGGGTCGGCCATGGCGTCAGGCTACCGGGACCCCCGCCGCGCGCCCTGGTCACTCGTACTCCGTGCCCCCCTTGCGGGTGAGGTAGGCCGGGCTGACCGCCTTGGCCACGGCGCGGCCACCGACCACCGGGCTGTGGCGCTCCACCGCCGGGCGGATCACGACTCCCTCGCGCAGGTGCATGGACCGGCCGGACACCGTCTCCCGGCCGGTCGCCAGCTCCAGTACCGTGTCGAGCGCGTACGGCCCCTCGAACAGCCTCGGCACCAAGGGTATTTCACCGGCGGGGAGCAGTTCCTGCGGGTCCAGCCACCGCACCTGCCCGTCGATCTCCGCTGATACGTCGAAGACGGCGTATCCCGGCCCGGTGGCGGCCGTACGGGCGTCCGTACCGTACGCGAGGTCCTGGACGCCCGCGCCGTACACCTCGCCGAAGACGCCGATCCGGGTGGCGCCCAGCCGCTCGGCCAGCTTCGCGGCGACCTCCGGTACGCCGTGGCCGCGTACGGCCCGCCAGTACAGGTTGCGCTCGTCCTCGCGCAGGGCCAGCCCCTTCGAGCCGAAGCCCTTGGAGGAGACCAGCACCCGGCCGCCGTCGGCGACGTACGTCAACAGGCAGGCCGTGCCGTGCAGTTTCTCGGTGATGACGACCGGCTCGCCGGACTCGAAGAGGTCCGGGTAGCGCTGGAGGTTCTCGATGTCCACCCACGGCAGCAACTCGGGCGCGGCCTCCACCTCGCCGCTCATCGCCGTCGGGACCGGCGGCGCCCATTTGGTGATCCCGAGCAGCTCGGCGAAGTCCGTACCCTCCTCGGCCGCCCGCGCCAGGTCCACATCGGCCAGCGCACGCGGCCGGCACACCAGCCCCTGCGACAGCTCGCCGCGCAGCCGGACCGCCTTGACCCGGTCGGCGGCGCCTCCGGCGAGGCGGCCGGTCAGGCCGAGCTCCTCGATCAGATCGGCGGGCAGTACGGCCTGTTCGGGTATGTAGAGGGCGAACTCGCCGGTGCGGTAGGCAACCTTGGCGACGACGGCGCGGTAGAGGCCCACTTGGGCCAGCTCCAGCGCGTCGGCGTTCGGGTGCTCGTGGACGGTCAGTTCCTCGGCGGTGACCCGCAGGGTCGACATGTACCCAACTCCTCGGACGGGGCGGACGGGGCGGACGGTGCCGTGTGCACCGGGGTCCACTGTGCGACCTGGCATTTCTGCTGGTCCAGCCGATATCCCGGTGTTAGCCTGACGCGCCCCGCCACCCTGCCGTCCCGTCATCCCCGCCCGGCGGGTCCCGGTGCCACGTCGTCCGGTCACCGTCGTCACCGGGGGCGGCAGGGGCATCGGCCGCCGGGGCCGTCGCGCAGCGCGCACGGGCGGCGCCTGGCTGCCGTCACCAGACGCCTCGTACACGACGGGCGCCGTCCTGCGGGTCTCGGGCGGCCGCCGACGGCGGCGGCCGCGGCCGCCGGCTCCGGCGTCAGCCTCCGAGGGCCGCCCGCGTGGCTGGGCCGTAGACACCGGGCTGGTCGCCCTTGATGTCCCGGTCGCGCTGGAGCTGTGCGACCCCGCGCTTGGTCTGGCTGTCGTACTCGCCGGTGACCGAGACGTACGTGAACCCCTGCCCGTAGAGCCGCTCCTGGAGGGCGCGCACCTCGGGCCCGCGGTCGCCCATCCGCAGCGTCCCGGAGGCCCCCGGCGACGGCGGCCCGGACGGGGCTTCCGGCGCCGCCGGCTTGGGGGTCCGTCCCGCGGACGCTCCCGCCGGTCCGGGTCCCGACGCCGAGGCCGATGCGGCCGACGGGGGCGCGGAGGACCGTGCGGAGCCCTTGGGCGAGGGATCGGCGCCGGCTCCGGGACTGCGCGCCGGGAGCACGGGAACGGACAACTCCGGTGGCTTCACGGCCCGCCGGGGCTCCGGGTCGGGTCCGCTCAGCAGGAAGGCCGTCCCGCCGGCCGCGGCGAGGGCGAACAGGGCCATGGCCACCAGCGGGACCCGGCTGCCGCGCTCCCGCCCGGTGCCGGCACCGGGCGGCTCCGCCCCGGGAGCGCGCCCGGGTACTTCGCCACGCCGCGGTTCGGGCGCGCGGAAGGACACGGGGACGGGCCCGGTGTGCGGCCACGCGGGCGTCGTCGCCCGGGGTGCCCGCCCGGAGGGGGTCGCGTACGGGCGCACGAACAGGCGGTCGTCGGGCACGCCCGCGCTCCCGTCGGAGTCGGAGTGGTGGGACACGGTTGTCTCCCGGCGGGGGTGGGGACCGGCGCGGCGGTGCGGTGTCGGCCCCCACCCTGCCGGTCAGGCCCTGCGCCGCCGCGCGACCAGGACCATGCCCGTGGCGGCACCCGGCTGGAGGGCGCCCGCGGTTGTCATGGGGTCAAGCGAATCGCGGACCGGTACGAACATATGAGATATCTCCGAAGTGCAGCTCATGCGGTGGTTCTTGAGTGCTTGATCGGCGCACTCTTTCCTCCCTGAACGGCCCGGGTCAAGCCGGGTGTCCGAACTGCCCCATCCGTCCGTTCCGCTTTTCGGCCCCGGTAGCCCTCGGCATCCGGACCGTGACGATGAGGACGCCGGGGACCGGCTCCGCTGCGGGCGCTGCGGGCTCTGCGCGCGCGGCGCAGCCGACTCCGCTGCCGCTTCACCCGGACGCGTGAGTACGGTCCGTCGGGCGGCCTGCGGTGCGGCAAGGTGGTCGGATGCAGTTACGCCGGGCCCTGCCCCTGTCCCTCGCCGCGCTGCTCGCGAGCGCCGGCTGCGTGTCCGTCGGCCCGGAGGCGGCCCCGGCTCCGGCTCGCGGCACCTCGGCGCCGGCCGGCGCCCAGGACACACCGGCGGGGCCGCCCGCCCCCGACCTGCCGCCGGGTCCGCCGGAGTCCCTGCCCCTGCCGCTGGGACGGCTCCCCGAGCCTCCCGTCGAGCCGCCGGTCCGGGCCGCCCCGGCGCGGCCGCCCGCCGCACGCGGCGCGAAGCCGCCCGCGGCGCCCCGCCGGGCGCACCCGCCCAAGCCCGCGCCGCCGCGCACCCCGCGGCAGCCGGCCGCGCCGCGGGTGCCCCGACCGGACGAGCTGTGCGCGGCCGCCGAGGGGGCCGTACCGCCCTCCATCGTCGATCTCTGCATCCGGCAATATGGCCGCTGACCAGCAGACATCGCTCAGGACTTGACCCTCCCCCCGTGTCAGGGCCTGCACTGGAGGGCGTCATGTTCACCATCGGAGACTTCGCCAAGCACGGCCGGGTATCGGTCCGCATGCTGCGCCACTACGACGCCATCGGACTGCTGCGCCCGGCGCGTGTCGACCCCGCCAGCGGCTACCGCTACTACGAGGCCGGGCAACTCGCCCGCCTCAACCGTGTCATCGCGCTCAAGGAGCTCGGCTTCAGCCTGGACCAGGTGGGGTCGATCCTCGACGAGCGGCTGGGCGCGGAGGAGTTGCGCGGCATGCTCCGGCTGCGCCGGGCGGAACTGGAGTCGGCCGTGGCCGCCGCGGCGGCCCGGCTGACCCAGGTCGAGACGAGGCTCCGGACCATCGAGAGCGAAGGATCCATGTCCACCGTCGACATCGTCGTCAAAAACCTCCCGCCCGTCCGGCTCGTCGAGCTGACCGGGATCGCGGGGAGCTACGAACCGCAGGACATCGGGCCGGTCATCGGCCCGCTCTACGACGAACTCTGCCGCCGGATCGAGGCCGCCGGGGTGGTCCCGACCGGCCCGGGCGTCGCGTACTACGAGGACGCGCCGGACACGGAGCCCGGGGCCGTCCTCGTCCATGCCGGACTGCCGGTGGGGGCCTCGGTGCGCGCCGAGGCGCTCGGGGGCGCGGTACGCGTGGTCGAGCTGCCCGGGGTCGAGCGGGCCGCGACCGTGGTGCACCGGGGTTCGATGGACGCCGTCCTGCCCACCGCCCAGGCGCTCGCGCACTGGATCGACGCGAACGGCCACCGCTCGGCGGGTTACGCACGCGAGGTGTCCCTCGCCTGCCCGGAGGACCGGACCCAGTGGGTCACGGAACTCCAGGAGCCGCTCGCACCCGTCGTGTAGGAGCCGTCGGACCGGCCCGGGCCCTGTCGGACGGCGGCGGGGCGGGGGCAGGGGCGGGGGCAGGGGCGGGGGCAGGCAGCGCGGCGGGCCGTGCGCCGGCGGGCCGTGCGCAGGCGGTGCATCGTGGCGTGGCCGCGGCGGCGCCACTCGGCTCGGGGCAGGCCCGCCCGCTGGCCGCCGCCGGTGATGAGGGCGTTGACGGGGGTGTGCGGGTCTGCGGCGATGCCCTTGGCCACCAGGACGCCGACCACGAGCGGGACCAGGGCCACGGCCAGGGCGGAGCCGGCGGTGGTCACGTGCTGCATGCGGCGCGGGCGGGCCGCGGCGGCGTCGAAGGTCATGCCCCTATTCGATCAGCGGCGGGATCACGGGGAATCGGGGCGGATACTCAGGCCGTTGGGTGTGAGGTACTCAGACGCACCGAGGAAGGGTGGTGGGTGGTGACGGCATCCTTCGAGCCGGCGACCGGCGACGGACCGGCACGGCCCGCCACGGCGGCGCGGGAGGCCGAGGTCCGCACCGCGTACGAGGGCCTGCTGCAGATCCGCCGCCTGGTGAACGGCCGGGCGGGTACGGCGGTTCCCGCGCCGTGGGAGCTGCGGCAGATGCCGCGCGCCGTGGCCCTCGTACTGGAGGCCGCGGGCCTCCCGCCGTCGGCGGTGGACGCGCAGGGCCGTCGTACGCGAACGGGGTACCGGGTGGCGCCCGGTCCGTCCGGGGGCGCGGCGGTGGAGGTGACCTGGCTCGGGCCGCCCGGCGGCGGCGCGGCCGAGGCGGAGCGGGAGCGGCTGACGGCCTGCGCGGCCGCGCTGGAACCCCTGGGCTGGGGCTGTCTGCTCTACCGGGGCCCGCGCCGACGCCGCTTTCTGGAGGTGGAACCGCCGCGCTGACCGGCCCGACCCCGCGCCCGTCGAGCCCGGCGGCATCGTGGCGGCCCGGGTCTCCGGCACGGTGTACCTGCTCCGGGTGGTCGGCGCTCCCCGGCGGCGCCGGGACTTCGCCCCGACCCGACACCGCGAGGACGGCCGGATCCGCTGGGAGCACCGCCGGACGGCGCCGCCCGTCACCGGCGCCCGAGTTCCGGTGTGTTCAGGCGTACCGCTCGGCCAGTGCGGCGACGGTGGCCGCGAGGGCCCGGCGGAGTTCGGGTGGGGCGAGGACTTCGGCCTCGGTGCCGAGGCGGAGCAGGTCTCCGACCGCGACGGCCTCGGACTCGACCTCCAGGTCGACGCGGATCCAGCCCTCTGGGTCCCCGGGGTCGGCGGGGCCGGCGCCGGCCAGGGCCCGTACGCCGGCGGCGCCGAACTGCATCGCGAGCAGTCTGCGCCCGCGCGGGGACAGCAGCAGCCGGGCGGTACCCTGCCGGGTCGCCGCCTCCATCCGGCGCGCGGACTCCGCCCAGTACGCGGCGAGTTCGAAGCCGGGCGGACGCTCGAAGCCCTCCTCGGCGGCGTCCACGGCGAGGAACCGGGAGACCCGGTAGCTGCGTACGCGTTCGTCGGCGGCGCGCGCCACCAGGTACCAGATGCCGCCCTTCAGGACGAGGCCGAGGGGGTGCAGCGGGCGCCCGGCCCGCTCCTCACCGCTCCAGCGGCGGTAGTGGGTGAGCAGGACGCGCTGCTCCCACACCGCCTGCGCGATCCG
Organism: Streptomyces sp. NPDC051109; assembly: GCF_044455885.1. Taxonomy (NCBI): domain Bacteria; kingdom Bacillati; phylum Actinomycetota; class Actinomycetes; order Kitasatosporales; family Streptomycetaceae; genus Streptomyces; species Streptomyces sp. NPDC051109. Next base: position 290,830 of record NZ_JBITFF010000001.1, read on the forward strand.
CGCGAGGTGCGGTACGGGGTCGGCGTCACGGAACCAGGCCGGGGCGTCCAGGTGGAAGCGGTCCTGGAGCCGGCGGGCCCGGTCGGCGAGGGCTGCGGGCAGCGCCGCCTGGAGCTTGAGCTGTGCGGCGGCCAGGTCGGCGCCGAGGCCCAGGTCCTGCGCGGGCCCCGGCGCACCCGCCAGGAAGAGGGAGCCCGCCTGGGCGTCGGTGAGGCCGGTCAGCCGGGTGCGGTAGCCGTCCGTCAGCCGGTAGCCGCCGGCCGGTCCGCGGTCGGCTTGGACGGGGACGCCGGAGGCGCCGAGGGCCTCGATGTCGCGGTAGACGGTACGGACCGACACCTCCAGCTCGGCGGCGAGTTCGGGTGCGGTCATCCGGCCGCGGTTCTGCAGCAGGAGGAGCAGGGAGAGGAGCCGGTCGGCGCGCATGGGGCCATTGTGGCCGGGATTCCGGATACCTGACAGGAGGTGTCAGGTATCCCTGACAGGCTGCTCTCGCGCCGGGGGGATCGAGCCCGCCCGGCCGTGCACCAGGAGGTCCTCCATGTCCGCCATGTCCGCCCGTACCGACGCCCCCACCGGCGGCGCCGCCGGTCACACCACTACCACCGGCCGTTTCACGTTCGCCGACTGGCAGGAGCAGCCGGTCGGTGCGGCCGACTCCACCCCGCGCCTCGCCCGCTCGACGGTCGTCAACGCCTTCACGGGCGGCATCGAGGCCGCGGCGACCAGCGCCGGCTACACGATCGCGTACACCGGGGAGGGCACCGGCTCCTACACCGGCCTGGAGCTGCTGTCGGGTGCCGTGGACGGCCGGAAGGGGGCGTTCGTCCTGGAGCAGCGGGGCACCTTCGACGCCTCTGGCACCAGCTGCACGTTCGAGGTGGTCCCCGGCTCCGGGTCGGGCGAGCTGGCCGGGCTGTCGGGCTCGGGGGCGTTCACCTACCGCCACGGCGACACGTCCGTCGCGTACGAGTTCAGCTACACCACGGCGTAGACGGCCACAGGGGGCGCGGACCGCATCGGCCCGCGCCCCCTGCCCGTACGTCCCGCCGGCCGCGGCTACGGCTACGGCGCGCCGAAGGTCAGCGTCAGCTGCGGCGTGCCCTCGTTCGCCGCCGCCTCGGAGGACCACAGCCACAGCGCGTCCGTACCCGCACTGGTCAGCGCCAGGCCGTAGCCGGTACCGAGCGCGCCCGCGAGGGCGGCCGCGCTCAGCCCGGTGGTGTGCACCGCGGAGCCGTCCGGGATCGCGGGGAAGCTGCCGAGCGCCGGAGCACCCGTGGCCGGACGGTTGTTGTAGGTGGTGCCCGCCTCCGTCCACGGACCGGTGACCGGGACCACCGAGACCGTGTCCGTCGTACCGGCCCCGCTCATGGTGCTGGTCTTGACGCTCAGGGAGGCCGACTTCAGCACGGTGCCCGCGGGCGCGGCGGGCAGGTCGAAGCGCAGGTAGCTCGTGTACGGCGAGGTGCCGCGGACCGCGAGCGAGGACGAGGCCCCGTAGTTTCCGTCCGGTGCGCCCGCGTTGGCGTACGTGTCCTCGGCGGCCTGCACCTGGACGACCGAGTCGGCCGGGGCGGTGGCCAGGGCGTAGTGGTTCTGCGCCTGGGCCGCGCTCAGGACGCCCGGGTAGACGGCCGTCTCGTCGAGCTGGCCCGCCCAGAACTCGCTCGTCGGGCGGTCCGGCCAGCCTCCGAGGCTGTCGCCGCCGGCATGCCAGTAGCCGGCGTAGTTCTCGTGCGTGGTGACGCCGAGGGTGCCCTTCTGCGCGCCGTCCACGTAGAGGACCATGCCGCCGGGTCCCTGGGTGGCGACGACGTGGTGCCACTTGTTGTCGTTGTAGGCGGTGCCGGTGGCGATGGTGCGGGTGGCGCCGGTGTACACGCCGTAGACGAGGCGCCCGTCATTGGTCATGTAGAGGTGCTTGTCGTACTGGCTGCTGCCGCGCACCTGGTTGTTGCCGAAGCCGAAGAGCTTGCCGCCCCGGGTGGTGTTCGTCTTGAACCAGGTCTCGATGGTGTAGCTGCTGCCGATGCTCTGGCGCAGGTCCCCGTAGACCCGGTTGTCCGTGCCGTTGAAGCCGATCGCCGTGCTCGCGCCCGACACGGCGGCGGGCGTCTGGCGCAGGGCGGGGGCGTTCAGGTGCACGCCGTTCTGGTTGCCGCTCGCGGAGGAGTCGGCGGCGTTCGGCAGGGAGGCGTCGTCGTAGCGCCAGAACAGCTGGGCGCCGTCCGCGCGGACCTGGTTGGGGTACGCGTCGGCCGAGGTCGGGACGGTCACGCTCGCGGTCGCCGACAGGGCGCTGGTGTTGCCGGCCGCGTCGGTGGCCGTCACCCGGTAGGTATACGACTGGCCCGCGGTGACGGTCGTGTCGGTCCAGGAGGCCTGCGGGCGCTTGAAGAACAGCGAGTCGGCCGTGACCGTGGCGATCGGCGCAGCCGAGCCGTTGCGGTAGACCCGGTACGTCAGCGCGCTGTCGTCCAGGTCGAGGCTGGTGCGCCAGCGCACCTGCACCTCGCCGGGCTTGAAGCTCGCCGCGGTCGCGACGGGCACGGTGGGCGCGCCCGTGTCGCCGGTGGACGCGAAGCGGGTCAGGCTCTGCTGCGCGGAGCCGTTGACGGTGGTGAACTCGCCGCCGACCCACAGGTACTGGACGCCTCCCTTGGAGCCGACCGCCATCACGCGCGGGCCGATGCCCTCGCCGATGCCGTCGTTGGTGTCGGGGGCCCAGCCCAGCTTTCCGACGCCGGTCGTCGGCTGCGCGAGCAGGTGGTGGCGCTGCCCGTCGGGGTACTCGCCCACGCTGGAGCAGTCGTGCGCGTGCGAGGCGCTGTACAGCACGTTCTGGTACGGCAGCACGGCCTGCGTGGCGCCGAGGCAGGTGTCGCGCCAGCGCTGGTTGAAGTCGCTGAGGTTGAGCGCGATCCGGCCGTCGAAGACGCCGCCGCCGGTGCCTTCGTTGCCGGTGTAGAACCCGGTGGCGTCGGTCGCGACGTCCTTGACGACGGAGTTGGTCTCGATGAAGCCGGGGTAGCCCTTGGTGAGCGCGCCGCTGGTGGAGTCGACGACGGCCAGCGCATGCGTGTTCGTGCCGTTGACGGTGAAGAAGTCGCCGCCGAGGATGACGTCGTTGCCGTCGGGGGTGACCTCGACGGCGCGGCCGGGCTCGTCGGCGTCGGCCCGGAAAGGCCGCAGCGCGCCGTCGGCCGCGTCGACGGCGGCGAACCGCTCGCGCGGCTGGCCGGCGACGGTGAGGAAATCGCCGCCCGCGTAGACGGTGTCGTTCGTGACGGCCAGGGCGCGCACGGTGGCCGCGAAGGCCGGGCGGAAGGACGCCTTGACGGTGCAGGTCGCCACGTCGACGGCGGCGAGGCTGGAGACCGGGGTGCCGTTGACCGCGCCGAAGTAGCCGCCCGCGTACAGGGTCTGCTTGTTCGGGGAGAGGGTGAGCGCGCGGACGGTGGCGGTGCCGCCGCCGACCGTGAACGAGAGGTGGCATGAGGTAGGGGCGCCGGTCGCGGCGTCGAACGCGGCGAAGTTCACCGCGGACTGCTCCGCGCCGCCGTCGCCCTCGGGAGGCCGGACGGCGGAGAAGGTGCCTCCGGCGAACACCGTGCCGCCCGCCTCGGCGAGGGCCCAGACGACGCCGTTGGGCTGCCACGTGGACAGCGGGTCGGCGGTGAAGGCCACGGGCGGGGTGACGGCCGCCGCCTGCGGGACGAGGCCGAAGCCTATGCCCGCGCCGGTCCCGGCCAGGGACAGGGCGAGAGCGGCCGCGAGCCCTCTGGATCTACGCATGAACCCCCCAGTTCGGTGTCACTGTGCGCTGATTGGCCGAAAACAGTCGTTCAGCCGCCGTCCTCGACCGTGCCTACGGGCGCACCCTAGGCCCCTTTGCTCCCCCGTTCACCCCTCTTGGCGCATCGGATGCCAAATTCGCGGACGCCCCGAGGGCCCCGCAGGCGGATCGGGCGCCCCATGCCCCATGTCCTTCGCGCCATGATCACTTCTACTGAACCCGATCGAACTCGTCGTATTCGACTGCGACGGGGTGCTCGTCGAGTGCTCGTCGACACCGAGCGGATGGCGGCCTGGGTGAACGCCGCCCCGGGCGCGGGGCTCGGCCGGCCGCTCACGGAGGAAGCGGTGATCAGCCTGTTGACCGGCTGATCCGGCGCGTCGAACGCGGAAACGGTCGCGGACCTGCTGGCCGGCGCCGTTGCCGTTGCCGACGGCGGTCGCTGACGCCGCCGGCCTCGCGGACGGAAGGGTCAGGCGGGCGGCAGCGGACGGCACAGGAGGGCCGCCGGGCCCGGGCGGGAGGCCGCGCGGGTGGTGAACGCGATGCCGGCCGCGTACTCGGAGGGCAGGCACTGGCCCTTGTAGTCGCCGTACGCGTATTCGCCGCCGGGGGCGCCGGACGGACGGTTGTCCCCCCGGTCGAACCAGAGCGTGCGGCCGCCCGCCGCGAGGGCGGTCCGGCCCGGCGCGCACAGGGCGGCCGAGACCCGCTCGCCGCGCAGGCTGTAGCCGATCAGGAACTGGCCCGTCGGGCACTGGAGCTTCGTATAGCCGGTGGCCCAGTCACCGCCCTGGGGGACGTACGCCTCGTCCCGGACCACCGTGTGGCCGCCCGTGGAGGCCCGCAGGTCGGAGGTGCTGCACAGGCCGCGGCCGGCCGTGTGCCCGAGTCCCGCCAGCCGGGAGCCGTCGGGGCAGACCGCCTTGCGGGCCCCGCTGTCCCAGTCGCCGGCGGCACGTGTGAGAAGCGAGGCGTTGTGGTCGCGGTGGTCGGTGGTGAGCTGGTACCAGGCGGGGGTGGCGGGGATCCGGCCGGTGCGCCCGGCGGTGCCGGCGAGGGCCGTCCACGGCTGGGTGCGCCAGTCGGCCGCGTCGAGCACGCCGGTCCGGTGGCCGGCGGAGTCGTAGCGGAGCACCGCCCAGGAGTCTCCGCCCGGAGTGCCCTGGGCCGTGGTGCTCCAGCCGACGAGTGGCCAGTACGCGAAGTCGGCGTCGGCGGCGGTCAGATATCCGGTCAGGTTCTGGAACCAGGCGCGCGGGGCGGCGCCCGTCTCGTCGGCGCCGATGCCGAACTCGCTGACCCAGACGGGCGCGGTGAAGTGGGTGCCGGTTTCGGCGGAGACGTAGAAGGCCTGGTCGTAGAGGGTCTGTTCGAGCTGGGCCCGGCTCATGTCCTGGTAGCGGAGGTCGTGGGTCTCGCCCAGGCCCGTCGCGCCGCTGTGCCCGGGGCCGGTGTAGCCGTAGAAGTGGGCCGAGTACACGAGCTTGCCGGAGACGACGAGGGTGTGGGACAGGGTGCGTACGGGGGTCAGGGTGGGGCGGCCGTGCGGGAGGCCGTCCAGGGGGATGCCGGTCCAGTTGATGCCCTCGACCACGATGAGCAGGTTCGGATTGGCCTCGGTGAGGATCCGGTCGCCCGCCTCCTGGGCGGCGGCCTGCCAGTCGTGTCCGTCGCCGAGCCCCCAGTTGGGGTCGTCGAAGGTGTCGCGGCGGACCTCGTTGTACAGGTCGGCGCCGACCACGCGCGGGTTGTCGCGGTAGCGGCGGGCCAGGAAGACCCAGTCGTCGGCCCACTGGGCGGTGGTCCGGCCGCTGTTCCAGCGCTCGTTGCCGTCCAGTCCGCAGCACCAGCGGGTGGTGACGGTGTGGTTGTTGAGGATGACGGCGAAGCCCGCGTCGGTGAGCGCGGCGACGACGGCGTCGTAGACCTGGAGCGGGGTTCGGCCGCGCAACTCGGGGTTGGCGGCGACGGCCGCGTCCGGCACGGGGGCGGTGGTGCGGAGCATCTCGTTGGAGAAGGGCAGCCGGATGCTGTTGAGGCCGAGGGTCCGGAAGTCGGCCAGCAGGGTGGGCAGCGGCACCCGGTCCAGGCCGATCGGGATGCCGTTGGAGTTCTGGCCGGCGTGGTGGGTGGCGGGGTCGTTGCGGTCGCCGCTGCCGTTCCAGGAGCCTTGGGCACCGTCCCAGTTGCCGGAGCGGAGCCGGAAGCGGTTGCCCTGCGCGTCGACGATGTAACGGCCGCGGGTGGACAGCGGCGGGGCCCACGCCTCGGCCGGGGACGCGGGCGCGACCGGCGCGGCTGCGGCGGGCGTCGGTCCGGCCACCGCCGGCACGACCCCCGCGAGGAGCAGGAGGGGGCCGCACAGCGCACGGATGAGGCTCTTCATGTCGCTCCTGCGGGAATCGGGCAACGGACGGAGGCCGCGGCCAAGTTACCGGCCGGTCGCCGACCATGGAACCCACGCGGGCACCGACTTTCGCACCGCCGCCCGTACCCGTCGGCTCGGGCCGCCCTCCCGGCCGGGCCGGGGGGCGGGCCGGTTCCCCGTGTGTGCTCACCCTGGCGAAACGGCCCCGCGCGGGGCCGTCAGCGCCTACCGTGCCCTGGGGGGACGGGACCGTACGGGAGGGTGGGGCGGATGGACGAAGAAGAGGACATGCGGCTGGCGAGGATGACGCCGGAGATCTCCCGCCGGACCCTCACGATGCTGCGCGGGCTCGCCGGGCTGGAGCCGCCCGAGCAGGTGCCCGAGGACGCGATGGTCGTCGCCGACGCGATCCTGGCCGAGCACGGCACCGACGGGCTGCGCGTCCTGGTGATGACCCTGGCGGCCTGGGCCACGGCGCAGATCGAGAACGTCGCCGAGCTGAGCCGGCGCAGCCACGAGGCGGTCCTCGACGCGATGGAGCTGGCCTGCCTGGAGGCCAACGCCGAGGAATGACCCCTCGCAGCGCGCCACCGGCCGACTTCGGGGAATCGGCCGCCGTGGCCGCGGCACCCGTGTGCGCGGCCGCCCGTGCGGGTACTCGAACAACCGGGTGATGCGCCGCACCCGGATTCGTCCGGGTGTCGGTCACACTGGGGGTATCGGGGGGCCCTGATCGGAGGCCGTCGTGAGCACACCTTCCCCCATCCGAATCGCCGCCGTCCTCTCCGCCGAATACCGCGGGCGGCTGATGTCCCAGGCCCGCGAGGTCAATTTCCCCGAGGGCGCGAGGATCTTCGAGGAGGGCGCGCGCGCCGAGTCCTTCTGGATCGTGCGGTCCGGCACGGTGACGCTCCAGATCCCGCTGCCCGCACGCCGGCCCGCCCCCGTCGAGAACCTCGGCCCCGGGGAACTCGTCGGCTGGTCCTGGCTCTTCCCGCCGTTCACGTGGCAGCTGAGCGCCGAGGCGATGACCCCGGTGCGCTCGTACGAGTTCGACGCGACCTCCGTACGCATGCTGATGGACGCCGATCCCGCCTTCGGCTCCGCCATCGGGCACTGGGTCGGGCGCGTGCTCGCGCTGCGGCTCCAGCAGACCCGCACCCGGCTGATCGACCTCTACGCCCCTCGCATCGCGACGGCCCGCTAGGGGGTGTCGTCAAAGGAGCGTCGGCCGCCCGACGCGGCCCGGACGGCGCCCTCGGGGCGGGGCCGGAACCGGCCCGGACGGCGCCCCCGGGGCGGGGCCGGAACCGGCCCGGACCCGCCCCGGACGCCCGCCCGCGAATGTTTCAGCGCGTGTGTTCGGCCGTTTCGGCGGTCGGCTCCCCCACAGGTCAGCACCCGTCGCACCGCTGCGGTCTGCATACATTCGCTTACGATCGGTGACGAGAAATGGGGGTACGAACGGGCGTTCACGGTCCGTGTCGGCAAGACTCCTGTCCGCTATCCGAAACAACCACTCAAAGGGAGTTCGAAATGCGGTCCATCGCAAAGGGTCTCGGCCTCGGTTCCGCCGCCATGGCGCTCACCGCTCTCACGGCCCTGGCCTGGCCCGGAGCTGCCGACGCCGCACCGTCCGGTGCGGAGAGCCTGTACGCGCCCTCCGCCCTCGTCCTGAGCATCACGGCCGGGGAGGACGCCGCGCACGGCACGGTGATGCGCGCGGTGACGCTCGTCTGCGCGCCGACCCCCGGCGGGACGCACCCGTCCCCGGCCTCCGCGTGTGCCGAACTGAGGGCGAACTCGCGCCAGTTGGACGCAGTCGCCGCGCCCGGACCGGGCGTCGACTGTACCCGGGAGTGGAACCCGATGACGGTGACCGCGGACGGGGTGTGGCAGGGCCGCCGGCTGAACTACTCGTACACCTTCGGCAACCCGTGCGGCCTGCGGCACACCCGCGGCGCGCTCTTCGGCTTCTGACCCGGCACGACGCGACCGGCCGGGCGGCGTCGTGCGACCGCCGCCCGGCACACGGCACACGGCCCCCCGGCATCCGCGGGGGCACGCCGCCCGGAGCTCCTCCCCGTCCCGCGCCGCCCCGCGGCCGTCAGCCCAGTTCGAGGCTCGTCACCCCGTACAGCCCGGCCAGTTCCACCTCCGGCGCCGACCCGGTGTACATGCGGGCGGCCTCGAACGAGGGGGCCAGCCCCAGGCTGGCCAGCAGGGCGGTGGCCGCCGGATTGGCGTCGGGCACGTCCACGGCGACCGCCCCGTCCCGCGTGTGCTCCGCCAGCCGGTGCAGCAGCGCGGCCGCGACGGCCGGGGTGGAGGCGTACAGCGGGCCGATCCTGGAGGCCCCGCTGCAGGGGCGGATCACCCCGAGACCCTCGATCCGGCCGTCGCGGACGGCGGCGAGTGCGGTGCGGCCCGGCAGCCCGGTCCAGGCGGACAGGAAGGCGTCGCGCGACTCGGGGAAGAACCGGCGGTCGTAGGCGGCGAGCTCCCCGAAGGGCAGCGACGCGGCGTCGACCACCTCGACCCCGGCGCCACCGACACCGCCACCGCCACCCGAGCCGTTCGACTGCGGGACGCCCTCGTAGCGGACGTTGTTCCAGGCGGAACGGAACCCGGACTTGCGGTAGTTGTCCTGCTGGTCGACCACGCCGTCCAGGCCGATGAGCCGCCCGTCCAGCCGCTCCATCCCGGCCTGCCACAGCCTGATCCCGTAGCCCTGTCCGCGGAAGGCGGGGCGGGCGATGTAGAAGCCGATGAAACCGAAGGCGGACCCGTACCGCACGGCCGAGATGCAGGCCACCGGCTCACCGGCGATCCGGCCGACGAGGAAGCCGGCCGGATCGGCGACCGCGAACGCGAAGCGGTCGGAGTCCCCCGGGTTCCACCCCTCCTCGTCGGCCCAGCGGCGGATCAGTTCCATGTCGGCGGCGCTCGCGCCGCTGATCTCGAATCCCGTCATGTCCGGTGTTGTACCAGACGGAGTACGGGGGTCAGCCGGCGCAGATCACGTCGTCGAGCTTGATCGGCCGGGAGTCGAGCCTCACGTACGCGGTGAAGGTGTCGCGCTGGCCGGCCCCCCAGTGGGTGGTGACGGTGGCCCAGCCGACCCCGGCCGACTGGGCGACGGTGACCGGGCCGACCACGATGTCCCGGGGTTCGTTCCGGGGCTCCTTCTGGGCGCAGAGCAGCACGTCGGAGCCCGGGGTGTGCGCCTGCTTCTCCTTGAGCTGCTGCGAGACGCGCTGGGCGCGGTCGTGCGCGGAGGGGCCGTGGTGCCCGTAGAAGGAGGTGAGGAAGGTACTGATCTCGAGGGCGGTGTGCCGGTGGCGGGCACCGACCGGGGTGGGGTCGGCGGCGGCGAAGGCGGGGGTCTGGGCCGGCAGCGCGAGCAGGGTCAGCAGCAGGGCGCCGAGGCCGTACGGGGTGGTCTTCATGCGGCATGTGTAACCACCGGGCGTCTTCACGGGCAGGGGTGGGCCGCGGATCTCACTCCTGTGGGGGGCGGGATTCACCGCTGGAACGCCGGAACCCCCCGTCCGGCCCCCTCCCCTTAAAACGGTCGCGGGTCCGGACCGCCCCTACGTAGGGTCGGGGACATGGGGAAGCCACTCGTCGCAGTGTTCAGTGGGGCCGGGATGTCCACCGACTCCGGCATTCCGGACTACCGGGGGCCGCAGGGTCTGTGGCGCCGGGATCCCGAGGCCGAGAAGCTGGTGACGTACGCGTACTACATGGCGGATCCGGAGATCCGGCGCCGCTCCTGGCGGATGCGCGCCGAGGTCGGGGCCCTCGGCGCGCAGCCGAACGCCGCGCATCTGGCCGTGGCCGAGCTGGAGCGCACCGGCACCCCGGTACGGGTGATCACACAGAACGTGGACGGGCTGCACCAGCTCGCCGGGATGCCGCCGCGGAAGGTGTTCGAGCTGCACGGGACCGCCCGGGCGGTGGTCTGCACGGCCTGCCACGCCCGGTCGGGGATGGACGAGGCGCTGGCCCGGGTCGCCGCCGGGGAGCCGGATCCCGCCTGTCTGGTCTGCGGCGGGATCCTCAAGACGGCGACCGTGATGTTCGGCGAGCGGCTCGACCCCCAGGTGCTGGCGCAGGCCGTGGCCGTGGCCAAGGGCGCTCACGTGTTCATCGCCGTCGGTACGACGCTCCAGGTGCAGCCCGCCGCCTCGCTGGCCGGGATGGCCGCCGAGGCGGGGGCCCGCCTGATCATCGTGAACGCCGAGGAGACCCCGTACGACTCCCTCGCCGACGAAGTGGTCCGCGAGCCGATCGGGACCGCCCTCCCGGCCCTGCTGACCCGTATCGCCGCAGGCGGCGACGAGGCCTAGCCGGCGTCGGCCGCCCTGCGCATCTCCGCCACGTCCAGCTTCTTCATCTTCATCATGGCCGCGGTGGCGCGGGTGGCCCGGCCCGGGTCCGGGTCGGTGATCAGGTCGATGGCGCCGGGCGGGATGACCTGCCAGGACACCCCGAACTTGTCCTTGACCCAGCCGCACGCGGATTCCTGGCCGCCGTCCTTCGTCAGCTCGTCGTAGTAGTAGTCCGACTCCGACTCGTCGGCGCAGTGGATCTGGAACGAGATCGCCTCGGTGAAGGGGAACTGCGGGCCGCCGTTGAGGCCGATGAACTTCTGGCCGTTGATCTCGAACTCGACGACCATCACGTCACCGGCCGCGCCCGGTCCCGCCTCGTTGTAGTAGCCGGTCCGCCCGATCTTCCCGTCCTTGAAGACGGACACGTAGTAGTCGGCGGCGTCCGCCGCGTTGCCGTCGAACCACAGACACGTGGTGAATCCGTTGCTGCTGCTCATGACTGCCTCCAGGGGGGTGGTGGTCGAGTCCGTGCGGTGGGGCACCGTCTCGCTCCTATACAGACCGGCCCCGGGCCCGAAATTCATCGGTGGGCCCGGGGCGGTCTGCAACTCCTCCTGAATGCACTCCGACGGCTTACACCGCCGGCTTGGCCGCCATGGAGAGCATCCGGTCGACGACGCGCTCGGCAGCGCGGCCGTCGTCCAGGTCGCAGAACTCGGCGCGGAACGCGGCCCGCGCCTCCTTGAACTCCGCCCCGACCGCGTCCGCGCCCCGCACGGCCTCGATCAGGCTCGCCGAGTCCGCCAGCAGCGGGCCGGGGGCCTTCGCCTCCAGGTCGAAGTTGAAGCCGCGCAGCGTGGTCCGGTAGTGCTCCAGGTCGTACGTGAAGAGCAGGATCGGCCGGTCGGTGAGCGCGAAGTCGAACAGCGCCGAGGAGTAGTCCGAGATCAGGACGTCGGCGACGAGCAGCAGGTCCGTCGCGTCGGGCCAGCGGGACACGTCGACGACGAACCCGTCGCGCACGCCGTCCCGTACCTGCTCGGTCACGTGGTGGTGGCCGCGGATCAGCAGGACGTGGTCCTCGCCGAGCTCGCGCCGCGCCGCGTCCAGGTCGATCTGGAGGTCGAGCTTGTAGCCGCCCGACCAGCCCTCGCGGTTCTCGCGCCAGGTCGGCATGTAGAGGACGACCTTCTTGCCCTCGGGCAGGCCGAGCCGGCGGCGGACCTCGGCGATCCGCTGCGCGTCGGGCTTGACGAGCGCGTCCGTGCGCGGGCTGCCGGACTCGATGACCTCGCCCTGGTAGCCGAGGGCGCGCTTGAGCAGCGGCGTCGCGTACGAGCTCGGGGAGGCGAGCAGCGACCACTGGGCGCTGTCGTGCTCCAGGGCCTCCAGGATCTCGGGGCTCGTGTAGTAGTCGTGGATGAAGTCGTGGCCGATCTCCTTGATCGGCGTGCCGTGCCAGGTCTGGACGACGATCTGGCCGGCGCGGCGCTGGAAGCGCTGCGGCACGCTGTCGTTCACGACGTAGTAGCGGGCCCGGGCCAGGACCTCCCAGGCCTCGGTGCTGTCGTACTGCACGGCGCGGGCGGTCGCGGGGACCTCGGCGCGGCCGTCGCGGACGAGCCAGACGTGGTCCAGCTTCTCGCCGCGGCGCAGCAGCTCCTCGTGGATGGCGCGGGGCGAGTCGCCCGCGCCGTTCCCCTGGTGGGTGTCGTAGACGACGATGTCCTTGACCGGCAGGGCGCGCTGCGCCGGGTAGGTCTCGTACCGGGTGACGCGCTGGGCGTACCGGGTGCGGTCGTGCGGGCTGAGCAGCGGGTCGGCGACGAGCACCATGCGGTCGTAGAAGCGGGCCTCGACGCGCATCCGGCGGCCCTGGACGGTGATCGCGTGCGGTCCGGCGTGCAGGGCGGTGGGCGCGAGCTGCACCGGGGCGCCGCGGTCGACGCCGAGCAGGCCCGCGGTGGTGCCGCCCTGGGCGAGCGGGCGCAGGGTGGGCCACCAGCGGCCCTTCGGCAGCGTGGTGCGGCCGGCGTAGGCCTCGGGGAGGACGGGCTCGAAGGTGGATTCGAAGCGGTCGCCGTCCCGGGTGACGGGGTAGCTGAACTCGGTGCCGTGCGCGTCGTGCAGGACCAGCTCGTACGGCTCGTCGGAGGGCGCGACGAACCGGCCCTTGATCGTGAGGGTGCCGTCCTGTCCCGTGACCGATTCGACGAGCGGCGGCGAGGGCTGCACGGAGAGGGTCAGGTGCCCGGTGTTGCCGCGCTTGGCGAAGAGGGCGCGGTCGGCGTTCCCGCCGGGCATGGGCACGACCAGGCCGTCGAATCCGCCGCGCTCGTCGTGCGCGAGGCGGTGCTCGGAGCCGTCGGCGCCGACCACGGTCAGGCTCCACGGCTCGGGGGTCCACTCGCCGGGCTCGCACACCGCGTCCGGTACGGCGGCCAGCTCGGCCAGCGGTACGCGGACGGTGAACGGGATCCGGCCTGCGCCGCCGGAGCCGCTCGCGGCGGCGGTCTCGATCGGGAAGGTGAGGACGGCGGCGGTGGAGACGTGCTCGGCGCGCAGAGTGGCGCCGGCGCCGATCTCGGCGGCCAGCTCACCGGCCACCTCGATCGCGTCCTCGCCGGCCCGGCGGACGTCGAGGGCGCGGGCCCGGACGGTCTCGATCTGGATGGTGAGGGCGCCGGTGGCGTTCGGGACGATGCGGACGTCCGGGGTCACCCAGTGGGCGGGCGGGTTCTGGCCGGAGTCGGACTCGCCGCCCTTGAGGCGGGCGCGGTGCAGGCCGCCGGCGCCGGTGACGGCGATGGAGGTGGTCCATATGCCGTCGTTCCACTTGCCGCCCGACTGGAAGGCGGTGGGGTCGACGACGGCGGTGAAACCGGCCCAGTCGGCGTGCCGCAGCGCGAGGTGCGCGGCGTTGACGGTGGCCATCGGGGAGGCGACCGTACGGGCGCTGACGACGGTACGGCGGCGCTTGCCCCCCTCGCGGAAGACGAGCATCTTGCGCGAGCCGAGGCGGCTCTCCGCGCCGAGGTGGCCGGGCAGCGCGTAGCCGCGCAGCAGGAGCTTTCCGTCGCTCCAGACGGCCTGTTCGAGGCGGCTGACGACGCGGCGCTCGCGCGGGCCGAGGGTGAGGATCTTGGCGGGTACCGGCGGACGGCCGTGCAGGAAGGGGTAGTCCGCCTGCGGGCGGGCCAGCCCCTTGACGGGGACGCTGTACGAGTAGTCGCTCTGGTGCTTCGTGAGGGCGATGAAGTCCTCGACGCGGCCTTCGCGGGCCAGGTACGCCTTGAGGCGGTCGGCGACGGTCAGGTCGGACCAGGGGCCGGTGCCGATCTCGCGGACGAGGCCGCCGACCTCCTTGACGAAGGCGGCGCGGAAGTCGGCTCCGCCCTCACCGACGTACTTGTAGATGAGCGGGAGCTCCTCGCTCAGCACGTTGTAGTCGTAGTCGCGCAGGTAGCGGGCGTACTTGGCGCCCTCCTTGGCCTTGAGGGCCTCGCGGACCAGGCGGACGGAGGTGACGCGGTCGATCAGGGAGACCGGGTCGGTGGAGCGCTGGGTGATGGAGCGCTCACCGGTCTCGCGCACGCGCCAGTGGTAGACGCAGTCGCTGATGATGTCGACGCTGGACGCGAAGTAGTGCGCGGGGATGCTGACGGGGGCGTCCTCGTAGAGGATGCCCTCGGGGTACTGGAAGCCGTGCTCGTCCCAGAAGCTGCGCCGGTAGACCTTGTTCCACGCGGTGCGGTCGGTGACCAGCGCCGGGAACTTGGAGATGTGGGTCTTCAGCTGCGTCTTGGCGAAGGCGGCCCGGTGGCCCCAGGACTGCTGCATGCCGACGGAGCGGAAACGCTTCACGTTGCCGCCGGCGAAGTCCGAACCGGTCTCGTCGAGCGCGGCGATCAGGCGCTCGTACGCGTAGTCCGGCATCGTGTCGTCGCTGTCGACGAAGGCCAGGTACTCGCTGTCCTTGGAGGCGTGGCGGGCTCCCACGTTGCGGGCGGCGCCGAGTCCGGCGTTCTCCTGCATGACGACCCGGAAACGCTTGTCCCGCGCGGCGAAGGCCTTGGCGATGACGGCGCTGGTGTCGGTGGACCCGTCGTCGACGAGTACGCACTCGAAGTCGGCGAACGTCTGGGCGGCAATGGACTCCAGGCACTCGTCGAGATAGAGCTCGACGTTGTAGACGGGGACGACGATGCTCAGGCGCGGGGGCATGGGTGGCGGGTTCTCCAGCGTTTCAAGCTATTTCGATGATCAGGTGGTGAGAGCATCCTACTCGGTAACGGGATGATAAAGTCGCCCCATCCTGGACATAAGCCCCGCGGCTCCCGGGGCGGACGGCAAAGAATTCAGCCGCCCGCCACCTCGGCGTCGGGCTCGGACCGAACGTCTGCTCAGATTTCGAGCTCCGCCTCGATCTTCTTGAGCTGGTGCCGGGCCATCGCGAGGTTGGCCCGGCCCCGGTCGAGCGCGAGGTAGAGGAAGAACCCCTTGGAGTCGCGGCTCTTCAGCAGCCGGATGAGGTGGTACTGGGTGCCGAGGGTGATCAGGATGTCCTCGATCTCGTCCTTGAGGCCGAGCATCTCCATCGTGCGGACCTTGGCGCGGACCACATCGGTGTTGCCGGCCGCGGCCACCGTGAGGTCGAGGTCCTTGCCGCCGCCGATGGTGCCGAGGGCCATGCCGCTGCCGTAGTCGACCAGGGCGGCGCCGATCGCCCCGTCGATGGTGGCGAGGGTTTCCTTGAGAGCGGTCTCCACGTTGGCCATGAGTGGCTCCTCTTCTTTCTCTGTGTTCTGGCGAATTTCAGACGGTTGTCCGGTGGGCCTTCGCGCCCGGTCTGCACTGACTACGCCCGGTCTGTACCGACATGGACGTGCGGGACTTCGGGGCCGCGGCGCCCGAGGACGTGGTCGATGAGCTCGGCTATGCGGAGGCTGGAGCGGCGGGCCTCCAGGTGGAGCCGGCCGACGTTGACGCGGGGTTCCGCGATCAGGGTGAGGACGGCGGCGTCCCCCGCCGCGTAGGTGGCCACGTATCCGTGCTCTCCGCGTATGAGGAGTTCGCGGAATCCGCCCTGGCCGGTGGTGTCGCTCAGCCGCTGGGCCACGCCGAGGGCGGCGGCCGTCAGTGCCGCGACGGACTCCGCCCCGGTGGCGGCGCTGTCCTGCGCGAGGACCAGGCCGTCGGCGCTGCCGGCGAGGGCGCCGGTGAGCTGGGGGACCCGGGCGCGCAGCCTGCGGAGCTCGGCGAGTATCTCGGCTTCGGCCTCGGGGGGCACCATCGCCGTGCTCATGTCGGCCTTTCTCCTTTCGGGCTGCCTCCGCTCGGAGCGGTCGGCGCGCTCGGAGCGCAGTGCCGGTCGCAGCGGGAGCCTCACAGGCTTGCCTCCAGTGCGTCGCGTAACCGGCGGAGCAGCGCCACGTCCGGGGATTGGGTCTGGGTTATCCAGTCGGGCAGGGGTGTTTCGACCGCTGCCGGCACCGGCGCGTGCGGCGTCTCAACGAGCCCGGCCGCCGCGAGGCGCCGTACGTCGAGCAGCGTGTGGAAGGCCGGGCGGCCCAGCAGCCACGCGAGGTCGGCCGGGGTCCGTACGCCGTCCGCCCCGGCCAGCAGGCCCCGTTGGCGGGGGGTGACGGTCTGGCCGGGGGCGGCGGCCCGGGGCACCACGGGGGAGGTGTCGAGCAGCGGGTACGGCCACACCGCGTCGAGCAGCTCCCGCCGGCGCCGGGTCTCCCGTTCGACGGCGGCGGCCGCGACCGAGCGGACGGAGCCGATCCAGTGGGTGGCCCCGCGGCGGAACCGGGAGGGCCCGGTGCCCGGGGACAGGGCGAAGAAGGCGGCGTCGAAGATGGCGGCGAGGTGGCAGATCTCCAGTTCGCCGCCGGCGAGGCCGCCGCTGTCCACGAGGAAGCGGGCGACCTGGCGGCGGGCGCCGGCCCGGTCCACGGCCTCGCGCCAGCGCTCGGGGGCGAGGCCGCCGCCGGTGGTGAGGAGGACGTCGAGGCCGGGGGTGGCCGGGCTCTCGGCGTGCACGATGCGGCCGTCCTCCAGGAAGAGGGTGCCGCGGTCGCGGAGCAGGGCGCCGGTGGCGCGCTCCGCGGCGAGCCGGGTCAGGAGGGGCGAGACGGCGGCGAGGCCGCCCACCTGGGCGGCGGTCATCTGAGCACCAGCCCCTCGGCGAGGATGCGGAGTCGGTGCCGGGCGAGGGCGAGATTGCCGTCGGCGCGGTCCAGCCACAGGTGGAGGAAGACGCTGCTGTCGAAGCTGGTTTCGACGAAGCGGAGGACGTGGTAGCCAGTGCGGGTGGTGACGATGAGGTCCTCTACGGGCAGGCCCGGGGCCGCCTGGCCCAGGTCGGGTCCCGAGCCGGAATCGGGCGCCGGCTGGGCGAAGGACTCGTACTCGGCGGCAGCCCGGGCCAGCTCGGCGGTCTCGGCGGCGGTGGTCTCGTGGTCGCCGACCGGCGAGTCCCCGGCGGTGCCGAGGGCCAGTCCGCTGCTCCAGTCGACCAGCGCGGCCCCCCGCGCACCAGGCAGGGCCATGGCTTCGAGCAGGCATTCGTCGATCCCGGGCACGCGGGCTCCCCTCCCGGCCAGACGTGCGAGGTGCACGGTCTACGGCGCGACAGGAGGGAACTTACTCACGTTCCACCGCACGGAAGGGGCTTCTGGCATTTTCCGCGGGAACATGCACAGAACCACGCGGCTGCATGGCCGGAACCCGTCGACTTCTGATCACGAATGTTGATCACGCCTGTCGACCACGCGAGAGGGAGCACGGGGCGCACGGGGAGCACCGGGGGGCTCGGCCAGGGGCTCACGAAGCAAGCGGAAGATGCTCCGCGAGCCGGAAGGCACCGCCCTCGCGCTCCACGTATCCCTCGTGGCTGAGGGTGCGCAACAGGTGGTACACGGTGGGCAGCGGAATCCCGGTGAGCCGCGCGAGCCGTTTCGCCGTCGCACCGCCCTCGGCGTACATCGCCTCCAGAAGGCGCAGCGCCCGCTGTACGGAACCGATCAGGGTGGGTGCGCTCTCGCTGTCCTTCTGACCGTCGTCGGTGACCATGAATACTCCCCCTGCTCCGGTACGAGTCCTGGCACCCCCATGAAAGTCGCTCGCGGCCCGCAATCCCAGCTGACTCGCGCACATCCGGACATAAGATCACCACGCCCCGCCCCGCGGCCGCCCCTGCTCACGCAAAAGCGAATGGTTCGAGTCCGTGCCGGTCCCGGCCCTCCCCACCGCCCCCTCCCCCGTGTCACCCTGCCCGTCATGGAGCGGATCATCGAGGAGATACGCGAGGACCTGTCCCGCCGGATCACCGTGACGGCGGACCGGCTCGCCGACCGGACGCTGGCCGAGGATCCCGCCTGCGCCGCCCTGCTCGGCCGGGCCGAGCTGCGCGAGCGGATCCGCCTCGGCCTCCGGCAGTCCGTCGAGGGCCTGGACCGCGGCTTCCGCGGGCTGCCCGTGGAGCTCGCGGGCGCCCGCGCCACCGGAACGCTCCTGGTCGAACACGGTCTGCCGCTCGCCTCGTTGCTGCGCACCTACCGGCGCGGCGGCCGCATGGTGTGGCAGACCCTCAACGAGGCGGTGGCCGCGCACGACCCGGCGGCGCTGCCCCGGCTGCTGCCGGCCGCGGCCGTGCTGTGGGACGTACTGGACCAGCTGACGGACGCGGCGGCCGACGCCTACCGCAGTACGGAGGCCGCGCGCCGCGACCGCGACCGGGAGCGCCGGGCGGCCCTGCTCGACGCACTGCTCGACGGTACGGGCCCGCCGGACGGCCCGGCCGCCACGGAGGCGGCGGACCGGCTCGGCCTCCCCGAGCGGGGCCGCTTCGCGGTCGTCGTACTCGCTCCGGGCGGCCCGGGCGCGCCCGGAAGCCCGGGCGAATCCGGCGGCGTGGGCGAATCCGGCGGCACGGGCGCCCCCGACGGCCTGCGCGTGCTGTGGCGCATACGCGCCGACGGGGAGACCGGCCTGGTGGAGCTGGGCCACCATCCCCTGGAGTCCGTACGGGGACTGCTCGGCCCGCTCGGAGCCCGGGCCGGGGTCAGCCCGGTGGTGGAGGGCCCCGGAGACCTGGCGCGGGCGCACCGGCTGGCCGCGCTCGCGCTGCGCACCGCCCCCGCGTCCGGCGGTCCGTGCACGGCCCTGCTGGACGAGCGGCTGCCGACCGCGCTGGTCGCGTCCCAGGCCGAACTCGCGGGCCGGCTGCGGCAGGTGGTGCTCGGCCCGGTGCTGGCGCTGCCCGCGGAGGACCGCCGGGTGCTGCTGACCACGCTGGGCACCTGGCTGACCTGCCAGGGCTCGACGACGTACGCCGCACAGCAGCTGTACTGCCACCGCAACACCGTCTCGAACCGGCTGCGCCGCCTGGAACAGCTGACCGGCCGCTCGCTCTCCGACCCGGTGCACGTGGTGGAGCTGGCACTGGCCCATGCGGCGGTGCTGCAGCGCGCGAACGCGCCCGCTACCCCGCCGGCCCCACCGGCCCGGCCGGCCGGGCCGACTCCAGCAGGTACGGTACGTCGATCACCGCGACCCCGGGCGTGAACAGCAGCCTCGCCTTCAGCCGCAATGCGTTCTGGTTGTGCAGGGGCTGCTCCCACCAGTGCCCCACCACGTACTCGGGGATCACCACGGACAGGATGTCCGTCCCCTCGGCGGCCGCCAGCTCCTGCACGTGCGCGAGCACCGGCCCGACGACCTCGCGGTACGGGGAGTGCAGGATCTTCAGCGGTACGCCCGGGTCGTGCTCCGCCCAGGCCTCGCGCAGCCGCCGCGCGTCCTCCTCGTCGGCGGCGACGGTGACGGCGGTCAGGGTGTCCGGCCGCAGCGCCTGTGCGTAGCCGAGTGCCTTCAGCGTCGGGGCGTGCACGTTGGAGACGAGCACCAGCACGTGGTGGCGGGAGGGTTTGCGCGGTGTGACCCCGGCGGCGACGGCGACCTGGGCCGAGACCCGGTCGTAGTGCCGGCGGACCGCCTTCATGCCCAGGAAGAGCAGCGGCATCGCGATGACGACCAGCCAGGCGCCGTGCGTGAACTTGGTGGTCAGGACGATGATCAGGACCAATGCGGTCAGCCCGGCCCCGACCGCGTTGATCGCCAGCCTCCGGTGGATGTGGATCCGCTCCGCCCTGGGCGTGGCCGGGGAGGCGAGCTCCCGCCGCCAGTGCCGGACCATGCCCGTCTGGGAGAGGGTGAACGAGACGAAGACGCCGATGATGTAGAGCTGGATGAGGCGGGTCAGCTCGGCGTCGAAGGCGACGATGAGGGTGACTGCGGTGAGCGCGAGCAGCACGATGCCGTTGGAGTAGACGAGCCGGTCGCCGCGGTTGAACAGCTGGCGCGGCGCGTAGCGGTCCTTGGCCAGGATCGAGGCGAGCATCGGGAAGCCGTTGAAGGCCGTGTTCGCGGCGAGGATCAGCACGCCCGCGGTGACGGCCTGGAGCAGGTAGAAGAGGAAGTGCCAGTTCCCGAAGGTGGCGCGGCCGATCTGGGCGAGCGCGGTGGACATCGGCGTGCCGGCCGGCAGGCCCAGTTCCGTCGGGTCGGCGGCGACGTGCACCTCGTAGACCATCGCGAGGACGGTGATGCCGGAGAACATGGTCACCGACAGAATGCCCATCGCGGCCAGGGTGTTGGCGGCATTGCGGCTCTTGGGCTTCTGGAAGGCGGGCACGCCGTTGCTGATCGCCTCGACGCCGGTCAGCGCCGTACAGCCCGAGGCGAAGGCCCGCATCGCGAGGAACACCAGGCCCAGCCCGGTGAACGTGCCCTCCGCGGTGATCGGGAGGCCGGCCGACTCGGCACGGATGGTGTCCCCGGTCGCGATCCGGACGGCCGCCACGGCGAACATGACGTAGATGACGAGGACGAAGCCGTAGGTCGGAATGGCGAAGATGCGTCCCGACTCCCGTACGCCGCGCAGGTTCATCAGCATCAGCAGCAACACGAACCCCACCGACAGGACGACTTCGTGGTCGCTGAGCGAGGGGATCGCGGAGGTGATGGCGTCCACGCCGGAGACCACGGAGACGGCGACGGTCATGACGTAGTCGACGAGCAGCGCACTGGCGGCCGTCAGGGCGGCGGTCTGGCCGAGGTTCTCCGAGCTGACGATGTAGGCACCGCCGCCGCCCGGATAGGCGTGGCAGGTCTGCCGGTAGGAGGCGACGACCACGATCATCAGGAAGACGATGGCGGCGGCCGCGTACCAGGCGAGGTGGAGCAGCGCCACGCCGCCGAGGGCGAGGATCAGCAGGATCTCCTCGGTGGCGTAGGCCACGGAGGAGAGCGGGTCGCTGCAGAAGATCGGGAGCGCGAGCCGTTTGGGCAGCAGGGTCTCGCCCAACCGTGCGGTGTCGAGCGGTTCACCCACCAGCACGCGCTTCAGATTGATACGCCTCATTCAGGCATGATCGTGCATATTTCATGCCACTTGCCCCTTATCAGGACTGTGTCATGCCGCGGACCCGTCGAACCCGGCCAGTTCCTCGGCCCGGTGGGCCAGCCACAGGTCGTGGCGCGCGCTCGGCGACCGGAGCAGCGAACGCTCCAGCAGGGCTTCGATCCGGGTCAGCCGCTTGCGCGTGCCCGGCACCGAGATACCGAGCGCGGCGGCCGCCGGGACCAGGTGCGCGTCGTGCCGCAGCCAGGCCCGTACGGTCTCGCGGGCGCCGGGCGGGGCCTCGTGCCCCGTCAGTGGCGCCAGGTGCGCGCGGGCCCAGGCCGCCAGGTCGGGGTGGCTCAGTACGCCGTCCAGATCGGCCGGGGCTCCGGCCGCGCCGCCCGGGGAGGCGCTCGGCCCGCCCGGGGTCAGGCGCAGCGCGAACGAGAGTTCAGCCTGCTCGGGCAGTCGCGCGAGGTCCCTGCCGAGCACCGACTCGATCAGCCGCAGCCGGGTGGCCAGGGTGTTGCGGTGGATCTTCAGCAGCCGCGTCGCGTGCGGGCCGAAGTTCAGCCACGCGTGGGCCGTCGCCCGCAGCTCCTGCGGGCCGGGGTCCTGGGGACGCCGGGGCTCGTAGGTGTGCAGGGGGGCGAGCAGCGTCTCGGCCCAGCCGGTTCCGGCGGCGTGGGCGGCCAGCTCGGGCTCGGGCCCGGGGCCGAAGCGGGCGTGCCGCCCGGGCCTGCCGCGCGCCACGGCCAGGGCGTGGAAGGCCTGGGTGTACGCGGCCGGTGCCTCGCGCAGCCGCAGGTGCCCGCTGACCCCGACCACACGGTCGCGGGCCGCGCCCACCAGCGCCTCGGACAGCGGATCGTGCTCGGCCGGGACCGCCGCGGGATCGGCCGGGACCAGGACCAGGAGGTGGCGTACGTACACCGGGCAGCGCACGATCCAGGCCCGGCCGCCGGTCAGCTCCTCGCAGAGCCGGGCCACCTCGCCCCGTTGCCCGGCCCGGCATTCCACGACGTACATCCGCAGCGGATCCGGCAGCGAGGGCGTGAGCGCCTCGGCGATCTGGTGGGCGGTGGAGAGCCGGCCGTTCATCAGCAGGTGCAGAACGGCCTCTCGGGCCCGCGATTCGGCGAGCTCGGCCCGTTCCTCGCGCCGCTCGGCCTCCTCGGCGCGCAGGACGAGGGCCAGCGCCGCGGCGGAGTCCGCGAGCAGTGCGGGCGCCTGCGGAGGGTGCGGCAGGTCGAGTACGGCGGCCAGGGCGCGGCCCCCGTCCAGCGCGAACAGCAGCGCCGCCGAGCGCTCGCCGTGCAGGACGGCCGAACGCACGCCGCGGGCCCTCAGCTCGGCGGCCCCGCGGACGGCGAGCTCGGGACCTGCGGCTGCGTCGGCGTCCACCACGCCGGTCCAGCCGCCCAGCCGGGCGGCGAGCCACTCCAACAGGGCGGCCGAGCCGCCGGAGTGGGCGAGCCGGTGCACCTTGAGGATGTCCTCGGACCGGCTGCGGGAGCGGTCCGCGGGCGGGGGCGCCGCCGCGGGCGGATGCGGGATGGGCGGGTGCGAAATGAGAGGCTCCGTTCGGGCCGGGTCGCGCCGTCGCGGTCGACCACCCGGCGCATCACTGTGCTCGGTGATACCCGTCCCGGCCCGTCACTGTGCAGGGCGGACCCTGCGGGCCGCCGGCCGGGCGCCTAGCTTTGACCCCGAGCGGTCGGGCCCCGGCATCGACGGGGGAGTCGCCGGGGCCCCCCTCGCTCACGGCCGCGGCGGACGGCCGGGCGGCTCACATCCGGGCGGCCGCGCTGCGGATGGCCTCCCGGATACGGAAGTAGGTGCCGCAGCGGCAGATGTTGGCGATCGCGTCGATGTCCTCGTCCGTGGGCGTGCCGGTGCGCTTCAGCAGCGCGACGGCGGCCATGATCTGGCCGGGCTGGCAGAAGCCGCACTGGGCGACGTCCTGTTCGAGCCAGGCCTCCTGCACGGGATGCAGGACGTCCCCGTCCGCCAGCCCCTCGATGGTGGTCACCGTCCTGCCGGCGCACGCGGAAACGGGCACCACGCACGGGCGGACGTCCGACCCGTCGAGATGGCTGGTGCAGGCCTTGCAGACGTCCACGCCGCAGCCGTACTTGGGGCCGCGTACGCCCAGCATGTCGCGGAGCACCCACAGCAGGGGCATGTCGTCGGGCGCGTCCACGGTGACGCTCTGCCCGTTGACGGTGAAGGTGTGCGAGGGCACGGCGGACTCTCCTGAACTGGGCTACCGGCTAGCGGGGGTACGGGGTGAAGTCGACGTCGAAGTCGAGGGGGAAGCTGCGCGGCTTCGCACCGGTGGCCCTGGCCCACGCATTGGCGATCGCGCCGACCGCCGCGGGGACGCCGAGCTCGCCCGCGCCGCCCGGCTCGTCGCCGGTGGCCGGCAGCACGAAGACGCGTACGTCCTGCGGGGTGTCGCGCTGGCGCGCCCAGTGGAACTGGCTGTAGCTGCCCTCCAGCGGCAGCCCCTTGTCCAGGTGCAGTCCGGCCTTCAGGGTGGTGGAGATCGCGTCGGTGAGACCGCCGATCATCTGGGCCTCCAGTCCGCGCGGGTTGACGGGCAGGCCCACGTCGACCGCGATGACGGCCTTGGTGACCCGGACGTGCTCCGGGTCCCGGGCGTCGATCTCCACCAGGCAGGCCGTACGGGACTTGTACTCCTCGTGGAAGGCGATGCCCTGTGCGCAGCCCGCCGGCATGGGCCGCCCCCACTCCCCTTCCGTCGCCGCCTTGTCGAGCACGGCGCGCTGGGCGTCGGTCTTCAGGAAGGTGCGCCGGAAACGGTACGGGTCCTTGCCGGTCCTCGCGGCGAGTTCGTCGACCACGATCTCCTCGGCGCCCCGGGTGTTGGCGGAGTACACCGAGCGCCAGGACCCGGTCGGGATGCCGGTGGGCACCTCGCTGAGCCCGTGGGTGGTGAGCCCGAAGTGGTAGGGGGACTTGATCGTGGTGTGGAACAGGGTCTGTGCGAGGGTGGCGTTGCCGATGCCGAGGGGCAGGCTGGCGGCGGTGGCGGTGATGATCTCGCCGAGCCCGTGCCGGAAGTCGGTCTCGGCGGCGGCCACCCGGTGCTCGAACGAGAGCACCTCGCCCAGCAGATGGGTGGCGCGGATCTTGTGGTGGGTGGCGGGGCGCATCCTGCCGTGCCGGGTGTCGTCGACGCGGGTCCACATCAGCCTGACGGGACGGCGGCAGGCCTTCGACACCCGGGCGGCCTCCAGCGCGGCGTCGAAGAAGAGCCGCCGTCCGAAGGAGCCGCCGGCCTGGACCACGTGCACGGTGACCTTGTCGAGCGGCAGGCCGAGATCGGCGGCGATGGTCTCGCGGGCCACGATCGGGGACTTCAGCCCGGACCAGATCTCGGCGCGGTCCTCCCGTACGTCGGCCACTGCGGAGTTGGTCTCCATGGGTGCGTGGCTGACGAAGGCGAAGTCGAACTCGGCGTCCACGTACGGGGTGAGCAGCGGCGGCACCAGCAGCGGCGGGGTGGCGGCGCGCAGCTGGGCGCGGATCTGCTCGTCGGAGAGCCGGTCTGCGGGGCCGGGGCCCCAGGTGACCTGGAGGGCGGCCTTGGCGTCGAGGGCCTGGCCGAAGGTCTCGGCGACGACGGCGACCCCGGTCGCGATGGTGACCACGTGCAGGACGCCGGGCATGGCCCGGACGGCGGCGAGGTTGGCGACGCCCTTGACGCTGCCGCCGAGGCTGGGCGGGCGGCGCACCACGCAGGGCTTGGCGCCGGGTACGTCGAGGTCGAGGGTGTACCGCTGGGCGCCGGTGACCATGTCCCGGGCGTCGATCCGGCCGGTGGGGCGGCCGACGAGGGAGTGCTCCGCCGCCTTCTTGGGGGTGGCGCCGAGGACGACCAGGCCGGGGTCGGCGGCGGCCGCGGCGAGGGCGCCGTACGCGGCGGTGCGGCCGTCGGGCGCCCGTACGACGCCGTCCGCGGTGGTCAGCGAGGAGGCGGCGAGGTTCCAGCGGCGGGCGGCCGCGGCGACGAGGCGGGCCCGGGCGGTGGCGGCGGTCTGACGGACCGGACCGTAGAGGGAGCGGATGGAGTTGGAGCTCCCGGTGAGCTGGTTGAACAGCAGCTCGGGCCGCGCGTCGTCCAGTTCCACGCGGACGGCGGCCAGCGGAGCGTCGAGCTCCTCCGCGACGAGCATGGCGACGGCGGTGGTCAGTCCCTGGCCGACCTCCTCGCGGGGCAGTCGGAAGCGGATGCTTCCGTCCGCCTCCACGGAGAGCGCCGACAAGGCGGAGGTGGGCGCGCCGGCGAGGATGAACAGGTCGCCGAGATCCACCAGATCGGCGGGGGCGGGCAGGCTCGGGACCACGGCGTGGGCGGGCTGCGGGGCCAGGGCGTCGGCCCCGGCCCGGGTGACGAGGGCGAGGGTCGGTGCCGCCACGAGGTGGGTGAGGAAGGAGCGGCGGCTCTGCCCGGTCATGTTCTGTCCCCACCCTGCGCGGATCCGCGTACGCGAACCTCCACCGGCTCGTTACCGGCACGTAGCGTAGCGATCACGGGATGATCTGGGAAGCGAACTGCCGTCCGGCCCGCGCGCGGCCGGGGGTCCTTCGTTCGGGGGTACCCCCACCGGGGTGTCGATGCGGCTCATGTACGGATTCCGCCGCCCGGAAGCGTCGTACGCATCGTCCGTACGATCGATCCGCGCCCTCCGGACGGCCGATTTCCGGCCGCGGGAGGACCATGGGAGGAGAGAAGGCCGTACGCGCCGAAAATATGAGGAGGTGTGCGGCGGTGACGATGTACATGGATGTCCACCACGGCATGAAGGGCATTACGGAATCCGAGCTGATGGCCGCCCACAAGGCGGACCTGGCGATCGAGCACGAGGAGAAGGTGCACTTCGAGCGCGCCTGGGCCGACCCCGTCTCCGGCACGGTGTACTGCCTGTCCGAGGCGCCCTCGGCCGACGCGGTGATGCGGATCCACGAGCGCACCGGCCACCCGGCCAGCGAGATCCACCCGGTGCCGATCGCCGTGTGACGCGGGAGACCGCAGGCGGGCTCCGGAAGGGCTGACCGGA
Source organism: Streptomyces sp. NPDC051109 (assembly GCF_044455885.1). Classification (NCBI taxonomy): domain Bacteria; kingdom Bacillati; phylum Actinomycetota; class Actinomycetes; order Kitasatosporales; family Streptomycetaceae; genus Streptomyces; species Streptomyces sp. NPDC051109. The sequence continues at coordinate 316,832 of NZ_JBITFF010000001.1, forward strand.
AACGTTCGTACACGCGAAAGGGGAGCCGGGAGGCCCTTGGCATATGCCTGAAGCAAGGCCCTTACGGATGTTGCCAAACGCCTTACGGGTACTCGCGGCCTGTGCAACAGTCGTAACCGGGCCTTCCTTCAGACATGGCCGTACCGCGCCGCCTGTATCGGAGTTCTCATGCCGTCCCACCTCTTCGCGGACCGTCCCGCGCAGCCGCCCGAGCCAGGGTCGGTGGACGCACTGATCTCGCAGACCCGGCGGCTCCGCGGCGAGGTGGACGCGGTGCGCCGCGACACCGTCGTCGACGAAGACGACGTGCAGGGCCTCTGGCAGCGCGCGTTGTGCGATCTGGCCGTCCACCAGCTCGACGACCTGGGCGAGCACTTGGGCCAGCTCAAGGAGGGCCTGCCGGCCGCCCCCGAACTCGACGGGCTCGCCGAGGGCGCTCCGGAGGACGACGCGGCGGGGCCCGAGGCGCAGCAGACCCGCGTCGGCAGCGCCGAGTGGAACCTGCTCACCGACGAAGTCCACTGGTCCGAGGAGCTGTTCCGGATCTTCGGCCGCTCGCCCGAGGCGGGACCGCTCCCCCTCGACGAACTCGGCTCCACCCTCTTCTCCGAGGACCAGCCGCTGCTCACCTCGATGGTGACGGCCTGTCTGGTCGACGGGAAGCCGATCGACGGCGAATTCCGCATCGTCCGGGCCGACGGCCGGGTCCGGACGCTGCACATGCGGGGCGAGCCGGTACTCGACTCCGACGGCTGCACGGCCTCCATGTGGGCCGTCCTCCGGGACGTGAGTGAGCTGCGCCGAAGCCAGCGCGCCGTACGCGAGTCCCGTGACTCGCTGCAGCGCCGGCGGGAGATCGCGCAGACCGAGCACCGGCTGGCGGTCGAGCTGCAGGAAGCCGTGCTCCCCCCGTGGCGCGGCTCCCTGCGGTTCCCGCACCACACCACCGGCGCGCTCGACGTCGCCGCGCACTACCTGCCCGCGGCGACGAGCACGCTGATCGGCGGGGACTGGTACGACGCGCTCGAACTGCCCGACGGCCGCTCGCTGCTGACCGTGGGCGACCTGACCGGGCACGGGGTGACGGCCACATCCGGGATGGCGATGATGCTCGGCGCCCTGCGCGGGATGGCCATGGCCGGGATCGAGCCCGGCCCGCTGATGGGCTGGCTCAACCAGCTCCTGGAGGCCTCCGTTCAGCCGGCGCTCGGCTCGGCGGTGTGCTGCCGCTACGATCCCGCCCGCCGTGTGCTGTCCTGGGCGCAGGCCGGCCATCCCGCCCCGCTGCTGTTCCGCGGCGGCTCGGGCCGCGCCCTGCAGCCGCCGGAGGGCGTACTGCTGGGCGCGACCTCCGGGGCGGCGTACGGGCAGGCCGAGGAGCGGCTGGAACCGGGCGACGTGCTCGTCCTGCACACGGACGCACTGACGCCGCGCAGCATCGAGTTCGGCCGGGCGGACGGCACCGAGCGGCTGCTGGCCTTCGCGCCGCGGTTCGCGGGCGCGCGGTCGGCGCAGGACTGCGTGCGGATGGTGGTCGAGGAGTTCGGTGTGGGTGAACGCGAGGACGACGCCTGCGTTCTGGTGGCCAGGGTCGGGGGCTGACCGCCCCGCGAAGGGCCGACGACCGCTTCAGGGCCGCGCCGCGAGGCGCGGCCGTTCTCGTCTCCGTACAGGTACAGGTCTCGTGCGGACAGACGTCGTGCGGAGCGCCGTCACGGGGACTAGACCGTGCGCTGCGACGGGCTGCTCGGCAGGGCCAGTTCGATCTCGGCACGCAGGTCCTCGATCCGCGCGTAGCCGGCGTACTGCCCGGTCAGCCGGTACATCTCGCGCAGCCGGTCCCAGGTCCGGTGTGAGGAGGTCTCGTTCATCGAGACCAGCGCGAGCCGGGCGTAACGGTCGGCCTGCTCCGGGTCGTCGGCGATGAAGCAGGCCGACGCCATGGAGATGTAGTCGAAGATCTGCGAGCGCTGGTGGCCGCCGGACCGCAGCCGCAGCGCCTCCCGGGCGTGCCGCTGTGCGATCGGCGCGACCGAGGGATCGTGATCGGCGAGGGTGCGGAAGGCCAGGGCCTGCATGCCGTGCAGGTCCGCCTCGTCGAAGTTCTGCATCCACGACGGCGCAGGGACGTCGCCCTTGTCCGAGACGAACAGGTCCTCGGCTTCGCCGAGGGTGCGGCGCATGGCCTGGCCCTTGCCCATCGCCGCCTGCGCCCAGGCCTCGATGGTGTGCAGCATGGCGCGGGTACGGGGCAGGGTCTGCTCGCCCGAGCCTGACTGGGCCAGCTTCATCAGGTCCAGGGCCTCGTGGGGTTTGCCCAGGTGGACCATCTGGCGGGCGGCCCGGGACAGCGCTTCGCCGGCCCGCGGCCGGTCCCCGCCCTCGCGTGCCGCGTGCGCGGCGATGACGAAGTACTTCTGCGCGGTGGGTTCGAGACCGACGTCGTGGGACATCCAGCCCGCCAGCACCGCCAGGTTGGCCGCCACCCCCCACAGCCGCCGCTGGAGGTGGTCGGGGTGGTGGTACGCGAGCATGCCGCCGACCTCGTTGAGCTGGCCGACCACGGCTTTGCGCTGCAGCCCGCCCCCTCGCGAGGCGTCCCAGGCGCGGAACACCTCCACGGAGCGCTCCAGCGCCTCGATCTCCTGGGAGCCGATGGGGGCGGCTTCGTAGCGGTCGTAGCCGATCGGATCGGCCTGGTAGGAGTCGCCGAAGTTCTGCGGGGCCTTGGCGGGGGCGGGATCGGTGTGGAGCCACTCGTTCATGGCATGGGTGAGGGCGGAGCCGGCGGTGAGCGCGACACCCGCGCCCATCAGACCGCGACGGTTGAGCATGAGGTCCATTCCCGTGAATTCGGTGAGGACCGCGGCTGTGCGTTCGGGCGCCCAGGGCATTCCGTCGGGGTTGTCCTTCGCCCCGTCCGGCTGCCGTTTGGTGGTGCGCCGCTGCCGTACGAACCCGAGGTCCTCGATGGTCACGACACGACCGAGCCGCTCGGTGAACAGGGCTGCCAGTACGGTCGGCACCGGTTCGCGCGGGGTCTCCCCCATGTCGATCCAGCGCCGTACCCGCGAGGTGTCGGTGGCCAGTTGGTGGTGGCCCATGGCCGCCGCCTGCCGGTTGACCATCCTCGCCAACTCACCCTTCGACCAGCCGGCCAGGCCGAACAAGTCGTTCAGGCGGGTGTTTGGTCCTTTGCTCACGTCAAGCCCCCAGGTTCTCGGCTGATTTGACAGTAGCCCGCCGTCAGAGGCCCCGTGCATATTCGCCAGCCTTCGCCAGGGCACGCTTCGTGGTCCGCCACCCACGGCCGGGTGTCAGGTAGGAATGCGCCTCCCCGACCCGGTCTCCGGGCGGAACTCCCCAGGGTGAAGCAGGGGACCGGCGGGGCGGCGTACGCAACTCGTCGGCGCACGAAGGGATCCGTAACGCCATGTACGCAGCAACGTCCTCCGTGTCCGCCCCGGTCCGGCCGCACCGCACGCTCCAGGCGGGCGGCGGCCCCTACATCGACCCCGGCCGCCAGGCGGTACCGGCGCAGGGCGCCGTACGGGCGCGGCGGATGCCGGGGGCCGGATCGCAGCCGCTCAGCGGAAGAATCGACCTCTCGGGGCCGCAGGGTGCGCAGCTGCGCACCGCGCTGGCCTCGGTGCAGCGGATCTGTCCGGAGTTCGCGCCGGTCCAGGTGCTGCGACGCAGCGGCCGGTCGGTCCTCCTGGTCGGGACGACGGGCCGGATGACCGCGGTCGCCAAGGTTTTACTGGACCACTCGCCGGAATGGCGCGAGCGGTACCGGCACGAAATAGCGTCGTACCGGGCGTTCGTCCGGCACCGCCCGCCGGTCCGGGTACCGCGGCTGATCGCCGCGGATCCCGAGAACTGCACGCTGGTGGTCGAACGGATGGCGGGCCGGGTCGCGGCTTTGCAGAGGCACCCCGTGGAGGCCCCGCCGCGGGCCGACGTACGGGCCGCGCTGGGCGCGGTGTGCCGGGTGAACCAGTGGCGTCCGCCGACCGATCTCTTCGGGGACCCGCTGAACTACGGGCAGCGGGTGGCGCGGTACCACGAGCTGGGACTGCTCACCGACCGGGATCTGGGTGACCTCCAGAAGCTGCTGTGCGGACTGAAACTGGCCGGTGTCCAGCGGCAGTTCAACCACGGTGACGCGCTCCTGTCGAACCTGCTGCTGTCCCCGGCGGGGCCGGTGCTGCTCGACTGGGAGCACGCGGGCTGGTACCTGCCCGGCTACGACCTGGCCACGCTGTGGACGGTGCTGGGCGACGCCCCGGCCGCCCGCAGCCAGATCAGCCGGCTCGCCCAGTCGGCCGGTCCGGCCTCGCGGGACGCGTTCCTGGTCAACCTGATGCTGGTGCTGACGCGGGAGATCCGGATGTGTGAGACGGCGGTCCAGCGCTCCATGCTGGCGACCGCGCCGAGTCACCCGCTGCCGGCGGGCTCGCTGTCCTCCGGCGAGGAGCAGCGGCTGCTGCTGCGCCGTCTGCACGACGACTGCGGCATGGCCCGCAGGGCGGTCCGCGCGGCGGTCGGGACCCGCTGACCCCGGCGGCCCGACCCCGTACGAAAATCCCGTGCCGTACGCACCAGGTGTGCGTACCACGGGATTTCGTGCGTTCGCGGTCGTCCCGCCACCCCTGCACATGCCTTGACATCACATGATCCCCCGAACACCTTTTCTGACTCAGCATCAGAAATGCTGGAGCCGCCGACCGCCCCGCCCTTCCACTCCGCTGGAGCCCGCCCATGTCCGCAAGCGCCGAGTCCGCATGCCCCACCCCTCCTTCCCGCCGTACGGTCCTCGCCGGGGCCGGGGCGGGGGTGCTCACCGCAGCGGTGCTGCCGTCGGCCGCCGCGCGGGCCGCCGGCGGGGCCGGTACCGGGGGTCCGCTCGGCGAGTACGACGTGGTCGTGGTCGGGTCCGGGGCCTCCGGGATGACCGCCGCGCTGACCGCCGCCAAGCGGGGCCTGAGCGTGCTGGTGGTCGAGAAGGCGCCGACGTTCGGAGGTTCGGCGGCGCGCTCCGGGGCCGGGATCTGGCTGCCGAACAACTCGGTGATCCTCGCGGCGGGCGTGCCGGACACCCCGCAGAAGGCGGCGGCGTACCTGGCGGCGGTCGTCGGCGACGGATCGCCGGCGGATCGGCAGGCGGCCTTCCTCGCCAACGGCCCCCGGATGCTGGACTTCGTGATGGCCAACAGTCCGCTGCGCTTCCGGTACATGGACGGGTACAGCGACTACTACCCGAACCTCCCGGGCGGTCTGCCGAACGGCCGCTCCATCGAGCCCGACCAGATCGACGGCAACATCCTGGGCGCCGAACTGGCCCGGCTCAACCCGGCGTACCTGCCGGTGCCGGCCGGGATGGTGGTCTTCAGTCAGGACTACAAGTGGCTGAACCTGGCGGCCGTGAACGCCAGGGGCCTCGCCGTGTCCACGGAGTGCCTGGCGCGCGGCACCAAGGCCGCGCTGTGCGGGCAGAGGCCGCTGACGATGGGCCAGGCGCTCGCGGCCGGGCTGCGGGCCGGGCTGTTGCAGGCCGGGGTTCCGGTGTGGCTGAACAGCCCGCTGGTCGACCTGGTGCAGGAGGGGGGCGCCGTCACGGGTGTGGTGGTGGAGAGGGACGGCGTACGGGGAGTCGTACGGGCCCGCAAGGGCGTGATCGTCGGCTCGGGCGGCTTCGAGCACAACGCGGAGATGCGGGCGCAGTACCAGCAGCAGCCCATCGGAACCCAGTGGTCGGTCGGCGCCAAGGAGAACACGGGCGACGGTATCCGGGCGGGGCAGCGGGCCGGGGCGGCGCTGGCGCTGATGGAGGACGCGTGGTGGGGGCCGTCGATCCCGCTGCCCGGGGAGCCGTACTTCTGCCTGGCGGAACGCACGCTGCCCGGCGGGCTGATCGTGAACCGGGCGGGTGCGCGGTTCGTCAACGAGGCGGCTCCGTACAGCGATGTGGTGCACGTGATGTACGAGAAGGACCGGGGGGCGACGGGCTCGCACATCCCGGCCTGGCTGATCGTGGATCAGAACTACCGCAACAAGTACCTGTTCAAGGACATCCTGCCGACGATCGTCTTCCCGGACGCGTGGTACGAGGCGGGCGCGGCGAAGAAGGCGTGGACCTGGGACGCGCTGGCGGGTCAGATCGGGGTCCCGGCGGGGGCCCTGCGGGCGACCCTGAACCGTTTCAACGCCCAGGCGTGGAACGGCACCGACCCCGATTTCCACCGGGGGGACACGGCGTACGACCACTACTACACGGACCCCGGGGTCCAGCCGAACTCGTGCCTGGCCCCGATCTGGGCGCCGCCGTTCTACGCCTTCAAGATCGTGCCGGGTGACCTGGGCACGAAGGGCGGGATCGTCACGGACGCGCGGGCCCGCGCGCTGCGCCCGGACGGATCGGTGATCCGGGGGCTGTGGGCGGCGGGCAACGCGAGCGCGGCGGTGATGGGTCACAGTTACGCGGGGGCGGGGTCGACGATCGGCCCGGCGATGACGTTCGGCTACGTGGCGGCGAACGACGTCGCGGACGCGTAGCGCCGCCGGTTGCGGCTGCTCAGCCCTGCTGGAAGAGCTCGGCGGGGAGCGGCTTGAGCAGTGCGTACAGGTCGTCGGTGATGGGCCGGTCCCAGCTGGCGATGGTGACCAGGACGTTGTCGCTGCGGTCGAACTGCACGCAGCTGATCCGGCCCTCGGAGAGCTTGACCTTGCGGACGATGAGGAGGTTGTCGCCCTGCATGACGGGGCAGTCCTCGATGCCGGTGACCTCGACGTCCTCGTCGTTCTCCAGGGCGTCGAGGAGCTGGGCCACCTCGAAGGGGACCTGGCCGTCGGTGAGCTCCCGGGCCGGGGAGCCCTCGGGGAGGTTGCCGATGATCATTGCGGGGCCGCGTCCGCCGAACAGGTCGTAGCGGAGAAAGACGCCCTGGCAGCTGCCGTCGGGCGCGGGCAGCAGCCCGGCCCCGAGATTGCCCGGCCAGTCCCCCGGGTCCATGGCCAGGACGTCGAAGTCCGGGCCGGCGGGTGTGGCGGCGCGGTTGCGGCGGAGGAAGGACATGCCGCCATGGTACGTGCCCGCCCCGCATTTCCGGCCCCGACCCCGCCCCACACCCGCGTGGGCGCCGCCGCCCCGGGGTCCGCCCCTCGGGGGGGGGCGCCGCTCCCGCTCCAGGCCCGCACCCCCGTGGGGGGCCGCCCCTGCCTCCGGACGGCACCCGGGGGCCCACCATCCCTGTCCGGAATCCGCCCCTCGGGTTGCCGCCGCCACCCTGGGCTCTGCGTCCCCCGTGGGGGGCCGCCCCACACCCCGGTGGGCGCCGGCCCGGGGTCCGCCCCTCGGGGGGCGCCGCTCCCGCTCCGGACCCGCACCCCGGTGGGGGGCCACCTCGGCGGGCCGCCCCTGCCCCCGCGCCGCCCGTCGGGGGCGCCGCACCGCTCCCCGGGGCCGCGGCCTCGCGCCTGTGCCGACGGCCGGGGCCGGCCCGGCCCACCGAGCACCCCGGGCCCCTGGTCGCCTGCGGTCCGCTCCAGGGCCGGCCGGGCTCTCGGCCCCCGGGGTCGGGCCCGGGTCTCCGGGCTCTCGGCAGCTCACCGGCACCCGCCGTCTCCCGGCGCCACTGCCGAGTACGGAGCCGTCGCTCCGATGCCAGGCTGCCGGGGCCGCGCCCCGGCGGCTCCCCCGGGCCGGGGGCGCGCACGCCGGCCCGGGCGGGGGTACCGCTGCGCGGAGCCGCTGCCCCGCCCCGCCCCTTCTCCGTTTCCCGGGCTCCGCCCCGGACCCTCTGACCCCGCTACCACCGCCGGTTCACGCCTCATGCGCCCCGGCGGGCCGGACTTGGCGGCGTTGCAGGCCCGGGGGTCCGGGGGCCGGGCTGGCGACCGGTTCCGGGAAGGGGCGGGGTGGGGGGCGGCTCCGAGCAGCGGACCTGCCGGACCCCGTCCACCACGAGCTCCGGGTCCACCGCCCGGCCGGTGCACCGCCGGAACCGATGGCAACCCGTGTTCCGGGAGCCGAGGCAGCGCCTCCGGCTGCCGCGCGCACCGCTCCGTCAGCGCGCGCCGCCGGCCCGACCACGGCCACGGCGCGCGTGCCGCCGGGACCTCCGGGTGGAGCCCAGGCAGCGCCTCCGGCTGCCGCGCGAACCGCGCGCACCGCTCCGTCAGCGCACCCGGCACCGGCCCGGCCGCGTGGGCGCTGGGACTGGCCATCGACCTGGCCGTCATGTTCTCGGTGTCCAGGCGCGCGCCTGGCCGCCCGGGTGGACGAGCGGTACGCGCGGAAGGCGGCGCGCCGGCTGCGGGCGTCGCCCAAGCCGGTGGCGGCGCCGATGGACGCGCCGCATCTCGGGGAGCGGCTGGGCCTGTTCCAGCTGATCGTGCTGGGCGAGGCGGTGGCCCAGGTGGTGGCCGCCGCCTAGGTGGCCGAGTGGGACGCGGCGCTGTACGGGCCGGTATCGGCGCGTTCCTGCTGCTGCTCCTGCTGTGGCCGCTGTCGCTGCGGCACGGGGCGGACGGGGTGCCGCTGCTGGCGTGGGACGTCCTTCCAGTACGGCTGGTCCTGCCGCTGCACTGCTTCGTCGCGGGCTCGGCGGCGGCGCCGGCGGCGGCGCTCGGCGACGCGGTGGAGTACACGGACCACCCGGTTCCGGGGGCGGTGCGGTGGCTGCTCTGCGGGAGTAGCGCGGTGTACCTGGGGGGCGCGGGGGTGGCGGCGGTCGGCTCGGGCCGCAGGACACGGGAGGTCCTGCTGCTGGTGGGGCCGCCGCTGGCCGTCGTACTGGTGGCGGGGGCGGTGGCCCGCGGGGGCCGCGGCCGTACAACTGGTGTGGCTGCTGGTGCTGGCGGCGGCGTGGCCGCCCGTGGTGGGGAACGGCTCCCGCGGACGCCGCCGACGCAGCCACAGCCGCCGACGCCGCCACCGCCCCAGCCACCGCCTCAAGAGAACTCCCGGCCCCCGCTCTCGTAGATCCGGCGGTGCCACCAGGCGCGGGGGCGGCCGCTCCAGTCGGCCCACCGGCCGGCGGGCGGGTCCGGTTCGGGGAGGGTGCGCCGGCGGAACTCCGCGTCCAGTCCGTGCAGGACGCGGCCCAGCGCGGTGCGGGCGGCGGGCGGCAGGCTGCGGTGGAGGTCGGCCAGTTCGTCCCGGACGACGGCGACGTCGTCACGCGCGCAGCCGGGGCAGGCCGGGCACGAGGACGGGACCGGCAGCAGGACGCTGCCGGGGCGGCGCAGGAAGGCCCGGTACCGGGTCAGCAGGTCCGCGAGCTCTTCGCCCCGGTCGGGCAGGGCCCAGTGGACCGCGGCCGCTGCGGCGGCGGCAGCCGGTCCACGGAGGCCAGTTGCCAGGCCCAGGCAGGCGGCCGGCGGTCTGCGTACCGTCCTCGTTCGGCGCGCAGCGCGCCGGGCCGTCTACGCGGCATCGCCCTTTCGGCGGATGATCGTCATGGCCCCCATGGTCCAGTAGTGCCCCGCGTGGTGCAAGGGGGTTCGGGAGCCGGGCCCGCGGGCCCGCGGCCGGCGCGGGCTCCGGGGCACCGGCCGCCGGCTACGTCAGGTCGAACTCGCCGCCCCTCGCGCCCAGTACGAACTTGCGCCACTCGTCGGGCGCGAAGATCAGCGAGGGGCTCTCGGGGCGCTCGCTGTTGCGCATCGCGATGAACCCCTCGACGAAGGCGATCTGGACGTCGCCCGCTCCCCGGCTGCTCGACTGCCAGTCCGCCCCGCTGAGATCGAGGTCCGGCTTGCCCCAGCCGGCTGCCAGAGGCTGTGAAGTCATGCTCTCGGCCACGTGCGTGCTCCTCCCGGTACTCCCGGTACGTCGTCCGGGGGCCAGAGTAACCATCGCAGCGGGTGCCGCACAGGCCACCGTGAGTCACCCGTGGCCGGTCCGGCACCACGCCCCGCGGCCGCCTTCGAGGTCCGAGTCCGTTCAGGAGGCCGGCGGTTCGGCTCCCACCAGCCACATCGCGAAGAACTGCGCCCCGCCGCCGTACGCGTGGCCCATGGCCCGGCGGGCTTGCGGGACCTGGTGCTCGCCGGCCTGGCCGCGGACCTGGAGCGCCGCCTCCGCGAAGCGGATCATGCCCGAGGCGCCGATCGGATTGGTGGACAGCACCCCGCCCGACGGGTTCACCGGGAGGTCGCCGTCGAGTTCGGTGACCCCCGCCTCGGTGAGCTTCCAGCCCTCCCCCTCCGCCGCGAAGCCGAGGTTCTCCAGCCACATCGGCTCGTACCAGGAGAACGGCACGTACATCTCCACGGCGTCGATCTCCCGCCGCGGATCGCTGATCCCGGCCTGCCGGTAGACGTCGGCCGCGCAGTCCTTGCCCGCCTGCGGAGACACGAAGTCCTTGCCCGCGAAGAGCGTCGGCTCGCTGCGCATCGCCCCGCCGTGCACCCAGGCCGGCCGCCGCGGCGAACGGGCCGCGCCCGCACGGTCGGTGAGGACCATCGCGCAGGCCCCGTCCGAGGAGGGGCAGGTCTCTGAGTACCGGATCGGGTCCCAGAGCATCGGCGAGGCCTGGACCTTCTCCAGGGTGATGTCGTGCTCGTGCAGGTGCGCGTACGGGTTCTTCAGCGCGTTGCGGCGGTCCTTGTACGCGACGAGCGAGCCGACCGTGTCCGGCGCGCCGGTGCGCCGCATGTACGCGCGCACGTGCGGGGCGAAGAACCCGCCCGCCCCCGCCAGCAGCGGCTGCTGGAACGGAACGGGCAGCGACAGGCCCCACATGGCGTTGGACTCGGACTGCTTCTCGAACGCCACGGTCAGGACGGTGCGGTGGACCCGGGCGGCGACGAGGTTGGAGGCGACCAGCGCGGTGGAGCCGCCGACCGAACCGGCCGTGTGGACGCGGAGCATGGGCTTGCCGACCGCCCCGAGGGCGTCCGCCAGGTACAGCTCCGGCATCATCACGCCCTCGAAGAAGTCGGGGGCCTTGCCGATGACGACGGCGTCGATGTCCGCCCAGGTCAGCTCGGCGTCGGCGAGGGCGCGCACCGCGGCCTCGCGCACGAGCCCCGCGATGGAGACGTCGTGGCGGGCGGCGACGTGCTTGGTCTGGCCGATGCCGACGACGGCGACCGGCTCCTTTCCGGTACGCGTCATGCGGGTTCCCCTTCGAGGACGGCGACCAGGTTCTGCTGGAGGCAGGGGCCGGAGGTGGCGTGCGCGACGGCCCGGTCGGACTCGCCGCGGTGGATCCGGGCGGCTGCCTCGCCGATCCGGATGAGGCCGGCGGCCATGACCGGGTTCGCGGCGAGCGCCCCGCCGGAGGGGTTGACGACGATGTCGTCCCCGCCGAGTCCCAGCGCCTTGCGGAGCACGACCTCCTGGGAGGAGAACGGCGCGTGCAGTTCTGCGGTGTCCACCGGGGCCTCGAACACGCCCGCGTGCTCGGCGGCCGTCCGGGTGGACGGGGAGTCGGTGAGGTCGCGCAGGCCCGGGCCGTGCGCCTCGATGCGGTGGTCGATGCCGGTGATCCAGGCGGGGCGTGCGCACAGCCGCCGCGCGGTGTCCCCCGCGGCGAGGACGACGGCGGCCGCGCCGTCGCCGATGGGCGGGCAGTCGCCCGTACGCAGCGGGCGGACCTGGTAGTCGCCCTGCGGGACGGCGCCGCGGAGCTGGGCGTGCGGGTTGGCCTCGGCGGCGGCCCGGCTGCGGGCGCCGATGGCCGCGAGGGCGCCCTCGTCGGTCTCGCCCGCGTCGATCAGCGCCTGGGCCTGCAGGGCGGCCAGGGCCACCGAGTCGGGCCACAGCGGTGCCAGGTAGTAGGGGTCGAGCTGCCGGGTCAGGACGTCCCGTACGGATCCCGGGGAGGACTTCCCGTACGAGTAGACCAGCGCGGTGTCGGCCTCACCGGTCTGGATCTTGACCCAGGCCTCGTACAGGGCCCAGGCGCCGTCCATCTCGACGTGCGATTCGGAGATCGGCGGCCAGGCGCCGACCCCGTCGAGGGTCATGGTGAAGGAGAAGGCCCGGCCGGCGAGGTAGTCGCTGGATCCGGAGCAGGTGAAGCCGATCTCGCCGGCCTTCAGGCCGGTCTGGGCGAGCACCCGGTGCAGGACCGGCATGACCATCTCGACTTCGCTGAGTTCGTCGCTGCGGCGCAGGTGGTCGCTCTGCGCGAAGGCCACGACGGCCACGTCCCGCGCGTACCTGCTCGTCGTGGGCATCAGATGAGCTCCTTGTACGCGTCGTAGTCGGCGTCCGGCTCGCCGGTGGGGCGGTAGTGGTCGGGGTGGCGTCCGCCCTCGGTCCACACGGGTTCGACGCGCAGGCCCATGCGGACCTGGTCGTACGGGATGCCGCCGATCCGGCCGTGCAGGGCGAGGTCGGCGCCGTCGAGGGCGATGTGGGCGTAGACGTACGGGACCTCGATGTCCAGGTTCTTCGCCTTGATGTTGACGATGCAGTACGTCGTGACGGTGCCGGCCGGGCCGACCTCGACCTGTTCGGTGGTGGCCACCCCGCAGGTGGGGCAGGCGCCGCGCGGCGGGACGTACACCTTGTGGCAGGAGGGGCAGCGCTCGCCGACGGTCCGCCGCTCGGCGAGCGCGTTGATGTACGCGGTCTGGGCGCGGCCGGGGCTGTAGGTGTAGTCGAGGCGGGCGGAGGCGACGATGCCGGTGACGGCGTCGGCGAACTGCCCGTCGTGCGGGGCTGCTTGCGCGGCTTCCGCGCCTTCCGGTCCGTCGTGGGGTTCGAAGCAGGCGATGTCGGTGATGGCTCCGCCGCGCTCGTCCGCCCAGCGGATCCGTACCCGCATGCCGGTGCGGACGGCGTCGGGGCCGGGGGCGTCGAGGGCGTGCAGGATCGCGGTGTCGGCGCCGTCGAGGCGGACCAGGACCCAGGCGAAGGGGGTGCCCAGGGGCTGGTTCGGGCGCGGGGAGCCGTTCCAGGCCCAGGTGGTGACGGTTCCGGTGGTGCCGACCTCGACGAGTTCGCGGATCTCCTCGGCGGTGACGGGGTCGTACTCGACGGGCGGGACCACCACCTTGCCTTCGGCGGTCTTGACGCCGAGGACGACGCGCTCGCGCAGCCCGGTGAGGAAGGCGCTCTGGACGGGCCCGAGGGAGCGGGTGAAGGGGAACTCGACGACGAGGGGCGCGCGCAGCACCTCTGGCGGGGACGCGGCGGGTGTCATGGCTGTCTCTCCGATGTTCTGATGTTCCGAACGGCTGGGGGCGGGGATCACGCAGTGGGCCGCTTCCGGACGGCCGGCGGGCGGCTACTCCCGCCGGTACACGGCGGGCCGCTTCTCGGCGAAGGCCCGCGCCCCCTCCTTGGCGTCCGCGGTGTCGAAGACCGGCCAGCCGCGCAGCAGCTCCGAGGCCAGGCCCTCCGTCTCCGTCAGTCCGGCGGTCTCGTAGACCGAGGCCTTCACGGCCTCGACGGCCAGCGGCCCGCACGCGTTGACCTGCTCGGCGATCTCCAGGGCCTTGGCCAGGGCGGTCCCCTCGGGGACGACCTGCCCGACCAGTCCGATCCGCGCCGCCTCCTGCGCCGAGTACGGGCGGCCGGTCAGCAGCATCTCCAGGGCGTGCGTGCGCGGGATCTGCCGGGGCAGGCGCACCGTCGAGCCGCCGATCGGGAACAGGCCCCGCTTGACCTCGAAGAGCCCGAAGGTGGCGCCCGCGCCCGCGACCCGGATGTCCGTGCCCTGCAGGATCTCGGTCCCGCCGGCCACGCAGTACCCCTCCACGGCCGCGATCACGGGCTTGCGCGGCCGGTGGTGGCGGAGCATCGCCTTCCAGTGCAGGTCGGGGTCGGCCTTGAGCCGGTCCCGGTACTGGTCTCCCGCCATCCCCTTCCCGGCCAGCGCCTTGAGGTCCATCCCCGCGCAGAAGTCCCCGCCCGCCCCCGTCAGGACCACCGAGCGGATCGTCTCGTCGGCGTCCGCCTCCAGCCAGCCGTCGTACAGCCCCACCAGCAGCGGCAGCGAAAGCGCGTTCTTCGCCTCCGGCCGGTTCATGGTGAGCACCAGCGTGGCGCCGTGGCGCTCCACGGTCAGGTGTTCGGTCCCACCCATTGCCGTCCTCCCGTCTCAAGACCTAGAACAGGTTGCAGGAGGGCCGGGTGCAGTTCAATAGTTTTCTGACGCCCAGTCAGTTTTCTTTGGACCACGCCCTTCCCACTTGGGCTGAGCGGCGCTCTAATGACCGCCGCGGGCAACAGCCACGGCCCGGCAACGGGAAACCTCGGGGGTGAGGAGGAACGGTGGAGTACAACCTTGCCGACCTGTTCGAGTCGGTCGTCGACGTGGTTCCGGACCGCGAGGCCCTTGTGTACGTGGACCACCCCGGCACCGGCGCGGAGCGCCGCCTCACGTACGCGGAGCTGGACGCCGCGGCGAACCGCATCGCGCACCACCTGCTGGACAGCGGCCTGCGGGCCGGCGAGCACCTGGGGCTGCACCTCTACAACGGCATCGAGTACCTCCAGACCGTCCTGGCCTGCCTCAAGGCCCGACTCGTGCCGGTGAACGTCAACTACCGGTACGTGGAGGAGGAGCTGGTCTACCTCTACAACGACGCCGACCTCGCCGCGCTCGTCTTCGAGGGCGAGTTCACCGGGCGCGTGGCCGCCGCCCTCCCGCAGACGCCGAAACTGCGCCACCTGATCCGGGTCGGGTCCGCCCCCGAGGGCGCGCCGGAGCCCTCGATCGCGCCGGTCGCCTACGCGGACGCGGAGGCGGCCGGCTCGCCCGCGCGCGGCTTCGCACCCCGCTCCCCCGACGACCTCTTCATCATCTACACGGGCGGCACGACCGGTATGCCCAAGGGCGTCATGTGGCGCGCGGAGGACCTGTTCTTCGCGGGGCTCTTCGGCGGCGAGCCCTCGGGCGAGCCGGTGAAGCGGCCCGAGGAGCTCGCCGAGCGGGTCGCGTTGAAGGGCGCCGGGCTGACCTTCTTCCCGGCTCCCCCGCTGATGCACGGCACCTCGACGCTGACCTCGTTCATCGCCTTCAACTACGGCCAGCGGGTGGTCATCCACCGCAAGTACGCGCCGGAGGAGGTGCTCCGTACGATCGAGAAGGAGAAGGTGTCGAGCGTCTCCCTGGTGGGCGACGCGATGCTCCGGCCGCTCATCGACGCCCTCAAGGGGCCGCTCAAGGGGACCGACCTCTCCTCGCTGTTCAGCGTCTCCTCGTCCGGGGCGATCATGTCCGAGACGGTGCGGGCCGAGTTCCGGCGGCTGGTGCCGAACGTGCTGCTGCTGAACAACTTCGGGTCCTCGGAGTCCGGGTCGAACGGCAGGGCCGCCGACGACTCCGGCCCCGAGAGGGGCTTCCGGCTCGTGGTCAACGACCGTACGCAGGTGGTGGACCCGGTGACGCACGAGCCGGTGCCGGTGGGCGTACCGGGGCGGCTCGCACAGCGCGGCCACGTCCCGCTCGGCTACTACAACGACGCGGCGAAGACCGCCGAGACCTTCTTCCGGAAGGGCTCCGAGCGGTGGGTGCTGCTCGGGGACATGGCGACGGTGGACGAGGAGGGCATCGTCACGGTCCTCGGGCGCGGCTCGCAGTGCATCAACACGGGCGGCGAAAAGGTCTACCCGGAGGAGGTCGAGCAGGCGCTGAAGTCCCATCCGGACGTGTACGACGCACTGGTCGCCGGGGTGCCGGACGCGAAGTGGGGCAGTCACGTGGCGGCGGTCGTGCAGCTGCGGACCGGCGCGCCCGAGCCGAGCCTGGACGAGATACAGCGGCACTGCCGGACCAGGCTGGCGGGGTACAAGATCCCGCGCCAACTGGTCGTGACGCCCGCCATCCAGCGCTCGCCGAGCGGCAAGGCGGACTACCGCTGGGCGAAGTCGGTGGCGGAGGAGGCGGACGCGGCGAGCTGACCCGAGGGGTCCAGGCGGGCGGGGGCGGGGGGCGGGGCTCATCGGGTCCCGCCCCCGGCGTGCGCTCCGCGGGGCCGCCGCGGCGGCCGGAGGCACGGAGGCCGTAGGCGGCGGCCGCCGCCCCGTTCTCCTCACGGTCGCCCACCCCGACGCGGGGGCGCGCCGCCTCGTCCCAGCGCCCGTATGCGAGGGCGTCACCCGGCGGTCGACATGGACCCACCCCGTCATGCGATCACTCGTTCGAGTCATTGCTTTAGCCGCCGGGCTGGGGCAATCTACCGAATGATCGGTCGGTTGACTCGAAGCGAAGCTCCGGTTCACGGTTCAAGACGAGGTGACGGCATGACGGCGCAAGCGGATCTCCACGACGACGGCGAGCGGCTGAGCGGCGATGAGCTGGCCGCGCTCCAGCTGCGGCGGCTGCGCGCCACCTTGAGCCTTGCCTACGAGCGCGTGCCGCACTACCGGCAGGCCTTCGACAAGGCCGGTGTGCACCCCGACGACTGCCGTTCCCTCTCCGATCTCGCCCTCTTCCCCTTCACCACCAAGGCCGACCTGCGCGAGCAGTACCCCTTCGGCATGTTCGCCGTGCCGCGCTCCGAGGTGCGCCGCATCCACGCCTCCAGCGGCACCACAGGCCGCCCCACCGTCGTCGGGTACACCGACGGGGACCTCTCCACCTGGGCGGACGTGGTCGCCCGGTCCATCCGGGCGGCGGGCGGCAGACCGGGCCAGCTGGTGCACATCGCGTACGGGTACGGCCTGTTCACCGGCGGCCTCGGCGCGCACTACGGCGCGGAGCGGCTCGGCTGTACGGTCGTCCCCGCGTCCGGCGGGATGACCGACCGGCAGGTCCGGCTGATCCAGGACTTCCGGCCGGAGGTCATCATGGTGACCCCCTCGTACATGCTCACGCTGCTGGACGAGATGGAGCGCCAGGGCGTCGACCCGCGCAGCACCTCGCTCCGCACGGGGATATTCGGCGCGGAGCCGTGGACGGAGGAGATGCGCCGCGAGATCGAGCAGCGGCTCGACATCGACGCGGTGGACATCTACGGCCTGTCCGAGGTGATGGGCCCGGGCGTGGCGCAGGAGTGCGTCGAGACCAAGGACGGCCTGCACATCTGGGAGGACCACTTCTATCCGGAGGTCGTGGACCCGTTCACCGGCGAGGTGCTGCCGGAGGGCTCCTCCGGAGAGCTGGTGTTCACCTCGCTCACCAAGGAGGCCATGCCGGTCATCCGCTACCGGACCCGGGACCTGACCCGGCTGCTGCCCGGTACGGCCCGGCCGGCGTTCCGGCGGATGGAGAAGGTGACCGGCCGCAGCGACGACATGATCATCCTGCGCGGGGTCAACCTCTACCCGACGCAGATCGAGGAGATCCTGCTCCGTACCCCCGGTCTCGCCCCGCATTTCCAGCTGCGGCTGACCCGGGAGGGCCGGATGGACGCCCTGACCGTACGGGTGGAGGCACGCCGGGAGGCTGATGCCGCCCAGCGGCAGTCCGCGGCCTCCTCCGTGGTCCGCGCGGTCAAGGACGGCATCGGGGTCTCGGTGGCCGTCGAGGTGGTGGACCCGGAGACCCTGGAGCGCTCGGCGGGCAAGATCAAGCGCCTGACGGACCTCCGCGAGCCGCGGTAGCCGACCGGGTCGTGCGGGGAGGGGAAGGGAGGAGAGGGGAGGAGGGAGGCCGTCCGGCGCGACCTCGGCCGGGCCCCGAAACCACCCCTTCGGGCCCACTTCCGGGGTGCCTCCGAGAGCCGGCGGGTCCGTCCGGGTAGTCCATGAGGCGTGACCTCGATCCTCCGCCAGCTCCACGACCGGCTCCAGGCCTCCCCGGCCGGGCTGGCGTGGAGCCGGGGGCGGGAGATGGAGCTCATGCACCGGGCCATGGGCTTCGCCGCCCTCGGCTTCCTGACCCTGGTGCCGCTGCTGGTGGTCGTCGCGGCCGCCGCCCCCGGCAGCGGCTCCGGATTCGGCCGCTGGCTCGGCCAGGCCCTCGGGGTCACCGAGTCCTCGCGGTCCCGGGTCGAGATGCTGTTCGGCGCCGCGGACCTGGCGCTTGAGCGGACCACCGCGTTCGGGCTCGCGGCCCTCGCCGTCTTCGGCCTGACCTTCGGCTCGGCCGTGCAGACCGGGTACGAGAAGGTCTGGGACCTGCCGACCGCCCGCTGGCACACCATGTGGCGGCACGTCGTCTGGCTGGCCCTGCTGGTCTGCTACCTCGGTCTGCTCGTCGAGATCCCCGCGCCGTCGAACGACGCCGTCGGCACGGTCCTCGGCACCACCGGCGACCTGCTCGGCACCATCCTCTTCTTCTGGGGCTCCCAGCGGCTGCTGCTCGGCGGCCGGGTCCGCTGGCGGGCGCTGCTGCCGGGGGCGGTGGCGACCAGCCTGGGCCTGCTCGGCCTGCGGCTCTTCTCCCAGCTGGTGTTCTCCCCGCTGATCGCCTCCAACGCCGTCACCTACGGCCCCTTCGGCACGCTGCTGGTCGTCCAGTCCTGGCTGGTCGGCGTCGGTTTCGTGGTCTACGGCGGCGCCCTGGTCGGGCGCCTGGCCCACGAACGCCTCACCCTCCGCCGCCTCCGGGACAGCGGCCTGCCGACCGGATGAGGCCCCGGCCGGGCCTACCGCGCTACCGGTCCACCGGGGCCCTACCGGTACACCGGCCCTACCGGTCCTCCTGCCCGAAGCGGTCGCGGAGTTCGCGCTTGAGGATCTTGCCGCTCGCGTTGCGCGGGAGGGCGTCCACGAACAGCACCCGCTTCGGGGCCTTGAAGTGGGCGAGCTTCTCCCGCGCGTACGCCAGCAGCTCCGCCTCCGTCACCTCCCCGCGCGGCACCACGACCGCCGTGACCGCCTCGATCCACCGCTCGTCGGGCAGGCCCACCACCGCCGCCTCGGCCACCCCCGGGTGGGTGTACAGCGCGTCCTCGACCTGCCGCGAGGCCACCAGCACGCCGCCCGAGTTGATGACGTCCTTCACCCGGTCGACGACCGTGAAGTACCCCTCCGCGTCCCGTACCGCGAGGTCCCCGGAGCGGAACCAGCCGTCCCGGAAGGCCTTCTTCGTCGCCTCCGGGGCGTTCCAGTACCCCAGGCAGAGCTGGGGCGAGCGGTACACCACCTCGCCCGCCGTGCCGTCCGGCACGTCCGCGCCGTCCTCGTCGACGACCTTCGCCTCGACGTGGCGGACCGGCCGCCCGCAGGAGTCCATCCGCCCCTCGTGCTCTTCCGGTCCCAGGACGGTGGCCAGCGGGCCGATCTCGCTCTGCCCGAAGCAGTTGTAGAAGCGGAGCCCGGGCAGCCGGGCCCGCAGCCGCTCCAGCACGGGCACCGGCATGATCGAGGCGCCGTAGTACGCCTTGCGCAGTCCGCCCAGTTCGCGGCGCCCGAAGTCCGGGTGGCCGGCCAGCCCGATCCACACCGTGGGCGGCGCGAACAGGCTGTCCGCCCGTCCCGACTCCACCAGGGCGAAGACCTCCTCGGCGACCGGCGCGTCCAGGATCGTGTTCTGCGCGCCCACCGCCAGGTAGGGCAGCAGGAACACGTGCGTCTGCGCCGAGTGGTAGAGCGGCAGGGAGTGCAGCGGCCGGTCGGCCTCGTCCAGGTCCAGCGCCTCGATCGCGCTCTCGTACTCGTGGACCAGTGCCTTGTGCGTCATCATCGCGCCCTTGGGCAGCGCGGTGGTCCCCGAGGTGTAGAGCAGCTGCACCACGGCGTACGGGTCGCGGTCCGGCACGAACGGCAGCGGGTCGGCGAGTTCCCCCAGGAACGAGCCGGGCGCGTCGCGCAGCGGCCGTACGGCATGGCCCTCGGGGATCCGCGCGGCCAGGTCCGGATCGGCGAGGACCAGCGCGCTCGTGCAGTCGTCCAGGATGTACGCGAGGTCCTCGCCGGTGAGGTTCTGGTTGACCGGGACGTGCGTGAGCCCGGCGCGGGCGCAGGCGAGGAAGGCGAGCAGGTAGGCGTCGGAGTTGTGGGCGAACGTCGCGACCCGGTCGCCGTCGGCCAGTCCGTACCGCTCCCGCAGGACGGCGGCTCCGGTGGAGACGGCTGCGTCGAGCTCCGCGTACGTCCACGTCCGTTCGCGGTAGCGGACCGCCGGCCGGTCGGGGACCCGCAGTGCGCTGTCGCGCACCAGCCCGTCGACCGTGTTCTGCCGCACCGCCCGCGCTGCCGTCATGGCGTGATCCTCGTCTCCGAGCGCACCCGGGGTCAATGACCCGGACAGCCGGGATACCAAACGGGATGTTGACAGAGCATCAGGTCGCCTGCATGAGTGTGGGGGCACACAAGCACCGCCTGTACCGCGGGCAACCCCGCCCATCCGCAGGCTACTTGGGAGGCACGTTGCATCTCCGCACCCGCCCGCTGCTCCGGCGCGCCGCGCTCGTCGGCGCCGCTCTGCTCGCCGCCGCCGCAGCGGCCCCGCACGCCACGGCCGCGTCCGCCCCGACGGCCGGCGCCGACCGCGCGCCCTCCGGCGGCGGCCTGTCCGCCGTCATCCGCTACACCGAGAACGGCATCCCGCACATCCTGGCCCGGGACTACGCGCACCTCGGCTTCGGCAGCGGCTGGGCCCAGGCCGCCGACCAGGCCTGTGTGCTCGCCGACGGGTTCGTGACCGTGGCCGGCGAGCGCTCGCGCTGGTTCGGCGCCGACGCGGCGACCGACGGCTCGCTGTCCTCCGCGAGCAGGAACCTCACCAGCGACCTGTACTTCAAGGGGGTCCGGGAGTCCGGGACCGTCGAGAAGCTCCTCGCCGCGCCCGCCCCGGCCGGTCCCAGCCGGGACCTCAAGGAGCTGATGCGCGGCTGGGCCGCCGGGTACAACGCCTGGCTGGCCCAGAACAAGATCACGGACCCGGCCTGCAAGGGCGCCGCCTGGGTGCACCCCGTCACCGCCCTCGACGTGGCCGCCCGCGCCTTCGCCATCTCGGTGATCGGCGGCCAGGGGCGCGCCGTCGACGACATCGCGGCGGCGCAGCCGCCGGGCCGGGCGGCCCCCCTCGCAGCGGGCCCGGCGACCGCCCCGGCCGTCGACCCCGCGGCCGCCGCCGAGGCCGCCCGGGCCTTCTTCGACACCGGCCGCTACGACATGGGCTCCAACGCGGTGGCCTTCAGCGGCTCCACCACCGCGAACGGCAGCGGCCTGCTGCTCGGGAACCCGCACTACCCCTGGAAGGGCGGCCGCCGGTTCTGGCAGTCGCAGCAGACCATACCCGGCGAGCTGAACGTCTCCGGCGGCTCCCTGCTGGGCACGCCCGTCGTGAACATCGGGTTCAACGAGAAGGTGGCCTGGAGCCACACCGTGGCCACCGGCACCCCCGTCAACCTGCACCAGCTCACCCTGGACCCGGCCGACCCCACCGTCTACCTGGTCGACGGCAAGCCGGAGAAGATGACGCAGCGCCAGGTGACCGTCCAGGTGTCGGGCGGCGCCCCGGTCGGCCGCACCCAGTGGTGGACCCGCTACGGGCCCGTGGTCACCGGCCTCGGTCCGGGCCTGCCGCTGCCCTGGACGGCCGGGACGGCGTACGCGCTGAACGACCCGAACGCGGCCAACCTGCGCGGCTCCGACACCGCCCTCGCCATGGGCAAGGCCCGCTCCGTCGCCGGGATCCAGGACGCGCTCCGGCGCACCCAGGGCCTGCCCTGGGTCAACACGGTCGCCGCGGACTCGGCCGGCGGCACGCTGTTCACCCAGTCCCAGGTGCTCCCCCGGATCACCGACGAGCTCGCCGCCCGCTGCTCCACCCCGCTCGGCAGGGCCACGTACCCGGCGTCCGGGCTCGCCGTCCTCGACGGTGCGCGCGGCGACTGCGCGCTCGGCTCGGACCCGGACGCGGTGCAGCCGGGGGTGTTCGGACCGGGGAAGGCGCCGACGCTGCGCGACGCCCCGTACGCCGAGAACTCCAACGACAGCGCCTGGCTGGCCAATGCCGAGACTCCGGTGACCGGCTACGAGCGGATCTGGGGCAGCCTCGGCACCCCGCGCTCGCTGCGGACCCGGGGCGCGGTGGAGGACGTCTCGGCGATGGCCGCCAAGGGCGGGCTGACCGTGGCGGACCTGCAGAAGCAGCAGTTCGCGAACCGGGTACCGGCCGGCGATCTGGCGGCGGCCGACGCGGCGAAGGCCTGCGCCGCCCTGCCCGGCGGCGCGGCCACCGCGAGCGACGGGCGGCCGGTGGACGTCTCGGCGGCCTGTCCGGTGCTCGCGGGCTGGGACCACCGGGCCGACACCGGCAGCCGCGGCGCGCTGCTCTTCGACCGGTTCTGGCGCAAGCTGACCGCGAGCACGCCGGCCAAGGACCTGTGGCTGGTCCCGTTCTCGGCGGCCGACCCCGTACGCACCCCCCGTACGCTCAACCAGGCGGCGCCCGGGATCGGACGGGCGCTCGCGGACGCGGTCGCGGAACTGCGGGCCGCCGGAATCGCGCCGGACGCGCCGCTCGGCGAGCACCAGTTCGTGGTGCGCGGCGGGCAGAAGCTGCCGGTGCCGGGCGGCACCGAGGCACTGGGCGTGTGGAACAAGATCGAGGCGCCGTGGAACGCGGCGGCCGGCGGCTACCCGGAGGTCGTGCACGGCTCCAGCCACATCCAGGCGGTCGGCTGGGACGGCGGCCGCTGCCCGGTGGCGCGCACGCTGCTGACGTACGGCCAGTCGTCGGACCCGGGCTCGCCGTACTACGCCGACCAGACCCGGCTGTTCTCCCAGGAGCGGTGGGTGACCTCGCGCTTCTGCGAGCGGGACATCCTCACCTCGCCGAAGCTGAAGGTGGTCTGGCCGCGCGAGCGGCGCTGACCTGAGCCTTCCCGGGCGGGGCCGGACCGTTCGGCCCCGCCCGCAGGCTCAGGGGCTGACGGCGAGGAACAGGTACGCCGCCAGCAGGACGAGGTGCACGCCGCCCTGGAGCAGCGTGGCCCGGCCGGGCGCGATGGTGAGGGCGCTGACCACGACGGTCAGGGCGAGCAGCACCATGTGGATCGGCCCGAGGCCCAGCAGGAGCGGGCCCGACAGCCAGATGGTGGCCAGGGCGATGGCGGGGATGGTGAGTCCGATGCTCGCGATGGCGGAGCCGTAGGCCAGGTTGAGGCTGGTCTGGACGCGGTCGCGGCGGGCGGCGCGGACGGCGGCGAGCGTCTCGGGGGCCAGGACGAGCAGGGCGATGATGACACCGACGACGGCGTTGGGGAGGCCCGCGCTGGCGACGCCCGCCTCGATGGTGGGCGAGACGGCCTTGGCGTCGCCGACCACGGCGACGAGCGCGATCAGCAGCAGGCCGAGGCTGACCAGCGCCGCGCGGGAGGTGGGCGGCGCGGCGTGCTCCCCGTCGCCGTCCGCGTCCCCGTCCCCCTCGCCGCCGCCGGGTGCCGCGGCAGCGGCCCCGGCCGCGTTCCCCGTACCGGCCCCGGTGGCCACGGGCAGGAAGTAGTCCCGGTGGCGGACCGTCTGGACCGCGATGAACAGACCGTACAGGGCGAGCGAGGTGACGGCGGCGAACGCCAGCTGGGCGGAGGAGAACTCCGGCCCCGGCTTGCTGGTGGTGAACGTCGGCAGGACCAGGCTGAGGACGGCCAGGGTCGCCACGGTGGCCAGGGCCGCCCCCGACCCCTCGGCGTTGAAGACGGCGACCCGGTTGCGCAGGGCGCCGACGAGCAGGGACAGGCCGACGATGCCGTTGCAGGTGATCATGACGGCGGCGAAGACGGTGTCCCGGGCGAGGGAGGCGGTCTTGTCGCCGCCGTCGGCCATCAGGGTGACGATGAGGGCCACTTCGATGACGGTGACGGCGACGGCCAGGACGAGCGAGCCGAACGGCTCGCCCACCCGGTGTGCAACGACCTCGGCGTGGTGCACGGCCGCCACCACCGCACCCCCCAGGCACAGGGCGACCAGGCCCACGGCGTATCCGGGCAGATCGCGTCCCCAGCTGAAGACGACCGCGAGGAGCGCCACCACGGGAACCACGACGGTCCAGTCGGTCAGGGTCATTCTGCGGGGTGCCGTACTCATATCAGCCAACTTGCCAGAACTGTCCCCCGAATGCGGCTCAGGGGACGCGTCCGGGGCGCTGACGTGGCACTTCTCACGGAATGTCGGGCGTGGCGGACCGGAACCCGGAGCTCGGATCCCGGGGCTTGGATCCCGGGGGTGGGATCCCGGGGGTGGGATCCCGGGGCTGGGCTCCCGGGGCTGGGCTCCCGACGCCCGGGTTCCCGGGCTCGGATACCAGGACCCGGATACCGTGCGCCGCGCGCGGGCGCTCACATCGCGCGCTCGCGGCCCTCCCAGTACGGATCGCGCAGCCGCCTCTTGTACAGCTTGCCGTTCGGATCGCGGGGCATCGTCTCGATGAAGTCGACCGACTTCGGCCGTTTGAAACCGGCGAGCTGCCGCTCGCAATGGTGCAGGATCTCCGCGGCGAGGGCGTCCCCGGCGACGAAGCCCTCGGCCGGTTCGACGACCGCCTTGACCTCCTCGCCCCAGTCGGCGTGCGGGATCCCGAAGGCGGCGGCGTCCGCGACCGCCGGGTGGGTGAGCAGGGCCGACTCGATCTCCGCGGGGTAGATGTTCACCCCGCCCGAGATGATCATGTCGATCTTGCGGTCGCGCAGGAAGAGGTACCCGTCCTCGTCGATCAGCCCGAGGTCGCCCACCGTGAAGAAGTCGCCGATGCGGTTCTTCTTCGTCTTGCCCTCGTCCTTGTGGTAGCTGAAGCCGCCCGTGTTCATCTTCAGGTAGACGGTGCCGAGTTCGCCGGGCCCCAGCCGGTTGCCGTCGTCGTCGAAGACGGCGAGCTCGCTGATCGGCCAGGCCTTGCCGACCGTTCCCGGCTTCTTCAGCCAGTCCTCGGCGGTGGCGAACGCGCCGCCGCCCTCGCTGGCCGCGTAGTACTCCTCCACACAGGTGCCCCACCAGTCGATCATCGCCCGCTTGACGTGGTCCGGGCAGGGCGCGGCCCCGTGGATCGCGTGCCGCATCGAGGAGACGTCGTACGCGTCCTTCGTTTCCTGAGGGAGCGCGAGGAGCCGGTGGAACTGGGTCGGGACCATATGGGTGTGCGTGCAGGCGTGGCCGTCGATGAGCCGCAGCATCTCCTGCGGGGTCCAGCGGTCCATCAGTACCAGCGGGTGCCCGATGTGCAGGGCGGCGCCCGCGAATTGGAGGACGGCGGTGTGGTAGAGCGGCGAGCAGACCAGGTGGACGTTTCCGTCGAAGGGCCGGATGCCGAAGATGGCGAGGAAACCTCCGAGGTACGTCTCCTCCGGGAGCTTGCCCGGCAGCGGGCGGCGGATGCCCCGCGGGCGCCCGGTGGTGCCGGAGGTGTAGTTCATGACCCAGCCGAGGGTGCGCCCCTCGGGCGGTGTGGCGGGCTGTCCGTCCAGGAGCCGGGCGTACGGGTGGAAGCCCGCGACCGCTCCGACGGCGTAGCGGTGGCTCGCGGGAAGGCCGGCTTCGTCGGCCGCGGCGGTGGCGGCTTCGGCGAAGCGCTCGTGGGCGATGAGGACCTTGGCGCCGGAGTCGGAGACGATCCAGGCGATCTCGGGGCCGACGAGGTGGTGGTTGACCGGGACCAGGTAGAAGCCGGCCTGGGAGGCGGCGAGGTAGGCGGTGAGGAACTCGACGCCGTTGGGGAGGACGACGGCGAAGACGTCGCCCTTCTCCATACCGGCGGCGCGCAGTCCGTGGACGAGGCGGTTGACGTCGGCGTGCAGCCGGCCGGCGCTCCACTCCTCGCCCTCGGGGGTGATCAGTACCGTGCGCCCGGGGTCCGCGGCCGCCTGGGCCCAGAATCCGTTCGGAGGCTGGTCGCTCGTGGCACTCATGCTGGTCACACCTCTCAAGCCCGGCCGGCGATGCGGTTGATGCGGTCGATGGCGCGCTCGAAGCCGCCGGTGAGGTCGTCGAAGACGGCCTGGACGCTGCGTTCGGAGTTCATCCGGCCGACGATCTGGCCGACGGGGGTGCCGAGCAGCGGCCGGACCTCGTACTTCTGGATGCGGGAGACGGCCTCGGCGACGAGCAGGCCCTGGAGCGGCATCGGGAGGGCGCCGGGGCCGGCCGGGTCGTCCCAGGCGTCGGTCCACTCGGTACGGAGCTGGCGGGCGGGCTTGCCGGTGAGGGCACGGGAGCGCACGGTGTCGCCGGAGCCGGCGGCCAGCAGCTTCTCGGTGAGGGCGCGGGAGTGCAGGTCGGCCTCGGTGGTCGTGAGCCAGAGGGAGCCGAGCCAGGCGCCCTGGGCGCCGAGGGCCAGGCCGGCGGCGATCTGCTCGCCGCTGCCGATGCCGCCCGCGGCGAGGACGGGGAGCGGGGCGACGGCCTCGGCGATCTCGGGGACCAGGACCATCGTGGCGATGTCGCCGGTGTGGCCGCCGGCCTCGTAGCCCTGGGCGACGACGATGTCGATGCCGGCTTCGGCGTGGCGGCGGGCGTGCTTGGCGCTGCCGGCGAGGGCGGCGACGAGGACCCCGTGGTCGTGGGCGCGCGCGATGACGTCGGCGGGCGGGGAACCGAGGGCGTTCGCCAGGAGTTTGACGGGGTAGTCGAAGGCGACGTCGAGCTGGTTGCGGGCGACCTGTTCCATCCATCCGGTGATCCGCCAGCCGGAGGCCTCGCCCTCGTCGAGCTCGGGCACGTGGTGCTTGGCGAGGGTGTCGCGGACGAACTCGCGGTGCCCCGCGGGGATCATCGCCTCGATGTCGGCCTCGCTGATGCCGTCGACGGCCTTCTTGGCGGGCATCACGACGTCGAGGCCGTACGGCTTGCCGTCGGTGTGCTCCTGCATCCAGTCGAGGTCGCGTCTGAGGTCGTCGGGGGCGGTGTAGCGGACGGCGCCGAGGACGCCGAAGCCGCCGGCGCGGGTGATGGCAGCGGCGACCGCCGGGAAGGGCGTGAAGCCGAAGATGGCGTGCTCGACTCCCAGTTTCTTGCTCAGCTCCGTCTCCATGGGCGGCAGCATGCCGCAGCTCGGCGGCCGAGGGAAGAGGTTTTCTGATGGCTCGTCAGATTCTTTGCGGGCCGGTCGGTGCGGGGCCCGCCGCGCCTGCGGGCAGATACTTCGGGAGGGCGGTTCGGCGAACAGGAGGCCGGTGGTGGAGGAGCACACGGGGGACGGGGAAGCGCGCCGCGGAAACCCCGCCGGTGCGGTGCTGAGCCGGCGGCGGCTCGGAGGGCGGCTGTTGGCGCTGGGCGGGGTGCTGCTCCTGCACGCCGCGCTGCCCGGGCCCGCGGGGGCCGCGGGCAATCCGGCCGAGCGGCGGGCCCTGCAGGGGCTGCGCCTCCGGTACGGGTCAGCACGGCAGGCGGGACTGATCGAGAGGCACCTGGAGGCGGCGGCCGACGAGGCCCGCCGGTTCCTCGGCCCCTCCCCCGAGCACCCCTACTACGCCGGGGCCGTGGTCCTCGCCGGCCGGGGCCGCACGGTCGCCCTGCACCGCGCGATGGGCGAGGCCGTGCGGTACGCGGACTACGACGGCCGCACCGACCGGGCCCGGGAGTTCCCGGCGGCGCAGCGCATCCCGATGGCCGAGGACACCGTCTTCGACCTGGCGTCACTGACCAAGCTGTTCACCTCGCTCCTGGCCGTGCAGCAGATGGAGCGCGGGCGGTTGGAGCTGGAGGCTCCGGTGGACCACTACCTGCCCGAGTTCACCGGCGGCGGCAAAGAGCTGATCACCGTACGCCAGTTGCTGACGCACACCTCGGGGCTGCGCTCGTGGGCCCCCTTCTACCAGCAGCCGCACCGCGCGGGGCAGTTGAGAATGCTGTGCGCAGTGCGCCCGCAGGACACGCCCGGGACGGTGTACCGGTACTCGGACCTCAACCTGATCGCACTACAGCTGCTCCTTGAACGGATCACCGGTCACCCTTTGGATCTCCTGCTCCACGACGAGATCACCGCTCCGCTCGGGATGCACCGCACTCGTTACAACCCGCCGCTCTCCTGGCGCCGCACCATCGCCGCCACCGAAGTGCAGCGGCCCCCCTGGTCCGGCCTGGACCGCGGACTGGTCTGGGGCGAGGTCCACGACGAGAACGCGTACGCCCTCGGCGGCGTCGCCGGCCACGCCGGCGTCTTCGGCACCGCCTGGGACCTGGCCGTCCTCGCCCGCACCCTCCTCGACGGGGGCGTCTACGCGGGCAGGCGCATCCTGCGCCCCGCCTCCGTCGAGCTGCTCTTCACCGACTTCAACACCGCCTTCCCGGGCGATGACCACGGCCTCGGCTTCGAGCTCTACCAGCACTGGTACATGGGCGCCATGGCCACCCCGCACTCCGCCGGCCACACCGGCTTCACCGGCACCTCCCTGGTCCTGGACCCCTCCACCGACTCCTTCCTCATCCTGCTCGGCAACTCCGTCCACCCCGTCCGCACCTGGCGGGCGGGCAGCGCACCGCGCGTCGCGGTCGGCAACCGCTTCGCGCGCGCCGTCCCGGTCCGTACGAAGCACGGCGGCCCGGCCTGGTACTCCGGCATGGAGACGGGAGGCTCCGGCACCCTCACCCTGCCGCCGCTGACCCCGGCCACGGCCGCGGCCCGGCTGCGCTGCGCCGTGTGGTGGGACACCGTGCCCGGCGAGGGGGCCTTCCACCTGGAGGCCTCGGCCGACGGGCGGAGCTGGGAGCCGCTGCCGTTCAGCACGCTGAGGTCGACGGGCGGCGCTCCCGAGCAGTGGCCGCAGGGCAGCGCCGGCGGCTGGTCCGGCCGCATCTGGCACCGCCTGGAGGCCCCCCTCACCGCCTGGGCTGAGCGCCCGGTCCACCTGCGCTTCCGGCACGCCGCGACCGGCCGCTACGTGGGCCGCGGGGTGTACGTGGACGTCGTACGGGTGGCGGAACCGGCCCGGCTCCTCTTCGCGGAAGACCGCCCGGCCGACGCGTCCCGCATCCGGGCCACGGGCTGGACCCGCTCGGCGGACTGAGCCGGCCCCGGCGTACGGCAGCGCCCGGGGCGGCAGCGTGCGCGTGTCAGCCCTCGCGGACCAGGCAGAACGGGTGGCCGGCCGGGTCCGCGTACACGCGCCAGTCGTCGGGGACGGCGCCGGTGCGGGCGTCCAGGAGGGTGGCTCCGACGGCCAGCACCTGCTCCTGTGCCCGGTCCAGGTCCGGCACGGCGAAGTCCAGGTGGAACTGCTGCGGATGCGCGGGGTCCGGCCAGCGCGGCGGCCGGTGGCCCGCCACCCGCTGGAACGCGAGCACCTGACCCGACGGGACGTGCAGCGTCGCCCAGTGCTCGTCGACCGACCAGCGCGGGTCCGGCCGGTTGACGGTCCCGCCCACCACCTCCCGGTAGAACTCGGCGAGTCGCAGCGGATCGGGGCAGTCCAGCACCACACACTGAAGTTCGGCGATCATGGCTCGAGCTTAGGCCGTGCCGTCGAAGTCCCGTCAGGTCGGCGCCACTTTGACGACACTCCCCCGAGCGCCTCCCGGCCCGGCGCCGGCACCGGCACCGGCGCCGGGGGCATAAAACCGTGCCCGCCGCCGTTGGCACTCGTTGAGTTCCGTTGAGTGCTCAACTCCCTGTTCGACTCCCTGTTCAACTCCCCTCCGACAGCTCGACAGCGAAGGCAGGTACAGGCACATGGCGACCAGCGACATCGACTGGGACCACCCCAAGGACCCCAAGCAGGGCACCTGGCAGCTCGATCACGTCAAGCAGTACGTCGCGTCCAACGGCGCCGAGGGCCACCAGTGGAACGGCACCCAGACCCTGCTGCTCACCACCGTGGGCCGGGTCTCCGGCGACGCCGTGCGCACCCCGCTCATCTACGGCGAGGCCGACGGCCGCTACCTCGTCGTCGCCTCCAAGGGCGGCGACCCCGAGCACCCGCTCTGGTACAAGAACCTGACGGCCCACCCCGAGGTCCGCATCCAGGTCGGCCCGAAGGTCCTGCAGGGCACGGCCCGCACGGCGACCCCCGAGGAGCGCGCCGCGTACTGGCCGGTGATGGTCAAGCACTGGCCCGCGTACGACGAGTACCAGGGCAAGACCGACCGCGAGATCCCGGTCGTCGTCATCGAGCCCGTCGGACTCGCCGCGTAACGGCGGTCAGTGCCCCAGGACGGCCATCGCCGCATTGTGGCCGGGGACCCCGCTGACTCCCCCTCCGCGCACGGCGCCCGCGCCGCACAGCAGGACGTTGGCGTAAGGGGTCCCCACGCCCCACCGGCCCGCCCCGGGCTGATCGTCCCCGTACGGCCACGACAGGTCCCGGTGGAAGATGTGCCCGCCCGGCAGCCGCAGTTCGCGCTCGAGGTCCAGAGGGGTCTTCGCCTCGATGCACGGCCTCCCGTCCGCGTCGAAGGCCAGGCAGTCGGTGATCGGCTCGGCCAGGTGCGCGTCCAGCTGTGCCAGCGTGCCGGTCAGCAGCACCTCGCGCGCCCCCTGGTTGTCCTTCTCGAACAGCCGGGCCGGGGTGTGCAGGCCGAACAGGGTGAGCGTCTGGTACCCCTGCGCCACGAGCTCCGGTCCGAGGATCGAGGGGTCGGTCAGCGAGTGGCAGTAGACCTCCGAGGGCGGTACGGACGGCAGTTCCCCGGTGGCCGCCTCGGCGTAGGCCCGCGCCAGCTCCGCGTACCCCTCGGCGATGTGGAACGTGCCGCCGAAGGCCTCGCGCGGGTCCACCGAGGTGTCCCGCAGCCGCGGCAGCCGACGCAGCAGCATGTTGACCTTGAGCTGCGCGCCCTCGACCGGGGGCGCCGGCTCCGCCTCGCCCAGCAGTTCGCCCAAGGCCCGCGGCGAGGCGTTGACCAGCACCGTCCGGGCGACGACCCGGCCCTCCCCCGTCGCCGTACGGAACGTCACCTCGGCCGGCGCCCGTCCGTCCGTCTCGATCCGCAGCACCTCGTGCCCGGTCGCGATCTCGGCCCCGGCCGCCCGGGCGGCCGCCGCCAGCGCATCGGTGAGCGCGCCCATGCCGCCGACCGGAACGTCCCAGTCCCCCGTGCCGCCGCCGATGACGTGGTAGAGGAAGCAGCGGTTCTGTACGAGCGAGGCGTCGTGCGCGTCGGCGAACGTACCGATCAGGGCGTCGGTGAGCACGACGCCCCGCACCAGGTCGTCGGCGAAGTGCTCCTCGACGGCCCGCCCGAGGGGCTCCTCGAACAGCATCCGCCAGGCCGCCTCGTCGTCGATCCGGGTCCGCAGCTCCGCCCGCGTGGGCAGCGGCTCGGTCAGCGTCGGGAACACCTTCTCCGCGAGCCGCCCGGTCCGCCCGTAGAAGGCGCGCCAGCTCTCGTACTCCCGCTCCGAGCCGGTCAGCCGCGCGAACGACTCCCGGGTGCGGGACTCCCCGCCGCCGACGAGGAGCCCGCCGGGCCGCCCGTCGCGCTCGACGGGCGTGTACGAGGACACCGCGCGCTTGCGCACGGCGAACTTCAGCCCCAGGTCGCGCACGATCTTCGCCGGGAGCAGGGAGACGAGGTACGAGTAGCGCGAGAGCCGGGCGTCGACTCCGACGAAGGGGCGGGTGGAGATCGCGGCGCCGCCGGTGTTCCCGAGGCGTTCCAGGACCAGCACCGAACGGCCCGCCCGGGCCAGGTACGCGGCGGCCACCAGTCCGTTGTGCCCGCCGCCCACGATCACGTCGTCGTATACATCGTGCCCGAAGCTCGTCATGGCTCTTGGTAACACACCTCGCCGAGCCGCTCCAGACAGTGCGCCTCGTCGGCGTGGGCCGCCACCGTGTCCGGATG
Organism: Streptomyces sp. NPDC051109; assembly: GCF_044455885.1. Taxonomy (NCBI): domain Bacteria; kingdom Bacillati; phylum Actinomycetota; class Actinomycetes; order Kitasatosporales; family Streptomycetaceae; genus Streptomyces; species Streptomyces sp. NPDC051109. Next base: position 348,405 of record NZ_JBITFF010000001.1, read on the forward strand.
GTCGTCGCCGAGGGAGCGCTCGCGGATGCCGGAGAGCTCCCGGTAGACGGGCAGCGCCTCGTCCCAGCGGCCCAGCCGGCCCAGCCCGACGGCGAGTTCGCGCCGGCTGACGAGGGTGTCGGGGTGTTCGGCGCCGAGCGCCTTGGCCCGCGCGGCGGCCACCTGCCGGGCTTCGGCCACCGCCTCCTCCCAGCGCTCCAGCCGGCCCAGGTTGACGCCGAGGACGTGCCGGGCGCGGAGCGTCTCGGGGTCCGCGGCCCCGTACGCACGGGTGCGGTCGCGGACCAGGCCCCGGAACAGGTCCAGGGCCTGGGCGGCGTGGCCGGTGCGGCCGAGCGCGATGCCGGCCTCGTAGCGGGCGGCGAGGGTGTCCGGATGGTCCCGGCCGAGCACCCGTTCCCGTACGGCGGCGACATGGCGGAACCCGTCCAGGGCCTCCTGCCAGCGGCCCTGGCGGCCCAGGGCGTACGCGACCTCGTACCGGGTCAGCAGCGTGTCCGCGTGCTCGGCGCCCAGTACGGCCGCCCGGTCGGCGGCGACCTCGGCTGCGGTGCGGTGGGCGTCGGCGAAGCGGCCCAGCGCCCCGAGTTCGCAGGCGAGGTTGTGGCGGCAGCGCAGCGTGTCGGGATGGAGCGGGCCCATGGCGCGCTCCCGGGCGGCGAGCACCGCGCGGTAGATGTCGTTGGCCTCGCGGTGGCGTCCGAGCCGGCCCAGTTCGTACGCCGCCTCCTGGCGCGCCGCGAGGGTGTCGGGGTGGTCGGCGCCGAGCACCCGGGTGCGCCCCTCGACGACGGCCTCGTACACGGCCAGGGCCTCTTCGGGCCGACCCGCGCGGCTGAGGGCGAACGCCCGGGTGTGGCCGGCCGTGAGCGCGTCGGGACCGGCACCGTCGAGGCCCGTGCCGTCGGAGCCGGACGCTCCCGGGCGCATGTACGGGACCCCGTACGGCGCGGTGAGCCGCGGGTCTTCGGACGCGGCGGGGCGCAGGATCCGGTGCTCGCCGCTGGGGCGCCCGGCGGTCCAGGCGCCGGTGAGCACGGCCCAGGCGCCGCTCGCGGGCCGGGCGTCGAGGCCCGCCTTGCGGCCGGCGGTCATCCCCTCGGCCCAGGCGGGCAGGGGCGCCGCCCCGGCTCCGGGCAGGCCGGCGGGGCCGAGCCGGCCCTCGACGAGCCGCCGGTGGAGGTGGCGGGCGTCGCCGGGGCGGTCCTCGGGGCGCTTGGCGAGCAGGTCCAGGACCACCTGCTCGAAGTACTCGGGCAGCTCGGGGCGGTGCTCGCGCAGCGGTACGGGCGCGGTGTCGCGGTGGCCGACCAGCACCGACCAGGAGTCGCCGAGGTCGAAGGGCGGGGCGCCGGTGGCGATCTCGTACAGGACGCAGCCGAGCGAGTAGAGGTCGCTGCGGTGGTCGACCTCGCCGCCCGCGATCTGCTCGGGCGACATGTAGTGCGGGGTGCCCATGGCCATGGCGCCGCCGGTGAGTTTGGCGGTGAAGCCGATGTCGTGGGCGAGGCGGGCGATGCCGAAGTCGCAGATCTTCACCGTGCCGTCGGTGAGCCGCATGATGTTGGCCGGTTTCAGGTCGCGGTGGACGACGCCCTGGTCGTGGGTGTAGCCGAGGGCGGCGGCGAGCTGTTCGGCCGTGTCGACGACGACGTCCACGGGGAGCGGGCGCGTCTCGTTGTCGTCCAGGAGCTGGCTGAGGTTGCGGCCGTCGAGGAGTTCCATGACGAGGTAGAGGGGGCCGCCCGCGGCGCTGTCGTCGCCGAAGTCGTGGACGACCGTGACGCCGCGGTGCTGGAGGGAGGCGGCCACGCGGGCCTCGCGCCGGAAGCGTTCGCGCAGGACCTGGGTGAAGTGGTTGTCCTGCTCGGGCCCGAGAGGCTTGAGGCATTTGACGGCGACCTGCCGGCCCAGCGACTCGTCCCGGGCGCGCCACACCTCGCCCATGCCGCCGCGCCCGATCAGATCGAGTGACCGGTACCGGCCCTGGATCAGCCTGGACTCCGCCATGTCTTAAAGCCGCCCCCGTTGTCGTACTCCGTCCTATGCCCTCCCCGGCCGGTCCAGTATGGCCGCTGGTGTACGCAGTGTGTACGCCGAGGGGCGGCTCCCGGGGCCCATGCGGCGCATCGCTTTCAAGATGTGACCTGGAGGCAGCTGCCACCGCAGACCTGCGGGAATGCTGCGCAGCAGGGTACCGGTGAGGCGCAGGCGACGGGTGATGACGGGCGCCGGTGGCGCCGCGCGCCCGTAGAGCCGGTGCGCGTAGCCGGGGAGGGAACCGTAGGCCAGTTCCGCGATCGGGCGCCACAGCAGGTTTCGGCCAGGGACCAGGAGGGCAGGGGTGGGCGGGCTCCGCAGGAAGGCGATCACGGCGCGGGCGTCGGGTCCGGCGGCGAGCTCGGGGCGGACCTTCTCGAAGTACGCGGCGAGGGCCGCCGTGTCGGCCGGGACGTGCGCCGGGTCGAGTCCGACCAGGCGGGCGCCCACCCGGTTCTCGTCCACGTAGCGGTCGGCCTGGGCGGGGGTGAGGGGCACTCCGGAGCGGCGCAGGACGTGCAGGAAGCTGTCGATCTGCGCGCAGTGCACCCAGAGCAGCAGTTCGGGGTCGTCGACGGGGAACCGCTCGCCGGTGGCGGGGTCGGTCGCGGACAGCGCCCGGTGGATCCGGCGGACGCGGTCCCCGGCGCGCTCGGCGGCCTCGGTGGTGCCGTAGGTGACGGTGCCGACGAAGTCGGCGGTGCGCAGCAGCCGGCCCCAGGCGTCGGAGCGGAAGTCGCTGTTCTCCACGACTCCGCGGACGGCGCGGGGGTGCAGGGCCTGGAGGTAGAGCGCGCGGAGTCCGGCGATCCACATGATCGGGTCGCCGTGGCACTGCCAGGTGACGGACGCGGGCCCGTAGAGCCCGGGGTCGGGGCGGGGCGCCGGCTCGGGCTCGGGCTCGGGCTCCGGGTCGGAGGGGGTCGGTGCGGTCCCCGGGGTCGCGGTCATGCCGATACCTCCCGTGTCGCCTCCGTTCCAGCCTACCGAGGTGCGGCGGCCCGGAGCAGAGGTGCGTACCGGGTCAGGGGCGGCGGTCGACCCCCACCGGGTTGGCGATCTCGCCGGCCGGAACGAAGCCGCGGCCGAGGTCCAGGCGGCCGGTGGTCCCGTTCACCGGTGATCTGGTTCAAGGGCGTCCTCGGCCTGGACTCGACGGTGTCGCACCGGTCAGCGCGCTCGCGCGGGACTCGCAACGCGCCGACGCACGACCGCCGAAGCAACGCGTTCAGGCGGGGGACGGGGGCGCCTGACTCCACCGGGCGTTCGCACGCGTCTCCGGTGACGACAACGGCGAGTCACAGACGTTCAGCGGCGGACTCGGGGCATGCCCAGGCCGATCCAGGAGATGATCTCGCGCTGGATCTCGTTGTTGCCCCCGCCGAAGGTGAAGATGACCGCGCTGCGGTAGCCGCGTTCGAGTTCGCCGTGCAGGACCGCGCCCGCGGAGCCGTCCTTGAGGGAGCCGGCCGCGCCGACGACCTCCATCAGCCAGGCGTACGCGTCCCTGCGGGCCTCGGATCCGTACACCTTGACGGCCGATGCGTCCTGCGGGGTCAGGGTGCCGTCCTGGACCGCGTTGACCATCTGCCAGTTGAGCAGCTTCATCGCGTCAAGACGGGCGTGGGTGCGGGCGAGGCGGCCGCGGACCCAGGAGAGGTCGATGACGCGGCGGCCGTCGGCGAGCTTGGTCTCGGCGGCCCAGCGCTGGACGTCGTGCAGGGCCCGGATGGCCATGGTGCCGTGGGCGGCCAGGGTGACGCGCTCGTGGTTGAGCTGGTTGGTGATCAGGCGCCAGCCCTTGTTCTCCTGGCCGACGCGGCGGCTCGCGGGGACCCGGATGTCCTCGTAGTAGCTGGCGGTGGTGTCGTGCGAGGCGAGCGTGTTGATCAGGGTGCAGGAGTAGCCGGGGTCGGCGGTCGGCACGAGGAGCATGGTGATGCCCTTGTGCGCGGGGGCGTCCGGGTCGGTGCGGACGGCGAGCCAGACCCAGTCGGCGGTGTCGCCGTTCGTGGTCCAGATCTTCTGCCCGTTGACCACGTACGTGCCGGTCTCCTCGTCGCCCTCGCGGACGGCCTTGCACTTGAGCGCGGCGAGGTCCGTCCCGGCGTCCGGCTCGCTGTAGCCGATGGCGAAGTCGATCTCGCCGGAGAGGATGCGCGGGAGGAAGTACGACTTCTGCTCGTCGGTGCCGAACTGCATGATCGTGGGGCCGACGGTGTTGAGCGCCATCAGCGGCAGCGGCACGACGGCCTGGGCGGCCTCGTCGAAGAAGATGAACTGGTCCATGGGCGACATCCCGCGGCCGCCGTACTCCTTGGGCCAGCCGACTCCGAGCCAGCCGTCGGCTCCGAGCTTGCGGATGGTCTCCCGGTAGAAGCGCTTCTGGGCGGCGGGGTCCTCGTAGCGGGCGTAGACGTCCTCCGGCACCAGCTCGGAGAAGTAGGCGCGCAGCTCGGTGCGCAACTGCTGCTGCTCAGGCGTGTATTCGAGGTGCACGGCCCCTCCGGGTGTCTCGCGGTCCAGCCGGTCGCTGTGGTGGCGGCGCACAGAGTAGAACGTGTTCCAAGAAGGCGGAAGGACTCGCGGGCCGCCGTTTGCGCCGATCGGCCGCGGGGCGACGGCCCTTGGCGGACAATGGGCTTGCGGGGCGCGGGAGTTCGAGGAGCCGGGGGGACACGTGGACGAGCAGGCCCGGGAAGGGGAATTCACCGGGCGGGACCGGATGCCGGAGCCCCGGGACCGGATGCCGGAACGCCGGGACCGGATGCCGGAACGCCGGGACCGGACACTGGGGCGTCCCGACCGCATGCCGGGGCGTCAGGACCGGCCGGCCGCCGGCCGGGGCGAGGACCCCGGGGGCGTGACCCAGATCCACGAGCCGGGATCCCTGCCGGTGGACCCCGAGACCCCCGACCGCCGGCGCGCCTGGGAGCTGCTGCCGGACGACGTGAGGGCGAAGACGCTGGAGAAGGCGGGCCGGTCCCTGGTGTGGTGGGCCCGGGTCTACTCCGACGGCGCCCCGTTCGCGCTGGTGTTGGGAGACCGGGGCCTGTGCCGGGTCCAGCCGGTGTACCGCGACGGCCGGGCGCAGGAGCACCGGGGCGAGCGGGTCCGGGTGGAGCCCGGCTCGCTGCGGACCCGTTCCTTTGACGCGGGTCCGCCGCGGGCGGGCGGCGGTGCGCCCTCGGCGCCCGGCCGCCCCGGCGCACCGGTGGAACGGCTGGCCCTGGACCCGCCGGAGGCGCAGGGGGTGCTCGGGCACTTCCCCCTCGACGTGCAGGACTTCCTCCAGCGGCCCTTCCTGGCCGACCGGCGGACCGTCACGGCCGAGTGGTACTACGAGGAGACCGTCGAGCCCGCGCACACCGGCCTGTTCGTCCTCCTGTGCCTGTCCACCGACCGCCACGTCACCGCGATCGAGGCCAGTCGCACCCTGGAGCCGGGCGCGACGCCGGACCGGGCCCGCTGGCACGCCCTCACGTGCCACCAGGCCCGGCTCGTCCCCCGCTGACCGGGCCCCGGCTGACCGGCCGCCCCCGCCCCCGCCCCCGCCCCGCCGTCAGTTCAGCGCCGTGATCATCGCCGCGGCCGTCGCCGCCATCGCCGTACGGGCCGCCGTCAGGTACGGCCGGGGGTCCGCCGGTGTCAGGTGGGTGCGGATGGCCTCCGTCATGGCCAGGTTCAGCGCGGTGCCGATGTTGACCTTGCGGATGCCGCCCGCGACCGCCGCCGCGAGTTCCGCGTCCGGCAGCCCCGAGGAGCCGTGCAGGACCAGCGGCACGTCCACGGTCTTGGCCAGGCGCGCCAGCAGAGCATGGTCCAGCTCGGCGGTGCGGCTGGTCATCGCATGGCTGCTGCCGATCGCCACGGCCAGTGCGTCGACTCCCGAGTCGGCCACGAACCGCCGGGCCTCGTCCGGATCCGTACGGGCGCCCGGCGCGTGCGGGTCCAGCGGCGCGGCGCCGTTCTTCCCACCCACCTCGCCCAGCTCGGCCTCGACCCACAGCCCGTTGGCGTGCGCCCAGTCGGCCGCGGAGCGGGTGGCCTCCAGGTTCTCCGCGTACGGGAGCTGCGCGGCGTCGTACATCACCGAGCTGAACCCGGCGTCCGCGGCCTGCCGCAGCAGGTCGGAGCTCTTGACGTGGTCCAGGTGCAGGCCGACCGGGATCGCCGCGGCCTCCGCGCACGCGGCGGCGGCGCGCGAGATCGGCAGCAGCTGCCCGCCGCGGAACTTCACGGCGTTCTCGCTGAGTTGGAGGATGACGGGCAGGCCCGCCCGTTCCGCTCCGGCGACGACGGCCTCGGCGTGCTCCAGCGTGATGATGTTGAACGCGGCGACGGCGCGGCCCGCGGCGGCCGCGTCGAGGACGAGCGTCCCTGCGGAGACGAGGCTCATCGGACCGCCTCCTCACCGGCGGTGAGGATCACCGAGCGGGTCAGGTTCCGCGGCTGGTCCGGATCGAGGCCCTGGTGGGCTGCCACGGCGAGCGCCAGCCGGTGGACCCGTACCAGCTCGGCGAGCGGGTCGAGCCGGCCGGCCACCCACTGGCCGCCAGTGGCCCTCACCTGGTCGGCGAGCCCCTCGGGGGCCTCGCCGAGCGACCAGGTGAGGGTGCCGGGCCCGGTGACGCTGATCGGGCCGTGCCGGTACTCCATCGCCGGGTACGACTCCGCCCAGGAGAGGGAGGCCTCGCGCATCTTCAGCGCGGCCTCGTGCGCGAGACCCACGCTCCAGCCGCGACCGAGGAAGGTGAACTGTCCTCGGCTCGCGGCCTGTTTGGGCAGCGGTTCGGCGAGCGCGGTCCGGGCGTCGGCGACGGCGGCGGGGGTGTGCAGGCCGAAGTGGGCGCGCAGCAGGGTCAGGGCGGTGGTCGCGAAGCGGGTCTGCACGACGGACTGCTCGTCGGCGAAGTCGAGGACGACGAGGTCGTCGGCGAGGGACATCACCGGGGTCGCCGGGTCCCCGATGACGGCGGTCGTACGCACCCCGGTGTCCCGCAGCCCGGACAGGAGGTCGAGCACCTCGGTGGTGGTGCCGGACCGGGTGAGCGCGACGACCCGGTCGTAGCGGCGGTGCAGGGGGTACTCCGAGGCGGGGAAGGCGTCGGTCTCCCCCTGCCCCACCTCCTCGCGCAGGGCGGCGGCCGCCTGGGCCATGTAGTACGAGGTCCCGCACCCGACGATGGCGGTACGCTCCCCCGGCTGCGGCAGCAATGCCCGGTGGGACGGGGCCAGTTCGGCGGCCCGCTCCCAGCACTCGGGCTGCGTGCCCAGCTCGTACGCGACGTGGCTCATGTCGGCTCCCTGGCGTGGTGGGTGCAGTTTCCTGCAAGGTAGCGGCCCATTTCACGCAACTTCAAGCACCTGAGGGGGTTGATCTCCTGAGTTAATGTCGACGCGTAGGCCGTTGGAGCACACCCGAGGGGGTCGATCGCCGTGGGGTCCATGACCCGCAAGGAGCGCTGGCAGACGCTGCTGGATCTGCTGGTGGAGCGGGGCGAGCTGGAGGTCGAGCCGACGGCGGAGGCCCTCGGCGTGTCCGCCGCGACGATCCGCCGCGACCTCGACCAGCTGGCCGAGCAGCAGCTGCTGGTCCGCACGCGCGGCGGGGCCGTGGTGCACGGCGTCTCGTACGAACTCCCGCTGCGCTACCGCACCTCGCGCCGCGCGGCGGAGAAGCACCGGATCAGCGAGGCGGTGGCGGCGCTGATCACCCCGGGAGAGGTGATCGGCCTGACGGGCGGCACCACGACCACGGAGGTGGCCCGCGCCCTGGCCGGCCGCCCGGACCTGGCTTCCGGCACGCCGGCGCTGACGGTGGTGACCAACGCGCTCAACATCGCGGGCGAGCTCGTCATCAGACCGCAGTTCAAGATCGTCCTGACGGGCGGGGTCGCCCGCCCCCAGTCGTACGAACTGACGGGCCCGCTGGCCCAGCAGGTCCTGGGCCAGCTGACGATGGACACGGCGGTGGTCGGCGTGGACGCGTTCGACCCGGCGGACGGCGCGGCGACCCGCCACGAGGACGAGGCGGCGATGAACCGGCTCCTGTGCGAACGGGCCCGCCGGGTGGTGATCGCGGCGGACTCCAGCAAACTCGCGGTCCGCGCCTTCGCCCGCATCTGCCCGACGCGGTCGGTGGACGTCCTGGTGACGGACACGGCCCTGCCGGACCACGTGGCGGCGCAGTTCGAGGCGGCGGGGGTGGAGGTCCGGAGGGTGTAGCCGAGGCGGGTCGACCCGCCGCGCCCGCCCCCGGCCGTCCCCGCCGCGCACCGCCCCCGGCCGTGCCGCGCCCCGCCCGGGCGCCCCTCAACGCCGCCCCGCGCCCCCATGTCCCCGCCCAGCGCCCCCTCAGTGCGTCGGCAGGCGTCCCGCCTCCTCCGACAGGGCTGCCAGGATCGGGGCGATCAGGGGGTGGGATTCCGCGCCCCGGCGGGTTGCCGCGAAGACCCTCCGGGTGGGCGTCGAGCCCGATACCGGGCGGACCTGGACCTCCTTGAGGTCCATGCCGCGCAGCGCCGAGCGCGGGACGAGGGCCACCCCCGCCCCGGCGCCCACCAGGGCCGTCACGGCGCGGAAGTCGTCCGAGGAGTGCACGAACCGGGGCTGGAAGCCCGCCAGTTCGCAGGCGAGCAGCGTCACGTCGTGGCACGGGTTCCCGGGGTACTGCCCCACCCAGTCCGCGCCGGAGAGGTCCGCCAGCGGCACCTCGGGGAGGTCGGCCAGGGGGTGCCCCGAGGGGAGTACCGCGTCGAAGGGCTCCGCGTACAGCGGGAGGACCGACAGGCGGCCGTCGTCGGCGCCCGGGGCGCCGCGGTACTCGACGGCCAGCGCGAGGTCGGCCTCGCCGTCGAGCAGCAGGGGCAGGCTCTGATCGCCTTCCGCGTCCCGTACGCGGAGCCGGATGCCCGGGTGCTCACGGGCCAGGCGGGCGATCGCCGGGGCGAGGACCTCGGCGATGCCGGTCGCGAAGGCGGCCACCGTCACCTCGCCCGCAGCGCCTCCCGCGTAGGCCGCGAGCTCGGCTTCGGCGCGTTCCAGCTGGGCGAGGACCTCGTGGGCGTGCCCGAGCAGGATCTCGCCGGCCGCCGTCAGCCGTACGCCGCGGCCGCTGCGGGTCAGCAGCGCGTGCCCGGTCTCCTGTTCCAGCGCCGCGAGCTGCTGGGAGACGGCGGAGGGGGTGAGGTACAGGGCTGCGGCCGCGGCGGTCACCGTACGGTGGTCCGCCACGGCCCGCAGGATGCGCAGCCGGCGGGGGTCGATCACCCCACCATTCTCGCAGGTGGAGCGCCCCGCCCGACCCGCGCTCAGGCCTCCGTCGCCGCCAGGGCCGCGCGGGCGTCCGCGAACGCGGCCACCGCGCGCTCCACGTCCGCCGTCGAGTGGGCCGCCGAGAGCTGGACCCGGATGCGGGCCGCGCCCATCGGGACCACCGGGTAGGAGAAGCCGATCACGTACACGCCGCGCTCCAGCAGCAGTTCCGCCATCTTGGCCGCCTCCGCCGCGTCGCCGATCATCACCGGGGCGATCGCGTGGTCACCGGGGAGGATCTCGAAGCCGGCCTCGGTCATCTTCGTACGGAAGAGCGCGGTGTTGGCGGCGAGCCGCTCGCGCAGGTCGCCCGCCGACTCCAGCAGGTCCAGGACCTTCAGGGACGCGGCGGCGATGACCGGGGCGAGGGAGTTCGAGAAGAGGTACGGGCGCGAGCGCTGGCGCAGCAGCTCGACGATCTCGGCGCGGGCCGCGACGTAGCCGCCGGAGGCGCCGCCGAGGGCCTTGCCGAGGGTGCCGGTGATGATGTCGACGCGGTCCATGACCCCGTGCAGCTCCGGCGTGCCGCGGCCGCCGGGGCCGACGAAGCCGACGGCGTGCGAGTCGTCGACCATGACCATGGCGTCGTAGCGCTCGGCCAGGTCGCAGATCTCGGCGAGCGGGGCGACGTAGCCGTCCATGGAGAAGACGCCGTCGGTGACGATCAGCTTGCGCCGCGCGCCGCCTTCGGTCGCTTCCTTCAGGCGGGCTTCGAGCTCGGCCATGTCGCGGTTGGCGTACCGGAAGCGGCGGGCCTTGGAGAGCCGGATGCCGTCGATGATCGAGGCGTGGTTGAGGGCGTCGGAGATCACCGCGTCCTCGGCGCCGAGCAGGGTCTCGAAGACGCCGCCGTTGGCGTCGAAGCAGGAGGAGTAGAGGATCGTGTCCTCCTGGCCGAGGAAGGAGGACAGCCGCGCCTCCAGCTCCTTGTGCACCTCCTGCGTACCGCAGATGAAGCGGACCGAAGCCATGCCGTAGCCCCAGCGGTCCAGCGCGTCCTTCGCCGCGGCGACCACGTCGGGGTGGTCGGCCAGGCCCAGGTAGTTGTTGGCGCAGAAGTTGAGGACCTCGCCGGGGGCGCCGCCGGCGGTGACGGCCACGGCCGCGTTCTGCGGGGTGCCGATGACGCGCTCGGGCTTGTGCAGGCCCGCGGCGCGGATCTCGTCGAGGGTGGTGCGGAGGTCTTCGCGTACGGACTCGAACATGGGCTTCGGCTTCTCCTTGTGCGGCGGACGAAGGGGGCCGGGCCCCGCGGAGGGGGGGAGGGTGGGCGGGGCCCGGCCGGAGGGAGATGGTTCGGTGGGACGGAGGCGGGGAGGGACGCAGGGCCGTTGCGCCCTCCGGCCCGGGCGCCGTGAGGGCCCTTACGCCGTCCAGTCCAGGATGATCTTGCCGCTGCGGGCGGTGGCGGCCTCGTCGAAGGCGGCCTCGAAGTCCCGGTGCGAGTAGCGGCCGGTGATGACCGGGCTGAGGTCGAGCCCGCCCTCCAGCAGCACCGTCATCGCATACCAGGTCTCGAACATCTCGCGGCCGTAGATGCCCTTGATCGTGATCATCGAGGTGACGACCTTCGCCCAGTCCACCGGGAACTCCTGCGCCGGCAGGCCCAGCATGGCGATCCGGCCGCCGTGCGTCATGTTGTCGATCATGTCGCGCATCGCCTCGGCGCGGCCGGACATCTCCAGGCCGATGTCGAAGCCCTCGCGCAGGCCCAGCTGCGCCTGGGCGTCGGCGATCGTCGCCTTCGAGACGTCGAGCGCGAGCGTGGCGCCGGCCTTGCGTGCGATCTCCAGGCGCTCGGGGCTGACGTCGGTGATGACGACGTTGCGCGCACCGGCGTGCTTGGCCACGGCCGCCGCCATGATCCCGATCGGGCCCGCGCCCGTGATCAGTACGTCCTCGCCGACCAGCGGGAACGACAGCGCCGTGTGCACGGCGTTGCCGAACGGGTCGAAGATCGCCGCCACGTCCAGGTCCACGGCGGTGCGGTGCACCCACACGTTCTGCGCGGGCAGGACGACGTACTCGGCGAAGGCGCCGTCGCGCCCGACGCCGAGACCGACCGTGCTGCGGCACAGGTGGCGGCGCCCGGCCAGGCAGTTGCGGCACTTGCCGCACACCAGGTGGCCCTCGCCGCTGACCAGCGCGCCGATCTCGATGTCCCGGACGTCAGCGCCGAGCGCGGCGACTTCGCCCACGAACTCGTGGCCGAGCACGAGCGGGGTCTTGACCGCGCCCTGCGCCCAGCCGTCCCAGGAGCGGATGTGCAGGTCCGTGCCGCAGATGCCGGTGCGCAGCACCTTGATCAGCACGTCGCCGGCGCCGTACTCGGGCTCGGGGACGTCCATGAGCCACAGCCCGGGCTCGGCCTTGTGCTTGACGAGTGCCTTCATGGGGGTGGCTCCAGGCATGCGGAGGGGACGTTGCGACCACGGGAACGGGTGCGACGTATCGGCAAGGACCAATCTGCCGAGCGCGGAGGTGATCAGTCCATCGAGGATTTCTTAAGCGGGTCGACAGCCCAGCTTCACGCCTATGCTCCTCACCTGAAGGGCTGTGGCCTGGGCAGGGGCCCGCGGCCGGGGCAGGGAATGGGGAGGTGAGGGGCGTGCCGAGTCTGCGCAGCAGGGCGTTGTCGGTCGCGCTGATCGCGGCGGGGCGGCGAAGACGGTTCGCGAGTGCCGAGGCGGTACGCGCACGGGTGGCGGAGACGGCCCGCCGGCCGGCGTCGCACCTGCCGCCGCGCTCCCTGGGCCGGGTCGCGGACGTCTCCCGCACCTTCGTCGGTGCCTGGCCGGTGTACGACGCCTCGCCGCTCGGGATCGAGCCCGCGGCCCAGGTGCTGTACGTGCACGGCGGCGGGTACATCAACGAGTTGGTCCGGCCGCACTGGTCGATGATCCGGAAACTGGTCACGGAGGCGCGGGCCCGCGTCGTCGTACCGGCGTACACACTCGCCCCGCGCGGCACCGCCGACCGGACGGTTCCGGTGGCCGCGGACCTGCTGAGCGGGCTGATAGCCGGCGGCGGAGCGGGCGGCACGGTGCTCATCGGGGACGCCGCGGGAGCCGGGCTGGCGCTGGCCGCCGCCCAGCGCCTGCGCGACCGTACGGGGGACCAGCCCTCGCGGATCGTGCTGATCTCGCCCTGGCTGGACCTGACCATGACCCACCCCGACCAGGCGGCCATCGAGGCGGCCGACCCCCTCCAGGCCCGGTCGGGGCTGCTGGAGGCGGGTCGGCTGTACGCGGGCACCCTGGCCACCGACGATCCGCGGGTGAGCCCCCTGCACGGCTCGTTCGCGGGGCTGGCGCCGCTGACGGTGTTCACCGGTACCCGGGACGTACTGACCACCGACAGCAGGGAGCTGTTGCGCCGGGCCCGTGCGGACGGGGTCGAGGTGGAGTTCCACGAGGAGCCGGGGCTGCCGCACGGGTACCCGCTGCTGCCGGTGCCGGAGGGGCGGGCGGCCCGGGACCGGATCGTGGAGCTGATCAGGTCCGCCGCCGACGAGTGAGGCCGGGCGGGCGGTGCGGCGGGCGGGGCGGGGTGGGGTACGTCATGCGGTGCAGGTCATCAGCGAGCTGATGGGCCAGGCCCGGTAGGCGGTCCAGTACGCCTCGTCGCGCGCCCCGTCGGCGGGCGGGGTCCGGTTCGGCTGCCAGCCGACCGTGGAGAAGCCCGCCTCGACGGCGGCCTCGGCGAAGTCGGCGTGCGCCCACTCCCGGAACTCGAAGTCGGCCGGGGGCTGGGTCAGGAACTGCGCCTTCAGCAGCGGCGCGTCGCCTTCGTGGACGCGGTCGACGATCCGGACCCCGTACGGCGACCAGTCGACGTTCGGGTACGCGCCGGCGTTCGGCACGATCGCCAGCAGCCGGCCGCCGTCGCGCAGGTTGGCGCGGATGGACCGGAACATGGCGTGCAGGGCGGACCGGTCGGTGGCGTAGTTGAACAGGTACACGGCGGTGGCCAGGTCGAAGGGGCCCATCTGCGGCAGCTTGGCCGCGTCGGCGACCACGTATTCGATGGACCCGACCTCGATCGACCCGGCCTCGGCGACCCCGAACCCCATCGACTCGGCCTCGGCGACCCCGAACCCGATCGGCGCGGCGTCGACGGCCCCCGCCCCGGCGGCGGCCGCCCCGGCGGCGGCCGTCCCGGTGCGCCCGTCCGCTCCCGAAGCCGGTGCGCCCGCCGGACGTACCGCACCCACCGCGCGCTCCAGCGCGCCCACGCCGCCCCCGCCGATCACCCCGTGCGCCCGGGCCAGCCGGATCATCTCCTCGGAGATGTCCACGCCGACGGCCCGCCTGGCCCCGCCGCGCGCCAGCAGCCGCGTGTTGTAGCCGTATCCGCAGGCCAGGTCGAGGGTGTCGAGCCCGCGCACGCCGCCGAGCGCGTCGAGCGCCCCGAGCAGGGTGTGGGTGTCGGCCGCCGAGAAGGCCGCCGTGGCCTTCGACTCCACGAAGCGCTCGCCGATGGTGTCGTACTGGAACCGCATGCTCTGCCTTCCGTGGCGGGGTGGGACGCGTGCGTATGGTGCCCCGGAGCGCGGCCGGCCAGGACGGGTGCGGCGGCCCGTCCCCCGGACGGGGGAGGCGTTCGGGTCAGTGCGTACGGCGTACGGGGTGCCCGGCCACCACCGGGAGCAGTTCGCGGGCGCAGCCCCGCAGCCAGGCGTGCGCCGGGTCGGCGTCGTGGCGCGGGTGCCAGGCGATGCCGAACGGCAGCATCGGCAGGTCCAGCGGCACCTCGAAGGCCTCCAGCCCCAGCTCGGTGGCGAGCGGCACGGCCTGAGTGGCGATCAGGCCGACGAGGTCGCTCTGGCGCAGCAGGAACAGGGACGCGGGGTAGGAGCCGACACAGCCCACCACCCGCCGGGACAGGCCCTGTCGGGCGAGGGCCGCGTCCACGGGACCCTCCAGCCGGCCGCGCCGGGAGACGATGAGGTGCTCGGCGGCCGCGAACCGGCGGGCGGTCATCCGGCCCTTCAGCAGCGGGTGGCCGGCCCGGGCGACACCCATCATGCGCTCGTCGAAGAGGCGCTCGACGCGCACCTCCGGGGACCGGCTGTCCACGACGCCGAGTTCGAGGTCGGCGACGCCCTCGCGCAGCACCGGGGTGTCCACGTGGCTCTCCGACAGGAAGCGCAGCCGTACACCGGGGGCCTCCCGGGCCACCCGGGAGAAGAGCGTGGCCCCGAAGGTGGCGGCGAAGGCGTCGTGGGCCAGCACGGTGAAGGTGCGGGTGAGGGTGGGCAGGTCGACCTGTCCGCCGCTCAGGAACAGGGCCCGGGCCCGTTCCACGACGGCCCTGACCTCGCCGTGGACGGCGAGGGCGTGCGGGGTCGGGACCATGCTCCGCCCGGCGCGCACGAGCACAGGGTCGCCGAGGGCCTTGCGGATCCGGCCGAGAGTGCGGCTCATGGCGGGCTCGGAGAGGTGCAGGCGGGCGGCCGCGCGGGACACGCTCGACTCCTCCAGGAGGACGTCCAGGGCCACGAGGAGATTGAGGTCCAGGCCGGATTGCGCCACACGCATTCATCCCTTGCAGAACTTGCACTGGAAAGCAGGTCACACCAACTCTACGGTGAGGCGAGGGAGATGGCGCCGACCGCGCTCCCCTCCCCCACACCACGCCACGCCACTTCACCGACTCCGAGGAGGAGCCGTGCTCCGCCATGCCCTCAAGCGGGACGCCACCGGTCCCGACACAGGTCCGACCACCCCGGCGGCCGCCGCCCTCACCCGGCCCGCACTGCTCGCCCTGTGTGCCTGCGTGCTCGTCGCGCAGGCCATGGTCGCGGCCGTCAACCTGCTGATACCGCAGCTCGCCGGGTCCGCCCTGCACCCCACCCCCGGCCAGCTGGTGTGGTCGGTCGACGCCTACGTCATCGTCTTCGCCGCACTGCTCATCCCGGCCGGCGCCCTCGGCGACCGGTACGGCCGCAAGGGCGCCCTGCTGGCCGGGCTGGGCCTGTTCGCCGCGGGCGCCGCGGTCAGCGCGCTCGCCGCGGCCCCGGCGGTGCTCATCGCCGGGCGCGGCCTGTGCGGGGCCGGTGCGGCCCTGATCATGCCCGCCACCATGTCCGTGCTGATCCACCTGAGCCCGCCGGAGCGCCGCGCCCAGGCGCTGGCGACCTGGACGCTGTCCGCCGGCCTCGGGGGCCTGGCGGGCAACGTCGGGGGCGGCCTGGCCGGGGAGTACCTGACCTGGCGGGCCCTGTTCTGGGCGGTCGTCCCGCTCGGCGCGCTGCTCGCGCTCGCCGTAGCCCGTACGGTCCCCCGCACGCCGGCCCGGCCCGACGCCTCCGTCGACCCGCTGGGCGCGCTCCTGCTGGCCGGGGCGCTGCTCGCGGTCGTCTACGGGATCATCGAGGGACCCTCGTACGGCTGGACCTCGGCGGCGGTGCTGATCGCCTTCGGGGCCGGCGCCGGGCTGCTCGCGGCCTTCACCGGCCACGCGCTGCGCGCCGCGCACCCGTTGCTGGACCCGCGGATCTTCGCCTCGCGCAGGCTGCGCGCCGGGTCGCTCGGGATCGGCGCCGCGTTCTTCGGGCTCTTCTCCCTGTTCTTCGTCAACGCCCAGTACCTGCAGTACGCGAAGGGCTTCTCGCCCGCAGTCGCCGGTCTGGCGATCGTGCCCCTGACAGTCGGCATGGCGGTCGTGCCGAAGCTGGGGGCCCGGCTGGCGGAGCGGACGGGGCCGCGGCTGCCCGTCGGCGCCGGGCTGGGCCTGATCGGGGCCGGGCTGCTGCTGGTCTCCACCGCCGGCCCGGACACCCCGTACGCCCTGTACGCCTGCTACCTGCTGGCGCTGTCGGTCGGGACCGGCCTGTGCGCGCCCTCGCTGACCCTGACCGTGGTCGCCGAGCTGCCCGCGCACCAGGCCGGGCTGGGCTCCGGGCTGAACACCGCGGCACGGGAGATCGGCGCCGCGCTGGGGGTGGCGGTGGTCGGCACGGTGCTGGCCTCCCGGTTCCACGGCGATCCGCAGGATCCGGCGCAGATGGGCGCCTTCACGGAGGCGATGGGTGCCGCGCTGCGCACGGTCGCCTCTGTCCTGCTGCTGGCGGCGCTCGCGGTGGTGGCCGGCTACCGGAGCGGCGGCGGTGCCGGGCGCGGGGGCGGGGAGGGGGCGGGGCGCTGAAGCCGGGGACCGGGCACCGGATCCCTGGCCGCCGCCCCCGCGCCGGGATGCAGCGTCCGGCGTCGGAGGGGCATGCTGACTGTGTGACGGCGAGACCGGACAGCGGCCCCGCAACCGACGCCACGGTCCGGGTGCTCGCGCGGGCCTGCGTCGACGCGGTGCATGCCGTCGGCGGGTTTGCGGGCGGGGTCTACCTGCGCTCCGGAGCCGAGGGGGCTCTGCTGCTGGCCGTGGTCACGGGACTGCCGGTGCGGCTGTTCCGTCCGTGGTGGCGGATGCACGTGAACCGCCCGTACCCGGTCGCCGAGGCGTACCGCACCGGACAGTCGGTGCACCTGCCCGACGCGGAGGCCGCCATGAGGCGCTTCCCGCAGCTGATGGCCGGGCTGCCGTTCCCCTTCGGATCGCTGTACGAGCCCGTGATGGCCGGCGCCCAGCGGTTCGGGGTGCTGTTCGTCCTGCGCCCCGCCACCCCCGGCGCCCCGGTCGACGCCGCCGACCGGGAGCGGCTGCGCACCGCCGCTGACGGGCTGGCCGAAGGGCTCGCCGCGCTCACCGCGGCCGGCGAACCGGTCCTCTGGACGGACGATCCGGTCGGCGTGCCGCCGCCGGACACCGCGCAGGGCGCCCGCGAGGCCGTGGAGCGGCTGAACCTCTCCGTGCTCTCCATGGACCGCGAGGGCAGGATCCGCTACGTCAACCGCGCCGCCGCCGACCTGCTGGGGCTGAGCGCACCGGAGCTGCGCGGGCGGGTGCTGTGGCAGGCGGTGCCGTGGCTCGGCCAGCCGGCGTACGAGGACCACTTCCGCGGGGTGTTCATGTCCGGGGAGCCGGTGCGCTTCCCGGCCCGGCTGGGCCGGCAGCCGGACGCGGGCTGGGTGGAGGTGGACCTGTACCCGGGTGTGGACGGGGTGACCGTGACGATCGACGCGGCCGAGCCGCCGGTCTACACGCACGGATCGGTGGTCCGCCCGGGCGCGGGGCTGGGACTGGGTTCGCCGGCCGACCGGGCCTCCGCACTGTACCGGCCGGTGGCCCTCGCCATCGCGCTGACGGAGGCGGTCACGGCCCGCCAGGTGTCGGCGGTGGTCACGCAGGAGCTGCTGCCCGCCTTCGGCGGCCGCCAGCTGGCGATCTACCTGCTCAGCGAGCGGCATCTGCACCTGGCGTGGGAGACGGGCTTCCCGCAGGGCTTCCTGGACCGGTTCGACGGGGTGGCGCTGGACGCGCGGCTGCCGGGCGTGGAGACGCTGACCACGGGCCGGCCGATGTTCTTCGAGTCGATGGAGCACCTGGCCGCCGCCTATCCGGGGATCCCCCTGGACGCCCACGTCGGGGCCCGCGCGTTCCTGCCGCTGATCGCCTCGGGCCGGCCGGTGGGCTCCTGCATCCTCGGCTTCGACGCGCCGCGCGGGTTCAGCCCGGAGGAGCGCACGGTGCTGACCGCGCTGGCCGGCCTGATCGCGCAGGCCCTGGAGCGCGCGCAGCGCTACGACACCGAGGCGGCGCTGGCCCGCGGACTGCAGGCGGCGCTGCTGCCGCACCGGCTGCCGGTGCACGCGAACGTGGAGACCGTCGCCCGGTACCTGCCCGGCACCCAGGGCATGGAGGTGGGCGGCGACTGGTACGACGTGATCGAGACGGCCGACGGGCTGATGGCCCTGGTCATCGGGGACGTGCAGGGCCACGGGGTGGCGGCCGCCGCCACGATGGGCCAACTGCGCAGTGCCGTACGGGCCTTCACGCTGGCCGGCAGTACACCGGACCTGGTGGTGGCGGGCACCAACCGGCTGCTGATCGATCTCGACCCGGGCCAGTTCGCGAGCTGCTGCTACGTGCTGCTCGACCCGGTGTCGGGCCGCGCTCGGGCCGCCCGGGCCGGGCACCCGCAGCCGCTGCTGCGGCACGCGGACGGGCGGGCCGAGGTGCTGGACCTCCCGGGCGGGGTGGTGCTCGGCATCGACGCCGGCGCCACGTATCCGGTGACGGAGCTGCGGCTCGCGCCGGGCTCGATGCTCGCCCTGTACACCGACGGGCTGGTGGAGGAGGCGGGCAGGGACATCGACGTCGGCGTGGAGCGGCTGCGGGCGGCCCTGGCCGCGGCCCGGCCGTCGCCGCTGACCGAGATGGCCGACCGGCTGATCGGCGAGGCGGGGGGCTCCGCGGACCGGCCGGACGACATCGCCCTGCTGCTGGCCTCGCGCAAGGACGGCCGGGCTGCCGCGAGCAGCTGAACCGGGACGACCGGGGAAGCGGCCCCGAGGCCGGCCCGACCCCACCCGGGTGCCCACTCCGTGGGCAGGTGGTGTCGCCCCGGGCACATGTCGGCAAAGCGGAAGAAAATTTGCCCGCCCGCCGCTGCGGTTCCCGCACCCGCACTCCGTGCAGCGTTTACGCGGCCTTAACGCGGCCGTAGAGCCACGGCAGCGGTGCCCGACGATGGAATCCGCAGGAGAACTGCTCTTGACCTGCGAATCCCGCAGGGATTCGATGTCGGCCCGGGAGCCACTGAACCACGCTGCTCACCACCGCCTCGGAGGCGATACCGCTCCCGCACCTCAGTTCACCGCACCAGCCGATCGGAACCCCGCACCGATGTCTGAAACGATCAGCGCCCCTCAGGCCCTCGCCCCCGCCACCGGGCCCGTCCCCCAGAAGCTCAAGCGTTCCATCGGCGTCGTCGGCGGCACACTGCTGACGCTCTCGTGCGTGACGCCCGCTTCGACCCTCTTCGTCGTCGTGCCCGACCTGTTCGCCAGCCTCGGCTCGTGGACCGCCCTCACGATCGCCATCGGTTCGCTGCTCTGCATCGGCGTCGCGTTCTGCTACTCGGAGCTCGGCACGCTGATCCCCAGCGCCGGCGGCGAGTACGCCATGGTGTCGACCATGGCCGGCCGGCTGGCCGGCTGGCTGGTGTTCGTCCTCTCCCTGCTGGTCGTGATGATCGTGCCGCCGGTGATCGCCATGGGCACGGCCGACTACCTCGCGCCGATCGTGCACATACCGGCCCCGGTCGCGGGCGGCGGCGTGATGCTGCTCGCCACCCTCGCCGGTCTCCTCGACCTGCGGGCCAACGCCTGGATCACCGGCATCTTCCTGGTGCTGGAGGTGGTCGCCGCGGCGCTGGTCGCCGTACTGGGCTTCGCGCACAGCGAGCGCGGCGCCGACGCGCTGGTGCACGGCACGGTCGCGGCCGAGGGCGGCGGTACGTCCACGGTGACCGCGATGATGGTGGTCTCCGGGCTCGCCATCGCCCTGTTCATCACCCAGGGCTTCTCGACCGCCGTCTACCTGTCGGAGGAGCTGGAGAACCCGCGGCGCAACGTCGCCCGCACGGTCCTGGCCACCCTCGCGATCTCCACGGCCGTCATCCTGGTTCCGGTCATCGCCATCACCGTCGGCGCCCCCGACCTCTCCGCGCTGACCGAGGGCGACCTCGGCGGGATGGTCACCGCCTGGTCCAACTCGGCCGTCGGCACCTTCGTCAGCCTCTGCGTCGCCCTCGCCATCATCAACGCCGGCATCGTCATGGTGATCCAGAACTCGCGCGTGCTGTTCGCCTCCGCCCGCGACAAGGCCTGGCCGGCGCCGGTCAACCACGCGCTGTCCAAGCTGGGCCGCTTCGGCTCCCCGTGGGTGGCCACGCTCCTCGTCGGCGTCCCGGGCGCGGCCCTTTGCTTCGTCAACCTCGACACCCTGTACGGGGTCACCGGCGTCTCGGTGACCGGCATGTACCTGCTCGTCGCGGTGGCCGCGCTGTTCGCCCGGCGCGGGGCGCACCGCGAGGTGGCCGCCTGGCGGATGCCGCTGTGGCCGGCCGTGCCGATCGGCCTGATCGCCGTACTCGCGTACATCCTGACGCAGCAGGAGACCCAGTACCTGCTGTGGACCGGCGGGATCGTGGCCGTGGCCACGCTGTACTGGGCGCTGTACCTGCGGCCGCGGCAGGACACCCGCTGGCTGGTCAGCGTCCCGGACGACGACGAGCCGGTCGGCGGGGCCGCCACCGTCTGATCCGCACTCCCGATGGACGGGGCCGCACGGGTTCAGTTCCCGTCGGCCTCGTCCACCGTGATTGACGACCCCGCCGAACGGCGAGTCCGCCGCGTACTCCTGGTGGGCCGTGCGCGCCTCCTCGAAGGGGTGCCCGCGGTCGATGACCGGGCGCAGCCGGTGGGCGGCCACCGCCCGGTTCATGTCATCGAACTGCGTGCGGCTGCCGACGAAGACCCGGCGGATCGTCGCGAGACTCGACGCGTACGCCGCGTGCGAGATCCCGATCCCGGACTTGGCGGCGCTCGCGGTGATCAGCAGGGCGATCTGCCCGTACAGGGCGCTCGCCCGCACCGACTGCTCGATGGTCTCGGGGCCGCCCGCCTCCACGACGAGGTCGGCGCCGAGGCCGCCAGTGAGGTCCCGTACGGCCCGGCCCAGTCGGGGGTGCGCCGGTAGTCGACGACCTCGTCGGCGCCGAGCGCCTTGAGGCGGTCCGCCTTGGCGGCGCTGGAGGTGGTCGACACCGCCCGGCAGCCCAGCAGTTTCGAGAACTGCACGGCGAAGAGGGAGACCGAGCCCGTCCCCAGCCTCAGTACGGTGTGGCCGGACAGCAGCGGGTCCCCGCCCGTCAGCGCGTGCCAGGCGGTGACCCCGGCGCAGGGCAGCGTGGCCGCCTCCTCCCAGGTCAGGTGGTCCGGGACGCGGACCGCCCACGGCTCGTCGAGCACGGCGTACTGCGCGAGCATGCCGTCGAGGGTGCAGCCGGGCTGGTGGAGGGCGTCCGGGGTGATCCGGCCGGTACGCCAGCGCGGGAAGTACGCGCAGGACACGCGGTCGCCCACCGCGAACCGGGTCACCGCCTCCCCGACGGCGACCACCTCGCCGGCGCCGTCGCTGAGCGGGACCACGCCGGGTACGGCGGGCAGCCGGTAGAGCCGGTCGAGGATGAGCAGGTCCCGCTTGTTGAGGGGGGCGGCCTGGACGGCGACGACGATGCCGGTGGGGCCGGCCGGCTCCGGGCGGGATCCGCCGGAGTCGCGCAGCACGATTCCCTCAATGCTGCCGAATGCTTCCAGGTGGTACGAGCGCATTGCGTCCTCCGGGCTGGCATCTGGTCCGGCTCTCCGAGTCCCTCGGGCTGACGCTGCGGGAGCGCAACTCGATGCTGCTGAGGGCCGGTTACGCGCCGGCGTACGCGGAGTCACCGCCGGAGTCGGCCGCGGTCGGTCCGGCCATGGAGGCACTGCGCTCCATCCTGGCCGGGCACCTGCCGTACCCGGCGGTGGTCGCCGGTCCGCGCGGCGAACTCGCCCTGGCGAACGCCGCGTTCGAGGTGCTGACTGAGGGAGCGGCCGCGCACCTGCTCGCGCCGCCGGTGAACGTGCTGCGGCTCGCGCTGCATCCCGAGGGCATGGCGCCGCGGGTGGCGAACCTGGCGGCGTGGGGACGGCACATCACGGAGAGCCTGCGAACCCGGGCCACGGCCCATCGGGACCCGGAACTCGACGCACTCATCGGCGAGTTGACCGGCTACCTACCGCCGGCCCCGCCCCCGGGCCCGGACCACCTGGGCTTCGCGGTACCCCTGCGCCTGCACACCGCCGAGGGCGAGGTCCGGCTCCTGACAACGCTGACGTCGTTCGCCACGGCCGTGGACGTCACGCTGGCCGAACTGCACCTGGAAGCCTTCCACCCGGCCGACGCCCCGACCGCCACCCTCCTGCACCGCCGCGCGACCGTCACCCCCGCGGCCCCCGCCTGACCGCGGTCAGGGAAGCGGTGAAGCCGGGCCCTGGGGAACCCGGCTTCACCATTCAGTTCTTCATTCCGCGAGGGCACGTCGTCTGCATGTCGCCCGTCCCACGTGGCGCCGTCCAGAGAGTGAGTCAGATCTTCCAGAGCTGGTCGGCGAACTTCGCATCGCAGTCGATCTGCTTGACGACCGCACCATTGTCGGGCGTCTGCCACGGCACCCACATGCAACGGTTGCTGGTGAGGTTGCGAATCTGGTAGCTGCCTCCGGCGACCGGCTCGATCTTCCAGAGCTGGTCGGCGAACTTCGCATCGCAGTCGATCTGCTTGACGACCGCACCATTGTCGGGCGTCTGCCACGGCACCCACGCGCAACGGTTGCTGGTGACGTTCTTGATCGTGGCCGTGGTGAAGCGGACCTGCTTGATCCAGTCCTGGGCCCCGTCAATGCGGGCGTCGAAGGCACCGGTCGCGGTCTGGCCGCTGTCGAGGCACCCACCCTGCCACGAGCGGCTGGTGATGCCAACCAGAGCGGGCTTGCCATTCTCAGTACGCACCGCGGGGCCGCCGGCGTCGCCCTTGCACACAGTGGCGTTGGCCGGGGTCTTGGCGGTCAGGGCAAAGCCGACGGCGTCGATGTTGCTGAGGGAGAAGGCGGCTGAATGGAGCTTGAAAGGCGCCCACTCGGTGCCAGTGCGGCCGAACCCTGCGACGGTGAGCGCCTCGCCGGCCGTCGGCGATGCGGCGGAGAGCGCGACCGGGGTGATATCCAGGGCGGGCTTGGCCAGCCGCGCCATGACCAGGTCCCGGTCGGGGTGGGGGACGAGTTCGGTGATGTCGGTGGTGTGCCCGCCGGAGGTGGCCAGGTCGGTGCGTCCGACAGTGACGGTGGTCTTGTCCTTGGGAGCGCCAGCAGCGACGGAGGCGAGATCTGCGGGGTTGTCCGCGAAGCAGTTCTTGGCGGTGATCACCCAGTACGGGTCGACCAGAGCCGCGGTGCAGAACCGCTTGCTGTCGCCGACGGTGAGCTTGCCGGCGAAGGCGAGCGTGGTGTCACCGGAAGGAGCAGGGGCGTTGGCGCTGGCCGGACCGGTGACGCGGATCTCGACCAGAGTGCTCCGCGCACCGCCTAGCTGGCCCTCACCGACGCTGGCAAAGCCGTCCTTGGCGATCGTGACGGTCTTCGTTGTTCCGTCAGCCGTCAAGCTGGCGGTCAACGGCTGGTCGGCAGCGTCGATGGCGAACACGCGCGGCAGCTCGAGAGTGAGCAGGCCGGTCGCGGCGCTGGAGGCGAAGCAGTACGTCCCGGCCCGGTTGGCAGCGGAGTCTTCGACGGTCATGACACGAATCTGCTTCGCGTCGGCCTTGCAGTCGGCGAGCGTGATGTTGCCGTCGCCACGGACGAGCTTGATGCCCTTCTGTGCCAGGATCTGGGCCGCTCCCGGGTAAGCGCCGTCCTCGGACGCGAATGGCGCGGCGGGCTCGGTGGCAGCGGACGCGAGCGGGGTGGGCGCGACGGCGGCGATAGTGAGGGCTGCGGCGGGCAGCCATCTGCGTGTACGCACTTGTGATCTTTACTTCCCAGGAAGGCGTCCTCACGCGGAGAACGTGCGCGAGGACTGGTTGGCGAGGAGCAGCAGATTCGCCAGGCGTGGCACGGGCCGGGATCGCACCGAACGCGGAGCACGTCATCGGCCGAGCTTGTCGCGAGTGCCGTTCGTCGGTTCCTCCGCGATGGAGGGTGACCGACGCAACGAGTGACAGATGCAAGTCGCCACCGTGCACGACCTTCCAACCGGCGCCCCCCGTGGCGATCTTCAAGGCTGGGCCGTAGTCGCTCGACCGCAGCCGATCAACTTAAATTGATGATAAGTCAATTCCGTTTGCCTGGACGGACACGCGGGGTTAGACCCCCCCCAAGCCGGGTGACGGCTGCGGCTCAGGACCTGGGCGGCACAGGCGGGCACGGGCAGCACGCGTACCTGCACCCTCCCCGCACGGCTGGATGGTTGCCAAGCCTCCGGGCCAGCCCTCGATGCCGGCCACATTGGGATGAAAGTGCTCGTTCTCGCAGCGCCGCAGAACGCACCGGTAACACTTTTCCGTCATCGTTCCGGCCCCGTCGCGGCCGGGTAGAGAAGAGCTGATTTTGACCCACACCACGAACCGTCCGAGACCACCTGGCAGAGGTCGGCGTGTTCTGCAGAGGATAGGCACCGGTGCAGTCCCGTTCGCCCTCGTCTCCGGGCTGTTGGGCGCCTCCCCCGTTGCCATCGCCGCGACGGGTGATCCCGCCCCTCCTGTCCCCGGCTATGTGATCCCCCCGACCGATCGCGGCCGGGTTGTGGACCTGTGGAAGAACGGTGGCCCCGGCGTCCAGGCGGCTGCGGAAGTCGCCCTCACGGGCAGCGACGACGACGTCCAGCGCTTCCTCGGCCAGGCCGAGCTGCTGACACGGCAGGATGACCGGGTCGCCACCGCGCAGCTCGCCAGCATCGGCGGCATCGGCGGCATCGGCCTCCAGGATGCCGCGCGCAAGGCACTCGCAGGAACCCCCAGCGAGATCAAGACTTTTCTTGAGAGCGGCTGGAAGGCCCCACTTGAGCAGGACCAGCGTGTCCGGGTCGCCCAGATAGTCGACACCAGCGGCCCCAATGTCCAGGAGAAGGGCCGCGAAGCCCTCCAGAGGGGCGCGGACGCGATCACGACCTTCCTGAAGGAAGGCCAGTACTCTCAGCGCGAGCAGGACGAACGCGTCCAGGTCGCTCAGATCCTCAGCATCGGCGGGGAGAACACCCGGGCCGCGGGCCGTCTCGCCTTGCGCGGAGGGCCGGACCAGATCCGGGACTTCCTTGAAGTCGGGCAACACGTCGCCCGCGCCAAGGACCAAGAGCAAGCCACGATCACACAGCTGATCGAGCAAACGCGTGAGGCCGGCCGCCAAGCAAGCGCCGAGAAGGACGCCGCCAAAGAGGCCTCCGCGCGGGCGGTGGTAGCAGCGCATGAGGCCAAGGAAGCAGCCGACACCGCCGCCCGCGAGACAGAGGCGGCCAAGGGCGATGCGCTCAAGGCCGCGGCTGCGGCCAAGCGTGCCGCAGAGTTCACCCGCCAGGCAGCTGCGGCAGCGCAACAAGCCATCGCCGCAGCTGCCGCCGCCAATCGCGCCGCCCGCGTGGCCGCCATCGCCGCCTCAAACGCGTCCAGCGCCGCTGCGGCCGCGAGCAAGGCAGCAACTCGCGCTCGCGATGCCGCGGCCGCAGCCGCAGTCGATGGAACCAAGGCTTCTGACGCCAACAAGGCGGCCGCTGACGCCAGGGCTGCCATGGTGGGTGTCAAGGAAGTCGAAAAGGCTGCCTCGTTGGCATCCGATTCCGCCGAGGCTGCCGCCGGCGCTGTTGAAGCAGCCTTGGGAGCTGGCAAGAACGCCCTCCTGACAGCCGACGCTGCCATGGACGCCAGCCGTTTCGCCGATCAGGCGGGCGTCAGCTCCAGCGACGCTCGTGCTGCCGCCGACCAGGCTCGTCGGCATGCGAATGAGGCCAACCGTGCGGCGAACGTTGCTGCCGGCTTGGCCCGCAAGGCCGCGTTGGCCGCACGTCAGGCACGCGACGCGGCGCACTCGGCAGCCACCCACGCGGAGAACGCGGCGAACGCGGCGGAGGAAGCCGCCAAACACGCGGGAGAGGCGGCCACCGCGGCAGCAGAGTCCACGAAGCACGCCGATGCTGCGGCCCAGGCAGCCGCGACCGCCACCGATGCCGTGAACAAGGCCAAGGATGTCTACACGCTGGCCCGCGAGATCGACGACGCAGAGCTTCTGGCGCGGACGAACGCCGGCTTGGAGCTGGGGAAGGACAACAAGGCGAAGGAGGAAGCAGAGGAGGCGGCGAACGCGCAGGAAGCCAAAGAGTCCAGGGACCTCGAAGCCGAGGCGAAGCAGCTCGCGGCCGAGGCGACCAAGCCCGGTGCGAATCCGACCGCACTCGCACCCAGAGCCCGGCGAGTGGCTCTGAAGACCGCGAAGATCCGCGACGAATGGAGCAAGGTCGCAGCCGAGGTCGCACTCGCCGGATCCGATGCCGACATCGCGACCTACATGCAGACCGGGTGGGCACGTGCCGACCAGCAGGACCGGCGGGCGCAGACTGCGCGCCTGGCCGAGGAGCACCCGTCCGCAAATGTGAGGGCGGCCGCCGAGCAGGCTCTCAAGGGCGACGCCGCGGCTGTGAACACGTTCCTCGACACTGGCCAGTACGCGGTGGGCAAGGAGGACTTGCGGGTCTACATCGCTCAGGTCATTGAAAACGCCGGTCCGGTCACCACTGACGCCGGTCGTGCAGCCCTCAACTCCGGCGATGTCGCGAAGTACACCGCCTTCGCGACATCAGGCCAGTACACCGCGCGCACCCAGGACGAGCGTGTCCGGGCAGCCCAGCTCGCGGACAGCGGTGGTCCCGAACTCCAGGCTGCCGCCCGCATCGCTCTGAGCGGCTCCAAGGCGGATCTGCACGGGTTCATCCAGAGCGGCCAGTACGCGGCCCAGCAGCAGGACTGGCTCTCCACCACTCATCAACAACGCGTCCAGCAGCTGATCGCGGAAGGCGCGGTCATCGCTGCGCAGGCCGCCCAGGACTCGGCAGAGGCCGCAGAGGCCGCTGCCACGGCCCGCAAGGCCGATGAAGCGGCCCACGGGTATGCCACGCAGGCAGCTGCCTCGGCCGGGCAAGCCAAGACCTACGCAGCCCAAGCCGCAAAGTCCGCCAAGGAGGCCGAAGCCTCGGCCGCCCGCGCGGCGGAGGCGGCGAACACCGCGCGTGCCGCGGCCGCCAGCGCCGACACCGCAGCACGCAACGCCTCGCTCTCGGCCGCCGACGCGGAAATCTCGGCCCGGTCCGCCCGTACCTCGGCGTCCATCGCATGGGCTTACGCGGCAAAAGCTCGCGACACCTTCCTGCAGGCACACAACGACGCCGCCACCGCCCAGCGCGAAGCCGACATCGCCTATGCCAAGTACGTGCAGATTGCCGATGAAAAGGCAGAGAGGGACCGCAAGAACGCTCCCGGTAGAGAGGCCAGCCGCCAGTACCGCTGCGGCTACGACGGCCTGGGCTGCATGACCGCCAAGGAGCACTTCCGCTGGTGCTTGCAGGGCAAATACAACTGTGAAGCCATCAGGGCAGCACCCGAGTACTGGAAGCCCTACGCAGAGGGAACGAAGTGGGCCCTCAAAAACGGCCTGAGCCTGAGCAACCTCTACAACTGCTACACCAAGAACGATTTTGACGCCTGTGTGGACTTCTTCAAGGATAACCTGGTCAGCAACAAGATCCGTATGCTGCGGGCCAGCATGGCCCTCCTCAAGGGCGTCACGGGATCGGGTTGCTCCCGATGCTTCCCTGCCGGAACCAAGATCCTCTTGGGTGACGGATCTACACGCAACATTGAGGAAATCAAAGAAAGTGACAGCGTCCTAGCGAGTGACCCTGTTTCCAACAGTACGGGAACACGCAAGGTCACACGCAGCATCGTCACTGAAGGCAACAAACACCTCAACGATCTCGTCATACAGTCCGGCCGGCGAACTGAAACGCTCACCGCCACCAACGAGCACCCGTTCTGGAGCCCCTCGAGGAATCAATGGGTTCCGGCGCAGGAACTTCTGCCGGGCACCACCCTACGTAGTACCGACGGGACAGTGGTGCGAGTTGTATCGAACCGCTCGCGCTCCCAACTGGCCAAGACCTATAACTTCACCGTTGCAGACTTCCACACGTACTATGTCCTGGCCGGTTCGACCCCGGTACTGGTACACAATTCCAGCTGCGGTGACATCGCCCTTGGCCTGCAAGAGGTGGGGGATGACGACATGGCCCTTGACATCTTCGGAATGGAGACGGGCGCGCTCACCTACAAGGAATGGCCCGACGGAACTTCATGGCATCGACACGTTGATGCATTCCTAACCGACGGAAAGACGAACATCCACGTTAACCTCGATGGAATCGACAATCCGAAGGAATACGCAAAGTCGGGAGAGAAAATCGACCCTGCGGTAGACACTAAGGGTTTGACTGCCTGGGAGCTATACAGACTGAGTCAGTCCCCCGGCGCCTGGCCGAGAGTAACCTGGTATCGGAATGGAAAGGTGGTGAAGAATCCCTTTGAATGAGTCAGTCGATATGAGTGTAATCTGGTCGAGCGATTGCTCGTTTACCCTGTGGCAGTACGGCATCGGACACTCCAGACTACTTCTGAAGGCCAGTCCCAATTCGAGCCAATCGCTGGGGATCTTGTTCGAGGGGGTCGAGTTCGTGAAGCTCACCAGAGTATTCCCGCGACTTTCCATCAGTCGCGCCGACGTAAGTCAAGAACGCGAGATGGATGATGCGGGAGTGCGCAGCGTGCACCCATTGCTCCGACTCGCCCTACGTCATGACAGGGGAACCGGTCTTGTGGCGTGTTCTCGACTTACCGTGGGGACGGTCACCGAAATCGACGGCCGCACTCCATTCGAGTTGCACCCAGTCCTTTTGAATGTGCGTCCCTGACCCATGTGCCCCGCCGCCTCGCGGCGGGGCACATGGCCTTCTGGCGCCCATTGGGAGGGGCGCACCACCTCACCCAGGCTCTGGGCGTGCCTGGTCTGCCTCGGCGGAGACGTTGAGTTCCCCGACGTTCACACGGACCAGGCCGCGTTGGCCCGCCGCCGGGCTGCCCGGCTCGAGCGGCAGGCCTCCCTAACCGGCCGTTCACACGTGGGGGCATATGTCCAGTCAGGTGGTGGGAGTGCAGCGGATGCAGCTCCCTGGATCCGCCACAGAGCCTCGCGGTTCAGGCCGTAGGGCCACCTTGGCCAGTCGGACAGGAGGGGCCTGGCTTGCCGAGGATTTCCTGAAGGTTGACTAACGTGACAATGACTGGGGGGCCCGGACGCCGGGGCGAACATCGCGGGGGCTCCCTTCAACCGCCGCTCAGTCGAAGCGGTGACCGGCCTCCGCAAGCCGTTCGATCCGACGATGTACCGCCTCAAGCAAAACGCGTGCCGCCGACGAACCAGCACCGCTGCCTCGTCGTGAAGTCGCTCCGGGATCTACTGACGTACGCCGCTGCGGGCGGCCTCGGCACGACAGACGGTCTGCAGCAGCGGCCCCTACCGTACGTCGAGCGGGTTGACGTGCACATCTCACTCCGCAATCGTTCGGCAGGCCTGCACAGTCGCATCCGTCAGAAGCCCAGCGCAAACGACCTGGCCACGCGAGGTCTGATCCGGCCGGGCAAGGCTCTCGATCCGACCGAGGAACGCTTCGAATGTCTCGCGCCACCGGGCCGATCTACGCTGCCGCTTGTACCCACCGACTAATCTGCTGATCCGTACACCTATGATCAGCGGGTGGCCGCACCCGGGTCTGGCCCGGTCAGCAAGATCAATATCTGCAGTTCGAGGAGTCTGACCGGCCGCCGGGCCACAGGATCGGCCGGGATACCTGCGGGTCTCTGGCGGCAAATGATCGCGGCCTCCAATCTGCAAGCCGTACGGTGTCGCGGACACCGCAGGAAAAACCAGAGGTGTCATGTCCGAGAGGTCAGTCCTTGACGGGAACCTCGTCCCAGCACCGACCGAGGCGGCGCAGACAGCCCCCGCTCCTGGCCGAAGCGGCCAGCGTGTGTGGTCGAGGCGCGGCGGCGCGGTGTTCGCGCGGGCGCCGCGGATAGCCGTGCTCGACGGCCTGCGGCTGATCGCGGCGCTGTCGGTCGTCCTTTTCCACTACCTGGCCGGCTCGGGAACGATCCCCTGGCAGCGGACCGCGGTCGAGCTCTTTCCCACCCTGCACAAAGTCGCCGAGTTCGGCTGGCTGGGCGTGGTCTTCTTCTTCATGATCAGTGGGTTCGTCATCTGCATGTCCGGCTGGGGCAAGTCGCTCCAGATGTTCTGGCAGGGCCGGATCCTGCGGCTGTTCCCGCTCTACTGGGCGGCGGTCGTGCTCTCCTCGGCGGCCGCCCGCCTGGGTCCGCGGACTCCAGGCGAGCCGAAAGTCACCATCGGCCAGATGCTCACCAACCTCACGATGCTCCACGAACCCCTCGGCGTGAACAGCGTGGACAACGTCTACTGGACACTCTGGATCGAGCTGCGCTTCTACCTGATCTTCTCGCTGGTCGTCCTGCTGGGCACCAGCTACCGCCGGGTCGCCAACTTCTGCTGGGTCTGGGCGCTGGGCTCGGTCCTGGCACCGGCGTCGGGCATCCCCCTGCTCGACCAGCTCCTGGTGCCCCGGTGGGCGCCCTTCTTCATCGCCGGAATCGCCTTCTACCTGGTCCGCCGGACCGGCCGGATCGAGGGCGAGACCCTGGGCATCCTGGCACTGTCTTGGCTGCTGATGCAGCACCGCCTCCCGGTGATTATGGAGGGCGAGGGGCACGGCATCAACTGGAAGATCTGCCTCGTCGCGATCACCGCGATGTACCTGCTGATGGGTCTGATCGCGCTCGGTAAGCTGGACTGGATCCAGTGGCGCTGGCTGCCCGTCGCGGGCGCGATCTCGTACCCGCTCTACCTCGTCCACCAGTCGCTGGGAGTCCGGGTGATCTGGCGCTGGAACGAGCAGTGGGGCCCCTGGCCCACCCTGCTGGGCGTGATCGCGGGCGCGATGCTGATCGCCTGGCTGCTGTACCGCCTCGTCGAGCGGCCCCTCGTCCCGCTGCTGCACCGCCTGATCACCCCCGCCGCGCAGCCGTCCCGGTAGATCCCCGCCCCCGCCGCGGGACGGTCAGGCCGCGGGCGGGGCGTGGGTGCGGCCCAGGGTGATGGCCGTGGTCACCAGGCCGACATGGCTGAACGCCTGCGGGAAGTTGCCGAGTTGGCGGCCGGTCACCGGGTCGTACTCCTCCGCGAGCAGTCCCACGTCGTTGCGTACGGCCAGTAGCCGCTCGAACAGCTCCCGGGCCTCCTTGTCCCGCCCGGTCATGTGCAGCGCGTCGGCCAGCCAGAACGAGCAGGCCAGGAAGGCCCCTTCGTCGCCGGGCAGCCCGTCCACCGAGGGGCCCTCGGTGCTGTAGCGGCGGACCAGGCCGCTGCTGCCGAGCTCCGCCCGCACGGCGTCGACCGTGCCGATCACGCGCGGGTCGTCCGGCGGCAGGAACCCGACCCGCGGGATGAGCAGGGTGGCCGCGTCCAGTTCGCGGGATCCGTAGTACTGCGTGAAGGTGCCCCGCACCGGGTCGAAGCCGTTCTCGATCACGTCCCGGTGGACCTCGTCCCGCATGGTTCGCCACCGCTGCGCGTCACCGGGGAGCGAGGGGTCGCTCTCCATCGTGCGTACGGCCCGGTCCGCGGCGACCCAGGCCATCACCTTGGAGTGCACGAAGTGCCGGCGCGGACCGCGCACCTCCCACAGGCCCTCGTCCGGCCGCCGCCAGTTGCGCTCCAGGAAGTCGAGGAGCGCGAGCTGGATCCGCCAGGCGTGCCGCTCCGCGGGCAGCCCGTTCGCCCGGGCCAGGTAGAGCGAGTCCAGGACCTCCCCGTACACGTCGAGCTGGAGCTGGTCCACGGCGGCGTTGCCGACCCGGACCGGGGCGGAGGAGGCGTAGCCGCGCAGCCAGGGCAGGTCGGATTCGGGGATCCGGCGCTCGCCGGCGATGCCGTACATGATCTGGAGGTCGGCGGGGTCTCCGGCGATCGCGCGCAGCAGCCACGCGCGCCAGGCGCGGGCCTCGTCCAGGAAGCCGGTCTCGAGGAGGGAGCCGAGGGTGAGGGTGGAGTCGCGCAGCCAGCAATAGCGGTAGTCCCAGTTGCGGACGCCGCCGATCTCCTCGGGCAGGGAGGTCGTGGCGGCGGCCGCGATGCCGCCGGTCGGGGCGTACGTGAGGGCCTTGAGGGTGATCAGGGAGCGGGTCACCGCCTCCTGGTAGGGGCCCTCGTAGGTGCACTGGGCGGACCAGTCCCGCCAGTCGGCCAGGCTGGTGCGCAGCGCCTCGAACGGGTCGACGGGCTCGGGGCGCGGCTCGTGCGAGGCGTGCCAGGTGAGGACGAAGGCGACCCGCTCACCGGCGGCGAGGCTGAACTCCGAGCAGGTGCTGTTGGCCTCGCCCCAGGTGGGCACGGCCGGTTCACTGCGGAACCACGCGGAGTCGGGTCCGGCGACGGCGACCCGCTCACCGTCCACGCGCCGGACCCAGGGGACGACGTTCCCGTAGTCGAAGCGCAGGCGCAGCACGCTGCGCACGGTGACCTCGCCGCTCAGGCACTCGACGACGCGCATCACGTCGGGGGCGTCGTCGCGCTGGGGCATGAAGTCGACGACCTTGAACGAGCCGCCGTCCGGGGCGTCCCAGTACGACTCCAGGACCAGTGAGCCGTCGACGTAGGCGCGGCGGGTGCACTGCTCGTCATCGGGGGCCCCCGCGGGGGAAATGCGCCAGTGGCCGTTCTCCTTGTCACCGAGGAGGGCCGCGAAGCAGGCGGGCGAGTCGAAGCGCGGCAGGCACAACCAGTCGATGGACCCGTCGCGGCCGACGAGCCCGCTGGTCATGAGGTCGCCGATGAGTGCGTAGTCTTCGATGGGTTGTGTCATTTGAGCGCTGTTCCCCCGGATGCCCGGGCCCAATCAAGCCGGGACCCGGGCACCCTCTGGAGCGCGACGGTCAGTTGCGTACGAGGAGCAGCGCGCCCGCGACGACCACGGCGAGGGCGACGGCGAGGAGGCCGTGGGCCAGGCGGTGGCCGCGCAGTACGGGCAGGAAGCGGTCGGCGGCGTACTTGCCGGGGCCGGTGAGGGCCACTGCGGCCGCGGCGACGGTCAGGAGCAGCTCGTACTCGATGCCCTTGGGGGCGAAGAACGCGCCGGCTCCGTGGACGGCGATCGCGTTGATCATGGTGCCGACGACGGCGGCTCCGGCGAGCGGGGTGAGCAGCCCGAGGGCGAGGCCGAGGCCGCCGAGGGTCTCGGTCAGGCCGGCGACGACGGCCATCGCGTCGCCCGCGGGGTAGCCGCTGGCGGTGAAGAACTGGCCGGTGCCGCTGAGGCCGCCGCCGCCGAACCAGCCGAAGAGCTTCTGGGTGCCGTGGCCGGCCATGGTCAGTCCGAGGACGAGGCGCAGGAGGAGCAGGCCCGCGTCGTGGGCGGGGGTGGAGAAGGCGAGCGGGACGGCCGGTACGGCTGCGGCCTGCGGCTTCGTCGCGGTGACGGAGGGGCTGGTCATGGGGGGATCCTTCCGGTCGGGCGGTCCGGGCGGGGACGGGGTTGCAGTGGAGCACGGTCGTTCAAATTCGAACCGCCAGTCCAGACCCTAACGAGTGATTCAAATTGGAACAACCCGTGTAGGCTGGGCGCATGGCTGAAACGAGATGGCTGGACGAGCGCGAGATGCGCGCCTGGAGCGGCTTCCTGGCCGCGTCCGCACTGGTGAACCGCCGCCTCGACCAGCAGCTCAAGGACGACTCCGGCCTGTCGCACCCGCAGTACGAGATACTCGTGCGACTCGCTGCGGCTCCGGACGGCGAGCTGCGGATGACGGAACTGGCCAATGGCCTGATCAATTCGAAAAGCGGGCTGACCTACCAGGTCACCCAGCTGGAGAAGGCGGGGCTGGTCCGCCGCCGCAGCTGCCCTTCCGATGTGCGCGGGGTCTTCGCCGTCCTCACGGCCGCCGGCCGGGCCCGCCTGGAGGAGGCCGCTCCGGGACACGTGACGGCGGTCCGGGAGGCGCTGATCGACGTGCTCACGCCCGCGCAGCTCGAAGCGCTGGCGGACGGGCTGGGCGAGGTCAGCCGCCGGCTGCGCGAGCACGGCAGTTGACGGCCGGCAGTTGAGGGCCGGCGGTTGACGCACGGCGGATAGTGGACGGCAGGGCGCGGATGGCGCGGCCGGACGGGGTATAGGGGTGACATGGACGCAACGGTCTGGCTGACGATCGCCGCGGTCGTCGCCCTCGGGCTGGCGATCGCGGCCGGCGTGCTCCTCGTCCGGGTCTTCGCGGCGCGGCGGCTGCTGCTCGACGCGGGGATCCCGCTGCGCGACAAGGCGCTGTTCTGGGTCGCGGTGATCTACACCGTCTCGCCGGTGGACCTGATCCCGGACCCGGTGTACCTCGACGACATCGGCGTACTGCTGCTGGCGCTGCGCTCCCTGCACGCGGCGGCCGCGGCGGTGCGGCCGGGCGCGACGGCGCTCCCGAAGCCCGCCGGGGCGAAGGAGCCGGACCCCGCGTAGGCGGGCCGCCGCACCCCCGACGCCCCCTGGATCGGGGGGTGCCAGCGGCCTCCTGCACCACGGTCCGCATGCCTCGCGAAGATCTTGACGCCCTGTTCTCCTCGGTCGCCGCCGCTCCCTGATCCGGCCTGGTCGACAAGACACCCCTGGGGCACGACGCGTACGCGGAGCAGATCGCCGCGGCAGAGCCCGGCATGCCGTGGCGGACCGTATGGGGCTGGCGGCGGCCGGTCGGGGCCTTCCTGGCCGAGCCGAACCTCGGCGGGGACGCCTCGGCGCCGGCCTTCGACGGCCGGAGGGCCGGAGCCTGCTGAAGGTCTGGTCGCTGAGGACCGAGGAGCGCCGGTTCGACCCGCCGCCCGCCGCCCGCCGCCCGCCGCCGGGGAGTCGACCCGGCGCCCGGCGGAGCCCGAGGAGGCGGGGCCGGTCCTCTTCGAGCCCGCCGAAGAGGCCTGGGCCCTGCACCACCCGGGCCCTGAGAGGACCTCGTACCTCTCGGCGGGGGCCGCTTCCTGCTTGCCGAGGCCCGCGGGATCGCGGTGGTGGAGCGCAATGCGGCGGTGGCCGCGACCCGAGCCCGTTGGGCGCGGCCCGCGTGGAGGCGGTGTTCGGCGCCGACCGCACGGTCCGCGTACCGGATGCGCGGCTGCCCGCGGAACCGGCCCGCCTCCGGACCGGGGAGCTGATCAGCACGGTGGGACTGCCGCGCCACTGGGCTGCGCGCGTGACCTCGTCCGAGCTCGCCTGGACCGAGGAAGGGCCGGTGGAGCCGGAGTCCGAGGCCGGTTTCGAAGGCTCCTGCACCTGGGGACGTCGAGCTGGGCCACGCCGAGCCTGGAGTCCGACGACCCCGAAGAGGCCGGCGCCGCGGCCGAGGAGCACGTCTTCGCGTCCACCCCGGGGCGCGGCCGCCATCCGGGGCCAGCCCGGCCCCGGCTCAGCGGACGCCGCGGGGGCGGTACTGGATGCTGATGCGCGGGCCGACGGCGCGGGTGGACTTGGGGATCGCGTGCTCCATCGTGCGCTGGCAGGAGCCGCCCATCACGACGAGGTCGCCGTGCCCCAGGGGCAGGCGCAGCAGGGTCGGCCCGCCGTCGCGGGGGCGCAGGACGAGATCGCGGGGGTCTCCGACCGAGAGGATCGCGACCATCGTGTCCTCGGTGGCGGACCGTCCGATGCGGTCCCCGTGCCAGGCCACGCTGTCGCGGCCGTCGCGGTAGAGGCAGAGCCCGGCGGTGGCGAAGGGCTCCCCCAGCTCGGCGGCGTAGTGGCGGGTCAGCGCGGAGCGGGCCTCGGTGAGCACCGGGTGGGGCAGCGGCTCTCCCTCGTCGTAGAAGGCCAGCAGGCGGGGTACGTCGACCTCGCGCTCGTACATCCGGCGGCGCTCGGCACGCCACGGGACGTCCCCGGCCAGCCGCTCGAACAGCGTGTCGGCGCCCGAGAGCCAGCCGGGGAGGTGGTCGACCCAGGCGCCGGCGCCGAGCCCGGTCCGGCGCAGCCCCGAAAGCGGGCCGAGGCGGATCTCGTCGCCCTGGTCGAAGAGGGAGCCCTGGAGGCCGGGGATCGTACGCACGGGTCCATCATATCGCGCCACTCGAACATTCGATCGATTCACGGCCCAGAGGCACCCGCCGCCCCGGAAACGGGCCGTCAAGGTATCGCTAGGGAGGCATTAAGGAGCCGTCAAGACCGCTGCGGCCGCGCGTACGGACGGCCGACGGCGCCGGGGTCCCGGTCCGACGCGTCCGCGCAGGTGGGAGGCGGGTTCCGGGCGGAGTGCGAGGCTCCGACCAACCGGAGCAATCCCCCGGGCGGCACGGCCGGGGGCCCGTCAGCATGAGAACGCGCGCGTGCACGAATGATCGAGTTCCGTACGCTTGCCCAGCCGTCGCACCGATGGCCGGATCCAAGCCGTACGAAGGAGCACCCGCGATGGCCACCCCCACCCAGCCGAGCCGCCTGAGGGCATGGCTCCTGGAAGGCCTGACCGACCAGGCGAAGCACCGGTCGGGCCATCAACCGGAGGGGGAGCCCGGCGGGAGCGCAGCGCCCGCGGACCACGGGCGGCCGTGGTGGCGCGTGATGTGCCTGACCGGCCTCGACTACTTCTCCACCCTCGGCTACCAGCCGGGCATCGCGGCGCTCGCGGCCGGCCTGCTCTCCCCCCTGGCCACGATCGTGCTGGTGGTGCTGACCCTGCTGGGGGCGCTGCCCGTCTACCGCCGCGTGGCGGAGGAGAGCCCGCACGGCGAGGGGTCGATCGCGATGCTGGAGCGGCTGCTGTCGTTCTGGAAGGGCAAGCTGTTCGTCCTGACCCTGCTGGGCTTCGCGGCCACCGACTTCCTGATCACGATCACCCTGTCGGCGGCGGACGCGACAGCGCACATGATCGAGAACCCGCACCTGACCAGCACGCTCACCGGGCACCAGGTACTGATCACCCTGATCCTGATCGCCTTGCTGGGCGGCGTGTTCCTCAAGGGGTTCAGCGAGGCCATCGGGGTCGCCGTGGTCCTGGTCTTCTCGTACCTCGCGCTGAACGTCGTCGTCATCGGGGTCGGCCTGTGGCAGGTGGCCGGCGAGCCGCACGTCGTCGGCGACTGGAAGGAGGCACTGACCGCCGAGCACGGCAACGTGTTCATGATGATCGCCATCGCTCTCGTGGTCTTCCCGAAACTGGCGCTGGGCCTGTCCGGGTTCGAGACGGGCGTCGCGGTCATGCCACACGTCCAGGGCTCCCCCGACGACACGGAGGAGAAGCCCGCGGGCCGGATCCGCGGCACCAAGAAGCTGCTCACCACCGCCGCCGTGATCATGAGCGTGTTCCTGATCACCAGCAGCTTCGTCACCACCCTGCTGATCCCGCCCGCAGCTTTCCAGCCCGGCGGCGAGGCCAACGGCCGCGCCCTGGCCTACCTGGCCCACGAATACCTGGGCTCCGCCTTCGGCACCGTCTACGACATCTCGACCATCCTCATCCTGTGGTTCGCGGGCTCCTCCGCCATGGCCGGCCTGCTCAACCTGATGCCGCGCTACCTGCCGCGCTACGGCATGGCTCCGCACTGGGCCCGCGCCCTGCGCCCGATGGTCATCGTCTTCACCCTGATCGCGTTCCTGGTGACCTGGCTCTTCGACGCCGACGTCGACGCCCAGGGCGGCGCCTACGCCACCGGTGTCCTCGTCCTGATCACCTCGGCGGCCGTCGCCGTGACCATCGCGGCCCGCCGGGCCGGGGAGCGCGGCTGGACGGTCGCCTTCGGCGTGATCTCCGCCGTCTTCGTCTACACCACCGCGGTCAACGTGGCCGAACGCCCCGACGGCGTGAAGATCGGCGCCTGCTTCATCGCAGGCATCATGGCCCTCTCTCTGCTCTCCCGCCTCGCCCGCGTCTTCGAGCTGCGCGTCACGCACGTGGAGTTCGACGACATGGCCCAGCGGTTCATCCGCGACACCGCCAACCGCACGATCCGTTTCATCGCCAACGAGCCCGACAGCCGGGACCTCGACGAGTACAGGCTGAAGAAGGCCCAGATCCGCGCGGACAACGACATTCCCTCCGACGAGGACGTCATGTTCGTCGAGGTCACCGTCCTGGACGCGTCGGAGTTCGAATCGGGCATGCGGGTGAGCGGTGAAGTCCTGCACGGCCGCTACCGCGTCCTGACCCTGGAGAGCTCCAGCATCCCCAACGCACTCGCCGCGCTGCTGCTCCACGTACGGGACGAGACCGGGCAGCGGCCGCACATCTACTTCGAGTGGACCGAGGGCAACCCGATCTCCAACTTCCTGCGCTTCTTCCTCTTCGGGCAGGGCGAGGTCGCCCCGGTCACCCGCGAGGTCATCCGCGAGGCGGAGCCCGACCGCAACCGCCGCCCCCACGTCCACGCCGGCTGACGGCGAGCCGTATCAGCAACCCGTCATGGTCCGCGGCTTCCCCGTCAGGAAGCCGTCAGGAAGCCGTCAGGAAGCCGTCAGCGGACCGCCCGCACCCGCCCGCCCCGCGCTTGCATGGGAGCCGGAAGCAGACCGGATGAGGGGTGGACGGTGGACGCGGTGCGGCACAGGGTCGTGGTCGGTGTGAGCGGGAGTTCCGGCAGCCTCACGGCCCTGCACCGGGCCGCCGCCGAGGCCCGGGGGCGCGGCGCGGGGCTGTGGGTGGTCCTGGCCTGGCAGGCGCCGGGCGGGGACGTCGGCAGCCGCGGCCCGGGCGGGGTCCCGGTGCTCGCCGCCGCCAAGGCCGCTGCCGTGGAGCGGCTGCGGCTCGCCCTCGACACCGCGTTCGGTCCGGCCGGACCGGGAGTGGCCCTCGCGGGCCACGCCGTACGGGCCACGGCCGGCGCGGCCCTCCTGGACGCGGTGAGCGGCCCCGAGGACCTGTTGGTCGTGGGGACGGGTGCGCGGGGGGCCGTACGCCGCCTGCTGCGGCCCTCGGTGGCCCGTCACTGCCTGGCGCACGCGCCCTGCCCCGTACTGGCCGTGCCGCCGTCCCCGCTCCAGGCCGAACTCGACGCCGTCCACCGGCGGAACGTCTGGCGGCTCCCGCTGGACACGCGCGAACTCGCGCAGTGGGGCACGGTTCGCCGGCCCGGCCGGTGACGGCGTCCGGCCACGCACGCACACCGTCCGCAACCGTCTGACCGGGCGCGGACCGGGCCCCGTACGTACCGTGGGAGGGCAGCCACTCACCACCGGAGTCGCCATGAGTGCCTACCCCCCGATCGCGGAACACGGTCTGATCGGCGATCTCCAGACGGCCGCGCTGGTCTCCAGCGCCGGGACCGTCGACTGGTGGTGCACGCCGCGGTTCGACTCGCCCAGCGTCTTCGGATCCCTGCTGGACCGGGCCGAGGGCGGCCACTGCCACCTCGCGGTCGATTTGGACCAGGTCCCCGACGTGACGGTCAAACAGCTCTACCTGGCCGACACGGCCACGCTGGTGACCCGCTTCATGACCCCGGACGGCGTCGGCGAGGTGGGGGACTACATGGTCCCCGACCCGTCCCGCGAGGCCACGCCCCGGCATCGGCTGCACCGGACCGTACGCGTGGTGCGGGGCAGTCTGCCCTTCACCCTGGAGGTCCGGCCCCGGTTCGACTACGGCCGGGCCCCGCACTCGCTGAGGCTCCTGGACGAACGAACGGCCCTGATGCGGGGCCCGGGAACCGACCTGTTCGTCCAGACGAGCCACCCCGTCACGCTCACCCCGGACGGGCAGGACGCCGTGGGGCGCTTCACCCTCGCGGCGGGCGACGTGGCCGCCGTCGTCCTGACCGCCGACGCCGGCGGCAGCCCGCGCCCCGATCCGCTGAGCGCCGAGCGCGCCCGCGCGGACTTCGACCGGTGCCGGGGCTTCTGGCACGACTGGCTGCTCACCTCCACCTACCGGGGCCGCTGGCAGCAGATGGTGAACCGGTCCGCCATCACCCTGAAACTGCTCACGTATGCCCCCACCGGCGCGCCGATCGCCGCCGCGACGATGGGACTTCCCGAACAGATCGGCGGGGAGCGCAACTGGGACTACCGCTACACCTGGATCCGCGACGCCTCCCTGTCGGTGCGCGCGCTCACCAAACTCGGCTTCACCGAGGAGGCCATCGCCTTCCGCCACTGGATCCGCGACCGCTTCGAAGCCGGCGGCTCCGCCTCCGGCCACCCCCTCCAGATCATGTACCGCATCGACGGGGACCCCCGTCTGCCCGAGGAGGTCCTCGGCCACTGGGAGGGGTACCGGGGATCGGCACCCGTCCGGGCCGGCAACGCCGCCGCCGACCAGATGCAGCTCGACATCTACGGGGAGGCCGCCTACGCGTTCGGCGAGGGCCACGACATGGGCGCGCTGCGCGGCTGGATGGCGTTCACGACGCTCATGGACTGGTTCTGCGACCGCTGGGACGTTCCGGACGAGGGGATCTGGGAGACCCGCGGGGGCCGACAAAACTTCACCTACAGCCGCCTGATGTCGTGGGTCGCCTTCGACCGGGCGATCCGCCTCGCCCGGGCGCACTCGCGGCCCGCGGACACCGCCCGGTGGACGGCGGCCCGCGACGCGATCTTCCTGCAGATCGCGGAGCGCGGCTGGAGCACCGCGCGGCAGGCCTTCGTACAGAACTACGCCTCGGACGTCCTCGACGCGTCGCTGCTGCTCATGCCCAAGGTCGGTTTCATCTCGCCCACCGACCCGTCCTGGCTGTCCACGCTCGACGCGATGGACCGGGAACTCGTCAGTGACAGCCTGGTCTACCGCTACGACCCGGCGGCCTCGCCCGACGGGCTGCGCGGCTCGGAGGGAACGTTCAACCTGTGCAGCTTCCTGTACGTCGAGGCGCTGGCCCGGGCCGGCCGGATCGTCCAGGCACGGTACGCGTTCGACAAGATGCTCACGTACGCCAACCACGTCGGCCTGTTCGCCGAGGAGATCGGGGCCTCCGGCGAGCAACTGGGCAATTTCCCGCAGGCGTTCACTCACCTGGCGCTCATCGACGCCGCGTTGGCGCTCGACGAGGAACTGGACCGCCGGTCGTCGTGATCCCGCCGGTCGTCGTGAGCCCGCAGTCCGGCGGGGTCGGGGGCGAAGGCGCTGTCCCCCGCCCGCTCGCCATGTGCGCGCACGACACCGGCGAAGGGCAGTCCGGCGTTCGACCTCCGTCGGGGGTGGCGGGGTGTTCGGTGACGCTGTGCCGTGCGGACGAGGAGTTGCTGCGGTTGTTGTGGGACGCGCCCCTCCGGACTCCGGCCCTGCGGTGGGGCTGCTGAGAAGGTGGGAGGACACGGCGGACAAGTCGTGGACACGGTGAGGAGACGGAATTGCGCGACACGGAATTCTTCCGGAGCTGGATGACGGCCGCCGCGGCCGCGGTGGAGCGCGAGGCGGACCGGCTGACCGAGCTCGACTCCCCCATCGGGGACGCCGACCACGGGAGCAATCTGCTGCGCGGCTTCACTGCGGTACGGGCGGCGCTGGCGGCGGATCCCGCCACGAGTCCGGGGGCGGTGCTGGTGCTGGCGGGGCGGACGCTGATCTCGACGGTCGGCGGGGCGTCGGGCCCGCTGTACGGCACGCTGCTGCGGCGGACGGGCAAGGAGCTCGGGGAGTCCGCCGAGGTCTCCGACGAAGAGCTGCGCAAGGCCCTGTACGCGGGGGTGGGCGCGGTGGCGCAGCTCGGCGGGGCGGCGCCGGGTGACAAGACGATGCTGGACGCGCTGGTGCCGGGGGTGGCGGCGCTCGGCACCTCTTACCGGGCGGCCGCGGAGGCGGCGCAGGACGGGGCGCAGGCGACGGTGCCGATGCTGGCCCGCAAGGGCCGGGCGAGCTACCTCGGTGAGCGGAGCATCGGCCACCAGGACCCCGGGGCGACGTCTTCGGCACTGCTGCTGGGGGCCCTCGCGGATACGGCCGACGCGACGGATACGGCGGAGGCGTCGTGAGCGGGCCGGAGGTCGGGATCGTACTGGTGTCGCACAGCGCGGCGGTCGCGGAATCCGTGGCGGACCTGGCGCGGGGCCTGGCGGCGGGCGGCCCGGTCGTCCCCGTGGCCACGGCGGGCGGTACCGCGGACGGCGGCCTGGGTACGGACGCGGAACGCATCGCGGCGGCCGCGCACGAGGTGGACCGGGGAGCGGGGGTCGCGCTGCTGGCTGACCTGGGCAGCTCGGTGCTGACGGTGAAGGCGCTGCTGGTGGAGGACGAACTCCCGTCGGGGTCCCGGCTGCTGGACGCCCCGTTCCTGGAGGGAGCAGTGGCAGCGGTGGTGGCGGCCTCCGCGGGCGCCCCCTTGGACGCGGTGGCCGCGGCGGCCGAAGAGGCCTACACGTACCGCAAGGTCTGACCTGCGGGCGGCCCCCGCCGGTCGGACGCCGGCCCGCGCGGCGGCGGCTCCGCCGACGCGGCCGGCGGCCGGCCGGGGTGCCCTTTCGGGGCGCGCCGGCCCGGCTCGGCCGTGTCTTTCGGATGGGGGTCCGGTCAGCGGACGCGGCCGCGGAGGGATTCGATCTCGCGGCGGTCCCGCTTCGTGGGGCGGCCCGTGCCGCGGTCGCGGACGCCGACCACCTCGGCCTCGATGCGCGTCGGCGCCGGGGGGCTGTTGTCGACGAAGCATTCGGCGGCCACCGGCGCACCCACCCGCTTCGTCACCGGCCGCTTCACCACGACGATGCGCTCGCGCCCTGCGTGGAACAGCCGTACCTCGTCTCCCGCCCGCACCACCTGCGCCGGCTTCGCGCGCTCGCCGTTGACCTTCACATGGCCCGCCCGGCAGGCGGTCGCCGCGACCGAGCGGGTCTTCGTCAGACGGACCGACCAGATCCAGGCGTCCACCCGAGCGGATCCCGCGGTTCCCGTTCCTGCGCCTGTTCCCGCGCCCGTGCCCGCACCCGTTCCCGTTGCTTCATCAGCCATGCCGAAACTCTAGCCAGCCGGGCCGCCCCGAGCGGAATGCATATGGGAGGAATCGCCAAGAGGCATGGCATCTGCCATGTGCATCAGCCCAAGAGAATTGCAAATGCGGGACACGTGCCCCTACCTTGTCGCTCATGCAGTCCTACACCATCGGGCAGGCGGCGCGCCTGCTGGGCGTCAGCCCGGACACCGCCCGCCGCTGGGCCGACGCCGGCCGGGTCGCGACCCACCGCGACGACGCCGGCCGGCGGCTGATCGACGGCCGCGACCTGGCCGCCTTCTCCGTGGCGGTGGGCCAGGGCGCCCACGCCGAGGACGAGGAGCCGTACACCTCGGCCCGCAACGCGTTCCCCGGCATCGTCACCGCCGTCAAGCTCGGAGACGTGGCCGCCCAGGTCGAGATCCAGGCCGGTCCCCACCGCCTGGTCTCCCTGCTCACCCGTGAGGCCGTCGAGGAACTCGGACTGGAGGTCGGCATGCAGGCCACCGCCCGCGTGAAGTCCACCAGCGTGCACATCGACCGCACCTGACCCTCCAGCACCTGCGCACGTTCTCACCCGCTCCGCCCGTCCCCGGCGCGGGTCACCACCACGCGGAACCGGCACCGGCCCGGCCGCCGACCCGACTGAGGAGCACCAGCTCATGTCCCCGATCCCGAACCGCCGCAGTGCCTTCACCGCCGCGCTGACCGCCGCCCTCCTCGTGCCCGCGCTGGCCGCCTGCGGCAGCGGCGACAACAAGAGCCCCGGCGCCGCGGCTTCCCCCGCGGCGGCCGCCTCCGCCTCCACCTCCGCCGAGCCGAAGGCCGCGAACCTCACCGTCCTCGCCGCGTCCTCCCTGACCGACGTCTTCAAGACCGCGGGCGCCGCGTACGAGAAGGCGCACCCCGGCACGAAGGTCAACTTCTCCTTCGCCGGCTCCCAGGAGCTCGCCGCCCAGGTCAAGCAGGGCGCCCCGGCCGACGCGCTGGTCACCGCCGACACCAAGACCATGGACGGACTGAAGGCCGAGACCGACGGCCCGGCGGTCATCGCCAAGAACCGCCTGGTCATCGCGGCCGGCAAGGGCAACCCGTTCAAGGTCGACGAGCTGAAGGACCTGGCCGACACCAAGATCAAGGTGGTGCTCGCCGCGCCCGAGGTCCCGGTGGGCCGCTACAGCAAGCAGATCCTCGACGCCCAGAAGATCGAGGTGAAGCCGGTCTCCCAGGAGGCCAACGTGCGCGCCGTGCTGAGCAAGGTCGAGCTCGGCGAGGCCGACGCCGGCCTCGTCTACAAGACGGACACCCTCAAGTCCGGTGACAAGGTCTCCGTCGTGGACATCCCGGACGCCGAGAACGCCGTGGCCTCCTACCCGGCCGCCCGCCTCAAGTCGTCGAAGAACGCCGAGGCCGCCGCCGCGTTCGTGGCGTGGCTGAGCACCCCCGAGGCGCAGAAGATCCTCCAGGACGCGGGCTTCCAGAAGCCGTAGCAGGCACCGCAGCCGCACGGATCGAGAGGGACTGCCCGGTCCGGGGGGACGGGCGGTCCCTCTCGGCGTGTCCCCCGTCGACTCCCCGTGGGCGCCGTACTCCACGTACCGGCCCCGGCACCGGCCCCCCGTACGCTTCAGCCAGGAATCCACATGAGCAGACACCGCACCCGCACCCGGCCCCCCGTGACCCTGGCGCTCCCCGCGCTGCTCGCCGTCGCGTTCCTGCTGCTGCCCCTCATCGGCATCCTCACCCGCA
This sequence comes from Streptomyces sp. NPDC051109, assembly GCF_044455885.1. Taxonomy (NCBI): domain Bacteria; kingdom Bacillati; phylum Actinomycetota; class Actinomycetes; order Kitasatosporales; family Streptomycetaceae; genus Streptomyces; species Streptomyces sp. NPDC051109. Next base: position 392,992 of record NZ_JBITFF010000001.1, read on the forward strand.
CCGAGTGGGGCGAGATCGGCACCCACCTCACCAGCCCGGGTGTCGTCCAGGCGCTGCGCCTCTCGCTCTTCGTCTCCCTGTGGGCGCTCGGCCTCTCCCTGCTCCTCGGTGTGCCGCTGGCCTGGCTGCTGGCCCGGGTCCCGTTCAAGGGGAAGGCGTTCGTCCGCTCGTTGGTGCTGCTCCCGATGGTGCTGCCGCCGACCGTCGGCGGCGTGGCGCTGCTGCTGGGCTTCGGCCGGCGCGGACTGCTCGGGCCCTGGCTGGAGGGCACGTTCGGGATCACGCTGCCGTTCCACACGTCAGGGGCCGTCGTGGCGGCCACCTTCGTCGCCATGCCCTTCCTCGTCATCAGCCTGGAGGGGGCGCTCGGCGGCCTCAAGCAGAGCTACGAGGAGACCGCCGCCTCCCTCGGCGCCTCGCCGGTCCGGGTGTTCTTCACCGTGACCCTGCCCATGGTGGCGCCCGGCCTGATCGCGGGCGCCGCCCTCACCTGGGCGCGCGCGCTCGGCGAGTTCGGCGCGACCATCACCTTCGCGGGCAACCTGCCCGGCACCACCCAGACCCTGCCGCTCCAGGTGTACCTGCTGCTCCAGGACGAGCCGGAAGCCGCCACCTCCGTCTCGCTGCTCCTGCTGGTGATCGCCATGGCCGTACTGATCGCCCTGCGCGGCCGCTGGACGGGCACCCCGGCCGCCGCCGGGCCCGCCGCGGCCCCGGCCGCGCCGGACGAGGCGGCGGCCGCGGCCCCCGGAGCCGGGGGGACGCCGGGCGCGCCGGTGACGGCTGAGCTGCCGGCCGCTCCGGCCGGCGCCCCCGACGACGACGGCCACTGGCCGCTGCACGCCACCGTCACCGGCTTCAACGAGCTCACCCTGAACGCCGATCCCGGCACCACCATCGCCGTCGTCGGCGAGAACGGCGCGGGCAAGACCACCCTGCTGCGGGCCCTGCTCGGGCTCACCCCGCGCGCCCACGCCGAACTCCGGCTCGGCGACACCGATGTCACGGCGCTGCCCCCGCACCGGCGCCAGGTGGCCTGGGTCCCGCAGGACGGCGCGCTGTTCCCGCACCTGAGCGCGCTGGCCAACACCGCGTACGGGCTGCGCGCCCGCCGGGTACCGCGCGCCGAGGCCCGCCGCGAGGCGCGGCTGTGGCTGGACCGGCTCGGCGTCGGCCACCTCGCCGCCCGCAAGCCCGCACAGCTCTCCGGCGGCCAGGCCCAGCGCGTCGCCCTGGCCCGCGCGCTGGCCGCCCGGCCGCGCCTGCTGCTCCTCGACGAACCACTCGCCGCCCTCGACCAGACCACGCGGGCCCGGGTCCGGCACACCCTGCGCACGCACCTGGCTGGCTTCGGCGGCGTCTGCCTCATCGTCACCCACGACCCCGTCGAGGCGGTCTCCCTCGCCGACCGGGTCCTCGTCCTCGCCGACGGCCGCACCCTCCAGGACGCCCCGCCCTCCGAGGTCACCCGCCACCCCCGCTCCCCCTGGGTCGCCCGGATGCTCGGCCGCAACGCCTGGTCCGGCACGGCGTCGGCCGACGGCCTCGTACTCGCCGCCGGGGGACGGCTGGTGGTGGCCGAGGCACTGCCCGAGGGGGCCCCCGCGCTGGCGATCATCGGCCCGGAGGCGGTCTCGGTGCACCGCGACCGCCCCACGGGCAGCCCGCGCAACGTCTGGCAGGGCTCCGTACGGGAGATCACGGCGGTCGGCAGCCGGCTGCGCGTGCTGGTCGGCTCGGCCGAGGCGCCCGACCTGGTCGCGGAGATCACCCCGGAGGCGGCGGCCGAACTGGGCCTCGTGGACGGCTCGAAGGTGTGGACCAGCGTGAAGGCGACCGAGGTCACGCTCGTGGAGCTCTGACCCGTACGGGTTCAGGGCGTCACGCTCGTCGAGCTCTGACCCGTACGGGTTCAGGACGTATGCCGGACGGAGAGCCAGTCCCCCGGCGCGTAGGCGTCGACGCCGACCAGGGTCCGGCCGGTGCGCGGGGCGGCCACCGAAAGGACGCCCTCGGAGCGGTCGGCCGCGAACTCCGGGGCGCCGAAGGTGAGGACGGCGGCCCGTTTGCCGGTGGTGCGCCGGAACTCGGCGAGCAGACGCCCCGTCAGGGCCGTCTCCTTGCGGTCCACGGTGTCCGGCGCGTACGCCCGTACGACGGCCAGCGCGCCCGTGTCCGGCTCCCGGGCGGCAGCCGCCAGGGCCTCGCGCAGGGCCCGCATCCGATCCAGGCCGCCTCCCGCCAGGGTGGGCTCGGCGGTGTCGAGCGGCAGGAACCGCACACCGCGGTGCACGAACTCCGGCCGGTCGGCGCCGGTCAGCACGAAGTCGGCACCGGTGTCCCCGGACCCGGCACCGCCCCCGCCCCGGCCGCCGACGGCGAATCGCCACGGCCGGGCCCGGACCACCGCCTCGCCGGCCTCGATCGGATCCCGGACCACCGGAACGGCGGCGGGCCCCGTCGGCGGGGTCCGGGCGCCGAGCGTGTCGAGCGCGAGCCGTCCGGGGCGGGTCCCCCCGACCGCCGAGAGCCGGGTCACGGTGAGCGGCGGCTGTGCGGTGGCCGGCAGCGGAAGGGTGACCTCCCGCCAGCCGGTCCAGTCCGCGGCGGGCCCGCGCACCGTGACGGCGGCCCCGTCCGCGTCGGCCAGTTCCACGGCCGGCCGGGCCCCGGAGCCGTCGCCGCCGACCCGGAGAGTGAGCGAACGGGCCAGTTCCGGGACGGGTACGGGCCGCGGCGCGGCGGCGCTCGCCTGTGCCCCGGCCCGGGGCAGGTGCAGGGCGAGCCCCGCGCCCGGATGCCCCTCGGCCACGGAGGCGCCCGCTCCGGTCCACTCCCCCGCGTCGGCCAGATCAGCGAGCGGCAGGGTCACCAGCCCGACGCCGAGCGGGATGTCGACGGCCGCGCGCGGCGGGCCGCCGGCCGCCCGGACCGTGGCGCGGAGGTGGCCCGTGGCCTGGGGGGCGAGGGCGGTGACGGTGAACCCGCCTCGGCCGTCATCGGCGACGTTCCACCGGGACCGGTCGAACTCCAAGGACACGTCCCGGGGTTCCACGACGGCGGCCGCGCCCTGCCCGTCGTACCCGGTCAGCCGGAACCCCGCCGTCTCCCCCTGCTCGGCGAGCCCGATCCGGGCCCGGGTGGACCGGATCCGGGTGAGCGGGCCGAGCACCTCAAGCGGCAGCGCGCCGTGCGCCGTCGTGCGCCGGGCGTGCGCCGTCGCACGGCCGGGGCGCACTGCGTGGAACACTCCGGCGGAATCGACGCTGCCGACCCCCTCGGCGGACCACACCGGCGCGCCCGGGGCAGGACCGAGCCGTGCGTCGTACCCGGTGGCCGAGAGGGTCCGGGTGAGCCCGGGGAAGACCCTGGTGAAGTCCTCGGCGGTACCGCCGACGGGCTCGATCCGGTACCCGGCGGCCCGGCCGGAGCCCGCCGGGGCCGTGAGGACCAGCCCGTTCGCCACGGGCCGCGCCGGCCCGTCCGACGGCGAGTTCTCCAACACCAGGGCCTTCGCCCCGCTCAGCCCCGCGAGCAGGGTCGAGGAGCCGCCGCCGTCGAGGTTCAGGGCCTCGTACGCCCCGAGCCGGTGCATCATCGCGCCCAGCGCGGTCAGGGTGAGGCCGCCGCTGTCCCGTTGGCGGCCGTCGACGGTGACGATCCGCAGCCGCCGCCCGTCGCGCGAGAACCCGACGGCCGTGCGCGGGGCGGCGGTGTTGTTCGGTTCGCCGTCGTGGTTCTGCGGGACACCGGCGACGACGAGGGCCTCGCGCCCGCCGACGGCCGCCACCGGGACCGGTCCGGCGCCCGCGACGGCCCGGGCGGCGACGGCCACGGCGTCCCCGGGCCGCAGGGCGGCGAGTTCGGCGGCGGCCGACCCGTCCGCGGCGGCCGCCGCCAGCAGCGTGGTGCCGGGTTCCGGACGCTCCCGGCGCACCGGGCCCCGTACGGGCCGGGCGGCCGCCGTGACCCGGCCGTACCGGACCGCCACGGCGGTACCCAGCGCGGGCAGCTCCGTCCCCGGCCAGTCGGCGGTGTACGCGGACAGGCCCCCGGCGGCCGGCCGGGCCGCGTTGTAGCCGGTCAGCGGGCGCACCGCCCCGCCGGGCAGGGTGGCGCTCCCGTCGAGGCCCAGGCTCAGGACCCGGCCCCTGCCGTCGGCCCCGAACCCGACGGCAGGGGCCGCGGCGGGCCCCGGGCCCGCGGCGTGGAGCAGCCGGCCGGCGCCCAGGCCGGCCCCGAGCGGCGCGCCCGTGCCCCGGATGTCGAAGAAGTCGCCGTTCACGGCGGCCACCACGCGCCGCCCGGGCCCCGCCGGGTGGCGTGCGGCGGACTCGGCGACGGTGGCCGGGCCGTGGCCGCCCAGGTACTCGGCGCGCACCCCGCCGCTCCCCCCGAGGTCGACGAGGAGCTCGTCGATCCGCAGCCAGCGGTCGGCCTCCAGCCGGTCATAGGACTCCAGCCGGATCCCGGGGGCGATCTGCCGGCCGGTACGGGCGGTCTCGATCCCGTCGGAGCCCGCACCGGCGGCGAGCGCGGGGGCGGGGGCGGCGAGTACGGCGGCGAGCAGGACGGGCAACAGCGGACGCAGGCTCAGCACCCAGGCAGGATCGGCCACTCGGCCCGTCCCGGGCGGGCACGACCGCACGTGCCCCGCGGTTTCAGCCATTCGCCCGCCATCCGGCGCGCAGAAAGGATTTTGCCGCCGGATGCCGGACTGGCAAGGTTCGAGCGTGCCCGCCGCAGGTCAGCGGGCATCCACATCTCTTTCGCATGTTCCCGTGGGGGGTACACACCGCATGTCCTTGAACGAGCCGCAGGGCCCGCCGAGTCCACCTCCGGCCCACCCGCCGGCCAAGCCCCCGCCCCCGGCCGAGGCCCCCGCCGCGGCGCAGCTCCCGGCCGAGGCCGCAGCCTCAGCTCCGGCTCCGGCACCGACACCGCGACCGGCACCGGAGCAGCCGCCCGCCGCTCCCTCGGCCGCCCCGCAGCCGTACCCGGCGCAGGCCTACCCGGCTCAGCACCCCGGTCCGTCCTACCCCGGACAGCCGTACCCCGGCCCGCCCCGGCCCGGGTACCCCGGCGGTCCGTACCCCGGCATGCCGTACGCCGCCCCGTGGCCCCCCGCCGACGTGCTGCGCTCCCCGCGCGGCCTGGCGGTCGCGGTCACCGCGCTGCTGGGGGTCGCGGCCGCGGTCAACCTGTTCTCGGCGGCCGTCAGCGGGTACGTCTTCTCGCTCATGAAGCGCGTGAGCGCCGACGCGGCGGACGTCGGCCAGGGCACGCTCGACCGGTCGGACGTCATGACCGCCGTCGCCGGCTCCCTCCAGGTCCTGATCATGCTGGCCACAGCGGTCGTCTTCATCATCTGGTTCCACCGCGTGCGCGTGAACGGCGAGATCATGCGCCCCGACGCCTTCGTCCACAAGCGCGGCTGGGCCATCGGCGGTTGGTTCATCCCGATCGGCAACCTCTTCCTGCCGTTCCAGATCGCCCAGCAGACCTGGACCGCCAGTACCCAGCTCGGGCCCGACGGCTCCTTCCGCGAGGTCTCGGCCGCTCCCCTCAACGCCTGGTGGGCCCTGTGGGCCTCCTCGCTCGTGCTCGACCGGGTGTTCAGCCTGATGTACCAGCGGGCCGACACCCCCGAGGCCCTGCGCGACGCGTCCACCGTGGGCATGGTCACCGACCTGGTGACGGTCGCCGCAGCCGTCCTCGCCATCGTCTTCGTCCGCAAGCTGACGGCCATGCAGACCACGAAGGCGGAGCAGGGTCCCTACGCGGCGCTCTGACCCGCCCCCCGGCGGCGCCCCCGCACGTCACGGCGCCGCCGCGTGCCCCGGTACGGCGAACTCGCACCACACGCTCTTCCCGCCGCCCCGGGGTTCCACGCCCCATTCCTCGGCCAGCCGGTCGACCAGCAGCAGGCCGCGCCCCGACACCGCCCAGTCGCCCGCCTCGCGCCGGCGAGGCAGGGCGCTGCTGGCGTCCTCGACCTCGATGCGGATCCGGCCCTCCGGGGTCAGCCGTACGTTGACGTGGCCGCCGCCATCGGTGTGCACGAGGGCGTTGGTCATCAGCTCGTCCGCCGCCAGTTCGATCTCGTCGGCCCGGTCCGCGGCGCCCCACGCGGCCACCGCCGCACGGATCAGGTGGCGCGCCATCGCCGGGCCGTCGGGGTCGCCCGGGGTGAGCGGCAGGCGCAGCGGCCCGCCGCCGCGCGGGGCGGGGGTGCCGCGCCGGCGCAGCAGGAGAAGGGCCATGTCGTCGCCGGCGCCCGCGTCCCCGACGAGGTCGCACAGGACGTCGGCGAGCTCCTCGACGTCCACGGGCCCGGCCCGGACCGCCTCCATGAGCTCGTGCATCCCTGCCTCGGGGGCGCCGTCCGGCCGTTCGAGCAGGCCGTCCGTGCACAGCACCAGGGTGTCGCCGGGGTGCAGTTCGAGGCTGGTGACGGGATAGCCGGAGCCGGCTCCGGGGTTCTTGTCGCGCGGCGGGAGCCCGAGCGGGAGCCCGCCGGCCACCGCGATGCGGTGGCAGCTGCCGTCGCCGCGCCGCACGACCGGTTCGAGGTGGCCGGCGCGGACCAGTTGGAGCCTGCCGGTGTTCAGGTCCACCTCGGCGTACGTACAGGTGGCGTACCGGTCCGTGTCCAGCTCGCGCAGGAAGGTCGAGGCCCGCGCCATGGCCGTACCGGGGGTGTGGCCTTCGGCGACGTACGCCCGCAGGACGATCCGCAGCTGGCCCATGACCGCCGCCGCGTCCGTGTCGTGGCCCTCCACATCGCCGATCATCACCCCGACGCGGCCTTCGCCGAGCGGGACCACGTCGTACCAGTCCCCGCCGATGTCCCGCCCCATCCGGGCGGCCCGGTACCGCACGGCGATCCGCGCGCCCGGCACCTCCGGGATCCGGCGCGGCAGCATCGCCCGCTGCAGGCCCTCCGCCAGGTCGTGCTCCTGCTCGAAGAGGATGGCCCGCTGGAGGCTCTGCGCGATGCCGCTGCCGAGCGCGACGAGCAGGTTGCGCTCCTCGGCCGTGAAGTCCCCGTCCCTCGTGTACAGCAGCCCGAGCGCGCCGACGGCCCGGCCCTGGGCGATCAGCGGCAGGTAGACGCCGCTGCGCACGGACAGCGGCTCGATGTACGGCCAGAGCTGCGGGTAGTGGTCCTGGAACTCCTCGCGCGAGGCGATGAACACCGGCTGGAGGTTGCGTACGGCCTCGCTCATCGGGAGCCGCGCGTCGATCCGGGTGTATTCGATCTCGGGGACGTACGAGCCGAGCTGCCCCTCGGCTACGAGGTGGATCCGGCCGCCGTCGACGATGCCGAGCATCACGCTGACCGCGCCGAGGTGGCCGAGGGCCTCGGGGTCCTTGAGGACGTCGGTCACGTCGTTGACGGTGCGGGCGTGGGCCAGGATCGCGCTGGTCCGCTCGACCACGCCGGTCATCCGGCGCCGCCCTTCGGCCTGCTCCCCGCCGGCGCCGGGCTCGCCGGGGTCGTGGGCGGCGTCGCGCAGGATCCCGATGATCCGGTACGGGCGGCCGTTGGCCTCGCGCAGGATGTGGCCCTGGATGTGGGTCCAGACGGGGGTTCCGTCGCGCATGCGGGTCCGTACGTACGCCCCGTAGTGGCTGCGGCCGTCCTTGAGCGCCTGGGCGACCCGGGCGTCGAGCCGGACCTCCTCCCCGGGCGGCACCCGCACCCGCAGCCCCTCGGGGGTGCCGTTGAACTCCTCGGGGCGCAGGTCGAGGACCTCGAGGGCGGTGGGATCCAGATGCATCTGCCCACTGTCGAGGTCCCAGTCGAAGGTGCCCATGCGGTTGAGCGCGAGGCTCATGTCCGGCTGCGCGGGCCAGTCGACCTCGGGGCTCGCTCCCCTTTCGGCCATGCAGCCAGGGTCTCACCGTTCCCGGGCGCGTGCCCGTACAAGCCGCCCGCCGGTCAGCCGGCGGGGGCGGACGGTGTGCCGGTTTGGGGCGGGTTGCCCGGCGGGGGCGCCGACGCGGGCGCGGACGCGGGCTCCGAGGGCGGCTCGGACGCGGGCCGGGACGAGGGCGGCGATGCCGGCGGGGACGGCGGCGGGGGCGGTGGCGCGGACGCCGACCCGGCCGGGGAGCGCGAGGGGGTCGGCGGGGTCGGGGACTCCTCGGAGGTCGCGGGTGCCGGGTGCGACGGTGTGACCGGCGCGGGCGGGAGCACCGGCGGCGGCACGGGCTTGTCGTGCTCGCCCCGGTCGTCTCCCCGGCCCCGCTCGAACCAGCGGCGGTCGTGGGGGTCGTAGATCACGAACTTGTCGACGGACGTCGACGACGGCGCGATGGCCACCACCTTCGACGGCTGGTACGAGTCCCAGGGCTGCCCGTGCCGCTTCGGGTCGGCCTGCAGCGCGACCGGGGCCCCGAGCGGGTTGCCGCAGGCGCACCGCACCCGCGGCACCCCCCGGTCGTCGATCAGCACCGCCGTCCCGGCCTGGAGCACCGCCTGGAAGCCGGTGGCCTTCCCGTCGTGGTAGCCGTGGTTGGTCACCCGGGTGTCCGTGCGCAGCTGCACCGGGGTGAGCGCGCGCAGGTAGCCGGGTACGGACTCGGGCCGGATGCCGAGGGCCGAGGCGAAGGCCCCGTTCTTGGCGGGCTGGGCGGACAGCAGCCGGATCTGCTTCTCGACGTCGCAGCTCGCCACGGACCGGGTACCGCCGTACAGGCCCGGCGCCGAACCGCTGATGGTGCGCGTGGCGGTGGTGCCGGGGCCCGGCGTGGCGCTCTGCGCCGACGGCGCCGGGCTCTGCGGAGGCGGCACGGCCTCCTGAACGGCGGTGGACTCCGTGAAGGGGGCGGGGCCGGTGGCGGAGGCGGGCTGGAGGAACACCTCGCCGCGGGCGGAAGGGGACCCGCCGGGCCGGGTCAGCACCACGGCCAGGACCACGGCGCCGGTCACCGCGACGAGGGCGGTGGCCAGCCGGGGTACGGACCGCCACCACGGCCCCTTGGCGGGCGGCCCCGGCGGCGTACCCCCGGATGGCGGTGAAGGCGGGGCCGGCGGAGTGGGTGGCGGGCCCTGCCGCCCGCCCGAGAGGGGGCCGGACGGCGGGCCGGTGGGGCGCGGGCCCGGCGGCCCGGAGGACTGCGTGGGCCGCTGCGGCTCCTGGCCGGGGCCGGAAGGTTGCGTGGTCACGGGCTCTTCTTCCCAGGCTGCGGAGTTCCGGTCCCTGCGGACCATTGTGTGCGTCGTCCCGGTGGTGGCCGCAAGCCGAGCGTGCCTACGGTTGCACCGTGAGCGTGAGCAGTCCGTCGTCACCGGGTCCGGCACCGCCGCGCTCGGCATCCGGGGTCTCAGCGCGGGCATGGCGGGACGCCCTCGTCGCCGCCGTGGCGGGCTTCGCGGTGATGGCCGCCGTCGCAGCGGCGGGTCTGGCCTGCGCGGGAGCGACCGGCCTGCCGGGCGGCGCGTTCCCCCGGGTGGTCGCGGCGGTCGTCGTGATGGCGGCCGGCGGATCGATCGAGGTGACGGGCGGGGCCGGCTTCCTGGCCGAGGCCGACGCGAGCCTGTCCGTACTCCCGCTCTCGGTGAGCCTCGCCGGCGCCCTCACGGCCGGCGCCCTCTTCCTGCGCCCCCTGCACAACCGGGCGGTGGCCCGGCCGGGGGAACTCCTGGCCCGGGCCGGCCCGCTGGTCCTGCTCTGGCTGCTCGCCCTCACCGGCGCCGCGCTCCTCGCCCGCCAGACCTTCGGGATCGCCACCGGCGACTCCCCGGTGGCCGATCTCGGCGAACTCCTCGACGCCTCCCCGACGGTCGGTTTCCAGGCGGCCCTGCCGGCGACGCTGGGCTGGGGACTGCTGTGGATCCTGGGCCTGTTGCTGATCGCCCTGCTGGTCTCGCGCCGTGCGCCGCTCCCGGCCCGGCTCGTCCGCTTCCACACGGCGGTGCGGCCCGCCGCGTTCGCCACCGTGGCGCTGCTCCTCGCGTACGTGGTCCTCGGAGTCGGCGTCGGCCTGGTGGTGGCCGCCACGCAGGGGCACGCGGACCGGACCTTCGCCGTGATCCTGCTCGGTCTGCCGAACCTCGCCTGGTTCGCGTTCACCCTGGGGTTCGGCGGAGCCTGGGAGGGCGAGGTCGAGGGCCCGTTCGGGCTGCCGATGCCGCAGCTGCTGGACGAAGTGCTGCGCGGGCACGACCTGTCCCGGGTCGACGTGGCCTCCCTCGCGCAGCGGGACTCCCGCGCCTGGTGGCTGGTGGCCGTCGCCGTCGTGCTCCTGCTCGGCACCGGCTTCCTGGCCGCCGTACGCTCCCCGGCCGCCGTCCGCGCCTGGCAGCACGCGCTCCACCTGGGCGTGGCCCTCGCCCTCGCCACCCTGGCGGTCTGCCTGCTGGCCGGTGTCCGGGCCCGCTTCGGGCTGTCGCTGCTCGGCATCGGGGACGTCGGCGGGGTCGGCGGCATCGTGGAGCTGCGCCCGGTGCTGTGGCGCACCGTGGGCCTCGCCCTGGTCTGGGGTGCGCTCGCGGGCTTCCTGGGCGCGCTGCTGGCCCGCCCGGTCCACCGCCGCGGTCTCGTCGAGGAGCCGGAGCCGCCCGCCGCCGCCGCCGAGAGGTGACCGGACCTCAGCGGGCTGCCTCGCCCCGGAACACCGGCCGCGCCCAGCGCGGGGGCGGGGGCGGGGCGCCGGGCGGCGGCGCCTGCGCTCCGGCCCGGCGCAGCGCCCCCGTGAACCCCAGGCAGCTGCTCCACCGGTCGTCCGGGGACTTGGCCAGGGCCTTCGCCAGCACCTCGTCGACCGCCGCCGGCAGGCCGGGCCGCCGTGAGCTCACCGCGGGCGGCGGATCGTACTGGTGGGCCCACAGCAGCGCCATGTCGTCGTCCCGCCGGAACGGCGGGCTCCCGGTCAGGGTCTCGTAGACGACGCAGCCCAGGCTGTAGACGTCGCAGCGGGCGTCGACCGGCTTGCCGGAGATCTGCTCGGGCGCCACGTAGTCCAGGGTTCCGACGAACTGCCCGACGCTCGTGAACCCGGTCAGCGAGAGCGACTTCTTCGTCAGCCCGAAGTCCGTCAGGTACACGTGCTCGGGGTGTTCGCTGTCCGTCCCCTCCGCGACCAGGATGTTCCCCGGTTTCACGTCCCGGTGCACCAGGTCGTGGGCGTGCGCCGCGTCCAGGGCCGAGGCCACCTGCCCCGCGATCCGGGCCGCGGTCTCCACCGGCAGCGGCCCGGTGCGGTCCAGCAGGGCGCGCAGGTCCTGTCCGGGGACGTACCGCATCGCGATGTACAGCAGCCCGTCGGTCTCGCCCGCCTCGAAGACCGGCACGATGTGCGGGTGGTCGATCGCCGCGGCGACCTTCGACTCGTGGGCGAAGCGCTGCCGGAAGACGTCGTTGCGGGCGAGTTCGGGGGCGAGCAGCTTCAGGGCGACCGGCCGGTCCAGCCGCAGGTCCCGGGCGAGGTAGACGACCGCCATGCCGCCGCGGCCGATCTCGCTCTCCACCAGGTATCCGGCGATCCGTTTGCCGCGCAGGTCCGTAGGGCGCCCGCCCAGGGGCTCGGCGGCCATCACGGCCCTCCGCTCCCGGGCGGAGTGACGATCCGCGTGGGTTCGTGTCCGACCGGCGGCTTCTGCGGCTCCGGCGGTTCCGGCTCCGGCGGGTGCGGCTGCTCCTGCGGCTCGCGCGGCTCCGGCTCGGCCGGGACCCCGGGGCCCTCGCCGACCGCGTACGCCACGAGGGCGGTGCCGTCCCCGTACATCCAGCGCCCGGTGGCCTCCTCGTACAGCCAGACGGACTCCCCGTCGATGACGATGCCGGCCCGCAGTCCCCGGGTCGCCCGCCGGAAGGCCTCGCTGTCGGTGCGCCCCGAGGCGAGGCCCGTTGCGGCCTGCCGGTAGCGCTCCAGGGCCTCGGCCCCGTGCGCGAGCAGGGGCAGCGCGTCCCCGGCGCGCGACGGCGGCGGGCCCCCGGTCGGCGGCGGCTCGGGTACGGGGACCAGGAGCCGCCCGTCCACCCATGCGGACCAGCCGTTGGCGCACAGGATCTCCCCCCACTCCCCGCGCCGGGACAGCAGTCGTACGGGCAGGAAGGGGTCCAGGGCGGCGGTCGGCCGGGAGAGCTCGGGCTCCTCCCAGGCGGGCAGCCCCTCCCGGGGGACCACGTGGGTGGGGTGGAAGTCGGCGGGTCCGGTCGTACTGGTCATCGGCGGCTACTTCCGCATGATCGCGGGCTCGTGGCGGCGCAGCAGCCGCAGGACCAGCACCCCGAACAGGACGGACAGGGCGACGAGCATCCCGAGGTCGAGCAGCCACACGCCCGCGCTGTGCGCGAAGAGCGGGTCGTCGGTGAGCTTTCCCGGCACGATCGCGCCGAGGTCGATGGTGCCGGCCATGGCGCCGAGCGCCCACCGGGAGGGCACCAGCCAGGCCAGCTGTCCGATCACCGGTACGCCGTCGAGCTGGAGCAGGGCCCCGCAGAAGACCACCTGGACGATGGCGAGGAGGACCAGCAGCGGCATGGTGACCTCCTCCTTGCGGACCAGGGCGGAGACCAGCAGGCCGAGCATCATCGCGGTGAAGGACAGCAGGGCGACGGCGAGGGTGATTTCGACGAGGGGTGGCATGAAGACCCCCTTGCCGCCGGGGGCGTTGGTGTCCACTCCGTACAGGCCGACCAGGGTGAGTACGACGGCCTGGGCGACGGTGATCGCGCCGAGCACCAGCACCTTGGACATCAGGTAGGCGGATCTGGACAGGCCGACGGCCCGTTCCCGCTGGTAGATGACGCGTTCCTTGACCAGCTCGCGCACGGCGTTGGCGGCGCCGGTCAGCACGCCGCCCACGCACAGGATGAGCAGCGCGTTGATCGCGGTCTCCGGGGTGAGGGCGCTGCCGGCGAGGGCCCGGGCCATGGCGCCCATGACGAACGGCAGCGCGATCATGATGGCGAGGAAGGTGCGGTCAGCGCTGAGCGCGGCGGCGTAGCGGCGCATCAGGGTGGAGAGCTGGGACCCCCAGCTCTGGGCCTTGGGCGGCGGGGCGGCGAAGGCGGCCGCCGGGGACCGGTCCCCCTCCGGCCGGGGCTGCGGCGCGGCGTTCCGTACGTACCTGCGGTACTGGGGGGAGCTGCGGTACTCCCCCGCCCAGTCCCGGTCCCGCTCGTTCTCGAAGGCTTCGAAGGCCTCGGGCCACTGGGCGAAGCCGAAGAAGCCGAGGGTCTCCTCGGGCGGCCCGAAGTAGGCGATGCGCCCGCCCGGGGCGAGGACCAGCAGCCGGTCGCAGACGTCGAGGCTGAGCACGCTGTGGGTGACGACGATGACGGTGCGGCCGTCGTCGGCGAGGCCGCGCAGCATGTGCATGACCGAGCGGTCCATGCCGGGGTCGAGTCCGGAGGTCGGCTCGTCCAGGAAGAGCAGGGAGGGCTTGGTCAGCAGTTCGAGGGCGACGGAGACGCGTTTGCGCTGGCCGCCGGAGAGGCTGTGGATGGGCTGGTCGGCGCGCTGTTCCAGGCCGAGTTCGCCGATCACCTCGTCGACGCGGGCCTGGCGTTCGGCCGGGGCGGTGTCCTGCGGGAAGCGGAGTTCGGCGGCGTACGTGAGGGCGCGGCGGACGGTGAGCTGGGCGTGCAGGATGTCGTCCTGGGGGACGAGGCCGATGCGGCTGCGCAGCTCGGCGTAGTCGCGGTAGAGGTCGCGGCCGTCGTAGAGGACGGTTCCCTGGTCGGCGGGGCGCAGTCCGGTGAGGGCGCCGAGCAGGGTGGATTTGCCGGCTCCGCTGGGGCCGACGACGGCGAGCAGGCATTTGGCGCCGACGGGGAAGGAGACGTGGTCGAGGAGGGTCTTGCGGCCGTGGTCGACGGCGACCGCGAGGTCTTGGACGTCGAGCGAGACCTCACCGGTGTCGACGTACTCCTGGAGCTGGTCGCCGACGAGGCACAGGGCGGTGTGTCCGATGCCGATGATGTCGCCCTCGGTGACGGGGGCGCGGTCGGTGCGGGTGCCGTTGAGGAAGGTGCCGTTGTGGCTGCCGAGGTCGGCGATCTCGTACGTGCCGTCGGCGAGGGCGCGCAGTTCGGCGTGGCGGCGGGAGACGACGAGGTCGTCGATGAAGAGGTCGTTGGCGGGGGCGCGGCCGATGCGCACGGCGGTACGGGCGGGCAGCGGGCGCACGGTGGTGGGGCGGCGGAAGGTGCCGGTGAGGGACGGGTGGGACACCGAGGACGGCCGGGAGGCGTCGGCCGGGGCAGCCGGGGCGGCGGGGGCCGAGGCCGGGGCGGCGGGGGCCGAGGCCGGGGCGGCCGGAGCAGCCGGGGCGGCCGGGGCCGGCGGGACGGCCGGAGCGGCGGGGGCAGCCGGGGCCGGGGGGACGGCCGGGGCGGCCGGAGCGGCGTGGGCCGGCCCGAGCAGCAGGGCGCGCGCGCCGTCGGCCGCGCTGCCGAAGCGCAGCTCGCTGCCGGCGCCGACGCTCCAGGTGTGGATGCGGTGGCCGTCGGCCCAGGTGCCGTTGGTGCTGTCCTCGTCCTCCACGGTCCAGTGGTCGCCGTCGGGGCGCAGGATCGCGTGGTGCCAGGAGACGCGGGCGTCGTCGAGGCAGATCTCGCAGAGGGGGTCGCGGCCGACGTGGTACGTCCGGCCCGGGACCATCGCGGTGGTGCCGGCGTCGGTTTCCAGGACGAGCTCGGGCGCGGTCGGCGCACCGGGGCGCTGGGCCATGTGCAGATTTTCCCACGATCCGCCCGGCTCGGCAGGGATCTGCATCACCGCAGGTCAGCGGCGTCTTATGGGTAATGACAACGGTCCCCGTTGCAGCCTTTGCCCATTGCCTCACGGTGCGCTTCACTTCACGCGTCGGAACCGAACAAACGGGGGACGCCATGAGTGGGCACGACCACGGGCACGACGGCCACGCGCCGCACGACCACGGGCACGATCATGCCGCCGGCCACGATCACGGCGGGCACGGCGGCCACAGCCACGGCGTCTCCGCGGACGCCGACCGCCGCTGGCTGGCCATCGCGCTCGGCCTCATCGGAGCGTTCATGGCGATCGAGGTCGTCGTCGGCATCGTGGCCCAGTCGCTGGCCCTGATCTCCGACGCCGCCCACATGCTCACCGACGCCGTCTCCATCGTCCTCGCGCTGATCGCGATGCGGCTCGCGGCCCGCCCGGCGCGCGGCGGATTCACGTACGGGCTCAAGCGCGCGGAGATACTCTCCGCCCAGGCCAACGGGCTGACCCTGCTCCTGCTCGCGGTCTGGCTGGCGTACGAGGCGGTCCGGCGGCTGCTCGATCCGCCGCCGGTGGCGGGCGGGCTGGTCCTCGTGACGGCGCTCGCGGGCATCGTGGTGAACGTGGCCGCCGCGTGGTGCATCTCCAAGGCGAACCGCTCCTCGCTCGCCGTCGAGGGCGCCTACCAGCACATCCTGAACGACCTGTTCGCCTTCATCGGCACCGCCGTCGCCGGTCTGATCGTGCTCACCACGGGATTCGTCCAGGCCGACGCGATCGCCACGCTGGTGGTCGTGGTGCTGATGGTCCGGGCGGGCTACGGGCTGGTCCGCGAATCCGGCCGGATCTTCCTGGAGGCCGCCCCGGCCCACATGGACCCGGACGCGGTCGGCGACCGGCTCGTCGGGCACCCGCCGGTCACCGAGGTCCACGACCTGCACATCTGGACCATCACCTCCGGGCAGGCGGCGCTGTCCGCACACGTCCTGGTCGAACCGGCCGGCGACTGCCACGCCGTACGGCGCGACCTGGAGCGGCTGCTGGAGAAGGAGTACGGGATCACGCACACCACCCTCCAGGTGGACCACGTACAGGAGGCACTGCTCACGGTCGGACGCCCGGGCGGGGACCCGGCCGACCCGCATTGCGCCGACGCGCACGGCCCGGTGCACCGGCAGGGACCGCACGACCACTGAGAGGCCCTCGCGCGGGGCATGCATGCACGCATGACGCAGCGGGGCATGCATGCACGCATGACGCAGAAGCGCAGCGCAGGACTGCTCCTGTTCCGCCCGGCCGCCCGGTCCGCCGGCCCCCCGGACGACGGCATCGAGGTGCTCCTCGGCCACATGGGCGGCCCTTTCTGGGAGCACAAGGACGACGGGTCGTGGGCCATCCCCAAGGGCGAGTACGAGGAGGACGAGACCCCGATCGACGCGGCCCGCCGGGAGTTCACCGAGGAGATCGGCCTGCCCCCGCCGGAGGGCCCGTACCTGCCGCTGGGCGAGCTGCGGATCCCCGGCGGCAAGCTGGTGACGATCTGGGCGGTACGGGCGGACCTGGATCCGGCGCTGATGGTGCCCGGGACCTTCACGATGGAGTGGCCCCCGCACTCGGGCCGGACGCAGGAATTCCCCGAGCTGGA
This sequence comes from Streptomyces sp. NPDC051109, assembly GCF_044455885.1. NCBI lineage: Bacteria > Bacillati > Actinomycetota > Actinomycetes > Kitasatosporales > Streptomycetaceae > Streptomyces > Streptomyces sp. NPDC051109. Next base: position 409,340 of record NZ_JBITFF010000001.1, read on the forward strand.
CCGGGTGGCCTGGTTCACTCCGCCGATGGCCAGAACCAAGCTGATCACCTCTCAAATCCCCTTCCTGGAGAGGCTGTTGGGGCTACCGAGAGGTTGACCCGACCTTGACTTGCCAACAAACCCCACCTCCATGGACATTGCACATATGACGAGCGTCGTGCTGGTGGGAACCCTGGACACCAAGGGTGTCGAGTACGGCTGGCTGCGCGAGGGGCTGCTGCGCACCGGCGTCGAAGTGATCATGGTCGACACGGGAATCATGGGCGAACCCCGGGTACCCGCGGACGTACCGCGCGAAGCGGTGGCCCGGGCAGCGGGAACGGAGCTGTCGGAACTGCGCGCGGCCGCCGACCGGGGCGCGGCCGTGACGGCGATGGCCGAAGGTGCCGAGGCGACGCTGTTGCGCCTGCACGCCGAAGGCCGGCTGCACGCGGTGCTCGCCATAGGCGGCAGCGGCGGCACCTCCATCGCCACCCGGGCCATGCGCGCGCTGCCGCTCGGCGTGCCGAAGCTGATGGTCTCGTCCATGGCGTCCGGGGACGTGGCCCCGTACGTCGGATCCTCGGACGTCACGATGATGTACAGCGTGGTGGACATCGCGGGGATCAACAGCATCTCCGCGCCGGTCATGGCGAACGCGGTCGAGGCGGCCGCGGGGATGGCCAAGGCCTTCGAACGCGCGTCCCGGGAGCCGAACCGCCCGGCCAGGCTGGGCGCCGGCTCCCGCCCGCTGATAGCCGCGAGCATGGCGGGCGTCACCACGACCGGGGTGGACGCCGCCCGCGAGCGGCTGACCGGACTCGGGTACGAGGTACTGGTCTTCCACGTCAGCGGCACCGGCGGCCGCACCCTGGAGACCCTGGCCGGCCAGGGCATCTTCGCGGGCGTCCTCGACCTCACGCTCAGCGAGCTCGCCGACGACCTGTGCGGCGGCATCCTCACCGCCGGCCCCGACCGGCTGAGCGCCGCCGGGCGGGCCGGGATTCCGCAGGTGGTGAGCCTGGGGGCGCTGGACATGGTGAAGTTCGGCCCGCTGGAGACCCTGCCCGAACGGGCCCGCTACCGCCGGGTCCACGTACACAACCCGTCCATCACGGTGGTCCGTACGACCCCTGCCGAGTGCGCGGAGCTCGGGCGCCGGGTCGCCGCCAAACTCCGCGCCGCGACCGGTCCCACGGCCGTCTGCGTCCCGCTTCGCGGACTGTCCACGCTCGGCGCCCCGGGCGGCACCTACCACGACCCGGACGCGGACCGGGCGCTGTTCTCGGCGCTGCGCGAGGGGCTGCGGGGCAGTTCCGCCCGGCTCTACGACTACGACACCCACATCAACGACCCGGACTTCGGGAGGGCGGCGGCCGACCGGCTGCACACCATGATCGGCGCGGCGCAGGCCGCGGCGTGATCCCCGGACGACCCGTGTAGAGCCCCCATGAGCCCACCCCGGACACCGTGTGAGATGCTCCGCGCGGTTGGGAACCGGCCGTGGCGGAAACCGTGTCCCTGGGTGTGCCCGCTCGGCACGAGCGGGCCCGCTGCCCGGGGCCCGGTGACGCCGCGGACGGGGACACGGGACGGGACGGGGACGGGGGCATGACGATGAAGAACGCGTGGACGGTGCCCGGCTATGCGCAGGTCCGGGAGCTCGGCTCGGGCGGCAGCGGCCGCGTGGTACTCGCCGTCCACGAGGCCACGGGCACGCCGGTCGCCGTGAAGTACCTCAGCGACCGGATGCGCGAGGACCCGGCGTTCGTCGGGGAGTTCCGGGCCGAGGCCCGCCTCCTCGGCGGATTGGACACCCCGTACGTGGTCCGGTTGTACGAGTACGTGGAGGCGCCCGCCGGCGCCGCCATCGTGATGGAGCTGGTCGACGGGATCTCCCTGCGCGCCCTGCTGAAGCAGGCCGGGCAGGCCGATCCCGAGGCCGCGCTGGTGGTGCTCAAGGGCTCGCTGCTGGGCCTGGCCGCCGCGCACCGGGCGGGCGTGGTCCACCGCGACTACAAGCCCGAGAACGTCCTGGTCGCCGCCGACGGCTCCTCGAAGCTGGTGGACTTCGGGATCGCGGCGCGCCGCGGTACGACGCCCGGCGTGGCCGGCACCCCGGCGTACATGGCCCCCGAGCAGTGGCAGGGCCGCCCGGCCTCGCCCGCGGCGGACGTGTACGCGGCGACGGCGACCTTCTTCGAGTGCCTGACCGGCCGCAAGCCGTTCGCGGGGGAGAACTTCGCGGAGCTCGCGGTCCAGCACGTAGAGGCGCCCGTACCCGAGACCGAGGCCCCGGAGCCCGTCCGCCCGCTGATCCGGCGGGGGCTGGCCAAGGCGCCGGAGGAGCGGCCGGAGAACGCCGAGGCGTTCGTGGCGGAGCTGGAGGGCGTGGCGCTCGCCGCGTACGGGGCCGACTGGGAGGAGCGCGGGCAGCGCAAGCTGGCGGCGCTGGCCGCGCTGCTGCCCCTGCTGTTCCCCTCCGCGGGCGCCCCGGCCGCGGGGACCACGGCGGTGGCCACGACGACGATCGCGGCGCCCTCCCGCTGGGCCCCGGGCCGGCGCGGGCTGATCGCGGGCGGCGCGGCGCTGGTCCTCGGGGTCTTGACGGCGCTCACCTACAGCGCGGCCGGCGGGGAGGCCGGCGGGGCGGCGGCGCTGAACGCGTTCGCGACGTCGAGCGCGAGCCCCGGCGGTACGGGCCCCGCGCCGGCGCCGGGCCCGAGCACGTCGGCCGGTCCCGCGCCGTCCGCCTCCCCTTCCCCGTCACTGTCCGCGTCCGCGTCCGCGTCGCCGTCGTCCACTCCGAGCCCGAGCCAGTCGCCGGTGGTGACGCCCGCGGTCACGGCTCCGACGACCCCGCCGCCCACCACCGCGCCGCCCTCGCCGAAGCCGACGGTGGTCGTCGGCGCGGTGTCCGTCACCATCCGCCAGACGGGGAACTCCCTCGGCCAGGCGACCGTGAGCGTCGAGGCGAAGGGCACCGCGCCGGTGACGGTGGTGCTCGAATGGTTCACGGGTGACGTGGCGGGGCGGCTGGGCAAGGCGGACGGCCCCGCGGACACCCTCACGTACCAGCCGGGCGCCGCCGCACCGCTCGTCAAGACCCACACCTTCTCCGGTGCGGGCTGCTACTGGGGCGTGCGCGCCACCACCAGGCCCGCCGCCGGCAACGGTTCCTCGACCAGCCAGGTCTTCATCAGGCGGTGCACGATCTCATGAGCGACAGCGACGACGACTACAGCGCCACCGTCCTCGGCAGCCACTGGTTCAGCGGGCCGCAGCAGGCGCCGCAGCAGACTCGGGTCCAGCCGCAGGAAGCCGTGCCCGACCGGGTCGAAGGCTCGGTCCTGCGGTTCGGGCCCGGGGTGACGGCCGCCATGCCGGCGCCGTTCCCCGTGGTGGTCGCGGAACCGGTGGCGCCCCGCCGGCGCGGGGAGTGGCGCCGGTACACCCTGGCCGCCGTGGTCCTGCTGGCGGTGCTGGCGTACCTGGCCTGGCAGCGGTACGGACCCGCCCTCGAAGTACGGGACGTGACGGTCGCGACCGCCGATCCGCGGGGTCCCGGCTGCGACTCGACCGCCGACGTGGTGGCCGTCGTACGGACCAACGGGCGGCCGGGGACCCTCACGTACCGGTGGATCCGCTCCGACGGCACGCAGTCGGAGCAGCTCACCGAGCGGGTGCCGCGGGGGAGGAAGGAGGCCCGGCTGCACCTGCTGTGGACCTTCCAGGGCCGGGGCACCTACGGGGCCGGGGCCGAGCTCCGGCTGGTCTCGCCCGGACAGCGCACCGCGGCGACGCAGTTCACGTACCGCTGCGCGGACACGCCCGCTGGTTGACCCGGGGCGTTGACGAGGGCTCAGGGACGCCTCCGACATCCCCGCGCGTCTCGTTCCAGCCGGCGAACACCCCATCGGGGCGCGGCCGTCCCGCACGGATGGCAGTCCGCGCGGGAGGCCCGCAGCCGCTTCGGGGAGTGGCTGCGGGCCGTCCCTGCCGACCTGTCCGTGGCAGGCCGGGTCCGTGCCCCGTGTTCCGTTCCGGTTTCAGAACCTGGCGTGGGCGGTGATGTCCGCCTCGAACTCCCCCGTCATCGCCGGGGTCACCGTCGGCCGGCACTGCGCGACCGCCGCCAGGTAGTCCTGGGTGGAGGCGCCGAGCTGGGCCGCCGCCGCTCCGCGCGCGCCCACCGCCTCCAGATCCCGCTCGAAGGACACCTGCGCCGCGATCCGCGCCGCGTGCTCGATGTCGGCCGGGGTGAACAGCTCGCTCGCCGCCACCAGCGCCGCCACGTCCACGTCGGTGCGGCCCGCCGTGTAGCGGGACCAGATCGCGGCGCGCGCCCCGGCGTCCGGGGTGCCGATCGGGATCAGGTAGTCGAAGCGTCCGGGCCGCAGGAACGCCGGGTCCAGGGAGCGGATGGAGTTGGTGGCGCACACCAGCAGCCGCTCGTCGCCCTCCCGGAATCCGGGGATCAGTTTGAGCAGCTCGTTGGTGACCCCGTGGATCCCGCCGGGCTGCGCGGGCTCGGTGCGTACGGGCGCGATCTCCTCGACCTCGTCGATGAAGACGAGGACCCGCTCCAGCTCGGCGATCCGGGCGAACGCGTCGCGCAGCGCGGCGGCCAGGTTGCCCTCGTCGGCGAGGCGGGAGGGCAGCAGTTCCACGAAGGGCCAGCCGAGCCGGGAGGCGATGGCCCGGGCGAAGGTGGTCTTGCCGGTGCCGGGCGGGCCGAAGAGGGTGATGGCGCGCGGCGGCCGCACCCCGTGCGCGGCGGCCCGCTCGGGCTCGGCGAGCGGGAGCACGACGCGCCGTTCTATGAGGTCCTTCTCGTGCTCCATTCCGGCGACCTTGGTCCACAGGTCATTGGGCAGGAAGCGGCCGCCGAGGTCGTCGAGGAGGCCGGCCGCCGGCCCGTGCAGCGGCTCGGTCTTCTCGAAGTAGGCGACGGCGGGCTGGCGCGTGTACCCCGCGTTGAGCAGGCCCTCGCCCAGCAGGTCCTCCTCGGGCAGGACGTACGCGATGCGCCCGACGCGGGCCGCGATCAGCCGCCGCTCCAGCTCGACGAGGAGGGCGCTGGCCAGGCCGCGGCCGCGCCAGCCCGCGGCGATCGCGATCCGCATGACCCAGGCCCGTTCGCCGCTGACGCAGGCGAGGGCCGCGCCGATCGGGACGCCCTGGTGGACGGCGACCACGCACGGCTGCCGGTCGGTGAGGGCGCTGATGCACTCGGCGAGCGAGAAGACGGACTCCTGGCCGAGTTCGGCAGTCGTGTCGATCAGGTGGACGACAGCGGCGAGATCGCTCTCGCGGTAGTCGTGGATGAGCCAGTTCACCGGGTACCGCCCCTCGTTCGTGCTCCTGCGGCGAGGCTAGGGGCGGGCGGGCCCGGCGATCACGCTCCGCGGTGCACAACAGCCGGTCCGGAAGTCCTCCGCCGCGTCCATAGACTGGTGCCTTCCGCCCGAACGCCAGACCGAGGATTCCAGCACTTTCATGCCTTGCCACATACCCTCGGCCCGACGCGGGCCCCTCGTCTGGCTGCTCCCCTCCCTGTGGACCGTCGCCCTGGGCCTGTGGGGGCTCTCGCGGCAGGACAGCGTGTGGCGGGACGAGGCGGCGACCTGGCAGGTGGCCGGGCGGTCGGCGGGCGAGATCGTGGACATGCTCGGCAACGTCGACGCCGTCCACGGGCTGTACTACCTGTTGATGCACGGGCTCTTCGAGCTGTTCGGGGCGAGTACGACCACGCTGCGGCTGCCGTCGGTCCTGGCGGTGGCGGCCGCCGCGGGGTGCGTGGCCGTGATCGGGCGGCGGCTGGCCGGGGTCTGGGCGGGGCTCGGCGGCGGGCTGGCGCTCGGGCTGCTGCCGGCCGTGCAGTTCTACCTCCAGGAGGGCCGGCCGTACGCGCTGGTCGCGGCCGGTGCCGGGCTGTCCACGCTGCTGCTGGTGTCCCTGCTGTCCGCGCCGGCCGGGCCCGGGCGGCGGGCCTGGCCGCGGTGGACGGCGTACGCGGTCGCGGTGCTGGTGTGCGCGCTGCTGAACTGGCTGTCGCTGCTGGTCCTGCCCGCCCATGCGGCGACGCTGTGGTGGGTGCGGGCCGGGCGCGCGTCGTGGCTGCGCTGGGCGGCGTCCGGGGCCTGCGCGGTGGCGGGGGCGCTGCCGCTGGTGCTGTTCAGCCGGAGCCAGTCCGATCAGGTGTCGTGGATACCGCCGCTGACCTGGCACATGATGATCGGCCCGGCGATCCTGCTGGCCGTCGGTGGTCTCGGGGCCCGGCTGGACCGGCCGCGTGCGGGCCGGCTGTCGGCGGCCGCGGTGGGGCTGCCGCTGCTGGCGGTGCCGCAGCTGGGCCTGATCGGGATCTCGCTGGTCCAGCCGCTGTTCCTGGACCGGTACGTGCTGTTCAGCATGGTGGGGCTGGCCCTGCTGATCGGGGCGGGGCTGGGGGCGGCCGTACGGGCGGCCCGGCCCCGGTTCCCGAGGGCGGCGGGCCTGCTCGTGCCGGGCGTGGTCGGGGTCGCGGTGCTGGCGCTGCTGCCGGTGGAACTGGGCAAGCGTGCGCCGGCCAGCCGGGTCGACGACGTACTGGCGGTGGCCGGGGAGGTGGCCCGCCTGGGGCGTCCGGGGGACGCGGTGCTGTTCGTACCGGCCGCCAGGCGGGACACGGCGCTGGTCTCGCCGGGGGCGTTCGCGGGGCTGGCGGACGTGGCCCTGGAACGGAGTCCGGTCGCCTCGGCGACCCTCAAGGGCGAGGAGGCGGACCCGGCGCGGATACGGGAGGTGCTGCTCCGGCAGTCGCGGGTGCTGCTGGTGACGGACGCGGCGAAGGTGGCGAAGCCCTCGGGGGCGGCCCGGGACGCGGCGAAGGCGGCGGTGCTGAAGGAGCGGTTCACGGTGGTGGAGGACCGCCAGGTCCGGGGCCGCCGGGTGACGGTGTACGAGCGCCGGTAGGCGCCCTCACGCGGCCCGGGGGCGGGCCGCCCCGGTGTGGGAGTCCAGCCAGGACAGCGAGGCGCGGGCCAGGTCGGGCCAGCCGTGGTCGACGGTCAGGGAGTGGCCGCGGTCCTCGAAGCACTGGTACTCGGTGGTCGCGTGCGAGTGGCGGTACTGCTTGTAGGTCGAGCGGGTCAGCAGGTCCGGGACGGTGTGGTCGAGCCTGCCGGACAGCAGGAGCAGCGGCCCGCGGGTCTCGTTGCCGGTGTCGACCTCGGCCGGGGAGTGCGGGGTGAAGTTGCCGAGCGCGAGCTGGAACAGGGGTCGGGCGGTGCTCGGGATGGTCCACTCGTCGTACAGCTCCTCGGACTCCTCCTCGGAGACGGCGTTGGCGAAGCCGTAGCGGAACTGCTCGCGGTTGAGCGAGACGGACCGGCGGGTGTTGCCCGGGTTGTGCAGGACGGCGAACGTCGACTTGGCCTGGGCCGGGGCGATGGCCTTGACGCCCTTGATCTGCCCGGGGCAGATGGCGACGGCGGCCTGGGCGAGGCCCTGCCCGAGCAGGTGCTGGGCGATGAACCCGCCGACCGAGTGCCCCACGAGGACGGGTCGGGCGGGCAGGTCGCGGATCACCCTGGCGTGCGCGTCGGAGATCTCGACGAGTCCGACCCCGGCCTGGTCGTCGGGCCGGCGGCGGGCCTCGGCGACGCTGTCGGGGACCCCGGGCCACTCCGGCAGGACGGGCTCGTACCCGGCTTCACGGAAGGCGTCGGCCCACCCCTCCCAGCTCGTGGAATGCAGCCAGAGGCCGTGGATGAACACCACGGGCGTGCGGTGCTGTGCGGTCATGGCGGGACACCTCCTGGACCCCCTGCCGCCTCTGCCAGTCTCGCCCGCGCGGCGCACGGCCGCCTGCGGAGCAGAAACCGCGGCACGTGCACGGATCGCCGATTCACAGGACATTCATATGGAATATCAGGCTCCGGACATAGCTTCGGCGGGGAGGCTCGGGGCATGATCCCGCGCATGCTTCCCCGACCGGCCCACGGCCCCCGCGCCCGGCGGGCGTCCCGGATCCTGCTGGCGCTGGCCGCGATGGCCGCGCTGCTGAGCGTGGACCTGCCCGACGCGGCGGCCGTGCCGCCCCTGGGGGTCACCGCCGAGGCCGGGTCCGACCCGACGGCGAACCGGGTCGGCGCCCTGTTCGCGGGCGACCTGGACGGCGGGCACTTCTGCACCGCGGCCGTCGTGCACAGCGACGACCGCGATGTGATCGCCACGGCCGCGCACTGCCTGGACAACCCGGACACCACCGTGTTCGCGCCGGGCTACCGGGACGGCAAGGCCCCGTACGGCATCTGGAAGCTGACGGGCGTGTCCGTCGCCCCGGCCTGGGTGGAGGGGAAGGACCCGGACGAGGACGTCGCCTTCGCGACGGTCGCCCCGGCGGAAGGCGGCACGGCGCGCATCGAGGACGCGGTGGGCGGCTTCCCGGTGGCGATCGAGCAGCCGGACGACGTGACGGTGACGATCCTCGGCTACCCCAGCGGCGACGAGGCCCCGCTGCGCTGCGCGAACACCACCAGCCTGTTCTCGGAGACCCAGCGCCGGATCGACTGCCCGGACCTCAGCGGCGGCACGAGCGGCAGCCCCTGGCTGGCGGACGGCGCGCTGGCCGGCGTCCTGGGCGGCTACGAGGGCGGCGGCGCGGTTCCGGAGGTCTCGTACAGCGCGGTCATGGACGACCAGGCCCTGGAGCTCTACCGCGAGGCGGCGGTCTCCGCGGGCTGACCGTCCACGGGGTCACCGGCCCGCCCGACCGCTTCCGTGTGGAAATCGCTCGGCTGCTTCAGGGACTCGACGTGGATCCGCAGGCGGGCGGCGTCGCTCAGGGCCGCGTCGCGCTCGGCGCGCGTCCGTTCCAGCTCGGCGCGCAGGGCCTCGGGGGCCTCGTCCGGCATGGCGGTCTCCGCCGTCGAGCCCTCCAGCGGCGCGAACCAGGTCGGGTCCTCGCGTCGGGCGCGCAGGATGCGGTCCACCGCGAACGGCTCCAGCTCGGGCAGGGCCTCCACCTCGAACCAGGCCACCTCCAGCGACTCGCTGTCGTTGACGCGTGCCTCGCCGCCGGTGGCGCGGCAGCGGAAGGTGATGTCCTGGAACTGGCAGACGTCGCCGTTCGGATAGGTGATCGGCTCCAGCATCTGGACCAGTACCACCCGCTCCGGGACGCAGTGCACCGCCGTCTCCTCGTACACCTCGCGCACCGCCGTCTGCGCGGGCTGCTCCCCCGGCTCCGCGATCCCGCCGACCACGGACCAGCGGCCGGTGTCGGAGCGCCGGCCGAGCAGCACCCGCCCCTCGTCGTCGAAGACGATGGCGGTGACCCCGGGCAGCAGGAGCAGCTGGTTCCCGGCGGCGGCGCGGATCTGGCGGATGAACTCAGGAGTGGTCATCCCCCGACCCTACGAGGCCGCGCGCACTGATCGGGGCGCGCCGGTCCGCCGGTCCGCCTCAGGCGGCCGTCCGTCGGGACCGGATCCGGCGGGCGAGGGACCAGCCGAGGCCGCCCGCGGCGACCACGAGCAGCAGGTACTCCGGCAGCGGGCCGAAACGGGTGGCCGGGGTCTGCGCTGAGCGCAGCGGGATCTCGGCGACGAGCGCGTCGGCCGTGAACATCTCCGTCTGCCGGACGATCTCCCCGTCGGGGCGGATCACGGCACTGACGCCGCTGGTGACGGGCACGAGCACGGTCCGGCTGTGCTCGACCGCCCGCACCCGGTCCATCGCGAGCTGCTGGTACGTCATCTGCGAGCGGCCGAAGGTGGCGTTGTTGCTCGGTACGGCGATCACCTGTGCGCCGTCCTGGACCGTGGAGCGCACGGCGTCGTCGAAGGCGGCCTCGAAGCAGGTGACCATGCCGACCGCGCTGCCCCCCATGGCGAACACGCCCGGCTCCTTGCCGGGGCCGAAGTCGCGCTGCACCCGGTCCACGTCCGAGCTGAAGAGCCGGACGACGGACCGCATCGGGATGCGCTCGCCGAAGGGCTGGATCTTGCGCTTGTCGTAGGTGTCGACGGGTCCCTTGACCGGGTCCCACAAGATCATCGTGTTGCGCAGCGGCCCGGTCTCCGGGACCAGTACGGAGCCGATCGCGACCGGGACGCCGATCGCCTTGACCGCGTTGTCGATGACCTCGTACGCGTCGGGCTGGGTGTACGGGTCGATGTCGGAGGAGTTCTCCGGCCAGACGACGAAGTCGGGCTTCGGGACGCGGCCGGCCTTGACGTCCGCGGCGAGCTGGAGCGTGCGGTTGGCGTGGTTGTCGAGGACCGCGCGGCGCTGGGCGTTGAAGTCGAACCCGGCGCGCGGGACGTTGCCCTGGACGACGGCGGCGACCGCGGTGCCCTCCTCGGCGGCGTCGGAGACCAGCGGCCGGGAGGCCAGGGCCCCGGCGAGCGGGGCGGCCACGGCGGTCGCGGCGAGCAGCGCGGCGGTGGCCCGCCGGGTGTCGGCACCGACGCGCAGCGCCTCGTAGAGCCCGAATCCGCACAGGGCCACGGCGAAGGAGAGCAGCGGGGTGCCGCCGAGGGCGGCGAGCGGGAGGAAGACGCCGTCGGCCTGGCCGAAGGCGAGCTTGCCCCAGGGGAAACCGCCGAAGGGGGCCCTGGCGCGCAGCGCCTCTCCGGCGATCCACACGGCCGCGCCCCACAGGGGCCAGGCGGGGAGCCGGCTGACGAGGGCCAGTCCGAGGCCGGTGAGGCCGACCAGGAGGGCTTCGAGGGTGGCGAGGGCCAGCCACGGGACCGGGCCCACCCCCTCGCCGGTCCAGATGAGCAGCGGCAGCAGGAAGCCCAGTCCGTGCAGGAAGCCGAGGCCGAAGCCGGCGCGGGCGCGGCGGCCGTGGAGGCAGGCGCCGAGCAGGGCGAGGGCGAAGGGTGCCAGCCACCACAGCGGGCGGGGCGGGAAGCTCAGGTAGAGCAGCACCCCGGAGCAGACGGCGAGGGCTGGGCGCACGGGCCAGGAGGCCGCCCACCGCCGGGGGGACGCGGCGGGGGTTGCGGGTTCCGCTTCCGCGTCGACACCGGAACCGGGCTGTGCGGTGACACTGCTGCTCATCTGCCGGAGTGTACGTGCCCGCCGGCGGGCAGCGGGAGAACCCTCAGCGGGCAAGGGCGCGCAGGTGGGTGCGGATGACCCGGACCGCGTTCTCGGCGTCGTCGACGGTGACGGTGAACACCTTGCCGTCGCCGAGCCGCAGCTCCACTCCCTCGCCGCGCCGCACGATGACGGCGGTTCCTCTTTCGGGCCGCCAGCGGTAGCCCCAGCCGCCCCACTGCTGGGGGGTGATCCGGGGGACGAACTCGGCGGAGGCCACCTCCGCGAGCCGGATCTTGCGGCGCGGCAGCCCGATGTGGCCGCAGCGGACCACCATGGCTTCGGCGTCGACGGTGACGGCGACGTGCACGAAGGCGAGCGTGCCGTAGAGGATCAGCAGTCCGACGGCGAGGCAGCCGATCACGGACATCAGGAGCGGGACGACGCCGGAGGTCCAGTTCGAGTCGACGGCGAGCTCGACGCCGAGCGCGAGGCAGGCCGCTCCGGCCGCGGCGATCAGCCATTGCGCGCGGTTGGAGGCCCGTCCCGTCCACAGCGGACCCGGGGGGTGAACCGTCATGTGTAGCAGCGTACTCACGTTCCGCATGCGCGGCACCGCCTCTGGCCCACTCGGCACGGACGCGTCGGACGCGCCGGAGCGCCGTCGCAGGCGCGCCGCTACCGCACGGCGGCGGTGCCGCACATCATGGTGGCCGACGCGGCTGCGGCACTCTCTCTACGGACGGGCCTTCGGCGCCGTCGAGGACTTCCGGCTCCACCACCCTGGGGGCGGGGTGCTGCACGCCGAAGTCCGGGTGGCCGGGGCGGTGCTGATGCTCGGGGACGTCTCCGAAGTCCCGTTCACGGCCCCGTCGGCCCTGGGGGGCACCTCTGCCGCACTGCACGTCTTCGTACCGGACGCGGACGCGCTCGTCCGCACGGCGGTGGCCGAGGGGGCGGACCTGCTCCAGCTCCCGGCGGACCAGTTCCACGGCGACCGCACCGCCGTCCTCCGCGACCCGTTCGGCCACCTGTGGATCTTCCTGACCCACATCGAGGACGTACCCCCGGCCGACTTGCGGGCGCGCTCGGCGGACGCGTAGGCGCGGGGGCGGGAGGCCCCCGGCCCCGGCGGTCCCGTGCGACCCCGAGACCCTCGACGGAGGATCCCGACGAACGAGGACCCTCGACGGCTTCGCACGCGGTGTACTGGCCTGCGCATGCCCCGAACCGCCCGAGGAGGAACTGTGATCACTCGACTCGACCGCGCCGTGGGCGCCGTTCTGGGTTCGGCCGTCGGCGACGCCCTCGGCGCGCCCTACGAGTTCGGGCCCGCCGGGGAACTGACCGCACGCGGCCAGGAGATGACCGGGGGCGGGGGCTGGGATCCGGGCGAGGCGACCGACGACACGCAGATGGCGGTCCTGGTCGGCGAGTCCCTCCTGGAGCACGACGGCCTCGAACTCGCCGACGTGTTCGGGCGGTTCCAGCGCTGGGCGGCCGCCCGGCCCAAGGACATCGGCCTCCAGACGGAGGACGTGCTGACGAACGGCGAGGCCTGGGACCTGGCCGCCGCACTGCACTTCCAGATCAACGCGCGCGCGGCGGGCAACGGTTCCCTGATGCGGGCCTCCACCTCGGCCGTGTACTTCGCCGCCGCCGGGCGGGAGGGGACGATGGACGCCGCCCGGCGGATCGCGGCCCTCACGCACGGCGACCGGGCGGCCTGGGAGGGTACGGCCGTACTGCACGAGCTCGTACGGGTGACGCTCGGCGGGGGTGATCCGCTGGCCGCGCTCCCCGAGGTGCTCGACGCGGTGCACCCGGACCACCGCGCGCGATACGGGGTGGTCCTCGCCCCCGACTGGCATCCCGGACTGGCCACCGAATTCAACGGGGCGGTGTGGCCCTGCCTGGGCTCCGCGGTGTGGGCGCTGCGGACGACCACCGGGTTCGCCGGGGCCGTACGGGCGGCCGTGGACCTGGGCGGGGACACCGACACGGTGGCGGCGGTCACCGGCACCCTCGCCGGGGCCCGCTACGGCCAGGCCGCGATCCCGCCGCAGTGGACGGCTCCGCTGCACGTACCGCTGCCCGCATTCGGGGACCGGGTGCTGGACGCGGACGGGCTGCGCGCGCTCGCCCGGTCGCTGGCGGGCCCCGCGTAGCCCGCGCGGTCAGCGCCCGGCTCCCCCGCGAGCAGCCGCCCCTCGGCGTACCCGAGCGCGGCGGCCGGGAGCGCGCCCTCCTCCCCGCTGAGCAGGACGGTCAGGGTGCCGGTGCGGGGCAGGCCCGGTTCGGGGAGGGCGCCGAGACGGCGCAGTGCCTGTACGGCGACGGCCTCGGCGGAGCCGTGGAAGCGGAGTCCGGCGCCGCCGGTCCGCTCGGCCAGGGCGGCCCGGACGGACGCCTCGACGAGCTCGTAGTGGGTGCAGCCGAGGACGACGTCGGTGACGTCGGGCGGGGTCAGCGCGGCGGCTGCGGCAACGGTCGCCGCGATGGCGGCGTCGTCCCCCGCCTCGACGGCGTCGGCGAGTCCCGGGCAGGGCACCTCGGTGACCCGGGCCCCGGCGGCGAAGTCACGGATCAGCCCGCGCTGGTAGGGGCTGCCGGTGGTGGCGGGGGTGGCCCAGATGGCCACGCGCCCGCCCGGGGCGGCGGCGGGCTTGATCGCCGGCACGGTCCCGATCACCGGGATCCCGGGTTCGAGCTCGGCCCGGAGGGCGGGCAGGGCGTGCACGCTGGCGGTGTTGCAGGCCACGATCAAGGCGTCCGGCCCGTGGCCGGCCGCGGCCCGGGCCACACCGAGGGCCCGAGCGGTCAGATCGGCGGGCGTACGAGGTCCCCAGGGCATGCCGACGGGGTCGGAGGAGAGGACCAGATCGACGTCGGGCCGCAGCCGCCGCATCGCGGCGGCCGCCGCGAGGAGGCCGATTCCGGAGTCCATGAGGGCGATCTTCACCTGGTCACCTTAAGGGAAGCCCACCCCCCGGGGCCCGCCGACCCCGCCCCGACGGAGCCCGAGCCCACCCCCACGGCCATCCCACCCCACCGCCCGCACCGCCCGTACCGCCGCCCCGCACCGCCCCGCGCCGCCCCCGCGCTGCCGGCCCGTCCCGCACCGTTCGTCCCCGCACTGCCGGCCCGTCCCGCACCGTTCGCCCCCGCACCGCTGGCCGGCACACCGCCGGCCCGTCCCGCACCGCACCGGCCAAATCCACGACACCCACCTCCGTCTTCGGCACACTGCCCGCATGGGCCTTCTCTGCGCCTCCTGCGCCTCCCTCGCCGCCTGGATCTGGCTCACCTTCGCCCAGGGCATGTTCTGGCGGACCGACGTGCGGCTCCCGCCGCGCAGCGCCCCCGGCCGGTGGCCGTCCGTCGCCATCGTGGTCCCGGCCCGGGACGAGGCCGAGGTGCTGCCGTACAGCCTGCCCTCGCTCATCGCCCAGGACTATCCCGGAGAAGCCGAGGTGATCCTGGTCGACGACGGCAGTACCGACGGCACCGGCGACCTCGCCCTGCGGCTCGCCCGGGCGCACCCCGGACTGCCCCTCACCCTCACGTCCCCCGGCGAGCCGGAACCCGGCTGGACCGGGAAGCTGTGGGCGCTGCGCCACGGCATCGCGCTCGCCCGGACCGCCCACGCCACCGAGCCCGAATACCTCCTCCTCACCGACGCCGACATCGCGCACGAGCCCGACAGCCTCCGCGAGCTGGTCGCGGCGGCGACCACCGCCGAGCTCGACCTCGTCTCGCAGATGGCCCGCCTGCGTGCCGTCAGTCTCTGGGAGAGGCTCGTCGTACCGGCCTTCGTGTACTTCTTCGCACAGCTCTACCCCTTCCGCCGGATCAACCGCCCGACCGGCCGGACCGCCGCCGCGGCCGGCGGCTGCGTCCTGCTGCGCACCGGGGCCGCCGTACGGGCCGGCGTGCCGGACTCGATCCGGCACGCCGTCATCGACGACGTCTCCCTCGCGCGCGCCGTCCGGCGCTCGGGCGGCCGGATCTGGCTGGGGCTCGCGGAGCGGGTGGACAGCGTGCGCCCGTACCCCGCGCTCGGGGACCTGTGGCGGATGGTCTCGCGCAGCGCGTACGCGCAACTGCGCCACCAGCCGCTGCTGCTGGCCGGGACGGTGGCCGGGCTCGTGCTCGTCTACCTGGTCCCCCCGGCCGCCCTCCTCACCGGACTGGCGACCGGGCACTCCGCCACCGCGTGGACGGGCGGGCTCGCCTGGCTGCTGATGGCGGGCACCTACCTGCCGATGCTGCGCTACTACCGGCAGCCCTCGACACTCGCGCCGCTCCTTCCGCTCACGGCCCTCCTGTACCTCCTGATGACCGTCGACTCGGCCGTTCAGCACTACCGGGGCCGCGGCGCGGCGTGGAAGGGCCGAACCTATGCCCGCCCGAGTGACGCCTGAAACGAAAAAGCCGCCCCCGACCACCCCCGATACCGATGTCATCCCAGGTCACCGCGTTGTGACGCTACGTCAGCGCCAAGTCGGTGCAACAGCCAACCGGTGAGCACGAGTAGGAGCAACTCGGGGCGGAAGTGGCGAAAACGTGCACGTGAACAAGAAGTGAAGGGTGTGGCCCTGACCTGCGAATATGCAGGTCAGCGCGGCGTTCGTCACACCTCGCTATGGACCCGGTGAAGTCGTGGGCTTAACTTAGGTCCCATGACCTCCCCCCGCTCCACTTATGGCGGCGGTTACTACTCCGCGCCCTCCTTCCCGGACACCCCCATCTACGACTCCCTCGTCGCCGAACGCGGCACCCCGCAGATCGCCCCGATCCGCGTTCCGGCCGCGTACGACTCCCCCAGCTCCGGCTATTCGAGCGGCGGGTACCTCCCCGCCCTCGCCTCCTCGCTGCCCGCCCTGCCGGCCGCGCTGCCCCCGGCCATGCCGCAGCAGCAGCAAGCCCCGGCGTACGGGTACCCGTACCAGCAGCAGGCGGCACCCGCTCCGATGCCCCTGCAGCAGGCGCCCGCTCCGTACATCCCGCAGCAGCAGCCGGGCCTGGCCCGCGCGGGCTACATGCAGCAGGCCCAGCCGCAGCAGCCCCGGCCGGTGGCCGCGGGCACCGGGTACGAGGCGATGCGTCCGGCCGCACCGCGTCCGATGCAGGTTCCGGCTCCGGTTCCGGCCGCTGCGTACGAGGACCCGTACGGCCGCCCGTACCAGGGGCGCGGCTACTGACGGATCCGGTACTGACAGGATCCGGTACTGACGGATCCGGGGACGCCCGCTAGGGCGGGCGCGGGGGCTCCTGGCAGGATGCTCCCATGTCGAACTTGTACGTCCAGGCGCTCCACATCCATCCCGTCAAGTCGGTAGCGGGGACAGCTCCCGACGAGATGGCCGTGGAGCCCTGGGGCCTGTCCGGGGACCGGCGGTGGGCACTGGTCGACACCGAGGGCACGGTCATCACCCAACGCCAGCAGCCCCGGCTGGCGTTGGCTGCGGCGCGTCCGCTGGGGGGCGGCGCTGTCGCGCTGTCGGCGCCCGGCATGGCCGACCTGGTCGTGGAGGTGCCGGAGCCGGGTCTGCTGGAGCCCGTCACCCTGTTCGGCAAGAAGGTCGAGACCGTGGTCGCCGCGAGCGCCGCGGCCGACTGGTTCAGCGCCTATCTCGGGGTCCCGGCGCGGCTGGTGCACATGGACGACCCTGCCGTACGGCGGCCCGTCGACCCGCAGTACGCGCTGCCGGGCGAGACGGTGAGCCTCGCCGACGGCTATCCGGTGCTGCTCACGACCCTCGCGTCGCTGGACGCGCTCAACTCTCTGATCGCGCGGGGGGACCATCCCGAGGAGGGTCCGCTGCCGATGAACCGGTTCCGCCCCAACGTGGTGGTCGCCGGCGCCGAGGCGTGGGCGGAGGACGGCTGGCGGCGCATAGCGATCGGCGACGCCGTCTTCCGCGGGGCCCGGGAGTGCGGGCGGTGCATCGTCACGACCACCGACCAGGCGACGGCGGAGCGCGGCAAGGAGCCCCTCAAGACCCTGGCCCGGCACCGGCGGATCGGCAAGTCGCTGGCCTTCGGACGGCAGCTGGTGCCGGTGCGGACGGGGACGGTGCGGGTGGGCGACGAGGTCCGCGTCCTGGAGTGAGCGGGGCGGCGGCGGGCCCTCGGAATGACACCTTCGGGGGGCTGTGGGGAAACAGTGGAACCAAGCACCGTGAGCGGGCCGTTGTGCATTTCGACGGCTGTGACGGGAAGGTGCGCGAGCGGGCTCGGCAGCGGCTGTGACCACGGCCACGACTGAGCCACGCGTGCAGGACTTCATGCACCGGATCGGGTGACACGGCTGCCGCGCGTCCCGGAATGCGCGTTGCCCGGGGGTGCGGGAGGCTTGGACCGCAGGCAGACGGAGGCAAAGGGGGTGCCGGACCGTGTGGACAGCAACGGGTGTGTGGCGTTGGCGGCGCAATCCACTGCGCCGTCCGACTGATCTCTTCGAGGCATGGGTGGCGTTCGCCGCTCTGGTGTGCGTGTTGCTGGTGGCTCCGGCCGTCGGCACGGTCGCGGGCCTGGAGGTGGACGGCACGCTGCAGCGGGCCGTGCGCGAACAGCGGCAGGAGCGGTACCTCGTGCCGGCGGTGGTGGTCCGGCCCGCCGCGGAGCCGCCCGCGGGGACGCAGGCCGATCCGTCGGCGCAGCGGCAGACCCCGCAGCGCACGCAGATCGTGGCGTCCTGGACGGCGCCCGACGGCAGCAGCCACCAGGGCACGGTGCCGGCCGCGGAGGAACCACCGCAGGCGGGCGACCGGTTCCGGATATGGACCGATACACAGGGCCGGCTCGTGGGGCGTCCCCTCGACGCGGCCTCGGCGAGCGTGCACGCCGCGGTGGTGGGCCTGGCCGCAGCCCTCGGCGCGGCCGCGCTGGTGGAGACGGTCCGCCGGCTCGTCGTACGAAGGCTCATGCATCGTCGGTACATACGGCTGGACCGTGCGTGGGCGGCGGCGGGGCCGGACTGGGGCCGGGCGGGCGCGGGCAGCTGACCTGGCATCTCACCGGCTCCGCGCGCGCTACGGTGGAGCGGCCAGAGTCGGTCGCCGCCCAGGCGGTGGGCTGCGGCGGTGGTTTCAGTCGCTTCGATGGCACGAGCACGAGGGCGGGGGCACGACAGCACCATGGCACAGGGCACGGTCCAGGTGACGTACGGCGGGTCTTCGCGCTGGCGGCGCCGCTCCGGTGAGTATCCGACGCTGGCCGCCGCGCTCGCCGTCGCGGGCGACGGGGACGTGCTGACCGTCGCCCCCGGCACCTACCGGGAAAACCTGGTGCTCGACCATGCCGTGACCCTGCGCGGGCCGGAGGGCTCGGTGGGGTCGGTGCGGATCGCCCCGCTCGACGGGGTCGCGCTGACGGTGCGCGCCTCGGCCGTCGTCCAGGACCTGCACCTGGAGGGGCAGGACCGGGCGGCGCCCGCGCTGCTGGTCGAGGAGGGTTCGCCCGAGCTCACCGACCTGCGGGTGAGCACCCGGTCCGCGGCGGGGATCGAGGTGCGCGGTGGGGCCCGGCCCCTGGTGCGGCGGTGCACGGTGGAGAACCCGGCGGGCGTCGGGATCGCCGTGCTGGACGGCGGCGGCGGGGTGTTCGAGGACTGCGAGGTGGTGGCCGCCGGGCAGACCGGGGTCTCCGTCCGCGGCGGCGGGCGGCCGCGCCTGGAGCGCTGCCGGATCCACCATGCCTCGGGTGCGGGAATCGCGGTCACCGGCGAGGGTTCGGGCCTGGAGGCACTGGGCTGCGAGGTGTACGAGATCAAGGGCACGGGCGTGCAGATCGCCGCGCGTGCGGCGGCCCGCCTCACCGACTGCTCGGTGCACCGCACTTCGACGGACGGCGTCACCCTCGACACGGACGCGGTGCTCACGCTCGCCGGCTGCGACATCCACGACATCCCGGAGAACGCGGTGGACCTGCGCTCCCGTTCGGTGCTCACGCTCAGCCGCACCACCGTACGCCGGTTCGGCCGCAACGGCCTGTCGGTGTGGGATCCGGGGACCCGGGTGGATGCCGACTCCTGCGAGATCCACGACAGTACGGGCGACTATCCGGCGGTGTGGATCAGCGACGGGGCCACCGCCTCGCTGAGCTCCTGCCGGGTGCACGACGTACCGGACGCAGTGTTCGTCCTGGACCGGGGCTCGCGCGCCGACGTGGTCGACAGCGATCTCTCCCAGGTCCGCAACACGGCCGTCTCGGTGAGCGACGGGGCCACGGCGCAGGTCGACGACTGCAGGATCCGGGAGGCGGCGACGGGGGCCTGGTTCCGCGACCACGGCAGCGGCGGCACCCTCGCGAACTGCACGATCGACGCGGTCCAGACGGGGGTGATCGTCACCAAGGGTGCCGATCCCGCGCTGGAGCGGTGCACGGTCAGCTCCCCCTCCGAAGCGGGGTTCTACGTGTCGGCGGGCGGCCGCGGGAGCTTCCAGTCCTGCCGCGTGACGGGCAGTTCCGGCTTCGGCTTCCACGTCATCGACGGCTGCCGCACCACGCTGGCCCGCTGCCACACCGAGCGCTGCGCGCGCGGGGGCTACGAGTTCGCGGAGGACGGCCCGGTCGCCGAGGACTGCACCAGCGACGAGTCCGGGTCGCGGCTCGCCGCCCGGTCCGCGGGGGCCGGCGCCGGGGCACCGGCCGGTGAGCGCGCGGGGATCCGTACGGTCGGCACGGTCCGGGGACCGGCGGTCGAGGCGGCGCAGGTGCCGGCTCCGCGGCTCGCCGAGGAGGCGGACCGGGAGGCGCCGGGGGCGTCGCGCGGCTCCGGCGACGTGCTGGGGCAGCTCGACGGGCTGGTGGGCCTGGACAGCGTCAAGCGCGAGGTGCGGGCGCTGACCGACATGATCGAGGTGGGCCGCCGGCGGCAGCAGGCGGGCCTCAAGGCCGCCTCGGTGCGCCGCCATCTGGTGTTCACCGGCAATCCCGGCACGGGCAAGACGACGGTGGCCCGGCTCTACGGGGAGATCCTGGCCTCCCTCGGGGTCCTGGAGCGCGGTCACCTGGTCGAGGTCTCCCGGGTGGACCTGGTCGGCGAGCACATCGGTTCCACGGCGATCCGGACCCAGGAGGCGTTCGACCGGGCGCGCGGCGGGGTGCTGTTCATCGACGAGGCGTACGCGCTGGCTCCGGAGGACTCCGGGCGGGACTTCGGGCGGGAGGCGATCGACACCCTGGTGAAGCTGATGGAGGACCATCGGGACGCGGTCGTGGTGATCGTCGCCGGGTACACGGCGGAGATGGACCGGTTCCTGACCGTCAATCCGGGTGTGGCCTCGCGGTTCTCGCGGACCATCACGTTCGGGGACTACGGCCCGGAGGAACTGCTGCGGATCGTGGAGCAGCAGGCGGAGGAGCACGAGTACCGGCTCGGGGAGGGCACCGCGAAGGCGCTTCTGGCGTACTTCACGGAGCTGCCCAAGGGGCCGGCGTTCGGCAACGGCCGCACGGCGCGGCAGACCTTCGAGTCGATGGTCGAGCGCCATGCCGGCCGGGTGGCACAGCTCTCTGACCCGGACACGGACGAGCTCACCCTCCTGTTCCCGGAGGATCTCCCGACCCTTCCGACCCTTCCGACCCTTCCGGTGATGCCGACGCCTTGCTGACCCGGGGGCCGGGTACGGCCGGGTTGGCCCGAGCCGGTGTGGCTGGTGGGACCGGCGGGGCGGCTGCGGAGTCCGAGCCCGGCGTGGCGTCGAGCCCGGTCGGCCGGGACCGTGCGCGGCGGGCCGGTCCGGCCAGCCGCGCCAGGAGGGCATCGCGCTCGGCGGCGAAAGCCGGGTCGGCCTGGTAGTCGAAGTGGCCGAGGATCGGCGCGGGCAGCGGGTGACGGGTGCTGCGCCCGTAGGCGAGCGGATCGGCCAGCGGCCCCCGGTCGACGGAGCCGGCGGGGCCTGCGCCCGGCGGGGCGGCGGGACCTGCCGGTGCGGTGTCCGCCGGTGGGAGGACCGGGCCGCCGATGGGGTCGGTGGCTCGCCAGAGGTTGCGCCAGCAGTCGACGTCGGCGTGGAGTGCGGCGAGCGGGCCCGAGCCGAAGTACGCCGGGAACCAGCGCCCGTAGAGCCGCCGGAGCGGGGAGCCGTACGTGAGCAGCGCGACGCGGCGGCGGACCTGCGGCGGCAGCTGCCAGACGGCGGCGGCCGCGAGGACGCTGCCCTGCGAGTGGCCGGAGATGACCAGGCGGCCGCCGGTGCGGCCGGTCCAGCCGGTCATCCGCCAGGTCAGGTCGGGGACGGCGCGCTCGGCGTAGCAGGGCGGCGCGAACGGGTGGGCGGCGCGCGGCCAGAAGGTGCCGACGTCCCACAGCACGCCGATGGTGCGGCGGGCGGCGGGGTCCCGGTAGGCGCGGCGGCCCCAGGCGACGAACGCGGCGACGCCGAGTCCTATCAGCCAGGACCCGGCGTCCTGCGCCGCACGGGCGGCGGTCTCCAGCAGCGGGTGGGCGCCGCGGACCGCCGCACCGGGGACCTGCCCGCTGAGCCAGGCTCCGGCGAGGGCGCCCGCGCCGAGCAGCAGGGTGATCCCGGAGACGGCGGCCACGAACCAGGGCGCGGAGTCGGTGAGCGCGGCGGCGGCCCGGGCCCCGGCGATCCGGCGGCTGCGGTTCTCGTCGGGCGGCTCCCCCGGGTACTCGGCGGCCACCCCGGCGGCGAGTCGGCTCCGCGCGAGGACTCCGCGTACGGCGAACCAGGCCGCGAGCAGGGCCAGTACGAGGAGCAGCGGGGGCAGTACGGCCGCCTGCCAGGACAGCAGCACGGGCGGGGAGGGCATCGGCGCCCCGGCCGCCGAGGGGGAGGCCCCGCCGTCCAGCCAGTCGGCGACCCGCTGGGCGACCCCGCCGGACATCACCCCGCCGAGGGCGCAGCCGAGCATGGCGATGGCGGGGCCGCCGAGCCCGTACAGGGCGGTCGCCGGATCGGGGGCCAGGCGGTACAGGCGGACGGCGACGGCGGCGAGCAGCAGGACGCAGCACCCCTGGCCGAGCATGAGCACGCCGAACGCGAAGTCGCCGGGGAGCCGCCCGGTGGAGGTCCACCCGGGGCGCGACCAGCCGGCGTAGAGCAGCACGGCGGCCAGCAGCGCGAGGGCGGAGCCGGGCAGCAGGGTGATGGCGGCACGGTCGAGGCGGTGGTCGGGGCGGTCCTCGGTGCGGCCGCGCCGGCAGACGACCCAGGCGACGGCGACGGCCCCGGCGGCGAGCGCCGCCTCCACCGCCCAGCCGAGCGCTTCGAGTACGGGGCCGCCGGCGCGGCGGTCGTAGCGGGCGGTGGGCGCGGCGACGGCTGCCGCGACGATCAGCAGCCCGGCGGCGGTGTGGGCGGCGCGCAGCCGGGCCACGATGCGCCGCCCGTACCAGAATCCGGGCCGGCCGAGTGCGGGCGCGCCGTCCGGTCCGGCGGCTTGGAGGGCGGTGTCGGCCGGCGGGGTCTGGGACTCGTACGCGCTCCACGTACGGTTCGACAGGAACCACAGCAGCCCCGTCAGTGCGGCCGGGACCAGCGCGCCGAGTCCGAGTCGCCGCCCCGGCTGGCCCCACCAGCCGCCCGGCTTCAGGAACCCGGGCCAGGACCGGGAGCCGGTGCAGGCACCGGATCCCGCGCACTGCCAGGCGAAGAGGTCGAGCGCGACCTCACAGGCGGCAGCGATCAGCAGCAGGGTGAGGCTGAGCGCGAGGATCCGTACGAGGACGCCGTACGTGCGCACCGCGCACGGCGCCGGACCGGTGGCGGGCGCGGCCGGCCGGGCCCAGTGCGCGAGGTTGACCACCATGAAGGGCAGGAGCAGCAGCCACAGGGCGCGGGAGCCGTTGCCGGAGGTGAGCCGGGACCAGCAGTACGCCTCGACCACGGGGCGGCCGGCGTACCGCTCGGGGTGGGCTTCGGCGTCGGCGTCCGAGGCGCGCCGGAACACGGCGGCGGTGGAGTCCCCGGTGATCCGCACGGTCCGCGGATCGCCGAGCAGTTCGCCGGGGGGTGCGCCGTGGACTCCGTGCACGCGGAGTTCGAGGGCCAGGGGATGCAGGGGCTGGGGAGGCGGGGGGTTCTCCGGCACGACGGCCTCCGCTCGCGGGGCGGGATCAGTGCACTCGCCAGGATCCCGCGCCCCGAACCCCCTGCCTAGGGCCTGTCCGGGCGACCTTCGCCCCCCGGCTCACGCACGGGCCTCCCGGACGGCAGCCGGGCGGCGGACATCTGACGATCCGACAGATAGGGTACGCGGACGCATGTTCCACTGCTCACCCCCAGGAGGGACCGCCATGGCTCGCCGACTCCGCCCGGTGGGGCTGGACTTCATCGAGGACGCCCCGACCCGCCTGCGCTTCACCGCGCGGACGGCGGCGGGGCCCGAGGCCGTGTACCGGGCCCTTGCCGAGGACGTGGAGGGGTGGCCGCGGTGGTTCGGTGCGGTGACCCGGGCCCGGCCGACGCACGGCGGCGCGGGCCGGGAGGTCCGGCTGGTCGGCGGGACCCGCTTCGAGGAGACCGTCATGGCGGCGGACCCGGAGCGGCGCTACGCGTACCGGGTCGACGAGACCAACGCCCCCGGGATCCGGGCCCTGTTGGAGGAGTGGCGGCTGACCCCCGCCCACCCCGGCTCCGGCACCCTCGTCCGCTGGACCTTCGCGGTGGACGGCCCGGCGCCGCTCCGGCTCGCCCTCACCGCAGCCCGTCCGCTCCTGGGGCACTCTTTCCGGTCGGCGGTCCGGGCCCTGGACGCCCGCCTGACGTCCCACCGCCCGGCCGGTCAGTGACGCGGCCCCTCATGGGCGGCGCCCGATCGGTCGGGCCGCCGGCGCGGTCGCCGGTGCGGTCGCCGGATCAGGCCGCCGGTTCGCGCCAGACGCCGGTCGCCAGCAGGGTTTCGAGGGTCTGCGCGTACGGGGCGATGTCCAGGCCCTGCGCGGCCAGCCACTCGTCCGAGTAGTACTTGTCCAGGTAGCGGTCGCCCGGGTCGCACAGCAGGGTGACCACGCTGCCCCTGCGGCCCTCGGCGACCATCTCCGAGATGATCTTCAACGCGCTCCACACGCCCGTCCCCGTCGAGCCGCCCGCCTTGCGGCCGATGGCCTGTTCGAGGGCGCGACAGGCGGCGACGCTCGCCGCGTCGGGGACCTTCATCATGCGGTCGATGGCTCCGGGCACGAAGCTCGGCTCCATCCGCGGCCGCCCGATGCCCTCGATGCGCGAGCCGCAATCGCTGCTCGCATGCGGGTCGTTGCTGGTCCAGCCGTCGAAGAAGCAGGAGTTCTCCGGGTCCGGGACGCACACCCGGGTGTCGTGCTGCATGTAGTGCACGTAGCGGGCGATGGTCGCGGACGTACCGCCCGTACCCGCCGTCGCCACGATCCACGCCGGCTCGGGGTAGCGCTCCAACCGCAGCTGCTGGTACATCGATTCCGCGATGTTGTTGTTGCCGCGCCAGTCCGTCGCCCGCTCCGCGTACGTGAACTGGTCCATGTAGTGCCCGCCCGTGCGGGCGGCGAGCTCCGCGGACTCCTCGTACATCTTCATCGAGTCGTCCACGAAGTGGCATTCACCGCCGTGGAATTCGATGAGCCGGCACTTCTCCGGGCTGGTCGTACGCGGCATGACGGCGATGAACGGAACGCCGATCAGCTTCGCGAAGTACGCCTCGGAGACGGCGGTCGAGCCGGACGACGCCTCGATGACCGGGCGCCCGGGGCGGATCCAGCCGTTGCACAGCGCGTAGAGGAAGAGCGAGCGCGCGAGGCGGTGCTTGAGGGAGCCGGTCGGGTGCGTGGACTCGTCCTTGAGGTAGAGGTCGATGCCCCATTCCTCGGGGAGCGGGAAGCGCAGCAGGTGGGTGTCGGCGGAACGGTTGGCATCGGCCTGGACCTTGCGGACGGCCTCCTTCAGCCAGGCGCGGTAGTCCGCGTCGCTACGGTCGACGTCGATTGTCGTAGCCGTCGTACCGGAGGTACGGGTGGTGCTCATGCGCCTTGCTCCTTCGTGCGTCTGTTCGCCCCCTGCTTTCGCAATGTACCTCCCTCACCTGCGCAAACAGTCACTTTGGGTATCCATGCGGATCGCTTTCGATCGCGTTCGGTTGCATACACGGGCACCGTGGGTGACCCTGGTGGAGCATTACCGAGGGTGCAGCACCCGTAACACTCATGTCGGGGAGTCGCAGCCGTGATCAGTCATTCCCGCAGGCACTGCGTCGTCGAACTGCAGGCCTTGCCGTCCCGGATCGGACAGATCCGGAGGATCGTTTCGGCGCAATTGCGCCACTGGCAGCTCGATCCGCTCATAGACCGGGCTGCGCTCGGCGTGACGGAGCTGCTCAGCAACGTCCACCGCCATGCGCAGCCGGACAAGACGTGCACGGTCGAGATCGAGCTGCGGCTGGGGCGGCTCACGGTCTCGGTGTACGACAGCGATCCGCGCCTTCCCGTCCTGCGGGAGGCGGCCGCGGACGCGCTGGAGACCTGCGGGCGCGGGCTCGCCCTGGTCGCGGCCGTCAGCGAGGCCTGGGGGGCGCGGAACCAGGAGGACGGCCCCGGCAAGGTGGTGTGGTTCTCGCTGCGCGCCGCCCCGGTCGCCGGCGGAACCAAGCCCGTACGGGAGCCCGCGCCGGTGGTGGTGGTCTCGGTGGACCCGGGCACCGTCCCGACGGCCGTGCCGGTGGCGGCCTCGGTCGGCGCCAGGCCCGGGTAGGGGTACCCCGGCGCCGCACCCCGCGCTCCGGCGGCACCGGCGCTGCCGGGGTGCGACGGGCCTGTCGCCGACCCGGCGGCGAGCCCCGGGCCGGGTCCCCCGGCACGTATCTGCACCCGGCGGCGGGCGTGGCCCGGCGGCGAGCACGGGGACGCGGACAGCCTAGGCTGCCGCCCCCAGCGCGCCCAGGGGGTCGTCCAGGACCGGCTGCCAGGCCAGTTCCGCGGCGCCCACCAGGCTGTTGTGGTCCAGGGTGCAGGGCAGGATCGGGACTCCCCCGCTGCGGCCCCACAGGCTGCGGTCCGCGACCACCGCGCGCAGCCGCTCCGGGTCCGCGTTCAGCAGCTCCCGGTGCAGCCCGCCCAGGATGATCCGGTCCGGGTTGAGGATGTTGACCAGCCCCGCGAGGCCCAGGCCCAGGCGGTCGATGAGCTCCTCGGCGGCCGCCCGTACCGCCGGCTCCGCGTACTCCTCGCGCAGCAGGTCGCGGGCCTGCTGGAGCAGCGACACCTCCGGGCCGGGGGTACGGCCCGCCGCGGTCAGGAAGGCCAGCGGATCCGCCTCCACGTCCAGGCAGCCGCGGCTGCCGCAGTGGCAGGGCCGGCCCTCCGGGTTCACCGTGAGGTGGCCGACCTCCAGTGCCAGCCCCGAACTCCCGCTGTGCAGGCGGCCGTCCAGTACGAGCGCGCCGCCGACCCCGCGGTGGCCGGTGGCCACGCACAGCAGGTGCTGGGCGCTGCGGCCCGCACCGTGCCGGTGCTCGGCGAGCGCGGCGAGGTTGACGTCGTTCCCGGTCAGGGCCGGGCCGTCGATCCCGGCCGCTTTCACGCACTCCGTGAAGATGTCCCGTACGGGAGACCCGGCCGGCCAGGCCAGGTGCAGCGGGTTCAGCGCCGTGCCCTCCGGCTCCGCCACCGCCGACGGCACCGCGAGCCCCGCCCCGATGCAGCGCCGGCCGGTCTCGGCGAGCAGCGCCGCGCCCGCCGCGACGACCTCGCCGAGCACCTGGGCCGGGTCCGCGGAGACGGTGACCTTGCCGGGGGCGGTGGCCACGATCCGGCCCCCGAGGCCGACCAGCGCGGCCCGGAACCCGTCGGAGTGCACCTGCGCGGCCAGCGCCACGGGGCCGTTCTCGTCGATGGAGAGCCGGTGCGAGGGGCGGCCCTGGGTGCCTCCCGCGCCGCCCGGGCGGGAGTCGACGCGGATCAGGCCGAGCGCCTCCAGCTCGGCGGCGACCGCCCCGGCCGTGGCGCGGGTGACACCGAGCTCGGCGGTCAGGACGGCGCGGGTCGGGGCCCGGCCCGTGTGGACGAGCTCCAGCGCCGGGCCGAGTGCGCCGCGGCCCCGCTCCAGCTTGGTCCTCGCCGAGGAGCCGGCCGAGGCCCCCGCCGAGGACGCAGCCGAAGACGCAGATTCGGCCGCCGACGCCGAAGACGCTGCGGACAGCGCGGACACCGCGGACACATCCCCCACCCGCGGCGGGGCCCCGTTGCCGTTCATGACAGCGATCCTCGCATGATCGGCGGTGTGCGCGGCGCCGCCGATCAGTCGGGGGCCGCTCCGAGGCCGCCGACCCGCAGGGTGATGTTCAGCCGTCCCGTCAGCCCGAGCCCGGGCGGGGCGGTGCCGGGCAGGACCTTCGGCACCCCGTGATAGGCCAGCCGGGCCGGGCCGCCGAAGACGAACAGGTCGCCGCTGCGCAGCCGGACGTCCTGGTACGGGCGGCCGCGCGAGGCGGTGTTGCCGAAGCGGAAGACGCAGGTGTCGCCGAGGCTGAGGGAGACCACCGGAGCCCCCGACTTCTCCTCGGCGTCCCGGTGCATACCCATGCGGGAGTCGCCGTCGTAGAAGTTGATCAGCGCGATGTCGTAGGCGTACGGGACCGAGGCCAGTGCCGCTGCCGCGTCGTCGTTCCCCTCCGCGGCCGGCGACGGGCCGCCGTACGCCGCCGCCACCGCCTCCCGCCCCAGCTCCGCGAGCCAGCCGGGCATCGGCTTGACCGGGGCCCCGTCGCCGTCCACGGCCGTGCGGGCGTACCCGTACGGATACCAGTGCAGCCCCAGGCACACCTGCCGCGCGGTCATCGTCCCGCCGCCGGGTGTCCGTACGGTGCGCAGGCCCGCGGGCGGGCGGGCCCAGGCGCGGCAGGCGGCGAGCAGCTCCCGCTGGCGCCCCGGCCCGAGCCAGTCGGGCACGTGCACGGCGCCGGGGGTGACCTCGGTCCGCTCGCGCGGGAAGAGTTCGCCGTCCATGGCTCCATTCTCACCGGCATTGTCGGTGGCCGGTGCGACACTGCCCGCATGAAGATCTCGGAGTATGTGGAGACGCTCGCGCAGGAAGGCGAGTTGCTCGCCGACACGGCCGAGCGGGCGGGTACGGAGGCCCCCGTGCCCACCTGTCCCGGGTGGCGGGTCGCCGATCTGCTGCGGCACACGGGCGCGGTGCACCGGTGGGCCGCGGCGTACGTCAGGGACGCGGTCGTGGAGCCGGGCCCGTTCCCGGACGCGCCGGAGCTGGTCGGCGCCGAACTGCTGGCCTGGTACCGGGAGGGACACGAGGCCCTCGTGCGGACGCTGGCCGAGGCTCCGGCCGACGTGCAGTGCTGGACGTTCCTGCCGACGGCCGCGCCGTCGCCGCTGGCGTTCTGGGCGCGCCGGCAGGCGCACGAGACCGCCGTGCACCGGATGGACGCGGAGGCGGCGCTCGGCGTGGCCTACTCGCCGGTGGCACCCGAGTTCGCCGAGGACGGGGTGGACGAGCTGCTGACCGGCTTCCACGCGCGGCCGCGCAGCCGGATGCGGACGGAGGAGCCGCGGACGCTGCGGGTCCGCGCCGCCGACACGGGCGCGGTGTGGACCGTACACCTGTCGCCGGAACCGCCCCGCACGGTGTCGGGCGACACGGGCGACCCCGTCGACTGCGAGGTGATCGGGACGGCGTCGTGGCTGTACGCGGCGCTGTGGAACCGGCTGCCGCTGATGGGCCCGGCAGTGACCGGGGACGAGTCGCTGGCGCGGCAGTGGGCCGAGACGGCCGGCATCGGCTGAGGGGGATTCCGGGGGCGGGGGCGCAAGGGCGAGCGCCGCGCGGGCGGTCGAAGCAGGCTCAAGGCACCCTTGTGACGGTGCGGTACGGGCTGTGACACTGCGTGGATGGGGCGACGGACGCAGGCGGATCGAGACGCGATCACCATAGAGATCGGCTACGCGTTCCTCAGCGGGTGCTTCGCGGCCGCCCTCGTCTTCGGGGCGGTGTACGGCCCCGCCCTGGTCTTCGAGGTCTCCCCCGCCGCCGACGCGGTGCTCACGGTGGCGGCCGGGGTCCTGGCGGGCACGGTGTTCCTGCTCCGGATCACCCACGTCCTGTGGCGCTTCGCCCGCCGCCCGGAGAACGACGGCCGCTGACCGCGGCGCCCCCGAACCTGGCCGCCGGGCACCGAACCTGGACGCGGGCCACCGGGCCGCCGTCGACCGTCCGGTCCGTCAGCCCAGGGTGGCGGCGTACAGCGTCTGGCTCCGGTACTTCCAACTCGGCGACTCGTCCCAGGGGTTCGGCATCCTTGTGCCGGTCGCGTACGCGTAACCGGCGCCGCGGTCGAAGGCCGTGCGGAGCGTGGTGCGCATGGCAGTGGTGTCGGGGACGGCGTGGACGAGGTGCCAGAACGCGGTGCCGGTCGGGTCGAGTTCGGTACCGGCACGGTAGCCGCCCGATTCTGCGAAAACGTTCCCTCCGAGCCAGCCGCTTCCGGTGTACGCGGCGTACGTGTCCTCGAAGGTGACGAAGACGTCCGCGGTGCGGTGGCCCGGCTCCAGGTAGCAGTCGGCGATGGCGGTGCCGGGGTTGTCGACCACGAGCTCGGCGGCCGCGGGGTCCGCGGCGTCCATGGTGTCCTGCACGTACGCGCGCAGCCGCGCGTAGTGGTCGCGGGTGGCGTTGCCGGGGCCGCAGTCGCGGCTGACGACGTCGAAGAAGATGCCGTCCACGTGCAGGCGGCCGTCGCGGGTCTTGAGGTAGTTGTCCACGGAGGCCTTGACGTCGGCGACGTCGCGGTTGCCGTGGTCCGTGTGGACGTAGCCGAGGACCTTCGTCTTCTCCCCGGTGGCGGTGGTCCCGGCCCGCAGGCCGTCGGCACGGGCCTGCCAGCGCTCGTCGAAGGCGGCGTCGCCGTTGCCCGGGTTGAGGACGACCACGGACGCGGCCGGCGTGGTGGCGACGAGGTCGCCGAGCATGCGGTCCCCGGCCCACGCGTACGCGGGGACGCCGATCTCCAGGCCCCGCACGCCGGCCGCCCGGGGTCTCGGGGCCGGGACGGCCTCCTCGGCGACCGTGCCGGCCGAGGCGGGCACGGCGGGCGCCGGGGCGGCCAGTAAGGAGGTGACCAGGACGGCGTACAGGGCCTTCACGGCGCGGGCCATGGCTGTTCCTCCGGCGAGGGCAGGGCAGGAGCACGACCCGACGAACACTAGACGCGCGCCCGTTCGGTGAAAGCCCAACCACTCTTATTGATATGAGGAACAGACAAGCGATCCGTCACCTCATCATGTGAATCACGCGCATGGCCGCCCGGCCGCACGGGCCGCCGTACCGCCGGACGCACGAGCACGCGGGCCGTCAAACGGCGGGCAGCCCGACCCCGTGGGCCAGTTGGCCCGCGGCGTGCGCGAAGAAGGTGGCGCGGTCCTCCACGACCCGGTTGAACTGGCCGAACAGCTCGAAGGAGATGAGACCGACCAACTGCGCCCAGGCCGCGACCAGGGCGGCCGTGACCTCCGGGGGCAGCCCTTCGGCGAAGTCCGCGGTCATCCGTACGGCCTCGGGCCGCAGGGCGGCGGGCAGCGGCGGCAGCGCGAGGCCGCGCCCGGCGTGGGCGGCCCGGACGATGCCGATGAAGGTGTTGCCGACGCGGGAGGCGGGGGCGACCGTGTCCATGGGGGCGCTGTAGCCGGGCACGGGGGAGCCGTAGATCAGGGAGTACTCGTGCGGGTGGTCCAGGGCCCAGGCGCGGACGGCCTCGCAGACGGCCGTCCAGCGCTCACGGGGCGCGGCGCCGGCGGCGCGGACGCGGGCGTCGGCCTCCTCGGCGGCGGCGCCGACGCTGTCATAGGCGTCGACGATCAGGGCGGTGAGGAGCTCGTCGCGGCTCGGGAAGTAGCGGTAGAGGGCCGAGGAGACCATGCCCAGCTCACGGGCCACGGCGCGCAGCGAGAGCTTGGCGGCGCCCTCGGCGGCGAGCATGCGGCGCGCCTCGTCCTTGATGGCGGCGGTGACCTCGATACGGGCCCGCTCCCGGGCCCCGCGCACGGTACTCATACGAGCAGTGTGCCAGAAGGCGGAGCACTGCCCAAAAAACAGATCGTCGCTCCATTCAGAGAGCGGCGCTCTTGTTTTGGAGCGGCAATCCGTGCACACTGATCTCAAGCGAGAGCACCGCTCTCCCACCAGCCTCGGAGCATGCCATGAACGCGCCCACCCCGTACTACGTCCAGGCAAGCCCGCTCGCCACCCGCTTCAACTCCCTCTTCGGGAAGCTGGCCCGGCTCGGCATCAGCCTGGCCGGCTCCGCCGAGCTGTCGGTACGCGGCCGCAAGTCCGGCCAGATGCAGCGGATCCCGGTCAACCCGCACACGTACGAGGGCGAGCAGTACCTGGTGTCGGCGCGCGGCCACTCGCAGTGGGTCCGCAACATGCGGGTGGCGGGCGGCGGCGAGCTGCGCGTGGGCCGCAAGGTGCGCACCTTCACGGTCACCGAGATCACCGACCCGGTGCACAAGGCCGCCGTCCTGCGCACCTACCTGGAGAAGTGGGGCTGGGAGGTCAACCGGTTCTTCCAGGGCGTCACCGCCCAGTCCACCGACGCGGAGCTCCGGGCCAGCGCCGGCGACCACCCGGTCTTCCGCATCACGCTGTCGAACTGACGCGCGCGCCCCCGCGCCCTCCGCGCCCTCCGCGCCCTCCGCGCCCTCCGCGCCCTCCGCGCCCTCCGCGCAAAATACAGCGGCGGCCCTGCCCGCACACCCGGCAAGACCGCCACCATCATCCGTGGGCCGGCCAGGAGGGGCCCGCCCGCCGTACCTCGCCCCCCAGGACCGGGCCGGCGTTTAAGCCTTCTCCGTCTCCTGCCCCTGCCCCTGCTCCGGACCCTCGGCCCGGTTCCGCGCCTGCCTGCCGTCCAGGACGTGCAGCGCCTTGCGGGCGATGGGATACGTCCGCACCAGGTCCGGCAGCGTCGTCGCACCCCGGGTGATGCGGGCGAAGGCCCGCCACGCCGGGCGGAAGCCGGTGATCGCCGCGTGCAGCAGCCCCGGCCTGGCCTCGAAGGCGGTCAGCATCCGCCTGCCGACGCCCATCTCCACGCCCAGTCCGGCCTTGACCGCGAACGCGTAGTTCAGGGCCTGGCGGCGCGCGTCCACCGCGTCCTGCGCCTCGGAGATCTTCACCGCCCACTCCCCGGCCAGCCGGCCCGAGCGCAGCGCGAAGGAGATCCCCTCCCGGGTCCACGGCTCCAGCAGTCCGGCCGCGTCTCCCGCGACCAGGACCCGGCCCCGCGACAGCGGCGATTCGGGCTTGCGGCAGCGGGTCAGGTGACCGGACGACACGGCGGGTTCGAAACCGGCCAGTCCGAGCCGGGCGATGAAGTCCTCCAGATACCGCTTGGTCGCGGCCCCGTCGCCCTTCGCCGAGATGACCCCGACGGTCAGGGTGTCGCCCTTGGGGAAGACCCAGCCGTAACTGCCGGGCAGCGGGCCCCAGTCGAGCAGCACCCGCCCCTTCCAGTCCTCCGCGACCGTCTCCGGGACCGGGATCTCCGCCTCCAGGCCGAGGTCCACCTGCTCCATCTCGACGCCGACGTGGGCGCCGATCCGGCTCGCGCTGCCGTCCGCGCCGACCACCGCGCGCGCCAGGACGGTCTCCCCGTCTGCGAGGACCACGGCGACCGTGCGCCGGTCGGGCACCGCCGCTCCGTGCTGCTCGACCCGGGCGACCGCCGTACCCGTACGGACGGTGGCGCCGGCCTTCTCGGCCTCGGCGACCAGCCCCGCGTCGAACTCCGGCCGGTTGACGAGCCCGAAGAGCATCTGCCGCGAACGGCGGGTCCGGGTCAGCTTCCCGTTCAGCGAGAAGGTGACCGCGTGGATGCGGTCCTTGAGCGGCAGGACGAAACCGGGCGGGAGGGCATCGCGCGAAAGGCCGATGATCCCGCCGCCGCAGGTCTTGTACCGGGGCAGCTCGGCCTTCTCCAGCAGCAGTACCCGCCGCCCGGCCGTCGCCGCCGCGAACGCGGCCGAGGCGCCGGCCGGCCCGGCCCCGACCACGACCACGTCCCACACCTCGCCGGTGCCCCCGGCCACCTCGGCCATGCCGCCCTCCGCCGCCTGAGCGGCCTGCCCTGCTGCTGAGTCGGGTCCCCCGACAGTGCTGTCGTCGCTGCTCACGATGTGCTGCTGCTCCTGATCATGCGGTTGCTCCGATGCAGGGAAATCCTACGGCGCGAGTCCGCCCCGTCCTGCTGTGCGAGGATCGGGACTGTCTTTCGCCGTACCCGGCATACGCCCACCACGCGGATGCGGGCGGCGTACACGTACCGCCGAGTACACATACACGGCGTACGCGCACACGGCGTACACCCACACAACGTCGCACCCAAGAGGAGCGTGCCCATGTCCCAGAATCCGATCGCCGAGACCATCGCCTCGCTGATGCCCCGCGCCAAGCAGGAGCTGAGCGAGCTGGTGGCCTTCCAGTCGGTGGCGGACTGGGCGCAGTTCCCGCAGAGCGAGAGCCAGGGCGCGGCCGACTGGGTGGCCGACGCGCTGCGCGCCGAGGGCTTCCAGGACGTGGCGCTCCTTGACACCCCCGACGGCACCCAGTCGGTGTACGGCCTGCTGCCCGGCCCGGCGGGTGCGCCGACCGTCCTCCTGTACGCGCACTACGACGTGCAGCCGCCGCTGGACGACGCCGCCTGGATCTCCCCCGCCTTCGAGCTGACCGAGCGCGACGGCCGCTGGTACGGGCGCGGCGCCGCGGACTGCAAGGGCGGCTTCATCATGCACCTGCTGGCGCTGCGCGCGCTGAAGGCCAACGGCGGGGTGCCGGTGAGCGTGAAGGTGATCGTCGAGGGCTCGGAGGAGCAGGGCACCGGCGGCCTCCAGCAGTACGCCGAGGCGCACCCGGAGCTGCTGGCCGCCGACACGATCGTCATCGGCGACACGGGCAACTTCCGGCTCGGCCTGCCGACGGTCACGGCCACCCTGCGCGGCATGTGCCTGATCAAGGTGAAGATCGACACCCTCGGCGGCAACCTGCACTCCGGCATGTTCGGCGGCGCCGCCCCCGACGCGCTGGCCGCGCTGATCCGGCTGCTGGACTCGCTGCGCGCCGCGGACGGTTCGACGACCGTCGACGGTCTGGCCTCGGACGCCGTCTGGGACGGCCTGCAGTACCCGGAGGCCGACTTCCGAGCCGACGCGAAGGTGCTGGACGGGGTGGGGCTGATCGGCGAGGGCACGATCGCGGACCGGCTGTGGGCCCGCCCGGCCGTCACCGTCCTCGGCATCGACTGCCCGCCGGTCGTCGGCGCCACCCCCTCGGTGCACGCGAGTGCCGGCGCACTGATCAGCCTGCGCGTGCCGCCGGGCGTGGACACGGCCGACGCCGTCAAGCTGCTGGAGGCGCACCTGGTGGCGCACACCCCGTGGCAGGCGCGCCTCGCACTTGAGGTCGTGGGCCAGGGCCAGCCGTTCCGGGCGGACACGGACAGCCCGGCGTACGCGTCGATGGCGGCGGCCCTGCAGGAGGCCTACCCGGGTGAGGAGATGCAGATCAGCGGCATGGGCGGATCGATTCCGCTGTGCAACACGCTGAACTCGCTGTACCCGGAGGCGGAGATGCTGCTGATCGGGCTGAGCGAGCCCGAGGCGCAGATCCACGCGGTGAACGAGAGCGTCTCACCGCAGGAGCTGGAGCGGCTCTCGGTCGCGGAGGCCCTGTTCCTGGTCAACTACGCGGCGTCCAAGCGCGGCTGACCTGCGGATCGGCCGGCCCGTCGGCTGCGCTACGGGCGAACTCCGCTCCCGGTGAAAGGCCGGCCGGGAGCGGAGCCGGGGGACGTAGCTTCGGGGGCATGGATCTCGTCGAAGTGCTGCCGCAGCAGCTCCACATGTTCCGCTTCCCGATCGGCCAGGCGTACCTGTGGCGCGACGGCGAAGCCCTGACCCTGATCGACGCCGGCCAGGCCGGCTCCGCGGCGGCGATCGAGGAGGCCGTCCGTTCCCTCGGGCTGAGTCCGGAGCGGCTGGAGCGGATCGTCCTCACCCACTGCCACCGCGACCACGTCGGCGCGGCGGAGGAACTCGCCGGGCGCTGGGGTGCGCAGGTGCTGGCGCACCGGCTGGACGCGCCGGTGGTCCGCGGCGAGCTCCCCGTCCCGGAACCGGATCTGCTGGACTGGGAACTCCCGCTGTACGCGCACGGCCTGACGGCGCTGCAGGCGCCGCCGACACGGGTCGACCGCGAGGTCGAGGACGGGGAGGTGCTCCCGTTCGGCGGCGGCGCGGTGGTGGTGCACGCCCCTGGCCATACCCCGGGCAGCATCGGCATCCATCTGCCCCGGCACGGAGTGCTGTTCGCGGGGGACTGCATCGCGGGGGTGGGCCGGGTGATGCTGGGCGTGTTCAACGTGGACCGCGCGCAGGCGCGGACCTCGTTCCGGCGCCTGGCGGCGCTGTCCCCGTCGGTGGCCTGCTTCGGCCACGGCGACCCGCTCACCGAGGCTGCGGCGGCCACCCTCCACGCGGCCGCGGCCATCCCGTAGCCGCAGCCCCGAGGGCCGGGAGTCGAACTCCCGGCCCGTCCGAGGTCACGGGGTCGGCCGGCCGGCTTCCAGGTAGAGGGGGCGGCCGCGCTCGCGGGCCCGCAGGGCCCAGCGGAGGCGCTCGTAGCGGACCGGTGGGAGCAGGCCCGCCGCCTCCTCCTCCGTGACGAACCGCCACGCCCGCAGCTCCGGCCCCGGCAGCCGGAGCCCCGCCGCGGCGGCGGGCGAGAGGCGGCCCCCGTCGAACAGCAGCCGCAGTCCCCCGTACGCCGGAGCCACCGGCGGCTCCCAGTCCACGACCAGCAGCCCCGGTACGGCGTCCAGCGTCAGGCCCAGTTCCTCCGCGACCTCCCGCACCCCCGCGCCGCCCGGTGCCTCACCCGCCTCCACGACCCCGCCCGGGAACTCCCAGCC
The DNA here is from genome assembly GCF_044455885.1 of Streptomyces sp. NPDC051109. NCBI lineage: Bacteria > Bacillati > Actinomycetota > Actinomycetes > Kitasatosporales > Streptomycetaceae > Streptomyces > Streptomyces sp. NPDC051109. The sequence goes on from NZ_JBITFF010000001.1 coordinate 445,271, forward strand.
CGGCTTGTACGTCGGATCGACCAGCAGCACCCGGTCCTCGTCGTCGAACAGGAGCACCCCGGCCGCCACCGTCTCCCGGGTCGGCTCCGGCGTCTGCACGATGTCGCAGACCCGGGCCGCGTCCGTGCGCACGGCTTCGGCTATCCGCTCCGCCGTCTCCCGTACGCTCAGGGCGCCGTTGTCGATGACGTGCGCGTCCGCCGCCAGCCAGCCGCCCAGCGCCTGCCGGTAGGCGGGGATGTGGTCGTACGCCCACTGCCGCACCCGCACGTCCACCTCGGCGGGGTCCCCCGGCTCCTCCCGCTTCGCGATCCGCTCGCGCAGGATCGTTTCCTCCGGGGCGAGCAGCACATGCCGCACCGGAATCCGGCGCGCCGCCAGCCCGCCGAAGATCTCGTCCCGGTACTCCTGCCGCAGCAGCGTCATCGGCACCACCAGCACCCCGCCCAGCTCCGCGAGCATCGCGGCGGCCGTGTCCACCACCAGGCGCCGCCAGCTCGGCAGGTCCTGGTAGTCCGAGACCTCCGCGAGGCGTTTGCGCGGCAGCAGTTGGCGTAGTGACTCGCCGACGAGCTCCGGGTCGTACAGGGTGCTGTCCGGCAGGATCCCGGTCAGTTCGCGGGCCGTGCTGGTCTTCCCGGCGCCGAATGTGCCGTTGATCCAGACAATCACGTCTACCCCTCTCCCCATGGCTCGTCCGGAGCCCCCAGTGGCTTGCCCGCATCACCCTGCCACGGAAACCCGCTCCCCGGCCCAGTGCTTATCCTCAGGGTCGGAAAGGTCCAGGGGGTGTCGTGTCGATCCGCCCGCCGCCGCGAGCCCGGCATGATCGGCGAGACACCCCCTAGAGCCCAGCCCCGCCCGCCCCGCCGCCTCCGGAGGTTTCCGTCCCGTGCCACAGACCCGCCGCCCGTCCGACCCCCGCTACGGCAACCGGCCGACCATGAAGGACGTGGCGTCCCGTGCGGGCGTGGGCCTCAAGACGGTCTCGCGCGTGGTCAACGGCGAGGCGGGGGTCACCGCGGACACCGTGCGGCGGGTCCAGGAGGCCATCGAGGCGCTCGGTTTCCGCCGCAACGACAGCGCCCGCGTGCTGCGCAAGGGCCGTACGGCCACCGTCGGGCTGGTCCTGGAGGACCTCGCCGACCCCTTCTACGGACCGCTGAACCGGGCCGTGGAGGAGGTGGCCCGGGCGCACGGGGCGCTGCTCATCAACGGGTCCAGCGCCGAGGACCCCGACCGGGAACGGGAGTTGGCGCTGGCGCTGTGCGCGCGCCGGGTGGACGGGCTGATCGTGATCCCGGCCGGGGACGACCACCGCTACCTGGAGCCGGAGATCCGGGCGGGGGTGGCCACGGTGTTCGTGGACCGGCCGGCGGGCCGGATCGACGCGGACGTGGTGCTGTCGGACAGCTTCGGCGGAGCCCGCGCGGGCGTGGCGCACCTGATCGGGGGCGGCCACCGGCGGATCGGCTTCATCGGGGACCACCCGCACATCCACACGGCGACGGAGCGCCTGCGCGGCTACCGCGCGGCGATGGCGGACGCGGGCCTGCCGGTGGCCGAGCCCTGGGTCTCCCTCGGCTCGACCTCTCCGGACCGCGTCCGGGATGCGGCCCGCGCGATGCTGACGGGCCCCGACCCCGTCACGGCGGTCTTCGCGGGGAACAACCGGGTGACGGTGACGCTGGTACGGGTCCTGGCCGAGCACCCGGTGCCGGTGGCCCTGGTCGGCTTCGACGACTTCGAGCTGGCCGACCTGCTGCGTCCCGGGGTGACGGTGGTGGCCCAGGACGCGGCGGCCCTGGGCCGGGTGGCAACGGACCGCCTGTTCCAGCGCCTCGCGGGCGCCGCCCTCGACCCGGCCCGCATCGAACTCCCGACGCGGCTGATCCCCCGCGGCTCGGGCGAACTCCCGCCGGCCGGCTGAGGCTCGGCGAACCGGTCGGACTCGGCGGATTCACCGGGTTCACCGGGTTCACCGGGTTCACCGGGTTCACCGGATCAGCCCCGCAGTACGGGCACGGCCCCGCCGGCGCCGGTGCCCGGCGAGTACGGAGAGGGCGGCGGGGACACCGCCCAGGAAGCTCAGCCCGCCCACGGCGCACCCGATGGGCAGGGCGTTGACGAAATGGCTCGATCGCACCCCGGCCGGGGCCGTCGGCAGGCATGTGCGGAACGGGCCCGATCCGAGTCGATCGCCCGGGAAACCCCTTGAACGACGCGGGTGTTCGGCGGAGGGCGGCGGGTGTTCCGAGCTGTGGGGAAAGGTCCGGAAGGTTCGGGACCGTTCCGCCGACGGCGTTCCAGCCTGAGCGGCCGCACACTGACGCGATGACTGCCGCCCGTGCAGGCCGAAGCCGCCCTCGTCCGGGTGGTGTTCTCGCCCGACGGCCGCCTCCTCGCGGCGACCGACACCGAGCGGTCCGCGCAGGTACGGAACCCGGTCACGCGGCTCCCCCTCGGCGCCCCTGGTCAGTCCGGCGTTCCTCCCAGACGGGACGGGACCCTGCTCGCCACGGCATCCGGCGACCGGACCGCGTACCTGCGCGACCCGGCGAGCGGCGCCGTTCTGCGCGAGCTGCCACCCGGCACCGCGGCCCGCCGAGGCGGCTCGCGCTCTACCCGGGGGGCGGCCGCCCGCCACGGGGAGCGCGAACAGCGCTCTGGCGCTCTGGCGCTCTGGCGCTCTGAAGCACGTCTCGGCAAGTCCCGCCGAAGCACACGTCAACCCGGTCGTGGACATCGCCTCCGCCCCGGACGGGCGGCGTCCGTTCAGCTCCGGCGCGGACGGCCGGGTGGTGTGGTGGGCCGCCGGCGCGCAACTGCGGTGCACCGGCCCCTCGCTCGGCCACCAGGGCGCGGGGTGGTCGGCGGTGTTCTCACTGGACGGAGCCGTCCTCGCCACGGCGGGCGGATCGGCGAGCCGCTGACCGGCCATCACTCGCCGGTGTGAGAAGTGGCGTTCTCGCCGGACGGGCGCCGGCCGGCGTCGGCCGGGCGCGGACGGCCGGGTCGGGTTGCGGGACCCGGCGGGCGGGCGGACCGCGGGCGGTCCCCCCGAAGGCCACGACGATGCCGTCTCCGCCGCGGCCTTCTCCCCCGACGGGAGCGTCACCGCGGGCCGGGACGGAACGCTGGACCGCTGGATCACCGCCCCGCTGCAGGACGCCGCGAGGGCCGGCCGGGGCGTCCCCGGCCGGCCCTCGTACGGCGCGCGACGGATCAGGCGGTCGCCATCAGCGTCGCCGAGCGGCGCGGGATCGCGAACGCGTCCAGCTCGGCGCGGGTCAGGCCGGTCAGGGCGGTGACCTCCTCCGCACCCACCGCGCCGCAGTCCAGGCCGCGGACCAGGTAGCCGGCCAGCGCCTTGGCCGTGGCCGGCTCGTCCATCACGTCGCCCTCGATCTTCGCGACGTACGCCTTCAGCCGCGCGGCGGCGGCTTCGAGGCCCTCGCGGTAGAAGGTGAACACCGCCGCGTAGCGGGTCGGCAGGTGGCCCGGGTGCATGTCCCAGCCCTGGTAGTACGCGCGGGCCAGGGCCCGGCGGGTGAGGCCGTAGTGCAGCTTCCAGGCCTCGTGCACGTGCTCGGTGCTGCCGATCGGCAGGACGTTCGTGGAGCCGTCGGAGACGCGTACGCCGGTGCCCGCGGCCGCGACCTGCATGATCGCCTTGGCGTGGTCGGCGGCGGGGTGGTCGCTCGACTGGTACGCGGCGGAGACCCCGACGCAGGCGCTGTAGTCGAAGGTGCCGTAGTGCAGGCCCGTGGCGCGGCCCTTGGAGGCCTCGATCATCCGGGCCACGGTGGCGGTGCCGTCGGAGGCGACGATCGACTGGCTGGTCTCGATCTGGATCTCGAAGCCGATCCGGCCCGGGCGCAGGCCCCGGGCGGTCTCGAAGGCCTCCAGCAGCTTGACGAAGGCGCTGACCTGCTCGGCGTACGTGACCTTCGGGAGGGTCAGGACGAGGCCCTCGGGCAGCCCGCCGTGCTCCAGCAGCCCGGACAGGAAGATGTCGGTGGTGCGGATGCCGCGGTCGCGGACGTTGGACTCCATGCACTTCATGCGGATGCCCATGTACGGGGCGTTCGTGCCGTTGGAAAAGGCTTCGGAGACGAGGCGGGCGGCGCGGGCGGCCGCCTGGTCCTCCTCCTCGTCGGAGCGGACGCCGAAGCCGTCCTCGAAGTCGACGCGGAGGTCCTCGACGGGCTCGCGCTGCAGCTTGGCGCGGACCCGGTCGTAGACCGGTACGGCGAGCTCCTCGGAGATGCCGAGGACCTCGGCGAAGGTCGCGGCGTCCGGGGCGTGCTCGTCGAGGGCGGCGAGGGCCTGGTCTCCCCAGGAGCGGATGGTGTCGGCGGCGAAGACGTCACCGGGGACGTAGACCGTGTGGATGGGCTGGCGGGTGCCGGGGTCGCCCGGGTAGTGGCGCGCGAGCTCCGCGTCCACCGGCGCGAGGGAGGCGCTGATTCCCTCGCTGACCGCGCCGGCGAGGCTCGTCGCCACCTTCTCCTGCTGACCCATCGTGCACTCTCCTCGTTTTCCGCTTCACGGAAGCATAGATCCGCATAGCAGAATTTAATGAGGGGTTCTTGTCTAGTCAATGGTTGCAGGAAACACCTCGGGGCCGCGTGGTGAGTGTCACCACGCGGCCCCGGGTCAGAGCATCGAAGCAGGTCAGCCCTTGCGGGCCTTGATCTCCTCGGTCAGCTGCGGGACGACCGCGAAGAGGTCGCCGACCACGCCGTAGTCGACCAGGTCGAAGATCGGGGCCTCGGCGTCCTTGTTGATGGCCACGATGGTCTTCGAGGTCTGCATGCCTGCCCGGTGCTGGATCGCGCCCGAGATGCCGGAGGCGATGTACAGCTGCGGGGAGACCGACTTGCCGGTCTGGCCGACCTGGTTGGAGTGCGGGTACCAGCCGGCGTCGACGGCGGCGCGCGAGGCGCCGACGGCGGCACCGAGGGAGTCCGCGAGGGCCTCGATGATGTGGAAGTTCTCGGCGCCGTTGACGCCGCGGCCGCCGGAGACCACGATCGCGGCCTCGGTCAGCTCGGGGCGGCCGGTCGACTCGCGCGGGGTGCGGGAGACGACCTTGGTGCCGGTGGCCAGGGCGCCGAAGGTGACGGCGAGCGCCTCGACGGTGCCGGCGGCCGGGGCGGCCTCGACCGGAGCCGAGTTCGGCTTGACGGTGATGACCGGGGTGCCCTTGGAGACGCGGGACTTGGTGGTGAAGGACGCGGCGAACGCGGCCTGCGTCGCGACCGGGCCCTCGTCACCGGCCTCCAGGTCGACGGCGTCGGTGATGATGCCCGAGCCGATGCGGACCGCCAGGCGGGCGGCGATCTCCTTGCCCTCGGCGGAGGACGGGACGAGCACGGCGGCCGGGGAGACGGCCTCGTACGCGGCCTGGAGCGCGTCCACCTTCGGTACGACGAGGTACTCGGTGAACTCGGGGGCGTCGGCGGTCAGGACCTTGACCGCACCGTGCTCGGCGAGCACGGCGGCGGTGTCGGCCGCACCGGCGCCGAGGGCGACGGCGACGGGCTCGCCGATGCGGCGGGCCAGGGTCAGCAGCTCAAGGGTGGGCTTGCGGACGGCACCGTCCGCGTGGTCGACGTAGACGAGGACTTCAGCCATGGGAATGCTCCTGCGAATGCGAAGTAGTCAGGGGGCGATCGAGAGGGTTTCGGCCGAAGCTCTTAGATGAACTTCTGGCCGGCCAGGAACTCGGCCAGCGCCTTGCCGCCCTCGCCCTCGTCCTTGACGATCGTGCCGGCGGTGCGCGCCGGGCGCTGCGTCGCGGAGTCGACCGCGGTCCAGGAGCCTTCGAGGCCGACCTCGTCCGACTCGATCTCCAGCTCCTCCAGGTCCCAGGACTCCACCGGCTTCTTCTTGGCGGCCATGATGCCCTTGAAGGAGGGGTAGCGGGCCTCACCCGACTGGTCCGTCACGGAGACGAGCGCCGGGAGGGAGGCCTCCAGCTGCTCGCTCGCGGAGTCGCCGTCGCGGCGGCCCGTCACGGTGCCGTCCTCGACCTTGACCTCGGAGAGCAGGGTGACCTGCGGGACGCCCAGGCGCTCGGCCAGGATCGCCGGGAGCACGCCCATGGTGCCGTCGGTCGAGGCCATGCCGGTGATGACCAGGTCGTAGCCGGCCTTCTCGATCGCCTTGGCGAGCACCAGCGAGGTGCCCATGACGTCGCTGCCGTGCAGGTCGTCGTCCTCGACGTGGATGGCCTTGTCGGCACCCATGGACAGCGCCTTGCGCAGGGCGTCCTTGGCGTCCTCGGGGCCCACCGTCAGGACGGTGATCTCGGCGTCGTCGGCGTCTTCGGCGATCTGCAGCGCCTGCTCGACGGCGTACTCGTCGAGCTCCGACAGCAGACCGTCGACGTCGTCGCGGTCGACCGTCAGGTCATCGGCGAAGTGCCGGTCGCCGGTGGCGTCGGGCACGTACTTCACACAGACAACGATCCTCAGGCTCACGCCGGCTCTCCTACCGCATCGTCTTTTTTCTGATACCGCCTTGTGCAGGCAGCATAGGCGCCTTGTCGGGCGGATCCCGGTCGGGGCGGCCCGCGCTCCGAAGGGAATGTTACTCGTCAGTACACCGTGGGTGCTCCACGGTGGCAAGGCCGGTGAACTGTGATCTGTCCAACGCCGCCCGAACCCGCCCCAGCAGGGACGATTCAGTCGCGCAGCGCGTTGAAGCGGCCCTGGTGGTACAGGAGCGGCCGGCCTTCCCCGGCCGGGTCCCCGGCCACCGCCTCCGCGATGATCACCCGGTGCGCCCCGGCCGGCACGCGCGCCACCACCCGGCACACCAGCCACGCCAGTACGTCGTCCAGTACCGGAACCCCGTACGGGCCCCGGGCCCAGTCGGTGCCGGGCCCGAACCGGTCGGCTCCGCTCCGGGCGAACAGGCCCGCGAGGTCCTGCTGGTGCTCGCCGAGTATGTGGACGCCGAGGTGCTCGGAGTCGCGTATCGCGGGCCAGCTGGAGGCCCCCGTGGCGATGGTGAAGGACAGCAGTGGAGGATCGGCGGAGACCGAGTTGAGCGAGGTCGCGGTGAACCCGACCGGGCGGCCGCCGTCCTCGGCGGTGATCACGGCCACTCCCGCGGCATGCCGGCGGAAGACGGAGCGCAGCAGGTCGGGCGAGCCGGGCCGGCCGGAGGCGGCGGTGGGGACAGTGGAGGCGGTCGGGGCCGTCATGGAGGTGCTTCCTTCTGCCGCGGAGGCGGCGGGCACGGGCGCGGTGGGATCGGGTCGGGGACCGGGTTCGTTCAGTGGCCCCGACAACGCGCGCTCGCGTAGCGGACGAGGTCCACGTGGACCCGCCCGTAAAGCAGGAGTTCATACCGCATGCCGCCAGCCTGGCGATCTCCCGTGTACACAGTCAAGCCGCACCGGCCAGATGCGAGGCGCGTCACGCTGCGTGCGGGCGCGTGCACCGGCGTACCGGGCGTACCGCCGGCCGCCGGGGTCGTCACATCGCGGCGCCCAGCGCGGCGATCACGTCCGCCTTGCGCGGCATCCCCACCGCGCGCCGCACGATCCGGCCCCCGGCGTCGAGCACGAGCACGGTCGGCGTCTTCTCGATGCCGAGCGCGCGCACCAGCTCAAGACGGGCTTCAGCGTCGATCTCGACGTGCTCGACGCCCTCGACCAGTCCGGCCACCTCGGCGAGGATCCGCCGGGTGGCCCGGCAGGGCTGGCAGAACGCGCTGGAGAACTGCACCAGGGTGGCCCTGCGCCCGGGCGGTGCGCCCAGTTCCGCCGCGCCCAGCCGTGCCGGGCCCGCGGCCCGGCCGTCCTCGTCCCCGTGCACCCCTGCTCCCGTCGCCGCGGACCGTTGCCGCATCATTGAATTGCGTTCGTACGGTGATCCGAGCGCCCCGGCTACGCGCTGCATTCCCGGCGTGACGAGAATCTCCTCGGGCACGGTCGTCTGGGCTGGCCAGCAGCCCGCGTATGGGGCACGATCCCCAAGGGCAGCGTACCTACGCAGCCGTAACTTCCGGCCGGGAGCACCTCCCCAGGCAGAAAGCGGGGTCTCCCCCTCATGGCTGAGCTCGTCTACCCTCCGGTGATCGGCGCCGCCCACACCCTCTTCAAGGCGCTGGACATCCGCATCGACATGAAGGGCACGGAGAACATCCCGCGCAAGGGCGGGGCGGTTCTCGTGTCGAACCACATCGGCTACCTCGACTTCATCTTCGCCGGCCTGACCGCGCGGCCGCAGAAGCGCCTGGTCCGCTTCATGGCGAAGGAGTCGGTCTTCCGCCACAAGGTGTCCGGTCCGCTGATGCGCGCCATGAAGCACATCCCGGTCGACCGCAAGCAGGGTGAGACGGCCTACGAGCACGCCCTCGACTCGCTGCGCGCGGGCGAGATCATCGGCGTCTTCCCGGAGGCGACGATCTCCCAGTCGTTCACCCTCAAGAGCTTCAAGTCGGGCGCCGCGCGCATGGCCCAGGAGGCCGGCGTCCCGCTGATCCCGGTGGCGCTGTGGGGCACCCAGCGGCTGTGGACCAAGGGCCGCCCGAAGAACCTCAAGCGCAGCCACATCCCGGTGACGATGCGGGTCGGCGAGCCCATCGAGGCGCCCACCGACCAGTACGCCGGGGCGATCACCCGCCGCCTGCGCGAGCGGGTGCAGGAGCTGCTCGACGCCGCGCAGAGCGCCTACCCGGGCAAGCCCAAGGGCCCCGAGGACACCTGGTGGGTGCCGGCGCACCTGGGCGGGACCGCGCCGACGGCCGCCCAGGTCAAGGAAGCGGGCTGATCCCGCACCACCAGGTCGGGTGATCCCGCGGCCCCGCCGTCCACGGCGGGGCCGCGCTCTCGTGCCGGCCCCGCCCGAACGTCAGTTGGGGTTCTCGGCGTGGGTCAGCGTCTCCCATGCCTCGAAGTGGTTCTCGGTTCCCGCCGGGCGGCGCCCCTCGGTGAGCTTGCGGGTGTTCTCCATGCTGACGCCCAGACGCGTGTGCAGGGCGTTGTAGCCGACCTCGGTGGCCGGGCCGATGCCCTTCGCCACGCTCCCGCCGCACAGCCACGACGGCACCTTCGCGCCGAGCTCGTACTGGGCGTGGAAGCCGAGCGCGTACCGGAACCGGTCCTTGAACTGCGGGTACAGGTCGCGTCCCTGGATCCGCGAGGTCTCGGCGACGTGCATGGTCGCGGCGATCGCCATCCCGGTGTGGCCGAAGTCCCGGCAGGTCTCCTGGGCCAAGCCGTCCACGAAGACGCTCTGGCCGTGCCAGTAGTCGATCAGCTCGCTCCTGGTGTCGATGGTCGAGCGCGGCGGGTACGCGGGCTGCGCCCCGTCGGAGGCGAGGTAGAAGTACGCCGGGACCCGGCCGAGGTAGATCGCCATCGCCTTGTCGTAGCTCGCGCGGTCGTCGAGATGGACCGAGATGCCGATCGCGGCGTCCATCATGATCAGTTCCCAGTTGCCGTTGCTGTTCGGCTTCCCGTTGACGACCTCGGGCAGGTAGACGTCGCGCAGCATGGTGGCGAAGCGCCCCTGGCCCGGCCAGCCGCCGGTGTACGTGTGCTTGATGATCTCGGCGGCGCGCGGCCAGGTGGAGCCCGCCCAGCCGCTCTGCAGCGGGGCGTTGCTGTTGGTGTGGTCCTTGATCTTCGCGGACCAGGCATCCATCAGCTCGATCGACTTCTTCGCGTACCCGGCGTCCCGGGTGATGTACCAGGCGAGGGCGTCGCTGTACGCGGCGATGGCGTCCTCGCGCTCCTCGGAACAGCCGTTGTCCGGGTTCGAGTACGAACCGCACTCGACGACGGCGCGCGGTCGGGGCGTACGCGACCGCGAGGCGTACGGGCTGGCGAGCATGGCGTCGAACGCCGACTTCCACGGCTGCTCCCCCGCCTGCACCTTCGCGCGTACGAAGTCCAGCTGGGCGCGGCTGTTGAGGACTCCGGGGTGCGCGAACTGCGCCGGAGCGGCGGGGGCGGGAGCCGGCTGGGGCCCGGCCTGGGCGGTGGGGGTGAGGGTCAGGGCCGCCGTCAGGCCGAGTGCCAGGGCGGCCAGACCCGCGGGAACTCCGTAGCGCATGGGAGCACTTCCGTTCGGGGGTGGGGGGAACGGGGATGTTCTGCCGCCGAAAGTACCCATGAGCATGCCAAGTTGACAACGTTATCCAACAGGAAACTTTCCTATTGCCCTCGATGCGACCGCTCACACGGGCCCGCCGCCTCCGCTCACACGGGTCCCGCCGCCTCCGCCCGCTTGCGCCTGCGGTGTGCGGCGACCCGCACCCGCGTGGCGCAGGAGGTGGAGCAGTACCGGCGGGCGCTGCCGGGGCCGGTGCCGAGGAAGAACCGCCCGCAGCCCTCGGCGGCGCAGGCGCCCCACGCGATCCGCCCGTACTCGGTGAGCAGTCGGGAGAGCGCCAGGGCCCCGGAGGCCAGGAACCACTCGCCCCACCCGGCCTGCTCCCCCCGGTCCACGTGCAGGTGCCAGGGGTGGCCGTCGTGCCGGCTCAGCCGGGGAGGGGCCGCGTACTGCGCGAACAGCGCGTTGAGGGCTCCGGCGGCCCGCTCCTCGTCGGTCTCGGCGAGGAGCGCCCCCATCTGCAGGGCGGCCGCCCGCAGTTCGGCCGCGCCCTGCTCGGTGAAGGCCCGCTCCGTGAGGGCGGCGGGGCGCTCCCCGTGCTCCGCGAGGAGCGCCGCGAGCTCGGCGCGCGGGAGCTCGGGGTCCGCGCGGACCGCCTCGGCGAGCTCGATCAGCCGCCGGTCCGCCGAGAACCCCGGCGCGGAATCGGGCATCGCGGAATCCTTTCGACCTACACCCATATGACGTAACGTCTTGTGCCACTATCACGTTACGCCTCGCGGGGGGGTCCGGGATGCACGGGTTCGGGCGGTACCTGGCAGCGGCGCTGGCCGCACGGTTCGCCTCGGAGGGCATGAGCCTCGCGGTGGTCCTGCTGGCCTTGGAGCGCACCGGCAGCGCGGCGTACGGGGCCTTCGTACTGACCGCCTGGCTGGCGCCGCACGTGCTCGCGGCTCCGCTCGCCGGCGCGGCCGCGGCCCGGACCCGCCGGCCGAGACCGTTCCACGTGGCCGCGCTGGCCGGGTTCACCTGCGCGGTGGCCGCGCTGGCCGTACTGCTGGGCCGTGCCCCGGCGCCGCTGGTCCTGGCGGTGGCGCTGCTGGGCGGCAGCTGCGGACCGATGGTGACGGGCGGGATGTCCAGCCTGGTCGCCGGTCTGGTCCCGGCGGGGGCCGGGCGGGACCGGGCGTACGCCTGGGACGCGTCCACCTACAACGCCGCCGCGGTCACCGCCCCGGCAGTGGTGGGCCTGGCCTCCGCACTGGGCTCGGCCGCACCCGCGATGGCGGTGCTCGCGGCGGCCGGGGCGCTCGCGGCGGCGCTCGCCGCCACGCTCCCGTACGGAACCCGGCAGCCGGACCCGGCGCCGCACCCCGGGGCCGGGACGGGGGCTCCCACCGGTCTGCACGCCGGCCTGGCGGCGCTGTGGCGGATCCGCGAACTGCGGGCGATCACCGCGGCCACCACGCTGGCGTTCGTCGGCATAGGCACCCTCACCACCACGTCGGTGCTGCTGGCGTCCCGGCTGGGCAGCCCGCGCGGCGGGGGCGTACTCATGACGGCGTTCGCGGTGGGCGCGCTGGCGGGCTCCCTCACGCTGGGCCGGGTCACGGCCGTGGAGCCGGGGCGGCTTGCGCGCCGATCCATGGCGGGGACCGGGGTCGCCCTGGCGGCAGCCGCGTTCGCCCCGTCCGTCGCCGTCGCGGCGGTGCTGTTCGCCGCCGCCGGGGTGTGCGACGGGCCCCTGCTGACGGCCACCCTCCGGATCCGGTCCGAGTACGCCCCCGACGCCGTACGCACCCAGGTGTTCACCCTCGGGGCGGGGCTCAAGCTGACCGCCGCGTCGCTCGGCGCCGCGCTCGTGGGCTTCGCGGCCGCCGCGCCGCCGCAGGCGCTGCTGGCCGGGATCTCCGCACTGATCCTGGCCTCGGCCCTGTTGCACGCACTGGTGGCCCGGCAGGGCGCGGCGCCGGCCGGAGCCGTCGGGACTACAGGGCCGTCGGAAGGTTCCGCCACAGCTCCGGCCGGTCGGCGGACTCCTTGAGGGCCGCCAGCGCGGCCGGATGCGGGACGGCATGGAGTTCGGGGTAGTCGACCTCGCCGAGCTCGGGGCGTACGGGAAAGGCCAGTTGCTCGGTGTCCAGCGCGAACTGGGCGTCGACGCCCGGCTTGTTGCCCCGCGGGTCCAGACGGGCCCACTCCGCGGTCCCCGGCAGCCGGAGGGCGATCAGCCCGTGCACGGCGGGGTTCGAGCCGTCGTCGTCGGCGAGGCGCTGGTAGCAGAGGCCGGCCGGGATGCCCTTGGCCCGCAACAGGGCGGCCAGCGCATGGGACTTGGCGTAGCAGATGCCGTTGCGGGTGCGCAGCACGTCCGAGGCGCGCCATGAGACGCGCAGGTCCCCGGAGTCCCCGGAGTGCGGGATGGTGTCGCGGACGAATTCGAAAGCGGCTTTGGCGTATGAGTATGCGTCTCCGGTGGCGGTCCAGAGGGCGTCGGCGGTCTCCCGTACGAGCGGGTGACCGTGATCGATGACCTCGTCTGCCGCCAGGTAAGGGCGCACGTCCGGGCTTTGCGGGATCAGCTGCATGGCCCGGAGCATAGGCATACCCCCGACCGCGAATCAATGGATTTGCAGTCGGGGGTATATCTATTCAATTCTTCAGCGGGCCAGCTCTTCCTTCAGCGCCTGGAGGAAGCCGTCCACGTCTTCCTCCTGGGTGTCGAAGCCGCACATCCAGCGCACGTGGCCGGCGGCCTCGTCCCAGAAGTAGAAGCGGTAGCGCTTCTGCAGCCGCCGCGACACCTCCTGCGGCAGCTTCGCGAACACCGCGTTGGCCTGCACCGGGTAGAGGATCTCCACCCCGTCGGTCTCGCGCACCCCCGCCGCCAGCCGCTGGGCCATGGCATTGGCGTGCCGGGCATTGCGCAGCCACAGGTCCTTGGCGAGCAGCGCCTCCAGCTGCACCGACACGAACCGCATCTTGGACGCGAGCTGCATCGACATCTTGCGGATGTGCTTCATCTGCCGGACCGCGTCCGGGTTGACGACCACCACGGCCTCGCCGAACATCATGCCGTTCTTGGTGCCGCCGTAGGACAGCACGTCCACGCCCACCGTGTTGGTGAACGTGCGCATCGGCACGTCGAGCGAGGCCGCGGCGTTGGCTATGCGGGCCCCGTCGAGGTGGACCTTCATGCCGTGGGCGTGCGCGTGCTCGCAGATCGCCCTGATCTCGTCCGGCGTGTAGACCGTCCCGAGCTCCGTGTTCTGGGTGATCGAGACGACCTGGGGCATCGCCCGGTGCTCGTCCTCCCAGCCCCAGGCCTGCCGGTCGATGAGCTCGGGGGTGAGCTTGCCGTCCGGGGTCGGGACCGTGAGCAGCTTGAGCCCGGCCATCCGCTCCGGGGCGCCGCCCTCGTCGACGTTGATGTGCGCCGTCTCGGCGCAGATCACCGCACCCCAGCGGTCCGTCAGGGCCTGGAGGGCCGTGACGTTCGCGCCGGTGCCGTTGAAGACCGGGAAGGCCTCCGCGTACGGGCCGAAGTGGCTGCGGATGATCTTCTGCAGGTGCTCGGTGTACTCGTCCTCGCCGTAGGCGACCTGGTGGCCGCCGTTGGCCAGGGCGAGGGCCTCCAGGATCTCCGGATGGACCCCCGCGTAGTTGTCGCTCGCGAATCCGCGCACCGCCGGATCGTGGTGGCGGTGGGCATCGGTCTTCACGGTTGCGGAGTGAGCCACAGACGCTGTCCGTTCACATCGATGGCGGGCCGCTCCCAGACGCCGGCGATGGCCTCGGCCAGCTCCTTGACGTCGGTGAAGCCCGCGAACTTCGCATTGGGGCGCTCGGCGCGCATCGCGTCGTGCACCAGTGCCTTGATCACCAGGATCGCAGCCGCGGCGCCCGGACCCTCCTCGCCCCCCGCCTTGCGGAAGGAGTCGGCGAGGGCGAGCGTCCAGGCCTCGGCGGCCGCCTTGCCCGCGTTGTACGCGGCGTTGTTGGCGACCGGCTTGTGCGCGCCCGACTGGCTGATCAGGACGTAGCGGCCGCGGTCACTGCGCAGCAGCCCGTCGTGGAAGGCGAGCGAGGTGTGCTGGACGGTGCGGATCAGGAGCTTCTCCAGGAAGTCCCAGTCCGCGAGGTCCACATCGGTGAAGGTCTTGCTGCCGCGCCAGCCGCCGACGAGGTGGACGACCCCGTCGATCCGGCCGAACTCCTTCTCGGTCCGCTCGGCCCAGGCCTTGGTGGCCTCCAGGTCGAGGAGGTTCACGGTGTCACCGGTGACGGTGGCGCCGCCGTGGGCGTAGCGGGCCGCGTCCACGGACTCCGCGAGGCGCGTCGGGTCGGCGTCGGCCGCGACGACCACGGCACCGGCCTCGGCGAGGCGGAGCAGGGCGGCGCGCCCGGCGGGGCCGCCGGCCCCGGCGACCGCCACCACGGCACCGTGGAGCTTGCCGTTCCCGGACTTCCCAGCGCTGTTCATCTGTGCAGCCTCCTGTGCGCGAGCGCTCACGCGGCGACCCGCTCGGCCGAATCGGCGTTCACTGCAGTGATGCCCTTCGTGGAGGCGATCACTCCCTTGAGCTTCTTGGCGAGCGCCTCATAGAACATGCTCAGCGGAAACTCGTCGGGAAGCACGTCGTCGACGAGCTTGCGCGGCGGCTGCGTCAGGTCGAGGGCGTCGGGGCCCTTGGCCCACTTGGAGCCCGGGTGGGGGGCGAGGTAGGTGGAGACGAGCTCGTACGCCTTGAACCAGTGGACGAGCTTCGGGCGGTCGATGCCGGCCCGGTAGAGGTCCTCGATCTCGGCGCACAGCTGGTTGGTGACCTGCGGGGCACGCATCCAGTCGATCTTCAGCTTGTTGTCCGTCCAGCGCACGACGTCGTGCTTGTGGAGGTACGCGAAGAGCAGCTGGCCGCCGAGGCCGTCGTAGTTGCGGTTGCGGTCGCCGGAGACCGGGAAGCGGAACATCCGGTCGAAGAGGACGGCGTACTGCACGTCGCGGCCGTGCTCGTTGCCCTCGGACTCCAGCTTCACGGCCTCCTTGAAGGCGGTGAGGTCGCAGCGCAGCTCCTCCAGGCCGTACATCCAGAACGGCTGGCGCTGCTTGATCATGAAGGGGTCGAACGGCAGGTCGCCGTGGCTGTGGGTGCGGTCGTGGACCATGTCCCACAGGACGAAGGCCTTCTCGCAGCGCTCCTGGTCCTCGACCATGCGGGCGATGTCCTCGGGCAGCTCGATGCCCAGGATGTCGACGGCGGCCTCGGTGACCTTGCGGTAGCGGGCGGCCTCGCGGTCGCAGAAGATGCCGCCCCAGGTGAAGCGCTCGGGGGCCTCGCGGACGGCGATGGTCTCCGGGAAGAGCACGGCGGAGTGCGTGTCGTAGCCCGGGGTGAAGTCCTCGAAGGTGATGCCGAGGAAGAGCGGGTTGTCGTACCGGGTGCGCTCCAGCTCGGAGAGCCACTCGGGCCAGACCATCTTCAGGACGACGGCCTCGAAGTTGCGGTCGAGGTTGCCGTTCTGCGTGTACATGGGGAAGACGACCAGGTGCTGGAGCCCGTCGGCGCGCTCGGCGGCCGGGTGGAAGGCCAGCAGGGAGTCCAGGAAGTCGGGCACCTTGAAGCCGTCCGCCACCCACTTGCGCAGGTCGGAGACGAGCGCGCGGTGGTACGCGGCGGCGTGCGGCAGCAGCGGCGAGAGCGCCTCCACGGCGGCGATCGCCCGCTCGACGGCCGCTGCGACCTCGGTCGGAGCCGGGGCGCCCGCGGCCTCGAAGTCGATCGAGCCGTCCGTGGCCTGCCAGGGGCGGATCTCCTCCACGGCGGCCTTGAGCTCGGGCCACGCCGGGTGGTCCACCACCCGCGCACCGGCGGCTATCACCGCACCGCCAGAACCCGGCACAAGAATTTCCGTCATGTCACTTCCTCCACAGGAGAACCTCGCGTCAACACAGCGTATGCGTGCGGCCCTGTCCTGCTCAAGGGCCTGTGCGGGAAATTATCCTGCGCAACCCCCGTCGACACCGTAATTCTTCCCGCCGTCCACCGTCCGAGCGAGCGCTTCGCCCCTTTCGCGCACTGCGACCCGCACCCGTCGGCCCTTCTGGCGGCCACCCGAAGGGCTGACGGGTGACGTCCGTCACTCAGGCGGTGCGGAAGTGCGGGATGACCTTCCCGCCCCACTGCCGCAGCGTTTCCAGACAGGCCTCCTGCCGCACCGTGCCCATCTGGATCAGGCACATGATCTCGTCCGCGCCCGCCTCCTTGAGCCGCTGCACGTACGCGATGGCATCCTCGGCGCTCCCGTACGCGTGGTCGGCGTGGAAGGTCGCCGTCGACGTGGGCCGCACCGGGATCGCCTGCTCGTGCAGCCTGGCCACCACCTGCTCGGCCGCCGTGCGCATCTCCGCCGCCTCGTCGGCGCCCGCGACGACGGCTTCGTCCGGGATGCCGGCGCCGCCGTACCAGTGGCCGATGGACTGCGCGAAGAACCGCTGGCCGCGGATGCCGATCCGGCGCGCCTCGGCCGGATCGTCGAGCACGATGGTCGGGCAGAGCACCGAGAAGTGGTCGTTGACCGCCGTGGAGACGAAGCGCGCCGCGTCCCGCCCGGCCACCGCCCCGTCGTAGACGGCCCGCATCCCGGCGATGGACTCCGGCCCGGCGAAGCCCATCACCAGCGCCCCGACGCCCAGTTCGGCCGCCTGTACGAGGGTCTCGGCGCGGCTGCACGCCAGGAACAGCGGCGGATGGGGGGTCTGTCGCGGCCGCGGCAGGATCGGGTGGGGGTCGATGTCGATCAGCTCGCCGTGGTACTCCAGCTCCTCCTCCTGCCAGGCCTTGCCGATGATCCGCAGCGCCTCCTCCACCTCCTGCGCGGTGCGCTCCGGGTCGACCCCGCACAGGGAGGTCTCCTGTTCGGTGCCGCCGCGCCCGGCGCCCAGGTCGAGGCGGCCGCCGGAGAGCAGGTCGAGCATGGCGGCCCGCTCAACCACCCGGACCGGGTGGTTGAAGTTGAAGGGCATGCAGACGACCCCGTGGCCGATGCGTATGGTGTGCGTCCGGGCCGCGACCCAGGTCAGGAAGACCTCGGGCGCCGACATGTGGGCGTACCACTTCAGGGAGTGGTGTTCGACGGCCCAGATCCGGTCGAATCCCATCTGCTCGGCGAGCACGGCCTGTTCCACGCAGTCGTGGATGACCTGGTGCTCCCGCTCCACGGTCGGGTCGGCGAGCTGAGCTTCGAAGATCACGGAGAATTTCACGATGCCTCCAGGGTTGCGTCCCGTGCCCGGCCTTACTTCAATTCGGAATATGACTAGTAGTCAGACGTCGAAGAAGCAAGACCTGCCGGCGACCGCATGGGCCGTGCTCGGGCTGCTGTCCTTCCCCGGGGAACGCACCGGTTACGAGCTGAAGAAGTGGGCGGACTCCTCCCTGCGCTTCTTCTACTGGTCCCCGGCCATCAGCCAGATCTACGCCGAACTGCGCCGTCTGGAGGAACTCGGGTACGCGGCCTCCGCGCGCTCCGGGCCGGAGGAGGCCCGGGCCAAGCGGCGCTACGCCATCACCGACGCCGGACGCGCGGCCCTCGCCGGCTGGGCCTCGGACACCGCGGAGGCCGGACCCCCGGTGCTCAAGCACGGCCTGCTGCTGCGGATCTGGCTCGGCCACCTCGCCGAGCCGCAGCTGCTGCGCGCGATGGTCGGCGACCACCTGGAGCGCACCCGGGGCGAACTGGCCGCCGTACGCGAGGCCATGGAGCAGGCGGGCGGCGTACCGCAGTGGGCCTTCCCCGCGCTCGCCCTGCGCTGGAGCGAGCGGCAGCACCTGGCCGAACTGAAGCTGGGCGAGGCCCTGCTGGCCGATCTCGCGGAGCTGGACGCGGATCGTCAAGGCGGCGGGGACGCGCCCACGCCCGGGTGACGCGACAGGGCCGCCGCGGCGCGCGCGGCGGCGTACAGCCCTGGCGGGAACCGGCCGGAGGGCCGGTTCCGGGCGCTGCACGGGCGGTCCCATCGCTTCCCCGGCGCACTAGCATGCGTCCTCACCGCCCGGCCGGTAGGGACACCGCGACCGTGCGGCGAGCCGCCGTCGACGGAAGCGAGAGAACCTTGACTTTCCTCACCATCGGTCACCGCGGGGTCATGGGTGTCGAACCGGAGAACACCCTGCGGTCGTTCGTCCGCGCGGAGCGTTCCGGGATGGACGCCATCGCGCTGGATCTGCAGCTGAGCAAGGACGGCGTGCTCGTCGTCCTGCACGACGCCGAGGTGGACCGCACCACCGACGGCTCCGGAGCCGTCGCCGACCTCACCCTGTCCGCGCTGCGCGAACTGGACGCCGGCCAGGGCGAACGGGTGCCGGTCTTCGAGGAGGTCCTGGACGCGGTCCGGACCCCGCTCCAGGTGTCGGTCGACGACGGGCCGGCCGCGAAGGCGCTGGCGGAGCTGGTGCTGCGCCGCGACCTGAGCGCACGGGTGGAGGTGGCCTCCTTCCGCGACGGGGTGCTCGCCGAGACGGCGCGGCTGCTGCCGGGGGTGCGGACCGTGCTCCACTCGGATCTGGGCGGCGGGGCCGCAGACGTCGTGTCCCGGGCCCGGGCCTGCGGCGCGCACACGCTCGCCCTGAACATCCGCGAGCTCACCCTGGACACGGTCGAGTGCGTGCACGCGGCCGGGCTGCGGGTGACGGGCTGGACCGTCAACACCCTTCAGGAGCTGCGGGTGGCGCGGGCGCTCGAACTGGACGGCGCGGCCACCGGCTACCCGGAGATCCGCAGCACGGGCCGGTTCATCGCCTGACGGCGGCTCCCGCTGCCCGCTACAGCGGCTTGACCAGCAGCTCGAAGGCCAGGTCGTCGCGGAGCGGGACGCCGAAGCGCTCGTCTCCGTAGGGGAAGGGGCTCAGTTCGCCGGTGCGCCGGTATCCGCGGCGCACGTAGTAGGCGATGAGCTCCTCCCGTACGTTCACCACCGTCATCCGCATCTCCTCGGCGCCCCACGTCTCGCGGGCGCGGCGCTCGGCCTCGGCGAGTATCTCCTTGCCGAGGCCGCCGCCCTGCAGCCCCGGGCGGACCGCGAACATCCCGAAGTAGGCGTGGTCGCCCCGGTGTTCGAGCTGGCAGCAGGCGACGAGCTCGCCCGCGCGCTCGACCACGAGCAGGACGCCGTCGGCGGAGCCGATGATGGCGCGGACCCCCTCGGGATCGGTGCGCTGCCCGTCCAGGTAGTCCGCCTCGGTGGTCCAGCCCGCACGGCTGGCGTCCCCTCGGTAGGCCGACTCCACCAGGAGCACCAGTTCCGGTACGTCCGCCTCCACGGCACTGCGGAAGTTCAGGGCGGTGGGGTGGGCGGTCGACATCGGGGGCTCCCGTTCTGCTCGGTGGCATATGACATGCCCGGTGCGGCAAGGAGAGCCTAACCCGGGGCGGCGTGCGGGCGTCCGGGCCGGGGCATCTCTTCCCGTGACGCCGACGAACCGGGAGGTTCCGCCGTGCACGGTCCCGCGATGTCCCTTTCCGCTTCCCTCTCCGCCTGGCTGCTCGTCCTGCTCTGCGCCGCGAGCGGTGCGTACTGCCTGTGGCGGGTGCGTACATCGGAGCGGGAGGCGCGCGGCGGGGCGGCGGGCGAGGCGCTGATGGGGTTCGGAATGGCGGTGATGGCCGTGCCCTCGGGCATCGGGCCGTGGGCGCCCGCGATCCTGCCGGCCGTCTTCTGCGGGGCCGTGCTGCATGCGCTGTGGCTGCTGCGGGAGGGGGTGCACCACGCGCACCACCTGGTCGGCTCGCTGGCCATGGCGTACATGGCGCTGACGATGGCCGACGGGCACGGGCACGGGCGCGGCGGGGGCCCGCCGCTCGTCACCGGGGCGCTGCTCCTCTACTTCGCGGGGTACGTGCTGCTCGGCGGGGCCCGGCTGGTGACGGCGGGCGGGGGTACGGCGCCGATCGCGGCCGGGCCGCCCGCGAAGGCCGCGGAGCTGACGAGGGCGTGCCGACTCGCCATGGGCATGGGGATGTTGGCGATGCTGCTGAGCCTGTGAAGCTCCGGGAGCCGGAGGGCAAACGTGTCCTGCGTCACCAATCACGAAAGGCCGTACCCGCAGGTAGCCCCGCGCTCATAGGCTGGCGGACATGATGGTCCCCGCCGCACTCCTGTTGCTCGGCGCCCTGACCGCGGTGCTCGCCCCCCGTCTGCTGGCCCGGGCCGAATGGCCGGAGCGGGAGCCCGTCGTCGCGCTGTGGGTGTGGCAGTGCGTGGTGGGCGCGGTGCTCCTGTGCTTCGCCCTCTCGATGGTGCTGAGCGCGGCCGCCGCCTGGCTGGCGGTCCGGGGCCGGCTCTTCGCCGCGGCCCCGCACGGGGTGGTCGACGCGTACGCGCTGGGCCCGACCGGCGGCCCGTGGGCCGTGGGGACCGCGCTGGCGCTGGCGGGCGGCGGGCTGTGGACCGGGGCCCGGCTGACCCGGGAGGTGCTGCGGGCCCGGGCACGGCGCCGGGCGCAGGGCGCGGAGCTGCTCGTACGTGCGCCGCTGCTGCCCGGGGAGGACCCGGCCGGGGCACGGCTCGTCGTCCTGGAGGGGACCCGGCCCGACGCGTGGTGGCTGCCGGGCGCGGCCCCGCAGCTGGTGGTGACCACGGCCGCACTCGGACGGCTCAAGGGGAGCCAGCTGGACGCCGTACTGGCACACGAGCAGGGGCACGCGCAGGCCCGGCACGACTGGCTGCTGCACTGCTCGAGGGCGCTGGCGGGCGGGTTCCCGCAGGTGCCGGTCTTCGCGGCGTTCGAGGCGGAGATGCACCGGCTCGTCGAACTGGCCGCCGACGACGTGGCCTCGCGGCGGTTCGGGAGGCTGACGATCGCGCTGGCCCTGGTCGGGCTCAACGAGGACCGGGGGGTGTTCGGGCCCTATCCGAGCCCGCAGCCGCACGTGTCGGAGCGGGTGCGGCGGCTGCTGTCCGCGGCGCCCCGACTGTCGGCGGGCCGCCGGCTTCGGCTGACCGCACTGGCCACACTGGTCCCTGCGGTCCCGTTGGTGGTGGCCCTGATGCCCGGTCTGAGCGCACTCGGCTGAGCGCACTCCTCTGACCGCGCACGCCTGATGCGGGCACGCCTGGGCGCACCCGTCCGATGCCGCCGCACCTGATCCCGCCCGTCCCGGCGGACGGGCCGGAACCCGTCGTGCCCCGAGACGGGAAGTCCGCTGCCCTGGGTGATCCCCCGCGTCACCCAGAGCAGGCGACCCCGTGCGCTGAGTATATTGGCTGGGAGCCAGTCAACGCAGGAGCAAGCATGTCCCCGCGCAGCGCATCGGTCAATGAAGAATTGCGCAGACGTTCCCGGGAGCGGCTGCTCCAGGCCACGGTCGAACTCGTCGCCGAACACGGCTACGAGGCCACGACGCTCGGCGACATCGCCGATCGGGCGGGCACCGCACGCGGCCTGGTCTCGTACTACTTCCCGGGCAAACGGCAGCTGCTCCAGTCGGCCGTCCACCGGCTGATGCACCGGACGCTCGACTCGGCCCTGGAGCGCGAGCCGCGCACCGATGACGGCCGCGAGCGGCTCGCCCGCGCCATCGACGCGATCCTCGGGCTCGCCCGGGACGAGCCGCTGCTGATGCGGACGCACATGGCGGGCATCCTCCAGGCCGAGGGGTTCGTCCAGTGCCCGGAGCAGCAGCGGCTGGCCGAGCTGCTCCGGGACACCGTCACGCGGTACGGATCGGCGGACGTGGACACCGACTACCCGCTGCTGCGGGCGCTGCTGATGGGCGCGGTGGTCGCGGTCCTGCTGCCGGGCGCTCCGATGCCGGCGGCGCGGCTGCGGGCGGAGCTGTTCCAGCGCTACGGGCTGGACTGGGAGCTCGGCTTCCCGCCGGACGGCGGACCGCCCGACGGAACGTTTCCCTCAGCGTGCTAGACGCTGCTCAGTGGTACTCGGGCTGGGTCTGCACGTTGAGCCGGTCCATCCACACCCGCTTCGCGCCCTCGGTGCGCCAGTCGTCGATCCGCAGCACGTCGAGGCCCTTGACGATGTCGTTCGAGTAGATGTTCCCGTTGTAGTAGTACGCCGACCAGGACCCGCCGAGTCCGAGCTGGTCCGTGGTGAGGGGGCCGCGCTCGAAGTAGCCGATCTCCTTGGGGCGGGTGGAGTCGGTGAAGTCCCATATCGAGACGCCGCCCTGGTACCAGGACTGGACCATGATGTCGCGGCCGCCGCCGACCGGGATCAGCGAGCCGTTGTGCGCCACGCAGTTCTCGGTGTCGGCTTGGAGGCGCGGGATCTTGAAGTAGCTGCGGAAGACGAGTTTGCGCTGGTCGCCGCGGCCCGTGATGTCGTAGATGCCGTCGGCCCCGCGGTTCGGGCCGGTGGCCTCGTTGCAGGTGGCGCCGCCACCGCCGCCCAGCTCGTCGGTGAACACCACCTTGTCGGCCTTCTCGTTGAAGGTCGCCGAGTGCCAGAACGCGAAGTTCACGTTGTCCTGGACCCGGTCGATGACCCGCGGCTGCTCGGGCTTGCTGATGTCGAAGAGGATGCCGTCGCCCATGCAGGCGCCGGCGGCCAGCTTCTTCGACGGCAGCACGGTGATGTCGTGGCAGCCGGTCGTCTTCGAGACGCCGGGGTTGGCGGGCGCGCCCGGGTTGCCGCCGTCCGGGAAGAGGACGGGGAAGGCGACGACCGCCGCCTGCGTCGGGTTCTTCTTCGGGACCTTGATCACGGAGATGCCGTCGTGCGGCGGCTGGCAGTCCGGAAACGCCTCGTTCGGGGAGTACGAGGCCACGTAGAGGTAGATGTCGCGCTCACCCGGGACCAGCGTGTGGGTGTGGGAACCGCAGTTGGTCTCGACGGACTTGATGTACTTGGGGTTCTTCTTGTCCTTGATGTCGAAGATCTTGATCCCTTCCCACGAGGACTTCTCCGTCGCGGGCTGCGAGACGCTGTTGCAGGAGTCGTCGCTGCGCGAGGAGTCGGTGGAGAGGAAGAGCAGGTCGCCCTGGACGGAGACGTCGTTCTGGCCGCCGGGGCAGAGCACCTGGCTGACGGTCCTGGGGGCCTTCGGGTTGCCGATGTCGTAGATCGTGAAGCCGTTGTAGTTGCCGGCGTATGCGTACTTGCCCTGGAAGGCCAGGTCGCTGTTGATGACGCCCGGGTAGGTGCTCGGGACGTTGGCCAGGTGCTTGACGTTGGCGCTGTGCACGATCTCGTCCTGGCCGGGGATCTCGCCCGGGGCCAGTGCGCGGCCGCCGCCCGCCGCCGGGTCGGCGCCCCGGGTGGAAGCCCTGCCGGGCGATAAGTCCCCGGGATCGGGGGTGGCGGCCGCGGGGCCGGCCGCGAACAGCGTGGTCAGCAGCCCGGCCGCGGCCACGGCCGCCCCCAGACTCCTGTGCCGCACTCTGGTGGTGTGCTTCGAGGTCACTGCGCCCTCCGATGGGAATCCGATCGGTTCCGCCCGTGGTGGGTACGTGCCCGCCGGGGTACTGGAGCGGTCCCCGGCAGTATGTTCCTTTCATGGACATGGCAAAAGGGTCACTCGGCGGAACCACCGCGGCGGCCGTGGCCGCCGGGATCCTGCTCGCCCTGGCCGGCTGCAGCGGCCCGGACGGCGGCGACGGGGCGAAGGACGGCGCCGCGGCGGTCATCGCCCCCGGCAGACCGGGCGAGAAGGCCCGCACCCTCTCCCCCGGAGAAGCCGCCGAGCGGCAGCCGGACGACAGTCCCAACGCGGCCGACCGGGCCTACGTGCAGCACATGGTCGAGCACCACCGGCAGGCCCTCACGATGAGCGCACTGGCCCCGGGCCGGGCTTCGGCGGATGCGGTCAAACGGCTCGCCGAGCGGATCACCGCCGCCCAGCAGCCCGAAATCGGCGCGATGGAGAAGTGGTTGGCGCGCCACCCGGCACCCTCCGGGGCCCCGGCAGCAGGCCACGACCACGGCGCGATGCCCGGCATGGCGACCGAGCAGCAGCTCAAGGAGCTCGCCGGGGCGCGGGGCGCGGACTTCGACAGACTCTTCCTCGCTCTGATGACGGCCCACCACGAGGGCGCCGTCAAGATGGCGGGCGAGGCGCTGGCCTCCGGAAACAACGGCGCGGTGGAGGAGATGGCCAACGAGGTGGTGGCCACCCAGACCGCCGAGATCCACCGGATGCGCGCGATGGGCTGACGGCCGCCGGGCCCGGTGGCATGCTGGGAGCACCTGCGGGAGGAGCTCCGCCGTGCTTCGTGTCGCCGTCATCGGTTCGGGCCCCAGCGGGGTCTACGCCGCTCAGACCCTGGTGCAGCAGCGTGAGGTGCCGGGCGTGCGCGTCGACGTGCTGGACCGGCTGCCCGCGCCGTACGGACTGGTGCGCTACGGGGTGGCCCCCGACCACGAGAAGATCAAATCGCTCCAGGGCAGCCTGCGCACCGTGCTGGAGGACGAGCGGATCCGCTTCCTCGGCAACGTCGAGGTCGGCGGGGCGCAGCTGCCCGCCGCACGGCTGCTGGAGCTGTACCACGCGGTGGTGTACTGCGTGGGCGCCGCCCGCGACCGGCTGCTCGGCATCCCCGGCGAGGAGCTGGCCGGGGTGCACTCCGCGACGGCCTTCGTCGCCTGGTACAGCGGCCACCCGGACGCCGTGGCCGAGGCCTTCGACCTGCCCGGGGTGGGTTCGGCCGTGGTCGTCGGGGCGGGCAACGTGGCCGTGGACGTGACGCGGATGCTGGCCCGGGGCGAACCGGAACTGGCCCCTACCGACATGCCCCAGCCGGCCCTGGGCGCGCTCGCGGACAGCGGGGTGAAGTCGGTCTCGATGGTGGCCCGGCGCGGGCCCTCGCAGGGCAAGTTCACCACCAAGGAGCTGCGGGAGCTGGGCACGCTGCCGGGCGTGGCCGCCGTGGTGGACCCCGCCGAGCTGGCCCTCGACCCCGCGTACGCCGACCAGGACGCGGCCGCCGCGCTGCCCGCGGTGGCCCGGCGCAACCTGGAGGTGCTGCGCGGCTGGGCCGGGCAGGACCCGGGTGGTGCGCAGCGCCGGATCGGCCTGCGGTTCTACCTGCGCCCGGTGGAGGTGCTGGCCGGCCCCGGCGGCCGGGTCGCCGGGATGCGCTTCGAACGGACCGCCCCGGACGGCCGCGGCGGGGTCACGGGAACGGGCTCGTACGAGGACGTCGAGGCGCAGCTGGTGCTGCGCTCGGTGGGATACCAGGGCGTTCCGCTGCCGGGTCTGCCGTTCGACCCGGTGAAGGCCACCGTTCCGCACGCCGCCGGCCGGGTCCTGCGCGAAGGCCGGGCCTCGGTGGGCGAGTACGTGGCGGGCTGGATCAAGCGCGGCCCCACCGGGGTGATCGGCACCAACCGGCCCTGCGCCAAGGAGACGGTTTCCTCGCTGCTCCAGGACGCGGCGGTGCTGGCCCGGCGGGAGCTGCCGGGTGACCCGCTGGACGCGCTGCGCGCGGCGGGGCTGCACCCGGTGGAGTGGCCGGGCTGGCTGGCGATCGAGACGGCGGAGGCCGATCTCGGGCGCTCGCTGGGCCGCCGTTCGGTGAAGATCCCGGACTGGCCCGGCCTGCTGGCCGCGGCGGACGCGGGCGCCTGAGCCGGGGCCGGCGCTCGGCTCAGGCCCTGCGCGCCTCTTCCGCGGCCGCCGCCGCGAGCACGCTGTCGAGCAGCCCCGGGAACAGGTTCTCCAGCTCCGCGCCGCGCAGGCCGTTCATCTTCGCCGTCCCCCGGTAGGTCTGGCGGACCACACCGGCCTCCCGCAGGACGCGGAAGTGGTGTGTGGTCGTCGACTTGGTGACCGGCAGGTCGAAGTACGAGCACGCCAGCTCGTCCGGCGTGGCCGCGAGGTCCCGCACGATCGACAGCCGGATCGGGTCCGAGAGGGCGTGCAGCACCGCTTCGAGCCGGATCTCGGCGAGCCCGGGATGGGCGAGCGTACGGGTGGTGGCCGTATCCGTCACGTCTGCCCTCGT
Organism: Streptomyces sp. NPDC051109; assembly: GCF_044455885.1. Taxonomy (NCBI): domain Bacteria; kingdom Bacillati; phylum Actinomycetota; class Actinomycetes; order Kitasatosporales; family Streptomycetaceae; genus Streptomyces; species Streptomyces sp. NPDC051109. The sequence continues at coordinate 471,305 of NZ_JBITFF010000001.1, forward strand.
CTCGTCCGGCTCCCTGTTCGTACGAGAACCACCGTAGTACATCGACTGCCGCCGGAGGGGACGCGCACCCGTGCTCCCGGCAGCGGCTACCAGGCGCGGTGGTACGAGACGGGCACCCGTACCCCGGCGCCCGGTTCGGCGGCCCGTTCGGCACCCAGCGCGGCGGCCGCGGTGCGGGCCCAGTACGGGTCGCGCAGCAGCTCGCGGCCGAGCAGGACCGCGTCCGCCTGCCCGTCGGCCAGGATCGCGCCGGCCTGCCCCGGTTCGGTGATCAGCCCGACGGCGGCCACCGGGAGGCCGGTCCGGGCCTTGACCTCGGCGGCGAAGGGCACCTGGAAGCCGGGCCCGGCCGGGATGTCCGCCTTCGGGGCCATCCCGCCGGTGGACACGTCCAGGAGGTCCACCCCGCGGCCTTGGAGCAGCGCGGCCAGCCGGACCGTGTCCTCGGAGGTCCAGCCGGACTCCTCCAGCCAGTCGGTGGCGGAGACCCGGAAGAACAGCGGCAGCTCCTCGGGCCACACCGCCCGTACGGCGTCGACCACTTCGAGCGCGAAACGGGCCCGGTTCTCGAAGGAGCCGCCGTACGCGTCGGTGCGCCGGTTGCTCTCCGAGGAGAGGAACTGGCCGATGAGGTAGCCGTGGGCGCCGTGGATCTCGACGACCTCGTAGCCGGCGGCCAGCGCGCGCCGTGCGGCGGCCGCGAACTGCCCGGTGATCTCGCGGATCTCGTCGGTCGTCAGCTCGTGCGGCACCGGGTCGCCCTCGGCGAAAGGCACCGGGCTGGGGGCGCTCGGCAGCCAGCCGTCCGCCTCGGGGCCGACGTATCCGCCGCCTTCCCAGGGCCGTCCGGTCGAGGCCTTCCGCCCGGCGTGGGCGATCTGGACTCCCGGGACGGCGCCCTGGGCCTTGATGAAGGAGGTGATCGGGCGCAGCGCCTCGACCTGCGTGTCGTTCCAGATGCCGAGGTCGTACGGGGAGATCCGGCCCTCCGGGGAGACGGCGGTCGCCTCCTGGAGGATCAGGCCGGTGCCGCCCACCGCGCGGGCCGCGTAGTGCGCGAAGTGCCAGGCGTGGGCCACGCCCGCGTCCGGACCCGAGGCCGCCGCGACGTACTGGCACATCGGCGCCATCCAGATCCGGTTCCGCGCGGTGACCGAGCGCAGGGTGAGCGGCGCGAAGAGGGCCTCGGCGTGGCTGGTGGGTACGTGCGTGGCGGGGGTGGCGGGGGCAGCACTCATGAAGGACTCTCCGGAGGTGGCCGGGCACGCCGCGGATCGGCGGCTTGTACGAGAGTCAGCGTACTACGATTCATTCCGTACTACGAGACCTCTCGTACAAGCTCGTCGAGCTCGGCGCGCAGCGCCTCCGCGAGGGCCGCCAGGTCCGGCACGGCGGCCGCGTCCGCGACCAGGCCGTAGTGGACCGTGCCCTTGTAGGTGGAGACCGCGACCGCGAGGGAGTGGCCGCGGGCGAGCGGGGCCAGGGGGTAGACCTCCCGGACCCGGCTGCCGCCGAGCGAGAAGGTGAAGCCGGGCAGCGGGACGCTCGTGACCAGGATGTCGAAGAGCATCCGGGCCGCCTGGGCGACCAGGGGGCCGCCGAGCCGGTGGCCGAGGGGGTGGACGTGGTCGGCGAGCAGGGCGACGGCCCCGGCGCCGCGGGCGGGCCCGGCCTCCTTGTTGCGGTCCATGCCGAGCCGCACCCGGTCCAGGCGCAGCAGCGGGTCCGGCTCGGCGAGCGGGAGCCTGAGCAGGTAGCCGGAGAGCCGGTTGCCGTACTTCGCCGCGCCGCCGGGCCGGCGGCGGGAGACCGGTATCAGGGCGCGCGGACCGGGCCCCTCGGGCTCCGGGTCACCGCGGCCCAGAAGCCAGCGCCGCAGGGCTCCCGCGACCAGGGCGATCAGCACGTCGTTGACGGTGCCCCCGGCGACCTTCCGGATGCGGTTGACGTCGTCGAGGTCGAGCGCCAGGCCGGCGACCGCGCGGGTGCCGGTCTGCGCCGGGACGGCCGTCAGGGCCGCCGGGACCCCGAGGGGCAGTCCGGCGCGGGCCACGGAGGCGCCGATCTCCAGGGCCTGGCCGACGTCCTGGACCCGGGCGGCCAGCATCCCGGGGAGGCGGCGCAGGGCGGAGCCGGCGGCGGGCCGCGGTTCCGCGACCGGTCGCGCGGGACCCCGTAGCGTCGGGCCCTCGTCGAAGAGGAGGGCCGCCAGCGCCAGGGCCCCGAGCCCGTCGGCGAGGGCGTGGTGGAACTTGAAGAGCACCGCGAAGGAACCCGGCTCGGGCCCGGCCAGGACGTGTGCCTCCCAGGGCGGCCGGCCCCGGTCCAGCGGCCGCGCCATCAGGGGTCCGGCGGCGGCCCGCGGGTCGGGGGTGCGGACGAGGAACACGTGCCGGGCGGGATCGAAGTCCGCGTCGGGCGACCAGGCTGCGGCGCCGATCGGCAGCAGCACGTCGTGGATGCGGCGGCGCAGGCCGGGGACGGCCGCGCAGCGGGCGGTGAGCAGTGCGGCGGCGCGGACGGCGGGATCGGGGCCCGGGTCGGGGGTGTCCCGCCGGGCGGGTTCGAAGACCGCGAGGGCGCCGAGGTGCATGGGATGGGCGGCGGATTCGATCCGCCAGAAGGCGAGGTCGAGCGGTGACAGGTGCTCGGTGGCCACGTATTGCCTCTCGCGTGCGGTGGCAGAGGTGGAAGTCAACCCCTTACGGCCTCCTACGATCAAGTAGCCACCCTTTGGATACGCCTGTTGATCGATGGCGACCGACTGCTCGGCGCAGCGGAACGGCGGGCGGCCGCTGTCAGCGGCCCGGTGCAGACTGGCTGGAAACGGTCGCAGCGACCGGGACGACGAAGTCCGGAGGTGTCGGCGATGTCCGAGGTGATCCTGCTCGCGGGAACCCGGAAGGGCCTGTTCATCGGCCGCAGGCGGGGCGGCGGCGCCTGGGAGCTCGACGGGCCCCATTTCAACGCCCAGGCCGTCTACGCCGTCGCGGTCGACCGGCGGGGTCCCGTACCCCGGCTGCTCGTCGGCGCCGACAGCGCGCACTGGGGGCCGTCCGTGTTCACCTCGGACGACCTGGGGGCGAGCTGGCGCGAGCCCGCCGCCCCCGCCGTGAAGTTCCCGAAGGACACCGGGGCCTCGCTGGAGCGGGTCTGGCAGCTGCATCCGGCCGGCCCCGAGGCGCCGGACGTGGTGTACGCGGGGACGGAGCCGGCCGCACTGTTCCGCTCGACCGACCGCGGGGAGTCCTTCGAGCTGGTCCGCCCGCTGTGGGAGCACCCGAGCCGCAAGAGCTGGGTGCCGGGCGGCGGCGGTGAGGGCCTGCACACGGTGCTGACGGACCCGGCCGACCCCGCCAAGGTGACGGTCGCGGTCTCCACCGCGGGGGTGTTCCGGACCCTGGACGGCGGCGCCCACTGGACCCCGTCGAACGACGGCGTCTCGGCGGTGTTCCTGCCGGATCCGCATCCGGAGTTCGGCCAGTGCGTGCACAAGATCACCCAGGACGCCGGGGACCGGGAGCGGCTGTACCTGCAGAACCACTGGGGCGTGTACCGCAGCGACGACGCAGGGGCGCACTGGACCGACATCGGCGCCGGCCTGCCCTCCGACTTCGGCTTCGCCGTGGCCGCGCACCCGCGCCGGCCGGACACCGCGTACGTCTTCCCGCTCAACGCCGACTCCGACCGGGTCCCGGCGGAGCACCGGTGCCGGGTGTTCCGTACGCAGGACGCGGGCGCCACCTGGGAGCCGCTGACGCGCGGGCTGCCGGCCGGGGACCACTACGGGACGGTCCTGCGGGACGCCCTGTGCACGGACGACGCGGACCCGGCGGGGGTCTACTTCGGCAACCGCAACGGCGAGTTGTACGCCAGCGGCGACGACGGGGACAGCTGGCAGCTGCTGGCCGGGCACCTGCCCGACGTCCTGTGCGTACGGGCGGCGGTCATCGCTCACTGAAGGGGCCAGTAGAGTGACTCACCGTGGCAGCACGACCGTTGAACGAGATCGTCGAGCCGGGCTGGGCCCGGGCTCTGGAGCCGGTGGCGGCGCAGATCGCCGTGATGGGCGACTTCCTGCGCGCGGAGATCGCCGCGGGGAGGACGTACCTGCCCGCCGGGGCGAACGTACTGCGCGCCTTCCAGCAGCCCTTCGACGAGGTGAAGGTGCTCATCGTCGGCCAGGACCCCTACCCCACCCCGGGTCACGCGATGGGACTGTCCTTCTCGGTGGCGCCCGACGTCAGCCCGTGGCCGCCCAGCCTCGACAACATCTTCCGCGAGTTGCACGCGGACCTCGGGGTGCCCCGGCCGGCGAACGGGGACCTCACCCCGTGGACCCGGCAGGGCGTGCTGCTGCTGAACCGCGCGCTGACCACCGCCCCGCGCAAGACCGGGGGCCACCGCGGCAAGGGCTGGGAGGCCGTGACCGAGCAGGCCATCCGCGCCCTGGCCGCGCGCGGGAAGCCCCTCGTGTCGGTGCTGTGGGGCCGGGACGCCCGCAATCTGCGGCCGCTGCTCGGCGAGTTGCCGGCCGTGGAGTCCGTCCACCCGTCCCCGATGTCCGCCGCCAACGGGTTCTTCGGGTCGCGGCCGTTCAGCAGGACCAACGACCTGCTGGTCCGCCAGGGAGCCCAGCCGGTGGACTGGCGGCTTCCGGCCGCCGGTTGATCTCCCGGTCGATCTTTCTGTTGAACGGTATACGACATTCCACGGATAAATACGGACAGAAGCCGCCTGTTGAGGCCCTGCCCGAACACTCCGTTCCGATAAGCCAGTAGCATGCGGCGCCATGAGCTCCCCCACTGGGCCCGCGAATGGCCTGCCCGTACGAATGCCGCGACCCCGCCCTGCCGGACGGCACCGCCGACCCGAGCCCGCGGTGGCGCCCGAGGGCGCGCCCGCGCTGGTGCTCGCCGTGCCCGGTGCCCCTTCCGCCGCCTCTCGGGGGCTCGCGGAAGAGATCGTCAGCATCGGCCGCTCCGAGCTGCCGGGCCTGGACGCCCGCATCGGCTTCCTTGAGGGCGATGACGCCGAGGGCTCCGAGTTCCCGGCCCTCTCCCACGTGCTGACCTCGGTCGCGGCCGAGCGCGTCGCCCGCGCGGAGTTCGCCCGCGCCGCCGGCCACGAGGTACCCGCGCCGACCGGCCCGGACGCCGTGGTCGTCCCGCTGCTGGCCGGCTCCGACGCCGATCTGCTGCGCCGGATGCGCCAGGCCGTCATGGACTCCTCGGCCGCGGCCGAGCTGGCCGAGGTGCTCGGCCCGCACCCGCTGCTCGCCGAGGGGCTGCACGTGCGGCTCTCCGAGGCCGGGCTGGCCCGCGCCGACCGCGCCCGGCTGTTCACCGTCACCACCGCCGCCGACGGCATTATCGTGGCCACCACCGGCGGCGAGGAGGCCGTCCAGGCCGCCGCGGTCACCGGCATGCTGCTGGCCGCGCGCCTCGCCGTGCCCGTCAAGGCCGCCGCCCTCGACCAGGAGGGCTCGGTGGCCGCGGTCGCCGAGCAGCTGCGCAGCGAGGGCTCGACGCAGCTCGCGCTGGCCCCCTACCTGATCGGCCCGGAGGCTGCCGAGGGGCTGCTGGACACGGCGTGCAAGGAGGCCGACTGCGCGGCCGCCGAGGTGCTCGGGGCCTACTCGGCGCTCGGCAAGCTGGTCGTCACCCAGTACTCCGCGGCGCTCGGCCTCACCCAGGGCGCCGCTGCCCACTGATCCCGCACAGGTCCGCTCGGACGAGGGCCCGTGCCCCGGGGGTTGAACCCGGGGCACGGGCCCTCGGTCCGTGCGCACGCGGACGGCCGACAGGGCGGCGGGCAGCGGGCAGCGGATCAGGCGAAGACGACGCAGGTCGCGGCCGGCACCGCCAGCGATCCTGCCCGGCGCGGCTGCCCGGTGAGGGGGTCGACGTCGAACCACGTGACGTCCCCGGAGCGCTCGTTGGCCGCGTACAGCCGGCGCCCCGAGGGGTCGGCGGCGAGGTCCCGCGGCCAACTGCCGCCGCACTCCACGCTGCCCACCAGCCGCGGCTTCTCGGCCCCGTCGGCGAGCGAGAGGGTGGCGATGGCATCGGCGCCCCGCACGGCCGCCCACACGAAACGGCCGTCGGGCGAAGCCACCACGGCCGACGGGTAGGCCCGTACGGCCCCTGGAGCGGCCGCGGACGCGACCGGAACCTCACCGATCGGTTCCAGTTGCCCGGAGCCGGCGTTCCAGCGGCAGACGGTCACCTGCGGCTCCAGCTCGTGCAGCACGTAGAGCATCTCGCCGCCCGGGTGGAAGGCGAGGTGGCGCGGACCCGTCCCGGCACGCAGCACGGTCTCGACGTGCAGGCGCAGCGCCCCGGTGGCCCGGTCCGGCGCGCAGACCCGGACCGAATCGGTGCCGAGGTCCACACTGAGCACCCAGCGGCCGCTCGGGTCGGGCAGCACCTGGTGGGCGTGCGGCCGCTCCTGGCGGCTCGTGTCGGGGCCGGAGCCCTCGTGCACGAGGACCGATGCCGGCCCGGAGAAGCCGCCGTCCGCGGCGAGCGGGAGGCTGCTGACGCTGCCGGAGGTGTAGTTGGCGGTCAGCAGCCGTCGCCCGGCCACGCTGAGGTGGGTCGGTCCGGAGCCGCCGACGCGGACGGCGGGGCCGAGGGCGGTGAGGCCCTCGGGGGTCGGGCGGAAGGCGGCCGCCGCGCCCTGCTCCGTCTCGCTCACGGCGTAGAGCACCCCGGTGCCCCGGTCGAGGGCGAGGTACGAGGGGTCCGCGACCGCGCCGGTGGCGGACAAGAGGGTCAGCGCACCGGTCGCCGGGTCCACGGCCGCGGTGGTAATGCCGCGGCCGCCTCCCGAGGTGAACGAGCCGATGTGGGCCCGCAGTCCGCCGCTCCCGCCTCCCCCGTCGCCCCCGCCGTCCGTGCCCGCCGCGCCCTTCACAAGGTCCGTACCGTCCGCGCCGCCCACGGGATGCCCCTCTCCACCGTTCCGGATCGATCCGTGCCGAGCCGACGGTAACAGAAGGGGTCTAGACCAGATCCCGTCCTTGGGCCCGTTCCTGTGCGCCCGCGTGGTGCACGTACGCCGTCGAGCTCGGCCGGTCGTCGTACGTGCGGTGGAAGACCGGGGTGGCCGAGCCCGAGATCGGCGGCACGATCCAGGACCAGTCGGCGCCGACCTCGCGCCCCTTGCGCTCCTCGCGCTCTATGTGGTTGAGAAAGCGCCGGGACTCGGTGTGGTGGTCCGCGATGGTGACCCCGGCGCGGTCGAAGGAGTGCAGTACGGCCCGGTTGAGCTCGACGAGCGCGCGGTCCTTCCACAGCGAGCGGTCGCTGGCGGTGTCGAGGCCCAGGCGCCGGGCGACGGCGGGGAGGAGGTTGTACCGGTCGGTGTCCGCGAGGTTGCGGGCGCCGATCTCGGTCCCCATGTACCAGCCGTTGAAGGGCGCGGCCGGATAGTGGATGCCGCCGATCTCCAGGCACATGTTGGAGATGGCGGGTACGGCGTGCCAGCGCAGCCCCCAGTCCGCCCAGCCGGCGTCGTCCGGGTGCTCGATCGGGACTTCCAGCACGGCGTCGGCGGGGGTGTCGAACCAGCGGGGCTTGTCGTCGACGCCCTGGACCACCAGCGGCAGCAGGTCGAAGGGGGTGCCCGCGCCCCCGGTCCAGCCGAGGCCGAGCAGGGCACCGGTGAGCGGTGCGTTGCGGGCGTCGCCCACGGTGACGGAGTGGTGGTCGCCGTATCCGGCGTACCGGACGAGTTGCTCGCTCCAGATCAGCGGGCCGGGGCGGTCCGGGGTGTCCGGGGCGAAGACGGTGATGGTGGGTCTGACCCGGCCGCCGTTGGTCGCGTCGCGCAGGTGCTCGAAGCACTCGGCGGCTATGTCGTCGGCTTCGGTGAGCTCGCGGCGGTCGCGCACCCGCAGCGAGTTCCAGTACAGCCTGCCGATGCAGCGGTTGCTGTTGCGCCAGGCGACGCGGGCCCCGTGGACGAGCTCCTGCGGGGTGTGCCGGTAGGTTCCGGTGTCCGCGAGCTCGGCCCGCACGGCGGCGAGCCGGGCCCGCGGATCACCCGCCGCCGGATTCTCCCGGTGGAAGAGTCGGATGAACTCCTCGGCTGCTTCCCACACTTGGGCTGTGGTCGAGCGCTGTTGAAGTATTTCCATCCCGGGCGGTTACCCCCTGTCCGACCAGATCCACCCTGTACGTGCCGGATGAATGTGCTACCAACAACCACCCGTTGTACATGCCGCAGGTCAGCGGCGTACGGCACGCACATCCGGAACAACTCCACCGGGTGATCTTCGGGCCATTGCCCTGCGGAGCGGTCCTGACAGGGCGTAGGATCCGCCGCCATCAGGGCCCTGACCTCGTGGATCAGGCGCCGGGGCAGGCTCAGGCGCCGAGGGAGAGGGGCGCGCGCGGGTCGGTGCGCAGGGGGGCGTGGAGGGCCGCGAGGGCGTGCTCCAGGCCGTGCAGGTGCACGAGGGCCGGCTCCTCGGCGGCGGGCCCGGGATGGGCGGGAACGGCGCGTTCCGACGCGGCCCGCGGCGCGGTCAGCGCCTCCACGGCGCTCTCCACCCGCCAGCACGCGGCGGCCAGCCGGGCGTCGTGCGAGGCCTGCGGGTCGGCGGCGACGGCCACCAGTCCGCGCACCTCGCGGGCGCAGTCGTCGAGCAGCCCGAGGACCTGGCGGGCCCGTGCCTTGCGGGCGCGCAGCGGGCTGAGCGGGTGGACGAGGGGCGCGAGGGCCATCCGCACCCGAGCCAGCAGCAGTTCGAGTTCGGCGGCGTGCGGGGCGGGGTCGGCGTCGGGGTCCCCGGCGAGGCGGTCGAGGGCGGCCGCCGTGGAGGCCCGTACGCAGTGCAGGGCGCGCTGGATCCAGGCGTCGTTGGCGGCGTGGGTCGTCACCGGGAGGACGAGCACCACGGCGAGGGCCGCGCCCAGCGCGCCGACGGCGGTCTCCTCGAAGCGCAGGAGCAGCAGGCCGGGGTGCAGGACGCCGAGGAGTCCGTAGAGCAGTCCGGCCATGACGGTGACGAAGAACATCATCCAGGAGTACGAGGGCGCCGCGGTGTAGAAGATCCCGAAGACGCATACGGCGACGAGGGCGGCGGTGGGCGCGGGCGCCCCGTGCAGGGGTACGGCGATCAGCAGCCCGGCGGCGATGCCGACGACCGTGCCGAGGACCCGGCGGAACCCGCGGACGAGGGTCTCGCCGCGGGAGGCGGTGTTGACGAAGATCCACCAGGCGGTGCCGACGGCCCAGTACCAGCGGTCGTCGGAGAGCGCCTGGCCGATGCCGAGCGCGAAGGCGCAGGCGGCGGTGGCCTGGAAGGCCTGCCGCGTGGTCGGCCGGGCCAGGCCGGTGCCGGGCAGGCCGGGCGGCGCGGCGGGCGGCGGGGTGCGCCGCTCGATCGGCCAGAGGACGAACCGCACCGCTCCGGCGGAGAGCAGCGCCAGCCCGACGGCGGCGTACAGCTCGGGCAGCTGGCCGGGTACGGCGTGCAGGAACTGCGTGACGAAGAACATCATGAAGCCGAAGATCCCGAGGGCGTGACCGCGCGGCCCCCAGCGTCGGGCGTAGACCCCGGCGAACACGACGGCGAGGAATGCGGCGTCCCGGGCGAGCGGCGTACCGTGCAGGGTGGTGGCCAGCGCGAGGACGGGGAATCCGGCGACGGGCAGCAGGGCGCTGGTCACGCGCTGGGCCCGCACGGTCGTGTCGAGCACGGTGAACAGGGTGAGCAGGGCCGCCAGTCCCCCGGTGATGGACGCGGTGAGGGAGAGGCCGCAGAGCTCGGCCACGGCGACGGCGAGCCCGACGCCGAGCACGGCCCGCAGCGAGTTCCTCAGTCTCTGGCGCCCCGGATCCGGAGCCACGAACATCCTCTTCACGGCGGTGTGCCGCCCCCCTTGCAGTGGTGCGCGCCGGTCCCGCGTCCGCCCGGGGGTGGTGGGCGGCAGGCGGGCACGGCGAAGGCACCGCGCTCCGGTCCGGCCTCGTTGCCGCCCGGCGCTGCGCGGCGCCGTAAGTACATGGATACGACACAGATAAGCATCCGAAGGCCCACTGGCTCAACACAGCTCAGCATCGCTGGGCCATTGGCACAGTACCGGAGGGTATTTTTCGGCCACCTGCGGCCAACGGACCAGCGCTCGCTCAGGCGGGGCGGCGGGCGTGGCAGAAGAAGTGCTCCTCGGGATCGGCCCCCTCGGGCCGGAACAGCGCGGTGTGGTGCTCCAGCACCTCCAGCCCGGCCGCTCCCAGCAGCCGCAGGTGCTCCGCCGGGGACAGGCTGCTGACGGTGACCTCGTGCCCCATCCACACGATGTCGAGGCCGCTGATGTCCCCCGGCACGGTGGCCAGGACGAAGTACCCGCCGGGCGCCACCCACGAGGCCATCCGCTCCAGGGCCTCGGCGACCTCCCGCTGGTCCATCACCAGCAGCGGGAAGAAGGAGCACACCGCGTCGAACGGGCCCTCCGGGGGCGCGTACGTCCGGACGTCGGCCTGCTCGAAGCGGGCCTGCGGGACCCGGGAGCGCGCGAGGTCGACCATGCGGGCCGAGACGTCGATGCCGGTCACCGCGCAGCCGGCCCGCGCGAGCGCCTCGGCGGTCGGCCGGCCCGTGCCACTGCCGACGTCCAGCACGCGGGCGCCGGGGGCGAGGCGGGCGGTGAGCCAGTCCAGTGCGGCGAGCTGTCCGGGGACGCGCCCGAACACCTCCTCGTACCGTGCGCCGACGTCGTCGAAGACCTCCGCCGCGGACTTGCCGCCCTTCATCGGCTCCCCCACCTTCACCCTCGATTCGTGTGCGCGGCCGCCCGGCCGGTCCGGACGCCGTGGAGGTTCTGCCCGGGCCGGCGGCCGGGAAACGGCCGGGGTCCCGGCGCTCACCCCGGGGACCGGACCGCGGCGCGGCCCGACGCGATGGTCCGGAGGTCCGACGTCAGGGAGTCGAGCCAGGCCGTCGTGGCGAAGTACGCGGGCCCGGCGTCGGGCGGCGCCGCGTCGGTGGGTGCGGGCAGTGTGCCCGGAAGGAGGGCTTCGGTGCCGCCCGGTGGGCCCTGCCGGGTCTGGCGCGGGCCGTCGGCGGCCGCCGCCGCGCGGCGCAGCCCGGCCGCCACCCGGGCCGCGTACTCCCGCAGTCCCGCCGCCTCGCTGCGCTCGAGCGGTGTCCCGTCGGCGCTGCCCAGCACCCGCCCGCCGCCCCAGAGCACGTGGTGCCCGGTCATCACCGCGGCCTGCCAGTCGGCGCCGGGCCCCGGCGGGCGCTGCGTCTCGGTCTGGTACTGGGCGTACGCCGACTCCGCCATCGTCAGCGTGAGCCGGACCCGGTGCTCCTCGTCCCCGGGGGAGTCCGTGAGCCGCCCGGGCGCCGTGACGACGGCGGTGGTCGACTCGACGTCGTCGGCGCAGGCGCGCAGCAGCCCGGCCACGGCCCGGCCGAGTTCTTCCTGGGCTCCACGCGGCCAGGCGAGCAGCCCGCACACGATCCCGATCGCGCTGCCGATGAGCACGTCCAGGAAGCGGACCTCGGCCAGTTGCCAGGTGACCGCGGAGAGCTGGGCGAAGACGACGGCGACGACCAGCGTGAACAGGGCCTGCGCCCAGCCCACGCCCCGTACGGGCCCGAGGGTGAACGTGAACAGCATCAGCGGCGCGAGCACGATCGCGTACACGGTGGTCTGCTCGCCGGCCAGTGCGAGGACCGTGCCGGCGGCGAGCGCGCCCACGCAGGTGCCGATCAGCGCGCTGCGCACGGTGCCCCGGGTCTGCACGGCGGTGGTCCGGGTGAGGCTGATGACCGCGAGCATGGCCCAGAAGCCGTGCGGGAGGGAGTCGAGCCCGGCCACGGTGCGGGCCACGGCGAGGGCCAGCGCGATCCGTACGGCGTTCTGGAAGTGCACGGAGCGCGGCCCCGTGTGCGCGGCGAGCCGGTGCCACCAGAGGCGGGGGGTGCTCTGCCGGACGTACCAGAACCGGTCCGCAGCGTCCGCGTCCGGGTGCGCCCCGCGCCCCTCCACGGCGATCTCCGCTGCCGTCCGCAGCGCCACGGCCGCGTCCGCGACCTCCAGCAGCGCGGCCTGCCGGCGCCGGGACTCGGGCAGGTCGGCCGGGGTACGGGCGTTCCGCGCGCGCAGGCGCAGCAGTTCCGCCGAGTCCGTCGTGGGCGGGCGCCCGTCGCGGAGCAGGGTGGAGGTCCCGGTCGCCGACTCCCGGACGGCGCCGAGGAGGTCGAGACCGGCCTGTCTCGGCTCCCGCCCGGCCGGCGGTGCGGGCAGGTTCCGCAGCCGGGAGAGCAGGGTGCGGGCGGCCAGCCCGGTGTGGGCCATGGCCCGCTCGCGCAGGCCGGGACCGGCGGGCCGTTCCGCCTCGGGGACGCGGGAGGAGCGCAGCGCCTCGGCTGCCGCGCGGGCCCGGTCGGCAGCCGGAGCGGCCAGTACGTGGGGCGGCTGCCCCAGCGCGGCCGCGCACCGGGCCGCCTCGGCGGCGGCGCCGGCGGCCCGCTCCGCGTAGGTGGCGGGGCGGGGGTCGGGCAGGATCCAGGCCTCGGCGAGGATCAGCAGCAGGAGGCCGGTGAGGGTGCCGACCAGCCGCTCGCCGAGGGTGTGCGGGAGGTACGGCGGGAAACTCGGCAGGATGTAGAGCAGTTGAAGCCCGGGCGCGGCGCCGGCCGGCCGGGGTCCGGCCGCCGACGAGAAGGCCACGCAGAAGCCGACCACCGCCATGCCGAGGACGGCGCTCCAGGTCCGTACGGCGAGGAAGGTGCCCACGATCACCAGGAAGCAGGCCACCGGGAGCAGCCTGGCCATCACGGCGGCGCGCTGCCGTCCTGTGCCGGGGATCCGGGCGAGCCCGGCCAGGGAGACGGCGGAGAAGAGCGCGTAGGTGGCGGCGACGGGCCGGTCGAATGCGTACAGGAGCACGAAGAAGCCGGTGCAGGCGGCGCATGTGGTCCGGACGGCCCGGCGTGCGGCCGCCGGCACCGGGCCGGTGCCCGTCCGGAGTTCCCGTTCGAGTTCCCCAAGGGCTCGCACGTTCTCAGAATCCCACGTGGACGGCCGTGCGACCTGGGGACGCGGGACTCAGGGGTGGGTGTTCCAGCCCGCGATCACCGGGAGGCCGTGTTCGGTGGACAGGAGGCTGACCGTGCCGGTGCGCAGCAGGAAGAGCCGGCCGTCCTGCGGGGGCAGGCCCAGGTAGCGGGCGGTCAGGACGCGCAGGAAGTGGCCGTGGGCGACGAGGACGACATCGCCGCGGTCCTCGGCGAGGACCTTGGCCGCCCGGGCCAGTGCGCGGTCCGCGCGGGCGCCGACCTGGGCGGCGTTCTCGCCGGGGTGTTCGGTGTCGCCGGGCGGGACGCCGTCGGTCCACAGGGACCAGTGCGGCCGGGTCTGCTTGATCTCCGCCGTGGTGATGCCCTCGTAGCCGCCGTAGTCCCATTCGTACAGGTCGGGGTCGGTGACGCCGCCGCCCAGTCCGGCGAGTTCGGCCGTGGCGACGGCCCGGCGCAGCGGGCTGGTCAACACCTGGGCGAAGTGCCGGTCGCGGAAGTACGGGGCCAGTGAGACGGCCTCCTCCACGCCGGCGGCGCTCAGCGGGATGTCGGTCCGCCCGGTGTGGCGCCCGTTGGCGCTCCAGGCCGTCTCACCGTGTCTCACCAGCAACAGGTCGCTCATTCTCCGGACCATATCCCTCCGGCGTGTCGGCGCCGGAGGGTTCGTACGGCATGTCACTGCCGGGGGTCATGGACGTGAGCCCCCGCTCGTTGCGCCTCCTTCGCCCTCGGGGTGGGGTGCGGGGCCCGGTCCGAAGACGCGTCGGAGGCGCTCGGGCGGCGCTGGCCGTGCCCGGGCTGCCGACCACGCCGGTCGGGAAATCGATGCGCAAACGCTGCGAGTGGTCCTCCCGGCACCTGCCCGTGAGGCTCGGACCATGGACGAGAGCGAGCGCGAGGAGTGCGTCGCGGCGGGTTTCGCGGCGGGTTTCGCGGCGGGTTTCGCGGCGGGTGACGAGCGGTGCATGGAGGCCGTCTACCGGCGCTGGCGGCCGCTGGTGCAGTCGCTCGCCCACCGGGGCCTGGGCGACGAGCGGGAGGCCGAGGACGTCACCCAGCAGGTGTTCCTCGCCGTCTGGCACGGCCGGCGCCGCTACCGGCCGGGCCCGGGCGGTCTCGGCGCCTGGATCACCGGCATCACCCGCCACAAGGTGGCCGACGCTCTGGAGGCGCGGACCCGGCGGGCCCGGGCGGCCGCGGCCGCCGCGCGCGCCTCCCGCGGTGCGGCCGAGCGGCCCGGCGCCCCGGCGCGGCCCGAGGCGGAGCAGGTACTGGACCGGGTGCTGCTCCTCGGGGAGCTGTCCAGGCTGTCCTCCGAGCAGCGGCGGGTACTGCACCTCGCCTTCTACGCGGACCTGACGCAGGCGCAGATCGCGGAGCGCACCGGGCTGCCCCTGGGCACCGTCAAGAGCCATATGCGAAGGGCTCTCCACCGGCTCGGCCGGTCGCTGCCCGAGGCGGCGCGAGCGACTCGATGAGCGCGAGGCCCGAGCGCAGCCCGTGCAGCCGCTCGGCGCACGGCGCCCTCGTGTCCGCGCCCCACCCGGGTCCGGCGAGCAGCAGCGCCGGACGGGCCCGGGCACCGCGCAGTCCCCACTCGATGCCCGCCACCGACCGGGCCAGGGCCGGGTCGGCGGTCGTACGGGAGTGCGCCCACAGGACGACGGTCCGCGGGCCGGTGCGCCGCACGGCGTCGTGCAGGGCACCGGCGGGCAGGGCGGCCCCGAACATCCGGGCGGGCACGCCCCGCTGGCCCAGAGCCGCGGTCAGGGCCTCGATGGGCAGGCTGTGCTGCTCTCCGGGGGCGCAGGCGAGGAGTACCGGCGGGGTCCGGGGCGGCTCGGGCAGGGGCCGGATCCGGTGCAGTGCCGCGGAGATCTGCCAGGACAGCAGGTGTTCGACCTCCACGTAGCGCTCCCCGGCGGTGGCCCATTTGCGGCCCACGGCGTGCAGGGTCGGCGCGATGACCTGCTCCCAGGCCGTGACGAGGCCGTCCTCGGCCAAGGCCGCCTCCAGCAGTTCCGCCACCGTCGGCGCGTCCAGGCGTACGGCGGCCCGCGAGAGGCCCCGGCACTCCGGACGGACCGCGCCGAGCGGGAGGACGTCGGGCCCGCCGGGAGCGGTCGACGGCGCCTGGGCGCGGGGTGCTCCGGGGGCCCCGCCGAGCGCGGCGCGGGCCGCCTCGGCCGGCGGCACCCCGTCGGCGGTGAGCCGGCACATCAGCTCCAGCCGGGCGATGTCCCCCGGGGTCCAGCGGCGGTGCCTGCCGGGCTCGCGGCGGGCCGGGCCGATCGCCTACCGGCGCTCCCAGGAGCGCAGCGTCGTCGGCGAGACCCCGAGGCGGCGGGCGACCGCGCCGGTGCTCAGGGCGGCGGCGGGCCGGGGATGCGGTGGCGTCCGGGACTGGGGCTCGGATGGTGTCCGGGACTGGGGCTCGGATGGCGTCCGGGACTGAGGCTCGGATGGTGTCCGGGGCGGCGGTGGTGTCCGGGGCGGCGGTGGTGTCTGGGGGACGCGGTCCACCCGCTCACGATAGGGCTCCCGGGCCGGGCCCGCCGTTCACTGCGCTCCCCGTCCGCTGCGGAACCGGTCGAGTCCGTCGGCGAGTTCGACGATCCGGTCCGGGTAGGCGTACCGGGCCCGCTCGGCCGCGGGCAGCCGCCAGGGCTCGTGCACCCTCGGTGCGTCCAGCCCGGCGAGCTCCGGTACCCAGCGGTGCACGAAGCGGCCCGCCGGGTCGTAACGCAGGCCCTGGCGCACCGGGTTGAGGACGCGGTTGGGCCGGGTGTCGGTGCCCGTCCCGGCCACCCACTGCCAGTTGAGCTGGTTGTTGGCGAGGTCCCCGTCCACCAGGAGGTCCAGGAAGTACCGGGCGCCGATCCGCCAGTCCACGTACAGGGTCTTGGTGAGGAAGCTGGCGGTGAGGAGCCGGCCCCGGTTGTGCATCCAGCCCTCGTGGCGGAGCTGGCGCATGGCCGCGTCGACCACCGGGTAGCCGGTGCGACCCTCCTTCCAGGCCTCGGTCTCCTCCTCGGCAGCGGCCCCGGTGCGCCAGTGGTCGCGGCGGTCGCGGTAGTCCCGTACGGCGGTCTCCGGGCGGGCGGCGAGCACTTGGTGGTGGAAGTCCCGCCAGCAGATCTGCCGGACGAAGGCCTCGGCGCCGGGGTCGGCGGCGGCGCGGGCGCGGTGGACGGCCTCGGTGGCCGAGAGCGTGCCGAAGTGCAGGTGCGGGGAGATCCGGGAGGTGGCGTCACCGGCCAGGTCGTCGTGGGAGTCGGCGTAGCGGGAGAGGCCCGCCCGCATCCAGCGCCTGAGCAGGTCGCGCGCCTCGCGCTCGCCGCCGCGGGCCAGGCCCGGGGAGACCCCGGTGACGTCCGCGCGCCGCGGCAGCGGGTCCGAGCCGATGCCGTCGGGCACGCGGACGGAGCGCGGCGCGGGGGCGACGGCGCGGGGCGGCAGTTCGGACCAGCGGCGGAAGTACGGGGTGAACACGGCGAAGTGGTCGGAGCCGGCGGGGAGCACGGCCCCCGGGGCGGCGACCGTGACCACCGCCTCGTGCACGTAGAGCCGCACGCCCTCGGCTTCGAGGGCGGCGCGGAGCCGCTCCTCCCGGGCGTGGGCGTAGCCGCTGACCCCGGCCGCCATGTGGACCTCGTCGGCGTCGCACTCCCGGACGAGGGCGCGGACTTCGGCGACGGCGTCGCCGGAACGCAGCACCAGGCGGCCGCCGCGCTCGCGCAGTCCGGCGTCGAGGTCGGCCAGGCAGTCGGCGAGGAAGGCGAGCCGGTTGGGCGCGGCGAAGCCGGCCGCGTCCACGGCACGGTCTTGGACGAAGAGCGGCACCACCCGGTCACAGGAGGACAGGGCCGCGCGCAGCGGCGGGTGGTCGTGCAGGCGCAGGTCGGAGGTGTACAGGACCACCGCGACGTTCATGGGTTCTCTCGCTCCGCGTCGGGACCGTGGGGACGGCTGTCGTCCGGTACTTCGGCGGACAGGGGCCGGTCGGATGCGGGACCGTCGGATGCGGGGCCACGGGTCGCGGCGGCCTCCTCGTCCAGGCGGCGCGCGGCGCGGGCGATGTTGCGGGCCATGCCGCCGAAGACGAGGGCGTGGAAGGGCGACACGCCCCACCAGTAGAGGTGGCCGAGCAGCCCGTGCGGATGGAACAGGGCCCGCTGCCGGTACCGGGCGCCCCGGACCGCACCGCCCGGGTCCCGGCCCGGCGGCGCGGCCGGCTCCGCGTACATCTCCAGCCAGGCCAGCCCCGGCAGCCGCATCTCCGCGCGCAGCCTCAGCAGGCGGCCCGGTTCGATCTCCTCCACCCGCCAGAAGTCCAGGGAGTCCCCCACCCGCAGATGGGCCGCGTCGCGTCGGCCGCGCCGGATGCCGACACCGCCGACGAGCCGGTCGAGCCAGCCCCGTACGGCCCAGGCCAGCGGGAACGAGTACCAGCCGTTCTCCCCGCCGATGCCCTCCACCACCCGCCACAGCGCGGCGGGCGAGGCGTCGACCGGGCGTTCGCGCCGGTCGGTGTAGAGGCTGCCGCCCGCCCAGTCGGGGTCGGTCGGCAGCGGGTCGCTGGGTGCGCCGGGCAGGGAGGCGGAGGACCAGCGGGTGGTCACGTTCGCCTCGCGCACCCGTCGCAGGGCCAGGGACATGGCCCGGTCGATGCCGATGGGGGTGCCGGGCGGATCGGGGACGTACCGCGCGATGTCGTGTTCCGCGCACACGACCTCGTGGCGCAGGGATTCGGCGAGCGGCCGGGCCAGGGCCGGCGGGACGGGCGTGACCAGGCCGATCCAGTGGCTGGACAGCCGCGGGGTCAGCATCGGGACGCGCAGGATGAGCCGGTGGGGCAGGGCTGCGACGGCGGCGTAGCGGCGCATCATCTGCTCGTACGTGAGCACGTCGGGGCCGCCGATGTCGAAGGCGCGGCTGACCTCGGGCGGCATGGCGGCGCTCCCGACGAGGTAGCGCAGGACGTCGCGGACCGCGATGGGCTGGACGCGGGTGCCGACCCAGCTGGGGGTGACCATCACGGGGAGCCGTTCGGTCAGGTACCGCAGCATTTCGAAGGAGGCCGAGCCGGAGCCGATGATGACGGCGGCGCGCAGGACGGTGGTCGGCACCCCCGAGCCGAGGAGGATCTCGCCGACCTCGGCGCGGGAGCGCAGGTGCGGGGACAGGTCGCTGACCGGGATCCCGGCCGGGGTGAGCCCCCCGAGGTAGACGATGCGGCGGACACCGGCCGCGCGGGCCTGTTCCGCGAAGATGCGGGCGGCGGTGCGGTCGCGGTCCTCGAATCCGGATCCGGCGCCGAGGGCGTGGACGAGGTAGTAGGCGACGTCGATCCCGCGCAGGGCCGCCGCGACCGACTCGGCGTCGACGACGTCGCCGCGGACGATCTCGGTGCTCCCGGCCCACGGGTGGTCGCGCAGCTTCTCGGGGGACCGGGCCAGGCACCGGACGCGGTGTCCGGCGCCGAGGAGCTCGGGCACGAGGCGGCCCCCGATGTATCCGGTGGCCCCGGTGACCAGGCAGTGCAGACCGGTGGTGGCCTTCATCGCTCTCTCCGCTCCTCGTAGGTGTCGGACCGGCAGTCTCGTAGGGGGTTCCCGCAGACCGGTCCCCGCGGATGCGCCTCGGCCGCAGTCGACGGAAGACGCACCGCACTGGGCCATTGGTACAGTCACGGCATGGCGGTGGACGAGCTCGACACCCGGATCCTGCGTCTGCTGATCGAACAGCCGCGCACCAGCGTCCGCGAGTACGCCCGGATCCTCGGGGTCGCGCGCGGCACCCTGCAGGCCCGGCTGGACCGGCTGGAACGCACCGGGGTGATCACCGGAACGGGTCCCTTCCTCTCCCCCGCCGCACTCGGGCATCCGGTGCTGGCGTTCGTGCACATCGAGGTCACCCAGGGGCACCTGGACGAGGTGGGCGACGCCCTGGCCGCCGTACCCGAGATCATCGAGGCCTTTTCGATCACCGGCGGCGGGGACCTGCTGACCCGCGTGGCAGCCCGGGACAACGCGCATCTGGAGGACGTGATCCAGCGGCTGATCCGGCTGCCGGGCGTGGTCCGCACCCGTACGGAGGTGGCGCTGCGCGAGCGCGTCGCGCACCGCCTGCTGCCGCTGGTGGAGTCCGTGGGTCGGGCGGCGCGCACATCCTGACAGGATGGACGGGACAGGTACGCAACCGGCAGGACGGGCAGAGCGGATGATCTCCGTCATATTCGATCTCGACGGCACCCTCGTGGACAGCGAACCGAACTACTACGAGTCCGGGCGCCGCACCCTGGCGCGGCACGGGGTCCGCGATTTCACCTGGGAGCAGCACGCGCGCTTCATCGGCATCGGCACCCTGGAGACGCTGGAGCTCCTCAGGGACCGTTACGGGATCCAGGCTCCGGTGGAGCAGCTGCTGGCCGAGCAGAACGCCGCCTACCTGGAGCTGGCCCGGGCGGGGACCGAGTCCTTCCCCGAGATGCGGAAGTTCGTGGAGCGGTTGCACGCGGACGGGGTCCCGATGGCGGTGGCGTCCGGGTCTTCGCGCGAGGCGATCGACGCCGTGCTGGCGGGGACGGGCCTGGACGCGCTGCTGACCACGGTGGTCTCCGCCGAGGAGGTGGCGCACGGCAAGCCCGCCCCCGATGTCTTCCTGGAGGCGGCCCGGCGCCTCGGCGCGGACCCCGCCGACTGCGTGGTCGTCGAGGACGCGGCGCCGGGGGCACAGGCCGCCCACGCGGCCGGCATGGCCTGCGTGGCGGTCCCGTACGTGCCGGCCACCGCCGCCGACCCGGCGTTCGCCGGGGCCGGCCTGCTCTTCCGCGGCGGGCAGCCCGCTTTCAGCGCGGAAGCGGCCTACGAGTGGCTCTGCGAGCACCCGGCCGCCTGAACCGCCCCGGTCGGCGTCACCCCGCCGCGGCCACCCCGCCGCACTCACCCCGGCCCGGTCAGAGCTCCGGCGATCGCCCGGCCGGTCGGCGCCGCCGTCAGGTAGGGCCGTACGTCGTGCGCCCGAGCCCCGTTGTGGATGGACAGGTCCCGCACGCGCTCCCCGAAGCGCGGCCCGAGCTCCTTGGCCAGCGCCACGACGTCGCCCCGGTCGGCGACGTTGATCCACTGCCGCACGGGCGCGGGCCAGCGGCCCAGCCCTTCGACCGGCTCCGGCCGGAGCCGGTCGAAGATCAGGTTCCGTACGCCGAGCGGGGATCCCAGGGTCACCAGCGACAGGCCCGGGCGGTCCGGGCCCGCGCACAGGGTCTCGTACGCGACGACCGAGCCGAGGGAGTGCGCGACGACCACCTCGGTCCGGTCGGTGACGGCCGCGGCGAGCCGCCCCTGGATCTCACCGCGCAGCTCGGGCTCGGTGAAGTACCGCCGGACCTGGCGGACGGCGCCGATCATCAGGCGTTCGCCGATCCCGGCGAAGAAGGCGGAGTGGCTGAGCGCGTCCAGGGCCCGCTGGACCAGGTGGGGGGTGCGCAGCCGCGTGCGGTCGCCCGGTCCGGAGACCCGGGTCTCCAGGGTGGCGGCGTGCTCCCACCACCGGAGCAGGAGTTCGCGCTCGATCCCGTCCTCGACGTCGCCCGCGTCGAGCTCGGGGGTACCGAGGCCGCGGTGGCCGGCGGGTCGGAAGAGGTCTCCGTAGAAGGCCATCGAGACGTCCTCGCGGGGGACGCCCGGGTGCCCGGCGAGGGTGAGGCCGTCGGCGAGCGCGGGGCACCACTCGGTGAGCAGGGTCTCGGGGCCCAGGACCTCCTGGGCGATGCCGTGGACGAGGACGATACGGCTCACGGGCGGACCTCCGTCAGGCTGAGGGCGACGACGCCCATGTCGGTGGCGACGCAGACGCGTCCCGCGGGGTCGACGGCGAACCCGTTGATGCCGCTGCCGATGTGGATCTCCGTCGTCCAGAGGCCCGGGCGGCCCATGTCCCAGACCCGCATCAGACCGTGCTGGTCGGCGGCGATGAGCGTGTCGACGCCTCGGACGTCCATGACGCGGATGGCGCCGACCGCGGAGGAGAACGGCGCCAGCTCGGTGCGCAACCGCCAGCCGCCGCCCGCGCGCGCGTGGACGCGGAGGCTGCCGTCCCCCGCTCCGGTGACCACGAGGTCCTCACCCGCCGCCCGGGCCAGTTCGAGTCCGGTGGCGCCGAGCTCGTGGCCGCCGAGCGGTTCGGCGAGCGGGCGTCCCGTCTCCAGGTCCCAGAGCCGGACGGTCCCGTCGTAGGAGCAGCTGGCGACGGTGTGCGTCCCGCCGACGAGAGCGGTCCGCAGCCCGGCGATGTGGGAGGTGTGGCCGGTCATGGGGACGCCGAGCGGCGACTGGGTCCCCAGGTCCCAGGCGTGCAGGGCGTAGTCGTCGGAGACCGAGACCACGATCGGACGGTCGCCCAGCGCGTACGTTTCGGCCCGGAACGAGGTGCCGGGCCGCTTCACCACCCGACGGCGCGGCTCCAGCGTCCACACGTCGGTGTACATCCAGCTGCTCCGCACCACCACGGTGTCCCCGCCCAGGCGGGCCGCGGCGACATGGCTGAGGGCCAGCGTCTCGAACGTGAGCTGCGGCGCCACCTGCCGGCCGTCCGCCAGGTCGTGCATGCGGACGGCGCCGTCGAGCCCTCCCGTCACGACGAGGTCGCGGCCGCCCGGCTCACCGGGGACGATGTCGGCGGACACCAGGGTCTGTTCCACTCCGCACAGCGGCTCTCCGATCGGGTGCAGGGCGGCGAGGTCCCAGACCCGCACGTCCAGGGAGCCGGCGGTGATGACGACGGGCACCCCGTCCGCACGGCCGAAGACCGGAGGGGTGTCGGCGCCGAGGGGGCCGCGCGAGCAGAACACGTCCAGGGGCGGTCCGAGGGGCTCTCCCGTCTCCACGTTCCAGATCCGCACCGCGTTGTCGAGGCCGCTGGTGGCGAGGACCGGAGCGCCCCCGATCTGCCCGAGGGCGCCCGCCACCACGAATCCGGTGTGGCCGCGGAAGGGTCCCGCCACCGGCTTCCCGTCGGCCACGTCGTGGACGTGCACGTTGTTCCCCGCGAGCGAGGCCAGGACGACGGCGCGCGAGCGGTGGAAGGCCACCCCCACGATCCGGGCGGACAGCGTCAGGTCCATGACCTCGAAGTGGGCCCGCCGCCGGGCGGCCGGAGCGGACCCGTCACCCGTGAGCTGCCACAGGTAGGCGTGGCCCAGGGAGGTGGAGAGCACGATCTCCATCCCCCGCCCCGCGCGGCGCACGGACAGGCGCCGGATCCCGCCCACGTGACCGGCCAGCGGGAGGCCCACGGGCGTACCGGTAGCGGCGTCCCAGACCCGGGCGGTGCCGTCCTCGCTCCCGCTGACCACGACCGACCTGCCGTCCAGCTCTCCGAAGGCCAGGCAGCGCACCGCGTTGGTGTGCCCGGCCAACACCAGGCCCGCGCCGGGACCGCGCAGCGGGTCCCACAGGCGGACGGTGGTGTCGGAACCGCCCGTGGCCACCCTCGGGCGGGCGTGGACCATCTCGCAGGCCACCGCCGTGACCTGCCCCGTGTGGCCCTCCATCGGGGCGCCGAGCTGCTCACGGGTGTGCAGGTCCCAGACCCGGGCCGTGCCGTCCTCGCTCCCCGTGACGGCCAAGGGCCGGCCGGGTCCCGCACAGAAGGCGGTGGCGCAGACGGGCCGGGTGTGGCCCTCCGGTGGCTGGTCCGCCGTCAGGTCCCAGATCCGGGCCGTCCGGTCGTCGCCGACCGTGACGGCGAGCGCGGCCTCGCCGTGGTGGGCCAGCGCCGCCCCCCTGATGTCCTCCACGTGGCCGCGCAGCTGGTGGGCGAGCGGTTGCAGGGTGCGCAGGTCCCACACGCGGGCGCTGCGCGTGCCGCTGGTCAACGCCACCGGCCTGCCCCCGAGTACGCCGACCGAAGCCGAGAACACCCCGCTGCGGGTGATGTGGACGTGTGCCATGACAGGCTCACCGATCTGGCGGCGCTCGGCGAGGTCCCAGCGGCTGAGCATGCCCGCCTCGTCGCCGACCAGCGCCACGGTCCGGCCGTCCAGCTCCGTCGCGCACACCGCCGTGACCGCCATGGCGGGGCCGATCAGCGGGCTGCCGTCGAGGCGGGCGTCGCCGCCGTCGAGGATGCCGGAGAGGTCCCACACGTGGACGGCCTTGTCCTCGCCGCCGGTGACGGCGATGGGGCGGCCGTCGAGCTCGCCCAGGTCGGCGGCGCGCACGGAACGCCGGTGGGCGCTGAGGTCGCGGCCGAGCTGGCGGCGTTCGACCAGGTCCCAGACTCGCGCGGTGCCGTCCGCGCTCGCTGTGAGCACCACCGGGTGCCCGCGCACCGTGCCGACCACGATCGACTCGACGCGGTTGGTGTGGCCCGTGAGCGGCGCACCGTACTCCTGGCCGGCCGAAAGGTCCCAGACGCGGACGACCCCGTCGTCACCTCCCGTCAACGCCACCGTGTAGTCGCCCAGTTCGCCGATGGCGATCGCGCTCACCGCGATCCCGACCGGCAGCGGGTCCCCGATCCGGCGCTGCGCCTGGAGGTCCCAGACGAGGGCCGTACGGTCCACGCTCCCGGTGACGGCGATGGGGCGGCCGTCGAGGAGGCCCACCGCCACGCAGACCACCGTACGGGTGTGCCCGGCCAGCAGCCGGTGGACCCCGCTCATCGACCACCAGGCCCAGCGCGCCGACCAGGGCCGCATGACGGCGAGCTCCTCGACCTGGTCGGCGAGCCGGTCCGCCCCGCAACGCCGGGCGGAAAGCTGGAGGTCGGCCGCGCGTTCACCGAGCGGGCGGTCGGCAGTGAGCCGGTGGGCCACCTGTTCGTACGCGCCCCGGATCCGGCGGGCCCCCTCCCCCTCGATGGTGGCGAACGCGCGCAGCAGCGACAGGGGTTCGCCGGCCAGCAGGAAGCCGGGGTCCTCGACCAGTTCGGCCAGCCGCCCCGCCTCGGCGGCGTGCGTGGCCAGGTGCTGGCGTACGTAGGCCACCGCGGCGAACCAGTCCGGACGCCCCTCGGCCGCCCCGGGGACCAGCGACCTCAGGGCGTCCACCACCGACTGCTGGATCTCGGCGGGCGGCCGGTCCGCGGTGGCGCGCAGGTGCTCGGCCAGGGCCTTGTGGTACAGCCGGTACACCGAGCGCCGGTCGTCGTCCACGACCTCCGCGATGTAGGCCTCGGCGACGTCGAGCAGCCAGCTGACGTCCTGTTCCTCGCAGGGCACCCCGGAGATCACCGAACTCAGCGCGGTCCACACCCGGCCGCGGGGCAGCCCCTTGCCCTCGGAGAAGGCCAGCGCCAGCAGCATCCGCCGGACCCGCGGCTCGTCGGGGCCGAAGCGGGCCAGGTAGTCGTCGAAGGCCTCGCCGACCTCGCTGGGCAGCGCCTCGGCCCAGCCCGGCTTCGTGATGTCGACGGCGGTCTCGTCGGAGCGCAGCGTACGGGCGGTGGTGCGGGCGTACAGGTACACGCCGGCGGCCTTGTCGGCCACGCCGCGCGCCACCGCGCGGGCCAGTTCGGGACGGCCGCGGTAGGGGGTGCGTACGTCGGCCTCCTCGGCGGCGAGCAGCACGCGGGCCACGTACCCGGTGACGTCCTCGTGCCCGGCCCGGTACTCCTCGCGGTCCAGGTCCAGGCAGACGAAGGTGGGTCCGAGCGGGGTGACCAGCTCGTGCCGGGTGCCGACGAGGAGGCGCACCCCCTGGATCTCCGACATCGGGCGCAGCAGCTCGCGCGTGATCCGGCGGGGTTCGCCGTGGCCGCCGGCGTCCGCCGCGGTGTCGGATCCGGCCTCGTCCACGGCGTCGACGACGATGATCAGCGGCGGCCCCTGGCGCCCCCGCCGCGTGAGTTCCTGCAGCAGGGCGGCCGCGCCGTCGGCCTCGGTGCCGAGCGCCGCGGCGATCCGGTCCACGATCTCTTCGAGGCGTTTGTGGCGGGCGTGCACGGCGGCGGTGACACAGCCCTCGGGGACGACGGTGCGCGGATCCCCGCCCGTGAGGTCCAGCCGGGCCCGGTACGCCGGGTCGGAGAGGGCGACGATCCGGCCGAGGACGGCGGACTTGCCGCATCCCGGGCTGCCGGTGACGACCCGGCCCCGGCAGTCGCCGTCGGCGGCGGTCAGCCAGCCCACCAGCTCGGACAGCACGCTCACCCGGCCGCTGAAGTAGAGGCCCTGCTCGGACTCGAACTCCACGCCGCGCGAGCGGGGGCCGAAATGCTCGGTGAGGTCGCGGGCGACGACGCGGCGCTGGACCTCCAGATCGGTGCCGAGCGGCGGTAACTCCTCGCGGTAGCCGGAGTTGGCGAGGAAGGGGGCGAGGCCGGTGACCAGGCCGCTGGCCAGTTCGGCGCGCTGGCCGCGGCCGTCGGCCTCGAAGCGTTCGTTGACGGCCTTCACGAGCTCGGTCAGGTCGAGGTACTGCTGGCGCTGCCCGGTGCGTTCGGTGGTGGTCGTGATCGCGTCGCCGAGCGCGGTCGCGAAGGCCCCGTCGTCGGCGACGTCCTTGCGGCGGGCCGAGGCGAGGAACCAGAGGCCGGCGGAGGCGTCGGAGGCCGAGCCCCGGTACACGATGCTCTGGAGCGCGACGGCGGAGGCGTCCGCGCTGCCCGCACCGGCGGAACAGGTGTCGAGGATCAGCAGCAGGTGGCGCAGGCCGCCCTTGCACAGGATGCGGACGAGGTCCTCGGTGGCCAGGGCCGTGGCGGCGAGGTCGGCTTCCTGCGAGTCCCAGCAGAGCAGGTAGTGCCGGTCGCGCTCCTCGACGGCGCCGTGGCCCGCGAAGTAGACCACGACGACGTCCTCACCCGTGAGGCCGGTGTCTGCGGACCAGTGGCGGAGCTTCTGGCGCAGCTGTTCGGCTCCGTCGTACTCGCCGAGTCCGGAGAGGACCGCGTCGTAGCCGAAGGACGCGAAGAGCGCCGACACGTCACGGATGTCGGACGGGACGGAGGCGAGTTGCTCCCCGGGGGGAAGGTGCAGGTACCTGCCGCTGCCCATGCCGATGAAGAATCGTCGCCCCACCCAGCCGCCCCCGCCGCTCGCCGCAGTCGCCCCTGACGTCCCCCGACCTTAGCGAGCGCTCCGCGCTCGCGCAGGGCCATCGGGCGGTCGGGAAGATCCCGCCGGGTCCCCGAGTTGGTAGAACCGTGAACGATTTCATGCGGGATGCGGCGGACGTCGACGTGGTGGTCGTCGGGGGCGGCCAGGCGGGGCTGTCCAGTGCGTACCACCTGGCCCGGGCCGGGATCGGGTACGTGGTGCTCGACCACGCACCGCGGCCCGGCGGCGCGTGGCAGTTCCGCTGGCCCTCGCTGACGTACGGCAAGGTGCACGGGATGCACGCGCTGCCCGGCATGGAGCTCACGGACGCCGACCCGCTGCGGCCGTCCTCGGCGGTGATCGGGGAGTACTTCGCGGCGTACGAGGAGCGGTTCGGGCTGCGCGTGCGGCGGCCCGTGGACGTCACGGCGGTACGGGACGGGGGCGACGGGCGGCTGCGGGTGGAGTCGCCGGCCGGGATCTGGACCGCGCGGGCGCTGGTCAACGCGACCGGGACCTGGGACCGGCCGTTCTGGCCGCGCTACCCGGGCCAGGAGGCCTTCCGGGGCCGCCAGCTGCACACCGCGAACTATCCGGGCCCCCAGGAGTTCACCGGGGCCCGGGTCGTCGTGGTGGGCGGCGGCACCTCGGCGGTGCAGCACCTGCTGGAGATCGCCGAGGTGGCGGCGGAGACCACCTGGGTGACCCGCCGGCCCCCGGTCTTCCGCGACGGGGGTTTCGGTGAGGCCGAGGGCCGGGCCGCGGTGGCCCTGGTCGACGAGCGGGTGCGCCGGGGGCTGCCGCCGCAGAGCGTGGTGAGCGTGACCGGGCTCCCGCTGAACGAGGCGGTCCGGGCGGGGCTGGCCTCGGGGGTGCTGGAGCGACGGCCGGTGTTCGAGCGGATCACGGCGACGGGGGTCGCCTGGGCGGACGGGCGGCGGGTGGAGGCCGATGTGATCCTGTGGGCCACCGGCTTCCGGGCCGCCATCGAGCACCTGGCCCCGCTGCACCTGCGCGAGCCCGGTGGCGGGATCCGCGTCGAGGGCACGCGCGCGGTCCGTGACGAGCGGATCCACCTGGTCGGCTACGGCCCGTCGGCGTCGACGATCGGCGCCAACCGCGCCGGCGGCGCCGCGGTCCGCGAGATACGCCGCCTGCTGGCCCGCGGCACGGACGACACGGACCGTACGGAGGACCCCGTCGAACCGGACGACACTGTCGAACCGGCCGCCGTCCGCTCCGCCTGGACGGCCTAACCGGCGCGGGAGCCCGCCCGGACGTGCCCGGCGGCGGCCTCGCGGGTCCCCGGTCCCGGCGCCGTCCCCGTCCCCGGCCCCGCGCTCGCACCGGCACCGGCACCGGCACCGGCCCGGATCCGGTTGAACTCGGCGACGTGCTTCTCGTGCTCCTCGTACGTCGCCGAGAAGCGGGTGTCGCCCGGCTTCACGGTGACGAAGAACAGCCAGTCGCCGGGCGTCGGCGCGACGGCCGCGGCCATGGCCTCAAGGCCCGGGCTGTCGATCGGCGTCGGCGGGAGCCCCTGGCGCTCGTAGGTGTTGAAGGGGCTGTCGATCCGCGTCTCGCTCAGCTTGGTGTCCACCGTGCTGCGGCCCAGCGCGTAGTTGATGGTGGAGTCCATCTGGAGGGGCATCGACCGCGCCAGCCGGTTGTGCACCACCCGCGCGACCTTGCCCCGGTCGCTGCGGGATTCGGCTTCCGCCTCGATGATGCTGGCGAGCGTGGCCGTCTGGTACGGGGTCATGCCGTGCGCCTTGGAGCCGTCGGCGACGGCCCTGGTCGCCAGCTTCCGGTTGGCCGTGTCCACCATGTACGCGAGCAGGGCGGCCGGCGTGGAGTCGGAGGTCACCGGATACGTCGCCGGGAACAGGAAGCCCTCCGGGTTGCCCTTCGCCTCCGGGGGCAGGGCCAGTCCCGCCGTGGGGACCGCCGCCTTGGTGGATCCGGCCGGGAGCTTCAGCGCGCGGTCGATCGCGGCGTACACCTGCGGTGCCCGCCAGCCCTCCGGGATGGTCAACTGGCGCGGCTCCTCGGGGGCTTGCGTGCTCCGCAGCAGTGGGAGCAGAGCGGCCGCACCGATGGCGAGCAGCATGCCGAGGAAGAGCGCCAGACGGCCCCGCCGAGTAAGCCGGGAGCGACGCCGTGGCGGCTGGTACTCATGGCGCATGCGGGCACGCTAACCCGCGAAACGGCACATTCCCGGCACCACACCCGCACCCCGGTCATACGATCACACGTTTACCGGTGCGGGTTGTGCGACCTTCTCCGGCACGAGCGCGGCTTCCCGGTCCCGCCGGACCAGGGCCGCGTACCGGCCGCCCGCCTGCAGCAGTTCCTCGTGCGTACCGCGTTCGGCGATGCGGCCCTTGTCCAGGACGACGATCTGGTCGGCGTCGCGGACGGTGGAGAGCCGGTGCGCGATGGTGATCGTGGTGCGGCCTTGGGAGAGGTTGTCGATGGCCCGCTGCACGGCATGCTCGGTGCGGGTGTCGAGCGCGCTGGTGGCCTCGTCGAGGATGAGCACCGGCGGGTCGCGCAGGATGGTGCGGGCGATGGCGAGGCGCTGCTTCTCGCCTCCGGAGAAGCGGTAGCCGCGCTCGCCGACCAGGGTGTCGTACCCGTCGGGCAGGGATTCGATGTGCTCGTGGATCTGGGCCGCGCGGGCCGCCTCGGCTATCTCCTCGTCGGTGGCGTCCGGCTTGGCGAAGCGGAGGTTGTCGGCGACCGAGGCGTGGAAGAGGTAGGTCTCCTGGGAGACCACGCCGATGGAGCGGGCCAGCGAGTCGAAGTCGAGATCGCGGACGTCCACCCCGTCGAGGGCGACCCGGCCGCCGGTCACGTCGTAGAGCCGGGGCACGAGGTAGCTCAGCGTGCTCTTGCCGGAGCCGGTCGGGCCGACCACGGCGAGCGAGCCGCCGGCCGGGACGGTGATGTCGATCCCCGTCAGCGTGGGGCCGTGCTTGGCGTCGTACGCGAAGTGCACGTCCTCCAGCCGGACCTCGCCCCTGGCACGGTCCAGCCGTACCGCGTCCGCGCGCTCGGTGATGTCCACCGGCAGGTCGAGGTACTCGAAGATGCGGCCGAACAGGGCGAGCGAGGTCTGGATCTGCACGCCGGTCGACAGGAGGCTCACGGCAGGCCGGAACAGGCCCTGCTGGAGCGTGACGAAGGCGACGAGGGTGCCGACCGACAGCGAGGGGGCGCCCGACTGGAGGGCTATGCCGGCGGCCCAGTAGATCAGCGCGGGCATGGCGGCCATGACGATGCCGATGGTCGACATCCGCCAGCGCCCGGCCATGCTGGAGCGCACCTCAAGACCGACGAGCTTCTCGGACTCGTCGGAGAAGGACCGGGTCAGCGAGTCCGCGCGGCCCATGGTGCGGCCGAGCAGGATGCCGCTCACCGACAGCGACTCGGTGACCGTCGCCGCCATGGCGGCCATCTGCTTCTGTCGCTGCAGGGTGATCTTCTTGCGTTCGCGGCCCACGCGCCGGCTGATCCACACGAACAGGGGCAGCAGGAGCAGCGAGACGAGGGTGAGCCGCCAGTCGAGCGCGAGCATCGCGACGATGGAGGCGATCACGGCCGTCAGGTTGGAGACGAGGGAGGTGGCGGTGGAGGTGACGGTCGCCTGCATGCCGCCGATGTCGTTGGCTATGCGGGACTGCACCTCGCCGGTCCGGGTGCGGGTGAAGAAGGCCAGCGGCATCCGCTGGAGCTGGGCGTACACCGCGGTGCGCAGGTCGTGCATGACGCGCTGGCCGACGGTGGTGGAGATCAGGGTCTGGAGCACGCCGAAGACGCTGGTGACGACGGCGATGAGGATCATGCCGAACGCGAGCAGGCTCAGCAGCCCGGTGCGCCCCTGCGGGATGGCGACGTCCAGGATCTCCTTCAGCAGGAACGGAGAGGCCACCGCTACCAGGGAGGAGGCGCAGACGAGCAGCCCCACGACGGCGAGGCGGCCGCGGTAGGGGCGGAACAGGCCCACGATCCGGCGCAGCTCGCGCGGCCGCTCCGCCGGGGCGGGGCGGTTGGGGTCGAGGGCTTCTTTCGATGGGATCCATTTCGGCTCTTCGGGGCGCATGGGCCTCCTTCTGGCGGGACCTGGCTGTGTACGAGACTTGCGAGACTCGAATGAGCATAGCTCATTGTTACCTATGCTCACAATGAATGTGGTCCTGGTACTGTTTCCCAGTATGAGGACCGCTTCCGAAACCGACAGCACGGACGGCGTGCTCGCCGAGCAGCTGCTGCGGCTGACCCGCCGGCTCCACCGGATCCAGAAGCACCACCTGGAACCGCTCGGCATCACCCCCGCCCAGAGCCGGCTGCTGCGCCTCGTCTCGCATTACGACGGCGACCGGCCGCCCCGCATGGCGGACCTCGCCGCCCGTCTGGAAGTCGTGCCCCGCGCGGTGACCACGCTGGTGGACGGCCTGGAGGCCGCCGAATGCGTGCGCCGCGCGCCCGATCCGGCGAACCGGCGGGTCATAAGGATCGAGCTGACCGACACGGGCCGCGCCACGCTGCGCCGGCTGCGCAACGCGCGAACCGACGCGGCAGAGGAGATCCTGGCTCCGTTGACCGCCGAGCAGCGCGAGGTGCTCGGCGGCCTGCTGAACGCTCTGACGGACGCCCCGACGGAGCACGGCTGCTGAGAGGGCCGTCCCGGTGCCGCAGAGGGTTCCGCGGATTGGGCCGAACGAGTAGGCAAGGGGTCGCGCATGCCGCTGCTGGAACCGAGGCCCGGAGCCCTGCGGCCGCACGGCATCGGGGGCCCCGCCCCCGACCGGGTCCCCGACCACCGCGCCGCCGGCACCCCGGAGCCGCTGCGCACCGAGCTGACGGAGCTGCTGGGCGCCGAGAAGGTGCTCTGGAAGATCTCCGACCTGGTCCGCTACGCCTCCGACGCCTCGCCGTACCGGTTCGTGCCGCAGGTGGTGGTGGTCGCCGAGGACGTCGACGACGTGTCCGCGGTCCTCTCGTACGCGCACGGCCGCGGGCGCGAGGTCGTCTTCCGCGCCGCCGGGACCTCGCTGAACGGCCAGGCCCAGGGCGAGGACGTCCTGGTCGACGTACGCCGCCACTGGGCCGGAATCGAGGTGCTGGAGGAGGGCCGCCGCGCCCGGATCCGGCCCGGCACCACCGTGGCGCGGGCCAATGCCGCCCTCGCGCGGCACGGCCGTGTCCTCGGCCCCGACCCGGCGAGCGCCATCGCCTGCACGCTCGGCGGGGTCGTCGCCAACAACGCGTCCGGCATGACGGCGGGGACCACGAGGAACTCGTACCGCACCCTCTCCTCGCTCACCTTCGTGCTGCCCGGCGGGACCGTCGTGGACACCGCCGATCCACAGGCGGACGAGGAGCTGGCGCGCGCGGAACCGGCGCTGTGCCGCGGGCTGCTGGAGATCAAGCGCGAGATCGAGGCCGATCCGGAGCTCGTCGCGCGGATCCGGACCAAGTACGAGATCAAGAACACCACCGGCTACCGCCTCGACGCCTACCTGGACGGCGCCACCCCCGTCGAGATCCTGCGCGGCCTGATGGTCGGCTCGGAGGGCACGCTCGGCTTCATCGCCGAGGTCGTCTTCGACACCGTGCCGCTGGACCGCGAGCTCACCAGCGCGCTGCTCTTCTTCCCCTCGCTGCCCGCCGCGGCGGCCGCCGTACCGCTGTTCAACGAGGCGGGCGCCCGCGCCGTGGAGGTGATGGACGGCAACACCCTGCGCGCCTCGGTCAACGTCGAGGGCGTGCCCGCCGACTGGGCCGGGCTGCCGAAGGACACCACCGCACTGCTGGTGGAGTTCCGCGCCCCGGACGAGGCGGGCCGCGCGGAGTACGAACGCCGCGCCGCCGAGGTCCTCGCGGGCCTGGACCTGGTCGCTCCGGCGGCCTCGATCACCAACGCGTTCACCCGCGACGCGAAGACGGTCAACGGGTACTGGAAGGCCCGCAGGGCCTTCGTCACCGCCGTCGGCGGAGCCCGCGCCCCCGGCACCACCCTGATCACCGAGGACTTCGCGGTGCCGCCCTCCCGGCTGGCCGAGGCCTGCGAGGCGCTCCTCACGCTCCAGGCCGAGCACGGCTTCGACGCGGCCGTCGCCGGCCACGCGGCCCACGGCAACCTGCACTTCCTGCTCGCCTTCGACGCGGCGAAGCCCGCGGACGTCGAGCGGTACGCGGCGTTCATGGAGGCCTTCTGCCGGCTGACGGTCGAGCGGTTCGACGGCTCGCTGAAGGCCGAGCACTCCACCGGCCGCAACATGGCCCCCTTCCTGGAACTGGAGTGGGGGCGCAAGGCCACCGAGCTGATGTGGCGGACGAAGCGGGTCGTCGACCCGGACGGGCTGCTCGCCCCGCGCATCCTCCTCGACCGCGACCCGGCGGCCCATCTGCGCGGGCTGAAGACGATCCCCCGGGTGGAGGCGGTGGCCGACCCCTGCATCGAGTGCGGTTTCTGCGAACCGACCTGCCCCAGCGAGGGCCTGACGACCACGCCGCGCCAACGGATCGTGCTGCGCCGGGAGATGATGCGCCAGCAGCCCGGCTCACAGGTGCTGGACGGACTCCTCGACTCCTACGGCTACGACGCCGTGGACACCTGCGCGGGTGACTCCACCTGCAAGCTGGCCTGCCCCGTCGGCATCGACACGGGCGCGCTGATGCGGGACTTCCGCCACCGCCGGCACAGCCCGCGCGAGGAGCGCGCCGCCGAGCTCGCCGCGCAGCGGTTCAAGGCCGTGGAGGGCTCCGCCCGGCTGGCCCTGGCCGCCGCCGACAAGGTGGTCGGCCTGATGGGTGCCCGGGCCGGCGACCGGCTGCTGGGGGCCGTCACCGGGGTCGCGCGCAAGGCCGTACGCCCCGACCTGGTTCCGCAGTGGCTGCCGCAGCTGCCCGGCGCCGCCGCCGGGAAGCCGCCCCGGACCGAGAGGGTGGGCGCGGCAGCCGTGTACTACCCGGCCTGTGTGAACCGGATCTTCGGCGGCCCGAAGGGCCGGACCGGCCCCTCGTTGCCCGAGGCCGTGGTGGCGGTGTCGGAGCGGGCCGGGAAGCCGGTGTGGATCCCCGGCGACGTGGCGGGCACCTGCTGCGCGACGATCTGGCACTCGAAGGGCTACGACGCCGGCAACCGGGTGATGGCCAACCGGATCGTGGAGGCCGCCTGGGGCTGGACCGCCGGCGGGCGGCTGCCGCTGGTGGTCGACGCCTCCTCCTGCACGCTGGGCGTCGCGCACGAGGTGGTCCCGTACCTGACGGACGACAACCGGGCCCTGCACGCGGAGCTGACGGTCGTCGACTCCGTCGTGTGGGCGGCGGACGAACTGCTCCCGCACCTGGAGGTCCGGCGCACGGTGGGGTCGGCCGTGCTCCATCCGACCTGCTCGATGCACCACTTGGGCGACGTGACCCAGCTGCGGGCGGTGGCCGAGGCCTGTGCGGCGGAGGTGGTGGTTCCGGACGATGCGGGCTGCTGTGCCTTCGCGGGCGACCGGGGCATGCTGCATCCGGAACTGACGGCCTCGGCGACGGAGCGCGAGGCGGCCGAGGTGGCCCCGCGCCCGTTCGACGCGCATCTGTCGGCCAACCGGATGTGCGAGGTGGGCATGGACCGGGCCACCGGGCGCAGTTACCACTCGGCGCTGCTGGAACTGGAGTGGGCGACCCGCCCGTGAGCCGGCGGTCCGCGGCCCGGTGCGCCGCACACCCCGCTGCGTAGCGCCTTGGCCAACGCAAAATCGATTGCCCCGGACCGGTCGGGAAGGCGAACCTTGCACGGTTTGGACCACTCGACCAGTCATGGGGCGTCATGCAGATCAGCGATCTTCCCTATCCGGATCCCGGAGTCCCGGACGCCCGCTCCGGCCCGCGATTCCTGGTGTGGCTGGGACGCGGCCAACTCGGCGGACAAGCCAAGAGCCTGTGCTGGGGACTGGTGCACTTCGGCGGCGTCGCCGGGCTGCCGTACGCGGTGGGCCTGGGCGTCGACGCGGTCGTCCGGCGCGACGGCACCGGACTGCTGCTGGTCGGCGCGCTGCTGGCACTGATCGGCGTCGCCATCTCGGTCGGCGACGCGATGCTCCACCGGACCGCCGTCACCAACTGGATCACCGCCGCCGCGCGGGTGCAGCAACTGCTCGCCCGCAAGACCGCCGAACTGGGCTCAGCCCTGACCCGGCGGGTCGCGGCGGGCGAGGTCGTCGCGGTCTCCACGGGCGACGTGGAGAAGATCGGCTGGTTCGTCGAGGCGGTCTCCCGCTTCCTCGCCGCCGCCTTCTCCGTCGTCGCCATCTGCGTCGGCCTGCTGTTCTACGCGCCCGCGATCGGCGTGGTCGTCGCCATCGGCGTCCCCGTGCTGGCCCTGTCCGTACTGCCGCTGCTGCCGCGTGCCACCCGGCGCGCCGACGTCCAGCGCGAGAAGGCAGGCAAGGCCACCGAACTCGCCTCCGACACCGTCGCCGGCCTGCGGGTGCTGCGCGGCATCGGCGGCGAGGAGCTGTTCCTGGGCCGCTACCGCGAGGCCTCGCAGGAGGTCCGCAAGGCCGCCGTGCGCAGCGCCCGGATGTGGGCGCTGATCTCCGCGATCCAGGTGCTGCTCCCGGGCGCCCTGCTGATCACCGTGGTCTGGTACGGCTCCGTGCTCGTGCTGGACGGCCGGCTGGAGGTCGGCGAACTCGTCGCCGCCTTCAGCGCGGTGGCCACGATGCTCTACCCGCTGCGGCACTTCGAGGAGATCGCCATGGCGTACTCCTTCTCCCGGCCCTCCGCTGCGCGGGCGGCGCGGGTGCTGTCGCTGACGCGT
Source organism: Streptomyces sp. NPDC051109 (assembly GCF_044455885.1). Classification (NCBI taxonomy): domain Bacteria; kingdom Bacillati; phylum Actinomycetota; class Actinomycetes; order Kitasatosporales; family Streptomycetaceae; genus Streptomyces; species Streptomyces sp. NPDC051109. The sequence goes on from NZ_JBITFF010000001.1 coordinate 506,213, forward strand.
ACGGACGCCCCCGAGCCCAAGGCGCCGGACGCCGGGATCCCGCAGGCTCCGGCCCCGGGCGGGGACCTGTACGACCCCGCGACGGGACTGCTGGCCCCGGCGGGCCGGTTCACCGCCGTGGTGTGCGGGGATCCGGACCTGGCGGGCCGGCTCGCCGAGCGCCTCGGCGGGCATCCGGCGGACGACGGCCCGGCGGCCGAGCGGGTCTCGGTGCTGCTGGGCGGGGTCGCCCTGGACGAGCTCGCCCTGGACACCGCGCGCACCCTGGTCCTCGTGCAGGACAAGGACCCGGTGCTGCTGTCCGGGACGCTGCGCGAGCTGTTCGCCGTACCGGCGTCCGGAGCGGTCGAGCCCGGGGCGGCGCTGGCCGCCGCCCAGTGCGCGGACGTCCTGGAGGCGCTGCTGCAGTCGGCGCCGGACGGGGTGGAGGACCCGATGGACGCGCGGATCACCGAGCGCGGCCGGTCCCTCTCCGGCGGCCAGCGCCAGCGGCTCGCGCTGGCCCGGTCCCTGGCCACCGACCCGGAGGTGCTGGTCCTGGACGAACCGACCTCTGCGGTCGACTCGCACACCGAGGCACGGATCGCGGACGGGATCACCGCACTGCGCGCCGGGCGCACGACGGTGGTACTGGCCTCCTCGCCCCTGCTCCTGGACCGAGCCGACCGGGTGGTCCTGATCCACGAGGGCGCGGTCGCCGCGACCGGTACGCACCGCGAACTGCTGCACGGCGAACCGCTCTACCGGGCGGTCGTCACCCGCGAGACCGACGAGGAACAGCGGGTGGCCCGACTGGAGCTGACCCGGCTGGAAGAAGCACTCACAGAGATCGAGGAATCCGCATGATCGGCGTGGCGCCGCCGCAATACGATCCGGCGGCCCCCGCATCGGCCGCCACCCTGCCCGTGGGCACGACGGCGACCGTACGGGACTATGTGCGCGGCCTGTTCCGCCGCCACCGGCGGGCCTTCGTGGTGCTGGTGACGGTCAACGCGGCCGCGGTGACCGCCTCCATGGTCGGCCCGTACCTGCTGGGCCGCGTCGTGGACCAGCTGGCGGCGGGGGCCCGCGAGCTCCATCTGGGGCGCGTGGCACTGCTGTTCGCGCTGGCCCTCGTGGTCCAGACGTTCTTCGTGCGGCTGGTCCGGCTGCGCGGCGCGATGCTCGGCGAGGAGATGCTGGCCGATCTGCGCGAGGACTTCCTGGTGCGGTCCGTGGGCCTGCCCCCGGGCGTGCTGGAGCGGGCCGGCACCGGTGACCTGCTGTCGCGGATCACCACCGACATCGACCGGCTGGCCAACGCGATGCGCGAGGCCGTGCCTCAGCTGGCCATCGGCGTGGTCTGGGTGGGGCTGCTCTTCGGGGCGCTCACGGTGACCGCGCCGCCGCTGGCCCTGGCCGCGCTGGTGGCGCTGCCGGTGCTGGTGATCGGCTGCCGCTGGTACTTCCGGCGGGCGCCGTCGGCGTACCGCTCGGAGGCGGCCGGGTACGCGGCGGTCTCCGCCGTGCTCACCGAGACGGTGGACGCCGGGCACACGGTCGAGGCGCACCGCCTCGGGTCGGCCCGGATCGCGCTGTCGGAGCAGCGGATCAAGGAGTGGACGGCGTGGGAGCGGTACACGCTGTACCTGCGGACGGTCCTCTTCCCCGTCATCAACGTCACCTTCGTGACGATCCTCGGCTCCGTGCTGATGATCGGCGGCTACTGCGTGCTCCAGGGCTGGATGTCCGTGGGACAGCTGACCACCGGTGCACTGCTGGCGCAGATGATGGTCGATCCGATCGGCCTGATCCTGCGCTGGTACGACGAGCTGCAGGTCGCCCAGGTGTCGCTCGCCCGCCTGGTGGGCGTACGGGAGATCGAGCCGGACGCGGGTGACGCGGGCGTCTCCCCGGCGGGGCGGGACGTACGGGCCGACGAGGTGCGCTTCGGCTACCGGGAGGGCGTGGACGTGCTGCACCAGGTGTCCATGTCCGTGCCGCCGGGCACCCGGATGGCGCTGGTCGGACCCTCGGGGGCGGGCAAGTCCACTCTGGGCCGGCTGCTGGCGGGCATCTACGCGCCGCGGACCGGTGAGATCACCCTCGGCGGGGCGCAGCTGGCGCGGATGCCCGCGGAGCGGGTGCGCGAGCAGGTGGCGCTGGTCAACCAGGAGCACCACGTGTTCGTGGGCTCGCTGCGGGACAACCTGCGGCTGGCGCGCACCGGGGCCGATGACGCCGAGCTGTGGGCGGCGCTGGGCGCGGTGGACGCGGACGGGTGGGCCCGGGCGCTGGAGACCGGACTGGACACCGAGGTGGGCTCGGGCGGTACGGCGCTGACCCCGGCGCAGGCGCAGCAGATCGCGCTGGCCCGGCTGGTGCTGGCGGATCCGCACACGCTGGTGCTGGACGAGGCGACCTCGCTGCTGGACCCGCGGGCCGCGCGGCATTTGGAGCGCTCGCTGGCCCGGGTGCTGGACGGCCGTACGGTGATCGCGATCGCGCACCGGCTGCACACCGCGCACGACGCGGACGTGATCGCGGTGGTCGAGGGCGGCCGGATCAGCGAACTGGGCTCGCACGACGAGCTGGTCGCGGCGGACGGCGCGTACGCGGCGCTGTGGCGCTCCTGGCACGGCTGACCGGCCGGCGTCGCCTGCCGTACGAGGCCCCGGTCCCCCGCCGCAGCGCGGGGGCCGGGGCCTTCGCCCTGCCGGGGCCTTCGCCGTGCCGACGGGCTCCTGGACGATGACCTAGATGAAGCCGAGGGCGGAGGCTCCGCCCATGCCGCCGAGCAGCATGAACACGGGCATGAGCACCTTGAGCTCGACCCAGCTGCCGGCCCGGAAGCGCATGGCCTTGGGCGGGCCGATGGGGTACCAGCGCTTCCCGGCGATCGGGAGGGGCCACAGGATGGGGCAGCCGGAGACGGTCAGGGCGTCGCCGATGTCGTGGACCAGGGCGCCGAGCAGGATCGGCAGGCCGAGCCAGAGGTATTCCTGGCCGGGGTCGGTGAACAGCCATCCGGCGCCGTTGCCGGGCTGGTCCAGGAAGCCGGCCAGGATCCAGGCGCTGGTGGCGCCCAGCAGCCAGACCAGGACGTCGCTGGACATCCGGGCGGCCCGCCACAGCAGGCCCTCGACGGCCAGGACCAGGTGGACGAAGAGCAGGACGAGCACGCCCCAGCGGTCGGTGGTGACCGCCAGCGCGGAGGATCCGCCACCGATCAGGACGGCCCAGAGCCAGGTGTGCGTCAGGGTGCGGTGGCCGCCGGTGCGGCGGGCGTCCTTCGGGGCGCGGGTGGCCTTGTAGACGGCGTAGGAGATCTTGTCGACCACTTCGCACAGGACCTTGGACAGCGGGCCGAAGGCGCGCGAGATCGTCGCCGACTTGTGGTCCAGGTCGGGGGCGAGGGCCGCGCCGGCGCAGATGAGCGCGCCGACGACGAGGACCGGCCAGGGCATCGGGTGCCCGGCGGCCGCGGCCGCCGCTCCCACCCCCAGCCAGGCTGCCGCCCCGGACAGTGAGTGCGCCGGACCCATCATGGTCGTTCCCCGCCCCAGTCGTGTGGTGGTCGGGCCCTGTTGACGGTTTCGTTCGGGCCCGGTCAACGGCACAGCGTACCGGCGGTGATCTTCGATCCGTCCGCCGGTTCCCTCTTCCGGCGGGAAGCCAGGCAAGATGGGGGGTGTGACCCTCATTGATCAGCTCCCGCCGAACGCCGACCCCGACGCCCTCTTCGAGGCTTTCTCCTCGTGGGCGGAGGATCAGGGCATCACCCTGTACCCGGCTCAGGAGGAGGCACTGATCGAGGTCGTCTCCGGGGCGAACGTGATCTTGTCCACCCCGACCGGCTCCGGCAAGAGCCTCGTCGCGGCGGGCGCGCACTTCACCGCCCTCGCCCAGGACAAGGTGACCTTCTACACCGCCCCGATCAAGGCGCTGGTGTCGGAGAAGTTCTTCGACCTGTGCAAGCTCTTCGGCACCGAGAACGTCGGCATGCTGACCGGCGACGCCTCCGTGAACGCGGACGCCCCGGTGATCTGCTGCACCGCCGAGGTGCTGGCGTCCATCGCCCTGCGCGACGGCAAGTACGCCGACATCGGCCAGGTCGTGATGGACGAGTTCCACTTCTACGCCGAGCCGGACCGCGGCTGGGCGTGGCAGATCCCCCTGCTGGAGCTGCCGCAGGCGCAGTTCGTCCTGATGTCGGCGACGCTCGGCGACATGAAGCGGTTCGAGGAGGACCTGACCCGGCGCACCGGCCGGCCGACCTCGGTGGTCCGCTCCGCGACCCGGCCCGTGCCGCTGTCGTACGAGTACGTCACGACGCCGATCACCGACACGATCACCGAGCTGCTGGAGACCCGGCAGGCCCCGGTGTACATCGTGCACTTCACGCAGGCCCAGGCGGTCGAGCGGGCGCAGTCGCTGATGAGCATCAACATGTGCACCCGCGAGGAGAAGGACAAGATCGCCGATCTGATCGGCAACTTCCGCTTCACCACCAAGTTCGGCCAGAACCTCTCCCGCTACGTCCGGCACGGCATCGGCGTCCACCACGCCGGCATGCTGCCCAAGTACCGGCGCCTGGTCGAGAAGCTGGCCCAGGCCGGCCTGCTGAAGGTGATCTGCGGTACCGACACCCTCGGTGTCGGCGTCAACGTCCCGATCCGCACGGTCCTGTTCACCGCGCTCACCAAGTACGACGGCAACCGGGTCCGCACGCTGCGCGCCCGCGAGTTCCACCAGATCGCCGGCCGCGCGGGCCGGGCCGGCTTCGACACGGCGGGCTACGTGGTCGCCCAGGCGCCCGAGCACGTCATCGAGAACGAGAAGGCCCTCGCGAAGGCCGGCGACGACCCGAAGAAGCGCCGCAAGGTGGTGCGCAAGAAGGCTCCCGAGGGCTTCGTCGCCTGGTCGGACACCACCTTCGAGAAGCTGATCGCCGCCGACCCGGAGCCGCTGACCTCCCGCTTCAAGGTCACCAACATCATGCTGCTGTCGGTCATCGCCCGCCCGGGCGACGCCTTCCAGGCGATGCGCCACCTCCTGGAGGACAACCACGAGCCGCGCAAGGCGCAGCTGCGGCACATCCGCCGGGCCATCGCGATCTACCGCTCGCTGCTGGACGGAGGCGTGGTCGAGAAGCTCGACACCCCGGACGCGGAGGGCCGTACCATCCGGCTCACCGTCGACCTCCAGCAGGACTTCGCGCTCAACCAGCCGCTGTCCACCTTCGCGCTGGCCTCCTTCGAGCTGCTGGACCCGGACTCCCCCTCCTACGCGCTGGACATGGTCTCCGTGGTCGAGTCCACCCTGGACGACCCGCGCCAGATCCTGGCCGCGCAGCAGAACAAGGAGCGCGGCATCGCCGTGGGCGCGATGAAGGCCGACGGGATCGAGTACGAGGAGCGGATGGAGCGTCTGCAGGACGTCACGTATCCCAAGCCGCTCGAAGAGCTCCTCTTCCACGCCTACGACGTGTACCGCAAGAGCCACCCGTGGGTCGGCGACCACCCGGTCTCCCCGAAGTCGATCATCCGCGACATGTACGAGCGCGCGATGACCTTCACCGAGTTCACCTCCTTCTACGAACTCGCCCGCACCGAGGGCATCGTGCTGCGCTACCTGGCGAGCGCGTACAAGGCGCTGGACCACACCATTCCCGACGACCTCAAGTCCGAGGACCTCCAGGACCTCATCGCCTGGCTGGGCGAGCTCGTCCGCCAGGTCGACTCCAGCCTGCTCGACGAGTGGGAGCAGCTGGCGAACCCCGAGGTGGAGACGGCGGAGCAGGCCCAGGAGAAGGCCGACCAGGTCAAGCCGGTCACGGCGAACGCCCGCGCCTTCCGCGTCCTGGTCCGCAACGCCATGTTCCGCCGGGTGGAGCTCGCCGCCCTGGACCACGTCGACCAGCTGGGCGAACTGGACGCCGAGTCCGGCTGGGACGCCGACGCCTGGGGCGATGCCATGGACGCGTACTGGGACGAGTACGACGACCTGGGAACCGGCCCCGACGCCCGCGGCCCGAAGCTGCTCCAGATCGAGGAGGACCCGGCGCACGGCCTGTGGCGCGTCCGCCAGACCTTCGCGGACCCGAACGGGGACCATGGCTGGGGCATCAGCGCCGAGGTCGACCTCGCGGCTTCCGACGAGGAAGGCCGTGCGATCATCCGGCTGACCTCGGTCGGTGAGCTCGGCGCGCTCTGAACTCCCCCCGGACTCCGGCCGGGGGGAACCCCACCCGCAAGCGACCGGCACCGCCGACGCCGGTTTCCCGCCGGCTCCGCCCAGACCCGACAGTGGAGAACCTCTGATGACGAATCCCGCCGAGAGACTCGTCGATCTGCTCGACCTGGAGCAGATCGAGGTCAACATCTTCCGCGGCGCCAGCCCGCAGGAATCCCTCCAGCGGGTCTTCGGCGGGCAGGTCGCCGGCCAGGCCCTGGTGGCCGCAGGCCGCACCACCGAGAGCGACCGCCCGGTCCACTCGCTGCACGCGTACTTCCTGCGCCCCGGCATCCCCGGGGTGCCGATCGTGTACCAGGTGGAGCGGGTGCGCGACGGGCGGTCCTTCACCACGCGGCGCGTCACCGCGGTCCAGCAAGGCAAGACGATCTTCAATCTCACCGCCTCCTTCCACCATCCGGAGGAGGGCAGCATCGAGCACCAACTGCCTCCCCGACTCGACTTCCCCCACCCGGAGACGCTCCCGAAGGTCGCGGACGAGATCCGCGAACACCTGGGCGCGCTGCCCGAGGCGCTGGAGCGGATGGCCCGCCGCCAGCCGTTCGACATCCGGTACACGGACCGGCTCCGCTGGACTCCGGAGGAGCTCAAGGACGCCGACCCGCGCAGCGCGGTGTGGATGCGCGCCGTCGGCCCGCTGGGCGACGACCCGCTGGTGCACACGTGCGCCCTCACCTACGCCAGTGACATGACCCTCCTCGACGCCGTGCGCATTCCGGTGGAGCCCCTGTGGGGCATGCGCGGTTTCGACATGGCCTCCCTGGACCACGCCATGTGGTTCCACCGGCCGTTCCGCGCCGACGAGTGGTTCCTGTACGACCAGGAGTCGCCCATCGCGCACGGCGGCCGGGGCCTGGCCCGTGGCCGCATCTACGACCTGGAGGGCAGGCTGCTGGTCTCCGTGGTCCAGGAGGGGCTCTTCCGCCCGTACGCCGAGAACGCGGCCAAGCCGCCCGTGTCACCCCAGTAGCAGCCCACCCCTTCCGGCAGTCCGCAGGACTCCGCCGGCCCGGCAGTCCGTCCCGTCCACGAAGAGCTGAGCGCACCCATGCCCACCCCGGCCCTCCCCTGCCCCTGCGGGCTGCCCGCCACCTACCCGGAGTGCTGCGGCCGCTTCCACTCCGGTGCCCAGCAGGCGCCCACCGCCGAGCTGCTGATGCGCTCACGGTTCAGCGCGTTCGCCGTCGGCGACACCTCCTACCTGCTGCGCTCCTGGCATCCGAGCACGCGGCCCGGCCGGCTCGATCTGGACCCCGGCCAGCGCTGGGAGCGCCTGGAGATCCTCGCCACCGAACGCGGCGGGATGTTCGAGACGGAGGGTTCGGTGGAGTTCCGGGCGTACTACCGCGAGGGCGGGCACACCGGTTCCCTGCACGAGCACAGCGCCTTCACCCGGGAGGCCGGCGCCTGGGTCTACGTCGGCCCCCTGTCCCCCGTCGACTTCGACTGACCGCGGGCCCCGGTCAGCGCGAAGTCCAGGCTGGTGCGGTACCAGTGGACCTCGTCCGGAGGCTGCGCCCGCAGCAGCCGGAGCGCCACGGCCGCCGCGGCCGGGATCTGCGGGTGCCCGTACGGCGGGGGCGGGGCGAGCGCGGCCAGCACGATCCGCTCCGCCGGATCGGGCACGGCCTCCCGCAGTTCCTCCTCCGGGAGGACGGAGGCGAGCACGGCGGCCCGCTCCCAAGGGTCGGCGGTTCGTCTCAGCAGCAGCCCCACATAGCGCCCCCGCCACTTCCGCGGTCGCAGATCCGCCTTGGCGGCCAGCAGCTCCCGGTCGGCCGGGGGTGCGCTCCCGCGCAGCATCCCCGGCTCCCGGTCAGCGAACTCCCTTAACTCCGCGGTCAGATAGAGCCACACCACGACCCGGTAGCGGTTGATCCGGTAGCCGACCGGGGTGATGTGCCCGCAGCGCGCGAGCCGGGTGAACCGGCCCGGACTGACGCCCAGCAGCACGCCGGCGGCCTCGGCTCCGGCCACGGTCTCGACGCGCTCGCGCAGCGCGTCCGGAAATCCCTCGGCCGACCGGATCCGCTCCAGCTCGGCCCGCGTGTAGCGCGCGGCCCCTCCCGGCGCCGGCGGCCCGGCCCGTACGATGCCCAGCTGCACTGCCCTGGCGAACTCGGTCCGGGTCAGCCTCAGTTCCCCGGCCGCCCGGGCACCGCCCACCGCCGCATCCGGCGGCAGGTCCGCCCCCGCCACCCCCGACGGCCCGGCCGCCCCCACCATCGGCAGGGCCTGCCCCCGTACCTCCGACAAGACCTGCGTCGCGACCTCCATGACGGTCCTCCCCCACACGAGACGATTACTCTGTGTGAAGACCGTAACCCAGCGCTACGACACCCTGCGAGGCCTGTGGATAACTCAGGAACCGGGCGTTCCGGCAACCCGGCGTCCCGGCGTTCCGGCGTTCCGGCAACCCTGCGAGCCGGCAGACGCCTGGATCCGGAAGGCCTCAGCCCCCGGTGATCCGCCGCTCCGCCACTCCGAGGTGCTCCCCCACCCGGTTGACCAGCAGCGTCATCTCGTACGCGACCTGGCCGATGTCGGCCTCGGCGGCGCTCAGCACGCACAGCGAACTCCCCGCACCGGCCGCCATGACGAACAGGGCCCCGTCGTCGTACTCGACCATCGTCTGCCGTACCTCGCCCGCCCGGAAATGCCGGCCCGACCCCTTGGCCAGACTCTGCAACCCCGCCGCCACCGCCGCCAGGTGCTCCGCGTCCTCCCGGGCGAGCCCCGCGCTCGCACCCGTCACCAGACCGTCGTTGGAGAGCACCACCGCGTGCCTGACCTGCTGGACCCTGCGCGTCAGATCGTCGAGCAGCCAGTCGAGTTGCTTGTCCAGTGCCATTTCGAGCCCCTCCCCGTCGACGCCGCCGGCGTGGCCGCGCCCCACCCCTCGTAGTAAATGCCGTCAGCCTTCCCCACCAGCGCCTTTCGGGCAAGGAGGATGTCCCCATGGCGAAGAAGATGACTCAAGAGGAATGGCGGGCGTTCGTCTCGTACGGGACCCGCACCGGCAAGCTGTCCACCGTCCGCGAGGACGGCAGCCCGCACGTCGCACCCGTCTGGTTCGTCCTGGACGGCGACGCCTTCGTGTTCAACACCGGCAAGGACACGGTGAAGGGACGCAACCTGCTGCGCGACGGCCGGGTCGCCCTCTGCGTGGACGACGACCGTCCGCCGTATTCCTACGTCGTCCTCCAGGGGCGCGCCGAGATCGGCGAGGACCTGCAGGAGATGCTCCCCTGGGCGACGCGCATCGCCGCCCGCTACATGGGTGAGGAGCGCGCCGCGGCCTACGGTCGCCGCAACGCCGTCACCGGCGAACTCCTCGTCCGCGTCCCCATCGACAAGGTGATCTCCGTCGACGGCGTGACCCACTGACGCGGGCACCGCCCCCGCCCCCTCCCTCCCTGCCACCCGCCCCCTCACACGGAATCGGCCTGCGGCTCCACCGAGTCCAGCAGCCGGGCGGTGTGCACCCGCCCGGCGTACTCGACCAGCCTGATCAGCACTTCCTTCCCCGAGTCCTTGTCCCGCGCATCGCACAGCACCACCGGGGTCCCCGACTCCAGGTCCAGTGCCCGCGCCACCTCGTGCGACCCGTACCGCCGCGCTTCCGTGAAGCAGTTGACGGCCACCACGAACGGGATGCGCCGGTGTTCGAAGTAGTCCACCGCCGGGAAGCAGTCCTCCAGCCGCCGCGTGTCCGCGAGCACCACCGCACCGAGGGCGCCCTGCGACAGCTCGTCCCACAGGAACCAGAACCGGTCCTGCCCCGGCGTCCCGAACAGGTAGAGCGACAGCCCGGACCGGATGGTGATCCGCCCGAAGTCCATGGCCACGGTCGTGGTCGTCTTCTGCGCGACCCCGCCCGTGTCGTCGACCAGTTCGCCCGCCTCGCTGAGGAGTTCCTCCGTCCTCAGCGGCCGGATCTCGCTCACCGCGCCGACCAGCGTCGTCTTGCCGACGCCGAACCCGCCCGCCACGAGTATCTTCAGCGCGAGAGCAGCCAGTTCCCCGTCGGCCTCGGGATCCGCACCCGGATCGAGATCCGTCTCCGGGTCGGGCACAGAGGCCCGTCCGCCGGTTCCGTCGTGGTGTTGTCCCATCACAGCGCTCGCAATCCCTCGATGACTTCACGCAGAATCCGCTCGTCCGGCAGACGGGCGGGCGGCACCGGCCGGCTCACCCTGACGTGCCCGCCCTCCAACAGGTCGCCGAGCAGCACCCGCACCACGCCCACCGGCAGGTCCGCGTCCGCGGCGAGCTCCGCCACCGACTGCGTCTCGGACCGGCAGAGCCCCAGCAGCGCCCGGTGTTCGGGGCCGAGCAGGGACTCGGCCGCCGCGTCCCCGCCCTCGCCGTCGACGACGACCAGCGCGATCAGGTCGAACCGCACCCCGTGGGGTCCCGGCTTCGTACGCCCGCCCGTCATGGCGTACGGACGGACGAGCGGGCCCGCGTCGGCGTCGTACCACTGGCCGTTCACGTACCGGACCGCCGCTCTCAGCCCGCGGCCGGCGGCCGCGCCGCGAACCGGGGCGGAGTGTAGAGGTGCTCCCCGACCCGCTTCACGAGCCGGGCCATCTCGTACGCGATCAGCCCGATGTCGGCGCTCGCAGCACTCAGCACGGCCAGGCAGGAGCCGTCCCCGGCGGCCGCGACGAAGAGGAACCCCTCGTCCATCTCCACCATCGTCTGGCGCACGCCCCCGGCGTGGAAGTGCCGCCCCGCGCCCTTCGCGAGACTGTGGAAGCCGGAGGCAACGGCGGCCAGGTGCTCGGCGTCCTCCCGGCTGAGCGCGCTGGACGCCCCCACCGCCAGACCGTCGTTGGACAGGACCACGGCGTGCCGGACCTCGCGGACCCGGACCACCAGATCGTCCAACAGCCAGTCCAGTTCGCCGGACCTGCGGATCCCGTCAGGATTGAATCTCTGGTGTTCGATCATCACACTTCTCCTTCGCTGCCTGCGTGGTCGGAGTTCTCCTGGGCGCCGCGGACCCAGCCGGCCCGGTAGGACGCCATCCGGTCCCGGGTCTCCTCCGGGCTGCGCCCGGGCGGGTCCTCGGGCGGGCGCGCCCCGGCCGGGGCCTTCGGGGCGGGGGCCTCGCGCAGTTGCGGGACCAGGCTGGCCTGGCGCACGCGGCGCGGCAGTTCGGTGACCGCCGCGCCCGCGGTACCCCGCGCCCGCAGGGGGGCCACCGGCGCCGGGTGCGGCTCGTCCTCCCGTACGGGGCTCCGCTCCGGCGCCGGGATGCCGCGCGGTTCCTCCCGTACCGCCGCACGGCGTGCGTCCTTGCGTACGACGGTCATCGCGGGCGGCGCCGGCTCCCGCGGTTGCGCCGGGGGCTCGAAGAGCTCCTCCGGAGCCGGGGCCGGGGCGGGGACCGGAGCCGGGGCCGGGGCGGGGACCGGGGCGGGTGCCTTCGCCTGCCCTGAGCCGGTCTCTATCGCGCCTTGGAGCAGGGAGTTCGGCAGGAGCACCACGGCGGTCGTGCCCCCGTACGGCGACGTCCGCAGGTGCACCCGGACACCGTGCCGGGCCGAGAGCCGGCTGATGACGAAGAGCCCGAGCCGGTCGCTGTCGAAGAGGTCGAGGGCCTCGGACTGTTCGATGCGCCGGTTGGCCTCGTGGAGGGATTCGCGGCCCATGCCGAGCCCGCGGTCCTCGACCTCCAGGACGTATCCGGCGCCGACGGGCTCGCCGCTGACGCGGACCTTGGTGTGGGGCGGGGAGAACTGGGTGGCGTTCTCGATGAGTTCGGCGAGGAGGTGCGTGAGGTCGGCGACCGCGCCGCCGAGTACGGCCGCCTCGGCCAGCTGGCGGACCTCGACGCGCGGATAGTCCTCGATCTCGGAGACCGCGGCCCGTACGACGTTCGTCAGCGGGACCGGCATCCGCCAGGCCCGCCCGGGGGCGGCCCCGGACAGGATGATCAGGCTCTCGGCGTGCCGGCGCATCCGTGTCGTGAGGTGGTCGAGGCGGAAGAGGTCGCCGAGTTCGCCGGGGTCGTCGGCGCGCCGCTCCATCGAGTCGAGCAGGGTGAGCTGCTTGTGCACCAGGACCTGGCTGCGACGGGCGAGGTTGACGAAGACGCCGCTCACCCCGCTGGCGAGCTCGGCACGCTCGACCGCGGCGCTCAGGGCCGCCCGGTGGACGGTGGCGAGGGCCTCGCCGACCTGGGTGATCTCGTCGTCGGCGGGCGGCGGGGGCGGGGTCTCCGCCTCGACGTCGAGGTCCTGGCCGGCCCGCAGCCGGTCCATGGCGTGCGGCAGCTTGCGGTGGGCGATCTCCAGCGCGGTGTTGCGCAGCGAGACGAGCTCCACGACGAGGGCGCGGCCGATGCGCACCGAGATGACGAGGGAGGCGGCGACTGCGGCGAGGCCCAGCAGTACGGCCGCTCCGGCGGGGCTGAGGCCGCCCTGGGCGAGGGGGTCGGTGCGGTCGACGGCTCCGGCGTGCGCGGCGGCGCCGATCTCGCGCATCGAGGTGCTGATGCCGGTGTAGGCGGCGTCCCAGCCGGCGGGCGCGCCGCGGGCCGCGTCCTTGGCCGGCCCGGTGGCGGATCCGGTGGCGGGTCCAGGGGCGGATCCCGAGGCCGCCCCGGCCGTGAGCACCCGGTCCTCGGCTGCGGTCAGCTCGGCGTAGGCGGCACTCTTCGCGACGGACTGCCAGGCGGCCTGCTGGGCGGCGGGCAGGTCGTCGGCGCTGCCCGCGGTGAGGGCGCGGCGGGTTTCGATGACCCCGGTGAGGCGCCGAAGCGTTTCGGCGGTACGCGGTCCGGGTGCGGCGATCAGCGCGTCCTCGCGGGAGAGGAGCTCCCCGGCTCGGGCGAATTCGAGCAGGACGCGGGCATCGGCGCCGAGTTCGGCCTCCGCGCCGCCGGTGAGGGAGCCGTCGACGGCGAGGGCGCCGTCGACCACGCGCGTGTAGGTCTCGTACGCCGAGTCCTGGGTCGCCCGCCGGTCCGTGACGTCCTTGCGGGTGGCGCCGAGTCCCTCCGCCGCGGCCACGAAGGCGCCGACGCGGACCACGACGGCGGTGCGGTGGTCGCCGGACTCGGCGACGGTGTGCCGGTCGCCGAGCCGGAGCCGCCGGACGGCGGCGTCGGTGCGCCGCGCCTGCTGTTCGAGCGCGGCGCCCTGGTCGGAGGCGGGATCGGCCAGGTAGCGGACGGCCGCGCGCCGTTCGGCCTGGAGCTCGGTGACGGCGGCCGCGAGGGGGGTGCGGATCTGCTCGTCGACCCGCTGGGCGCGGGTGAGCCGGGCGATGTCCTGGGCGGTGCTGACGGTCGCGAAGCCCCAGAGGGCGAGCAGCGAGACGACCGGGACCATCAGGAGCGACACGATCTTCGCGCGGACGGAGGCGGGGCGCAGCCTCGGCCGCAGACCCGGTCGGCGGGGCCGGCCGTCGGCGGCGGCCGCCCTCGCCGGACCGGGTCCGCCGGGCCGCCCGTCCTCCGGCGCTGCCGGTTCCTCGGCGGGCGGTCCGGCGTGCGCCCGGCGGCCGCGCGCCGGGGGCGCGGGCAGCTGCGGCGCCGCTGCCGGTGGTCTGCGGGGTGTGCGCATGGGCTCCTCGTTCCGGATGCGGTCCAGCGGAGTGGTTCGGGACGGTTCGACAGTTGGGCGGATCGGCGGATCGGCAGGCCGCCAGATCGGCAGGCCCGCAGATCAGCGGGCCGCCGCGGGCGGTACCGCGGACGCCGCCGGCGCGTGCGTCGACGCCGGTGCCGAGGCGGGTGCCCGCCCGCCCAGATGCCGGGCGGCCGACGCCGAGGCCGCGCGCTCGTCTGCCGTCGGGGAGAGCGCGACGAACGCGGAGGTGATGAACAGGTACGAGCCGAGCCCGACGGCGAGCGGGAAGATGAACTGCATCGCGGTGGCGCCCGCCAGCGCCTGGTCCGAGGGGGCCACGTTGACGGCGACCGCCAGCATCCCGGTGTAGTGCATGCTGCTGACGGCGGCGCCCATGACGAGCGAGGCGACGGCTACCGCGACCGGGGCCTTGATGTTCAGCGCGGCCCACAGCGCGGCGGTGGCCGCGACGACGGCGATGGCGACCGAGAGCCCGACCGTGAGCGGGTCGTAGGAGACGCTGCCGTGCAGGCGCAGGGCGGCCATCCCGAGGTAGTGCATGCTGGCGACGCCGAGGCCGGTGGTGAGCCCGCCGAGGACCAGGGCGCGGCCACGGGCCCTGCCGTAGCCGACGGCGAACACCCCGGCGCCGACGACGAGCACGGCGACGAGGAGGCTGAGAATGGTCAGCGGCACGTTGTAGTGGATCTCGGTACCGGTGACGTTGAAGCCGAGCATCGCGACGAAGTGCATCGTCCAGATGCCGGTGCCGATGGCCGAGGCCGCGGTGAGGAGCCAGTTGCGGCGGGAGGATCCGTTCGTCGCGGCGAGGGCGCGGACGGTGCAGCGCAGCCCGAGGGCAGCGCCGATGGATGCCATCACATATGACAGTACGGGTGTCAGCCAGCCATAGGCCGCGTGGTCGAGGTGTCCCATGGCCCCGGGACGCTAGTCCGGGTGAGGGCACGAACAAGGGGCGCATTTCGAAAGCAGCTGGAACTGCTGGAATATGACAGAGCTACGTTCGCCATCGATCACGCCACGTGCCACCTTGCGCACGCACCGCGCGGAGCCCATGGGGGATCATGTTCACATGAGCGAAGACCACACGCACGTGCAGGAGTTCTTCGGGACGCGCGCCGCCGACTGGGACCGGAAGTTCCCGGCGGACGGGCCCGCCTTCACCGCGGCCGTGGCCGAATTCGGCCTGCGCCCCGGGGACCGCGTCCTCGACGCGGGCTGCGGCACCGGGCGGGCGCTGACCGCGCTGCGCGCCGCAGTCGGCCCGGCCGGCACGGTGCTCGGCGCGGACCTCACCCCGCAGATGCTCGCCGCCGCACGGCGGGCCGGGCGGGACGCCGAGGGCGCGCTGCTGCTCGCGGACGTGGCGCGGCTGCCGCTGCGCGACGGGGTGCTCGACGCCGTGTTCGCCGCCGGGCTCATCGCGCACCTGCCCGATCCGGAGGCGAACCTGCGCGAGCTCGCCCGCGTCGTCCGCCCCGGCGGCCGGCTCGCCCTGTTCCACCCCATCGGACGGGCGGCCCTGGCGGCGCGGCAGGGCCGCGAGCTGACGCCGGACGACATGCGCGCCGAGCACAACCTGGGCCCGCTGCTGGCCGGTTCGGGCTGGGACATGACCTCGTACGCCGACGAGGACGCCCGCTTCCTGGCGCTCGCGCTGCGCCGCACCTGACCGGCCCCTCCCCACAGGCATTTCGTACGTCGGCACCTGGCCCGGGATCCGAGGAGGTGCCCCGGATCACGCCGGAGGCTGAGCCTCGGCCCCGGCCGGTCGGCGGGGATGCGGTACGGGGCACCCCCCTGAGCCGGGCACCGGGAACGTGCCGAGCTCGCCCACGTCATAGCCGTGGGGGTAGCCCTTGATCTCCCGGTTCTGCCGGGCGTGGTGCGGGGCCTTGCGCGGCGGCAGCAGCCGGACGGCGCGCCCGCGGAGCTTGAGGGCGCCCCGGAAGAGCCGCTTGACCTGCGGGCGGGGGCTCTCGTAGCGGAAGGCGGACAGCAGTGGCTCGTCGAGGAGGGAGAGGGCGAGTGCGCGCGCCGCGGGAGCGAGCGGCGCCGGGTACCAGGAGGCCATCAGGCCGATGGTGGAGTCGGCGACCGCGCGGCCGCCCTGGTCCCAGCCGAAGTGGGCGTCTTCGTACGCGATCAGGGTCTCCTCGAACTCCTCATAGGAGCCCGGAATGTCCTTTATGCCCAGGTGCCGACCGAGTTCGGCGTAATAGTTCGCGCTGGCGCGGCGCTCGTGGTGGGTCAACGCGCGCCAGCCGTAGGCGTCCATCCAGCGCACCGGAATCACCACGAACGTGCACAGGACGTAGCGCATGTCCTCGTTGGCGATGTCGTAGGCGCGGTGCATCTGGTTGACACGGCGGATCGCGGTGCGTGCGGTCTCGCTCTCGAACCCGTGCTCCACGACGGCGTCGAGGAGCAGCGAGGTGTCGTCGTAGCGCTTCTGCGGGCGGTCGGTGAACTCGGCGGTCTCGGCGAGCAGGCGGCCGATGCTGGGGACGGCGTACGTCCGGAGGAGGGCGAGCTCCAGGGCGCGGGTGAAGTCCCAGGGGAACTCGTAGGTGGTGGTGAGCCGGTAGATGGCGAGGAAGTCCTTGTCGGGGTCAAGACGGAGGATCTCCCTCAGCCGGTCGTAACGCTGCACCGGGTGTCCCTTTCTGTGGCGGGTGGCCAACTCTACGTGCAGGTGGCGGGCTTGGAAATCGACGGCCGCAGGCTCTCGACGCGGGGGTTACCCGCTGGTTAGGGTGCGCCGACGAGAGAGCGACCGGGAGGCCACGTGACGGACGAGGAGGGGGGCGGTTCGCTCTACGTGCTGACCGCCGTGCTGCTGACCCCCGCGCAGTTTCCGAGCATCCTGGGCGACGACTTCCCGGAGGCGTGCTCGCTGCTCGGTGTGAAGCCGGCGGCGCAGGGATACGGGCTGGTGCTCGGCCAGGACGAGGAGGGCGCGCGCTGGACGGTCGTCGTGGACGACGTCTCGCTCGTGGCCATGGCGATCGCCTCCTGGGACTGCGGCATGGAGTACGACCTGTCGCCCGACGAGCGGTCCATTGTGGTCTCGCTGGCGGGCTGGCCGCTGGCCCTGTCCGTGGCGGCGCCGGGCATCCCGGAGCCGCACGACCCGGAGCAGGGCGCCGACGGCACGGGGCGGGTGCCGCTGGCACCGCCGTCCGCCGAGGTGTGGGGGCCGGTACAGCGCCGGATGGGCGCGGACCAGATCGCCCGGGAGTGGACCGACTGGCACGAACGGGTCGCGACGGACGGCGGCGCGGCCGCCGCGGCGCACCCCGGGCTCGCGAGGGCGCTCCAGGAGGCGCTGGGGTACACGCAGAGCCCACCGCCACCCGGCAGGGTCCGGTCCTCGTTCGCGGGCGAGGGGGTGCGGACGCTCAGGGTGGACGGCCCCGGGTGGTCGTTGGTGGCGCGGACCGGCGACGCGGCCTTCATACTGCTGGACGAGGAGCCGAGCGAGGTCCTCGCCGTCCCCCGTGACGGGGATCCCGATCTCGGCCTGCCGAAGCTGCCGGAGCTGCTCGCGGCCCTGGACCGCGTCGCCGTACGCCCGGCCTGAACAGAGGGAGAGACGCCTTGCTGGTGGAATCGGAGCCGGTGGCCGTGGTGGTGGGCGGCCGCGCGGAGGCGGTCGACGACGACTGGGGGCGGGAGACGGCCGTGATCCGGCTGGACGCCGGGCGGTTCGGCCCTGAGGCCCTGTACGGGCTGGCGGAGTTCTCGCACCTGGAGGTCGTCTACCACTTCGACCGGGTTCCGGTGGAGAAGATCGAGACGGGCGCACGCCACCCCCGGGGCAACCCCGACTGGCCGCTGGTCGGCATCTTCGCCCAGCGCGGCAAGAACAGGCCGAACCGGCTGGGCGTCTCCCGATGCCGGATCCTGAAGGTGGACGGGCTCGAGGTGCACGTGGAGGGCCTGGACGCGGTCGACGGCACCCCGGTCCTGGACCTGAAGCCCTACATGGCCGAGTTCG
This sequence comes from Streptomyces sp. NPDC051109, assembly GCF_044455885.1. Classification (NCBI taxonomy): domain Bacteria; kingdom Bacillati; phylum Actinomycetota; class Actinomycetes; order Kitasatosporales; family Streptomycetaceae; genus Streptomyces; species Streptomyces sp. NPDC051109. The sequence continues at coordinate 524,051 of NZ_JBITFF010000001.1, forward strand.
GCCCTCGCGGCGAACTGCACCAGCCCCCGTGGGCCACGACCCTGATGCGCGACTACTACTAGCTGCGCCTCAGCGGCCCAGCTGCTTCCTGGATATGCCCCGCAGGCGGCGCCGCTGGGAGGAGTCCAGCAGCAGGTAGGCGGCGGCCGGCACACCGATCAGGACCAGCAGCCCGGCCCAGAACCCGACCGTCCAGAACAACACGATGGCTGCCGCGACTCCGGCAACCGCGACCTTGCCGCGCTTGGACATCTGCGGACACCTCCACCTGTCGTCGTCCACTACCCCCTCAACGCACCGCCGCGACCACGCGTTCCCGACCGCCCGCCCGCCCCGGCGAAGACCCGTGCGCCTCCCGGCCGGGCTCCGTCCGGGCCGGGCCGACGGCCCGGCCCGGCCCCCGCGGCGGCCACCACCGTCCGCGACCGCGCCGCCACGCCGTGGCGGCCTTTCGGGCACCGCGTGGCCGACGCGGCGCTTGTCGCGACCCGGTACCGGCACGACGATGGGGCGCTCCGGGTACCGCGGCACCACGGGAGGGCGCATGGACGATCCGCCGGTGGCACTGCCGGGCGGGGCCGATCCCGCCGAGCGCACGCGCGTACTGCGCCGGGCTCACACCGCTTTCACGCAGAACGGGCGGGTCGAGGCCCCGGTCAGGGCGGTGATCGCGAGCTCCTGGCGGCGGTGCGCCCGGGCCCGGGTCAGCCCGGAGTGCACGCCCCGGGTCGAGCTGGCGGAGGCGGAGCTCGGGTCGTACCGGGCGCAGCACCCCCTGGCCCGGGTGATGCCGGTGTTCCGGGATCTCGTGGGGGCGTTCGCGGCGCACGGGTCCCACCTGCTGGCGGTGTGCGACGCGCGGGGCAGCCTGCTCTGGGTGGAGGGTGAGTCGGCCACGCTGCGGCGGGCGGAACGGCTCGGATTCGTACCGGGCGCCCGCTGGGCGGAGACGGCGATGGGCACCAATGCGCCCGGTACGGCGGTCGCCGTCGGTCAGCCGGTCCAGGTCTTCGGAGCCGAGCACTTCAGCCGCCGGGTCCACCCCTGGACGTGCGCGGCGGCCCCGGTGCGCGATCCCCGGACCGGTCGGCTGCTCGGCGCGGTGGACATCACCGGCGGGGACGGCCTGGCCCATCCGCACTCCCTCGCCTTCGTGCAGGCGGTGGCCCGCGCCGCGGAGGCCCAACTGGCGCTGCTGGACCCGGTCATCCCGCCGGCCACCGGGGACACCCTCGGCGCCCTCGGCCGGGACGAGGCGCTGCTGGCCGGCGGGGCTGGCGGGGTCCGTCTGGGGAGGCGGCACAGCGAAATCATGGCTCTCCTCGCGCACCACCCCGAGGGCCTGACGGGCGAGGAGCTGGCGATCGCGCTGTACGAGGACGAGTCGGTGTCACCGGTGACCCTGCGCGCCGAAATGTCACGGCTGCGCGGAGTGCTGGGCGACCGCGCCCCGCTCTCGCGCCCGTACCGTACGGCGGCGCCGCTGGAGGCGGACTTCACCCTCGTGACCCGCCATCTGGCGGCCGGCGCCGTTTCGGCGGCCCTCCACCACTACGCGGGCCCGCTGCTCCCCGGCTCGACCGCGCCGGGCATCGTCCGGCTGCGGCGCCGGATCGAGGACCAGGCTCGGGCCGCGGTGATCGCCCGAGCGGACGCGGGGCTGCTGACCGACTGGGTGTGCACTCCGTGGGGCGCGGACGACGCGGCGGTGTGGCGGGCGCTGGCCGCAGCACTGCCGCCGGAGGGCCGCCCGGCCGCGCTGGCCCGCGTACGCGCCCTCGACGAGGAACTCGGCGCCGAGCCCGCCCTCGTACGCCAGGAGCCGGCTCCGCCCCCGCGGCCCGCAACGTATCCGCAACGTGCCCGCTCCTAGCCTCCTCCCGAGCGCTGTCCGACGGCGGCCGGCGCCCGGCAAGGGGAGGACACCATGGCCCGTTACGCTGCGCCCGGTACCGAAGGCGCGCTCATGTCGTACGCGTCCCGCTACGGCCACTTCATCGGCGGCGAGTACGTCGCGCCCGCCCTCGGCGGGTACTTCGCCGATCCCTCCCCCGTCAACGGCCAGACTTTCACGGAGGTCGCGCGCGGCACGGCCGAGGACGTGGAGCGGGCACTCGACGCGGCGCACGCGGCGGCGCCCGCCTGGGGCCGCACCTCCGTCGCCGAGCGGTCCACCGTACTGCTGCGCATCGCGGACCGGATGGAGCAGAACCTGGAGGCCCTGGCGGTCGCGGAGACCTGGGAGAACGGCAAGCCGGTCCGGGAGACCCTCGCCGCCGACATGCCTCTGGCCATCGACCAGTTCCGCTATTTCGCGGGTGCGCTGCGCGCCCAGGAAGGGGCGCTGAGCCAGCTCGACGACGACACCGTCGCCTACCACTTCCACGAGCCGCTGGGCGTGGTCGGGCAGATCATCCCGTGGAACTTCCCGATCCTGATGGCGGTGTGGAAGCTGGCTCCGGCGCTGGCGGCCGGGAACACGGTCGTGCTGAAGCCGGCCGAGCAGACCCCGGCCTCGGTCCACTACTGGCTGAGCCTGGTGGCGGACCTGCTGCCGCCGGGTGTGGTGAACATCGTCAACGGCTTCGGCGAGGAGGCGGGCAAGCCGCTGGCGTCCAGCCCGCGCGTTGCGAAGATCGCGTTCACCGGGGAGACCTCCACCGGGCGGCTGATCATGCAGTACGCGGCGGAGCACCTCAAGCCGGTCACCCTCGAACTCGGCGGGAAGAGCCCCAACCTCTTCTTCGACGACATCTGGACCACCGACGACGACCTGCGCGACAAGGCGCTGGAGGGGTTCACCATGTTCGCCCTGAACCAGGGCGAGGTGTGCACGAGCCCCTCGCGCGCACTGATCGAGCGTGGCCGCTACGGCGACTTCCTCGACGCGGCCGTGGCCCGTACCGAACTGATCGCGCCGGGGCACCCGCTGGACACGGACACGATGATCGGCGCGCAGGCTTCCGAGGAGCAGTTGCGCAAGGTCCTGTCGTACGTGGAGATCGGCCGGAAGGAGGGTGCGAAGATCCTGACGGGCGGTCGGCGCATCGAGCAGGACGGTGAACTCGCGGGCGGGTTCTACGTGGAGCCGACCATCTTCGAGGGGGACAACAGGATGCGGATCTTCCAGGAGGAGATCTTCGGCCCGGTGGTGTCCGTGACCTCGTTCCGGGACTTCGACGACGCCGTCCGGATCGCCAACGACACGGCGTACGGGCTGGGCGCGGGCGTCTGGACCCGCGACATCAACACCGCGTACCGGGCGGGCCGCGCGATCCAGGCGGGCCGCGTCTGGACGAACTGCTACCACGCCTACCCGGCCCACGCCGCCTTCGGCGGCTACAAGCAGTCGGGCATCGGCCGCGAGACCCACAAGATGATGCTGGAGCACTACCAGCAGACCAAGAACCTCCTGGTCTCGTACTCCCCCAAGAAGCTCGGTCTCTTCTGACCGCCTTCGCCCTTGGCTGCACACCGCTGCATCGCATTGCCCGCCTCGGTAAGGCCGAGCGCGGAGAACACCGAATGAGTCGGCTGGGGCGGTGGCACCGCCTCCGTCCCGGCCCGTCAGGGGCGTTCCTCCTGGCCCGATTCCACGTCGCGATGACATCGCCAGGAAGTGTGGGTGGCATCGTCAGACCCCGGCTCACGATCTGCTGGGCGGCGCACAGGCTGCGCTGCGCATCGCTTCCAGGGGCCTTCGACGCCGGCGGCAGCTCGGAGCTGCGGACGGCGGGGTGGGGTACGCCTCAAGAAGGGCGTGCCGCGGTGGACGGGGAGGAAGCCGGCTCCAGGCGGACGCAGCAGTGACCGGGGGCGGGTGCCAGGCATGCCTGGAGTCCGCGTTCGTCGAGTCCTTCGAGCACGCCACGGAGCAGGTGCAGGTTCATGCCGCACACGGTCTGGGTGTGTTCCCGTGCGAGCGCGTGGAAGGGGCAGTTTCCCAGGACGATGGCGTCGCCGTCGTAGCGGGGTTCGAAGCCGTTGTCTTCCAGCAGGGCGAGCGCACTCGTCCCGTCCGGCCCGGCGAGCTGTGTGCCCAGTTCGTGGGCTTTGCGGTGCAGGACGGTGCGGACCGGCTCACCCGTGGCTTCGGATTCCTCCAGTGCCCGGGCGAGCAGTCGTCCGGCGAGTTCGTAGTGCCGTTCGGGCAGGTTGACGGTGACCTGCTTGGTGGAGCGCTTGTAGAGCTTGGCGGGTCGGCCGGCGCCGGGACCGGTGCGGCCGCTGCGGCGTTCGTAGACGACGTCGAGGAGTGATTCGTCGGCCAGCCGGTCGAGGTGGAAGGCCGCGGTCTTCCGGGGAAGGCCGAAGGCCTCGGCCGCTTCGTCGCGGCTGACCGGTCCCGGCTGGCGCACGACGTGGTCGTACAGCCTCCTGCGGGTCGGCTCGTCGAGAGCGGCGACGGCGGAGACGTCGGGGCGGGGTGCCTCTTTCGGGTGGTCCATGGACACCAGTGTAAAACCCAGAGTCGTTGACGAAAGAAAATTTCCGCGCTTCTATTGGTAGTGGAAGTTGCCGATAGAAGGAGGGGCGCCATGTCGTCCGCATCCACAACCACCACGCCCGTCGCCCCCCGGCGGGCCGCCTTCAGTGACCCCGGCTACCAGGCATTCGTCATCCTGCGCACCGGGTTCACCGTGGCACCGATCCTGTTCGGGCTGGACAAGTTCGCCAACCTGCTCGTCGACTGGCCCACCTACCTCGCGCCCTGGGTCAACAACATCGTCCCGGGCAGCGCCCAGGCAGCCATGTACGCCGTCGGCGCCATCGAGATCATCGCGGGCCTTGCCGTCGCCGTCGCCCCGCGCTTCGGGGGCTGGCTGGTCGCCGGATGGCTCGCCGGCATCATCGTCAACCTGCTGACCATCCCCGGGTACTACGACGTGGCGCTGCGCGACTTCGGCCTCCTGCTCGGTGCGGTCGCCCTCGCCCGGCTCGCCCAGCGCTACCACGGCAAGCGGCAGCCCCACTGACAGGCCTCGAAGGGCACTCGGCGACGAGGCGGGTGAGCTCAGGGGGGCTTGACCCGCACTCGTTGCCGTGGCCGCCGCGACAGCCCGCGAGGGAGAAGTCCATGAGTGAGAACCTGGACCGGCTGGCCGCAGAAGGTGTGGCGGTCTGGCTGGATGATCTGAGCCGGGAGCGCCTCGCCGGCGGCAGACTGGCCGACTTGGTGCGTGAACAGCGGGTAGTGGGCATCACCAGCAACCCGACGATCTTTGCCAAGGCGATCCGCTCGGGTGCCCGCTACGACGGGCAGGTAGCCGATCTTGCCCGGCGCGGGGTCCGGGTCGAGGAAGCCGTCAGGATGCTGACCGCGTTCGACGTGCGCTGGGCCTGCGACGTGCTGCACCCGGCGTACGAGGCCAGTGGCGGGGTGGACGGACGGGTGTCGCTGGAGGTGGACCCGCGCGTCGCCCACGACACGGCGGCAACGGTCGCCGAGGCACGGGCCCTGTGGTGGCTGGTGGATCGGCCGAACCTTCTCGTGAAGATCCCCGCCACGCAGAAGGGCCTGGGGGCGATCAGCACGGCGCTCGCCGAAGGCATCAGCATCAATGTGACGCTGATCTTCTCCCTGGATCGCTACGACCAGGTCCTCGACGCCTTCCTGGACGGCATGGAAAGGGCGCATGCGGCGGGACACGACCTGGCGTCCATCGCCTCGGTGGCCTCCTTCTTCGTCAGCCGGGTGGACACCGAAGTCGACGGCCGACTCGACGGGATCGGCACACCTGAAGCACGGGAGCTGCGGGGGCGGGCCGCGGTCGCCAACGCCCGCCTGGCCTATCAGCGCTTCGAGCAGGCGTGCGCATCGAAGCGGTGGATGGCCCTTGCGGAGGCCGGGATGCGCCCCCAACGCCCGCTGTGGGCCTCCACCGGTGTGAAGGACGCCGCCTACTCCGACACCCGCTACGTCGACGAACTGGTGGCGCCCGGGACGGTCAACACCATGCCGGAGCAGACCCTGCGCGCGGTCGCGGACCATGGCCGCATCCAGGGCGACGCCATCCACGGCACGTATGTGACGGCCCAGCAGGTGCTCGATGACCTGGATGCGGTCGGGGTGTCCTATGACGATGTGGTGCGTGTGCTGGAGGAGGAGGGCATAGCCAAGTTCACGGCCTCCGGCAACGAGCTGTTCGAGCAACTGGATGCCGAACTGCACACCGGGCACGCCGCAGCCTGATGCGGCCCAGCCGCCTGCGACCGCCGGACGGCAGACACGCCCGGTACCGCCTTGACCACCCGCAGCACAGCCCATCGATGGCTCTCCTCTGCCGCGTCGGCTCTGTCCGCAGACCAGCGGGTCCGCCCGGCGCGCCCGGTCACCATCGGTGTCGCATCTGGCCAGCCGAGGCGAAGGAGCTGCCCGCCCTCTCGGCACCCGGCTGTGGGCGCCCTGATGGCCGTCGTGGGGGGTGCGCTCGTGCGCCGCTCTTTCTGGCCCGAGGTCGTACTCGGCCAGGCCACCTGGGCACCCTGTGCGGGCTGCCGCTCGTGGCTCTTCCGTGGAGCGAGCGCCGCGTCCCTCAGGTCCTGTTCCGGCCGGCACTCGTACCGAACCTGCTCGGCGTCACCCCCACCGGGACAAGGTCTGATCGGCCGGGCTGTGCAACAGCAGGCACCCGGTGCTCAGGCGAGCCGCAGCCCCCGCTGCGCCGGCCGTCCGCGTTCACTCATCACATGGCCCACCGGGAGGAAGCGCGCGGGTCGGGGACGTAGACGCAGTAGGTCCCCGTGCGGATCGTGCGGTCGAGGTGGTCACCGAGGGCCGGAGAGGCCTCGCGGAGGCGGCCGATGGCCTTGCGGACGGCCTGGGTGACGGCGGCGCGGGCCCGTTCGGAGGCGGCCCCGGCGTGCCGGTCGCGCCCGCCGAGCCCGACGGCCCGGGCGAGTTCGTCGATCAGGAATCCCCGTTCGAGTTCTGCCTGTTCCCGTCTGGCGATGTCGTCGTCGGCGCGGGCCTCCTCCATGTCGTCCTCGATCTCGGCGAGCCGCCGGCGGTACATCTGCTTGGCGCGGTCGTCCAGGAGCGGGCCGGCGTCGCCGGCGCGGGCGAGCGCGGCGGCTGCGACGGGGTCGGCGGTGTCGGCGGCCGCGAGGTCGAGGACGTGGAACTCCCGGTCCGGCGCGGCGAGCAGGCGGGCGAGGTGGTGCATGCCCTTGCTGTCGCGGACGGTCAGGCGCCGACCGTCGAAGACGATCTTCCAGTACTCGCCCTCCAGGACGAACGTGTCCGGCCCGGCCGCTTCCCGCCCGGGTGCATCCGGCCCGGCCGCGTCCGCCCGGGGCGCGTCGGCCGCAGGCGCGCGGGCGATCCGTTCGAACTCGGTACGCGCCGCCTCCCGCTCAAGGGCCTCGGCCTGGAGGTTGCCCAGGGCTCGCTGCGCGTCCGCGAGCCGAAGCCGACACTCGGCCGTCTCGAAGGGGGCTCCGACGTCGCTCCAGCCGCGGACGGCGTCGGCGAAGGACACCGACGCGCCGGCCGCATCGCCCTCGGCCAGCAGGACGTCGCCGCCGGCTCGCAGTGCCGATGCGGCGAGCGCCTTGCTTTCGAAGCGGACGGCCACCTCCGCCAGCTCGCGGGCCGCGACCCGCGCCGTCTCCAGGTCGGCGCGGGCGACGGCGATCCTGACCTGCGCGTCCAGCAGCGGTGCCCGCCGCAGCTCGGAGGTGGGGGGCAGCTCCTTCGACGGCACCGGCAGCGGCCGGGCCAGTGCCTCTCGGATCGCGTCAGCCGCGGTGTCGAGGTCGCCGCCGGCGAGCCGGAGCAGCGACAGACCGGGTTCGGGATCCCACCCGAGGCGGTGTGCCGCGCGCAATGCCTCTTCGGCACCGGTCAGGTCGCCGCGCCGCAGGCGGATCCGGCCCAGCTCCGTCAGCGGCCAGCCCATCTCCCGCCGCACGTACGGGCGTAGCTCGTCGCAGGCCGTCAGCACCTGCTGCTCGGCGCTCGCGCACTGGCCCCGCAGGCGCAGGATCTCGGCCCGGTGCACCCGGCACCGGCCGTGCAGGCTGCCGATCGCGTTCGTGCGCGCCCACCGCTCCATCGCCTCGGTCCACTGCTCGGCCAGGTCGTACTGGGCCAGGCCCTGCAGTGCGCAGACCACCTCGCAGTAGACGACCCCGGTCGACAGGGGGTCGAGGTCGCCGGACATCGCCACCGTGCCGGCGTCGCCGAGGAGCTCCAGGCCCCGTTCCACGTCTCCGTCGAGGATCACCAGCCGGGCCTGGGCCACGCGCCCGACCGCCGCTGCCGCCGGATCGCTGCGCGAGCCGGTCTCGATCGCCCGCTCGGCCCAGTCCCGCGCCGCGTCGAGGTCGCCGCTGAGACAGCGCTCGAACGCCCGCACCGCCGCGAACCACGCGTGCGCTCCGGTCACCGGCGTGCGATCGAGGAGGCGCTCCGCGCGGCGCAGCCACCCCCGTACGGGGGCCATGAGCGCGGTGTCGAACAGCAGGTGCATGGCCACCCGTACGGCGGCCCCGGCCGCGGCGGCGTCCTGGCCGAGCCGGGACAGTTCGCCGTGGAGCTGCTCCCAGGTCTCGATCGTGACGTCGAGGTGCCCGGCGGCGTAGGCGACGTCGGCGAATTCGGCGAGCTCCGCCGGACCGAGGCCGCCCGCTTCCCGGGCCGCCAGATACCCGGCGTAGGCGTCCGGCCACGCTCCGCGGGCGGATGCGTTGCGCGCCCGCTCCAGGGCGTTCGCGTCCCCGGCGGCTTGGATCACGGGCAGCCCTCGATCCCAGGATGGCCGGTCACGGCCGTATCGGCTGCGGCGGTACCGGTTACGGCGGTAAGCGTCCTGCTTACGCCTCCATGGTGAGCCACAACCGCACAGGAGGACATCATGGACACCGTCACGGTCAACGGCATCCAGCTGGAACACGAGATCCGCGGAGCCGGGGAGCCGGTCCTGCTCATCAGCCCGGTCCTCGCCGACGGGTTCGTCCCGCTCGTCGCCGAACCGGCACTCGCCGAGCGCCACCAGCTCATCCGCTACCACAAGCGGGGCTGGGGCGGCAGCACCCACACCCTCGGGCCGGTCGCCGTCGCCGACCACGTCGGCGATGCCATCGCGCTCCTCGACCGCCTCGGCATCGAGCGGACCCACGTGGCCGGGCATTCGAGCGGCGCTGCGGTCGCCGCCCAGATGGCCCAGGACCACCCCGACCGCATCGCCACCGTCTCGCTGCTGGAGCTCTCCCTGCTGTCGGTGCCGGCGGGCGCGGCGTTCTTCGCGCAGGCGGCGCCGGCCTTCCAGGCGTACGCGGACGGGGAGCCGGAACGCGCCCTCGGGCTGTTCCTGTCCCTGGTCAGCGGTATGGGCCGGGAGCGCTGCCGGACCCTGCTCGACGAGCGCCTGCCGGGCAGCGTCGAGCAGGCGGTCAAGGACGCCGACACGTTCTTCGGGGTCGAGCTCCCCGCCCTGGGCGAATGGCGGTTCGGCCCGGACGAGGCCGCGAAAATCCGCCAACCGGTGCTTTCCGTGCTGGGAAGCGGCACCCGGCCGCTGTGGGTCGAGGTCGCCGCGTTCCTCGGCTCGAACGTGCCCGATGTCGAGGAGTGCGTCATCGACGGAGTGGGACACCTGCTCCACATCGAGCGGTCCCGGCCGGTCGCCGAGGCGCTGGCCGGGTTCCTGGCCCGCCACCCGTTCACCGGCTGACCGCCCGCGCCTCGACGCGAAGAGCCTCACCCGGTGGGCACGTCCGGCGGTTCCTCAGAGCCGGCAGGCGTGGATCGCCGTGGTGAGGATCGCGCGGGCGCCCAGTGCGTAGAGGTCGTCCATGATCTGCTGCGCCTCCTTGGCCGGGACCATGGCCCGGACGGCGACCCAGCCCTCGTTGTGCAGGGGGGAGACGGTGGGCGCTTCGAGCCCGGGGGTCAGGGCGACCGCGGCCTCCAGGTGTTCTGCCCGGCAGTCGTAGTCCATCATCACGTAGGACCCGGCCACCAGGACGCCCTGAAGGCGCCGCAGGAACTTCCGGGCCCTCGGATCCTCCGTCCCCGGGCGGCGGACGAGGACGGCCTCCGATTCCATGATGGGCTCGCCGATCACTTCGAGACCGGCGTTGCGCAGCGAGGTTCCGGTCTCCACCACGTCGGCGACCACCTGGGCCACGCCCAGCTCGACGGCGGTCTCCACGGCGCCGTCGAGGTGGACGACCGAGGCCTGGATGCCGCTGTTCGCCAGGTGTTTGGCCACGATGTTCTCGTACGAGGTGGCGATCGTCATGCCGTCGAAGTCGGCCGTGTCCCGCGCCGATCCGGGCTTGGCCGCGTAGCGGAACGTCGAGCGGGCGAAGCCGAGCGCCAGGACCTCCTCGGCGTTGACACCCGACTCCAGCAGCAGGTCCCGGCCGGTGATGCCCAGGTCGAGCCGCCCCGTACTGACGTACACGGCGATGTCCCGGGGGCGGAGGTAGAAGAACTCGACCTGGTTCACGGGATCGACCAGGACGAGCTCCTTGGCCTCCTTGCGCTGCCGGTAGCCGGCCTCCCTCAGCATGTCCGAGGCCCGCTCGGACAAGGAGCCCTTGTTGGGAACCGCGATCCTCAGCATCCGTCAGAACTCCTTGTGTGCGAACGGGGGGGTGGCGTGGGGGGCGTGCGGTTAGGGGGTGTCGAAGGTCAGGACCCCGGCCGCCTCCGCGCCGCTGGAGGCGTTGATCGCCGAGGCGGACCTCGGCGGGGCCTGGCGCAGGAACGTGCCGGCGAAGCGGCCGCCGAAGACCAGGGGCGCCAGGACGACCTCGCGCCCGGCCGGGTCGGCTCCGGGCACCTCGACGACGGAGGGTCGCAGCCGGCGCTGGAGGACGTAGGTCTCGCGCGGGTCGGCGAGGCGCTCCTCCAGCAGGGCGCGCCACTGCCCGTCGTCCTGCGTGAATCCGAAGGCGAGGTCCTTGCCCCCGTAGGCCGAGGCGGGTTTGCAGATGAGCTCCTCGCGCTCCGCGAGGGCGCGGTCGAGGGTGTCCGCCCGCAGCCGGAAGGTCTCCGGGACGTGGGCCCGTGCCAGGTCCCGCTCCTTGTCGGTGAGGAGGTGGTCGAACTGCGGCTCGGTGAGCAGGGCCAGGTTGGCCTTGTTGTCGTGGAGGGCGGTCGCCGGGGCGCCGATGAAGTCGATCTTCTCGGCGATGTCGAGCTCCATCAGCCTGCGGGTGAGGGCGGGCGGGACGTACTTCTTGGTCTCGTGCCAGGTGTACATGGTGACGACCACGTCGACCCGCTTGCCCTCGAACGAGGCGCCCTCCTCGTCGAGTTCCAGGTCGGTGACGAGACCGCAGCTGATCTCGTACCCGCCCGAGCGGATCATGTCGACGAAGAAGCGCCGCCCCGAGTCGGAGTCCGCGGGGTTCGCGATCGCCTCGAACACGTGCAGCGGCCGCTCCGTGTCGTGGTCGCGCAGCAGGCCGACGAACATGTCCAGCCAGACGTGCGAGGTGGCGGCGGAGGCCGGGGTGAGTCCGCGCTCCGCGAGGAAGCGGGCGTAGTCCGTGTCGAGTGTGGCCTCGGTGTAGGGGGCGATCGTGCTCATGCCGCCCATCGGCGTGGAGACGTTGAGCTCGACGAGCTGGAGGCCGTCGTCGGTCACGACCAGGTCGGGCCGCATGACCGCCGTGGCCGCGCGGCCCGTGCGCGGGTGGCGCAGGGCGCTGACCATCAGCTCCGCGTCCTCGGCGGGGACGGCGAGGTAGGCGGCCCAGGCCTCCAGGTCGTCGCCGAAGACGCGGCGCGGGAAGTCCGAGACCAGCTCGGCGAGGCGCAGCCCGAGGTCGGTGACCTCGTCGGCGGCGGCCCCGTGGAAGACGACGGGCGGGTACGCGTGGACCCAGCCGGGGCGGTGCAGCCGTTTCTGGAATCGCTCGTTGTCCGCGTCGGCCGCTCCGGTGGCGGCGAACTCCGTCCAGGCGGCGGTGGCCCGCGGGTCGAGCGAGGACCAGGCGGTCACGAGATCTTCCCGGCGTTGCGCAGTGCGGCGAGGACGGCGTTGACGGTCTCGGAGGACTGGTCGACGCCGGTGGCCCGGAAGGAGTAGTTGAGCCCGCCCGGGTTCACCAGGTTGAACTCCATGACGTACGGGTACGCCATGTCGATGCCGGAGTAGAAGATGCCCAGGTCCATCATCCGCTTGCCGAGGGCCCGGACGAACTCGTCCTCCTCCGCGGTCAGGGTGAGTCCCTCGAACTTGGTGCCGAGCGTGACGTTGGCCCGGTCGTCGTTCTCGAAGTGGAAGCGGCGGAAGCCGCAGACCGGGACGTCGCCGGCGATGATCACGCGCTTCTCGTTGCTGCGGACGTTGGGGATGTACTCCTGCACGGCCGTGTACCGCTTGGAGAGCCCGATGATGTTGCGGCTGTACATCTCGTAGCGCGGAACGGCGTTGCCGGTGGCGGCCTGGAGCAGTGCGGGGCGGTTGCGCTCGTTCTTGTTGACGAAGTACACGCCGGCGCCGCAGCCCTCGTTGGTCGGCTTGAGCACCCAGGTGCGGTTCTCGTCGGATTCGACCAGCTCGGTGAGGTACTCGAAGTCGTTCGACACGTAGGAGGCGGGCAGGTGCTCCGCGGGGACCGCCGCACCGAGGGTGATCTTGGAGTTGAGGTAGAAGAGGGCGGAGGCGTCGTTGACGAAGGGGACGCGCTGGTTGAGCAGCCACAGCAGCTGGAAGGAGTCGGCGAGCGCCTCGGGATGGGTGCCGGTGAGGACCCAGACCAGGTCGAAGTCCTCGGCGGAGGCGTAGGACTCGCTCAGCGCGGGGAAGTCGTGGCCGGTCAGGTACTCCTCGCTGAGCCGCACCCGGTCGACGACCACGGTGTTGTCGTGCAGGCAGAGGGTGTCGATGTCGCCGATGTGGACGTCGTGCCCCTCACGGTGGAGCGCGCTGGGAATGATCGAGTGGTTGTCGAGCCGGAACTTCGCTGCCTCTGAGACGAGGACCAGGATCTTGTACGACATGGGAAGTGCCTTTCGGGCGCTGGCGTGTTGGCGTGCTGGTGCGAGGGGGTGGGGGGAGGAAGCGGCGGAGGGGGAGGCTCAGCGGCCGGCGGTGAGGGTGCGTACGGCGAGGTCGAGACGGCTCTCCAGCTCCTCGCGGTTCGCGCCGTGGGCGACCACGAAGCCGTGCCGGTCCCCGGACCGGTGCACCTCCGGGGGGAGTTGGCCCGCCGGGACGGCGATGGCGACCTCCGTGACCCCGGGCAGGGCGGCCACCTCCGCGGTCTCCGCGTCCGTGACCGTGACCGGCGCCGTACGGTCGAAGGTGACGTAGCGGATCCCGGCGACGCGGTCGCGGGTGGGGGCGTCCGGGACGGGCAGGCCGAGGCCGTCGGCCATGGCCTGTTCGAAGACGTCCTCGCCGAGGGCCAGGTCCAGCATGTCGCTGATGCGGTCACCGCCGGGTCGGCCGTGCGACTCGATGAGGCGGGGCCCCTTGGCCGTGAGCATGACCTCGGTGTGCGAGGGGCCCGTACGGTAGCCCGCCGCGTCCAGGGTCGCGGCGACCAGGGCGGCGACGGCCTCCTCGTCCTGCGGGGCGAGCCGTACGGGCAGGGTGTGGCCCGTCTCGACGAATCCGGGGGCGCCGGTGGTCGCCTTCTCCGTGATCGCGAGGATCCGGTGGCCCGCGGACGAGCTCGCCGCCTCCACGCTGTACTCGGTCCCCACGAGGAACTCCTCGACGAGGTGCGGGGACTTGAAGTCCAGTGCGGCCAGGTAGGTGTCGAGCTCCTGCGGTCCCGCGAGCTGACGCACCCCGGCGCTGCCGGTGCCGTCGGCCGGCTTGACGATGCAGGGGTAGCCGATGTGCTCGACGGCCGGGCGGATCTGGCCCTTCTCCGTGCACAGCCGGTACGCGACGGGCGCGCCGGCCCGGTCTGCGACCGCGGACCGCAGCTTCGCCTTGTCCTTGAAGGCCTCCATGGCCTCGGGCGGGTTGCCGGGCCAGCCGAGGCGCCGGTTGACCAGCGCCGCCACGACGCAGCCGAGTTCGCCGAAGCCGAAGCAGCTGACCGGGGCCTGCAGGTCCAGGGCGCGGAGCCGGTCGATGAGGTCCTCGGGGTCGGTCGTCCACGGGGAGTGGAAGGCGAGTCCCGGTCCGTCCGCGGGCAGCGGCCTGCCGGGTTCGGGGACGGTCACGGTGGCGGCGCCCAGTTTCCGGGCCGCGGCCAGGACATGACTGCGGGGATTGAGCAGCACGACGGTCGGCTGTGTGTCAGGCATGGCGCGTACGCACTTTCGGTAGGAGGAGACAGATCGCTGCGGCGGCGAGGGAGGACCCGACCAGCAGCAGCCACACGCCGTTGCCGCCCGGCGCGCTCTGCAGCAGGTAGCCGCCCGCGCTGGAGCCGAAGAGGCTGCCCAGGGCTCCGGCGGCGCTCATCGCGCCGAGGGCGAGTCCGGTGCGGCGGGTGGCGGCGGCGTTGACCGCCTGCTCGTCGAGGCTGGGGCCGATCAGCATCTCCGCCAGCGTGACCGGCACCACGAACGCGAGCAGCGAGTACCACCCGGCGAGCGGTATCAGCGTGGCGTAGGCGCAGGCGAAGGCGAGGAAGCCGAGGACCAGCAGGGTACGGGCGGTGGCGCGGCGGAACACGTGGCGCAGCAGGGTGTACTGGAACAGCACGACGAGCAGGCCGTTGGCCGTGAAGACCACCGAGATCGCCGCCGTGCTGCCGGTCATCTCGTTCGCGGTGATCGGGAGCAGGACGTTGAGCTGGCTGTAGATCGCCCAGTACGCGACCCCCAGTCCGCACAGGGGCAGCCACTGGCGCAGTGTCCACGGCGTGGCGGGCGCCCCGTCCGCCGCCCGCGCGGGGGCGGGGGCCCGTCCCGCGGCGGGCCGGGACCGGGGGGCCGTCACGGACCGTCGAAGGAGCAGGCCGGTACCGAGGACGAGGTGCGAGAGCACGCAGGCCGCCAGGATCCAGCCGAACCCGAGCGGGTACACCGCGGCGCCCAGCGCGGGCCCGGCCACGACGCCGACGTTCACGAACGTCGAGCGCAGCGCGAGCATCGTGCGCGGATCGGTGCCGTCCTGCGAGACGAGCAGCGTCTTGGTCGACAGGCCCAGCAGCGAGCCGCCGACCCCGACGGCGACGATCCCGGCGACGAGCGGCGCCGCGGCGCCGCCGCCGCCGAGCCCGAGGAGCACGTAGCCGAGGACGCGCAGGAGGAAGCCCGCGGACATCACCCGGTGGGCGCCGAACCGGTCGACCAGCAGCCCGGTCAGGAGCGAGAACGCCTGGCCGGAGAAGGCGAGCAGACCGACCAGGAAGCCGGTGCGGCCCGCCGGGATGCCCCGCGCCGTCAGTTCGATGGCCAGCAGGGGCAGGAACATGAAGGTGGTCAGGCCGGTGAAGAGCACCGACACCAGCAGGAGGCGCGCGGTGGGCGACGCCTCTCGCCAGGCGTTCACGGCGCGGGGAGCCGGGCGGGTCCGTCGGCCTCGATGAGGTTGTTCAGGATCCACTCCTCGGCCTGGAGCAGGCGCTGCTCCACCTCGGCGGTGTCGGCTCCGCGGACCAGGGCGAAGCAGAGGTTGGACGTGCTGTTCTGGGCCACGGCCCCGAGCGCGAGCTGCTCGTTGACCTGGTAGTGCTCCACCCAGTCGAACGGCAGGGTCTGCGGTGCGCGCACCGGGCGGCCCTGGGGGACGATGCCGATGGAGCCGCGGAGTTCGGCCGGCGGGGCGGTCGGCGGGGGGTCCACCGGCAGCCCGCAGGACAGCCGCAGCCAGGTGGTGTGCAGATCCAGGCCGTAGGTCAGGCGGGTGAGGGCGGGGATGCGGGAGCCGCCGACGCGCGAGGCGATCTCGCACAGCACGAACTCGTCCTCGGGCGTGCGGAACACCTCAAGGTGGTAGGCGCCGACTTCCGGGGTGTCGAAGGCTTCGAGGACCCGGTCGAGGAACTCCTCCAGCCGCTGGGAGAGTTTGCTGGCCGGGTCGAGCTGGAGGGAGCCGTTGTTCTGGCCGGAGAGGACGCCGAGGCAGTCGCGCAGGTAACGGGAGGAGGCCACGAAGCGGTAGCCGGGCGCCAGGATCGCGTCGACGTGGTAGATCTCGCCGTCGACGAAGTCCTCGACCATGAGGTCCTCGCGCCAGTGGCGGCGGCTGAGCTCCATCAGGTCGTCCTCGTCGCGCAGCACCACGATGTCGCGCGAACCGCCCTGGCTGACCGGCTTGACGACGACCGGGTAGTCGTTCTCGTCGATGAACCGGGTGAGGTCGACGATCGTCGCCAGCCGCGCGTAGCGCGGGGTGGCCACGGTGCGGCCCGCGGTCTGCTTCATGACGACCTTGTCGCGGAACTGCCGTGCGCTGCGCGCTGACTGGCCGGGAATGCCGAGGTCCTCCCGGATGCGCGCGGTCCGTTCGAGGTCGTACTCGTTGTCGGTGATGATGTGGGCGAAGGACCGGGTCCGTGCCAGCTGCCGGATGCGCAGTTCGGCGTAGGGGACGAACTCGCAGTCCTCGACGTGTTCGTAGGAGCCGAGCCCCGCGGTGTGCGCGAGCGGGTTGTGGCTGAAGACGTGGAGCCCGTCCGCCAGCTCGTGGAGCATGGCCGGATAGTCGTGCTGGGCGCCATAATTGATGATGGCGACATCGGTCATGGTGCGGCCTCTGATTCTTTACGGGGGAATTCGGCGATACAGGGTCGGCCGTGCGGGCATTCAGCCCTGCAGGGCGAGCACCGGAAGGTCGTCCTCGACGCTGTACGGCCGTCGGCCCCAGTTCATCGTGCACCAGGGACCGGTCATCTCCTCCAGGGCGGAAATGACCACGGGCCGGTACTCCGGGTCCTTGACGAGCGGTCCGTCGGGCGGGAAGACCTGCTTGATGTAGCGGTGCCCGGGGTCGGCGGCCATGAAGACGACGGGACCGCCGGAGGGCTCGGTGGAGCGGATGTACCGGGCGGCCTGCCAGCCGGCGCCGGCGGACAGCCCGGCGAAGACGCCCGTGGTGGAGAGCAGGTGGCGGCAGCCCGCGGCCGACACGTCGAAGTCGACCCAGTGGATGTCGTCGTAGGCGCTGTAGTCGATGTTGTCGAAGCGGATCCCGCTGCCGATGCCGGCGATGATGAACCCGTCGAGCGGGAAGTTCTCGGAGCCGAAGGAGCGGCTGCCGAACGGCTGGATGCCGGCCACCCGGACGTTGGGGCACGACTCGCGCAGGTAGCGGCTCATCGCGCTGGTCGACGCGCCGGTGCCGACGCCGCCGACCAGGGTCATCTCGGCCCAGCCCAGCTCCTTGAGGAGCAGCTCCGCGACGTGTTCGTAGCCGGCGTAGTGCACGTCGTCGTGGTACTGCTGCATCCAGTACGCGTCCGGATTGCGCCGGAGGTAGTCGTGGACGAGGCGGACGCGGGCCTCCTGGTCGTGCTGGAGGTTGCCTCCGCCGCCGGAGACCTGGTCGTAGGTGGCACCGAGGTACTTGAGCTGGGTCTTGATCCCGTCGTCCACCGCGACGGACGCGAAGACGTGGCACTTCAGTCCCAGTTCCCGGCAGACCAGCGCGAGCGCGTGGCCGTAGATGCCACTGGAGCTGTCGACGAGGGTCTGCCCGGGCCGGATCACCCCGCGCGCCAGCAACTCCTTGACCGCGCGGTAGACCGAGGTCACCTTCATGACCTCGAACCGGAGGACGTATATGCCGTCGCCGAGATCTATCAGATCCGGTTGTGCCATTTTCTCCGTGAATGACGAGAACACCGAACTCCCTGCCTCCTTCCTCTTTTTGCTGTGGGCCTACTGATGCCCAGCAAAAATGAGACCGGTGGCTACCGAACCGTTCCCGGACCATTCCCGGGGTCCGGGAACGAAACGGGAACGGATCATGGCTGAATCGGAGCCCCACAGCCGCCGCCCCACAGCCCCGAGGAGAGCTCCCGTGACATCCGAAGCCGCGCCGGACGGACCGCGCACCGAGCGTGCGGACGTGGCCGGGGCCCACCGGATCGTGGTCAAGATCGGCTCGTCCTCGCTCACCTCGGCCTCCGGGCGGCTCGATCCCGCCCGGCCGGCGGCCCTGGTCGAGGTCCTCGCCGGACTGCACCGGCAGGGCAGGAGCGTCGTCCTGGTCTCCTCCGGCGCCGTCGCGGCGGGACTCGCGCCGCTGGGACTGACCACGCGGCCCACCGAACTGTCCGAGCAGCAGGCGGCGGCCAGTGTCGGCCAGGGGCTGCTCATGGGCACGTACGGCTCGGAGTTCGGCCGTTACGGCATCCAGGTGGGGCAAGTCCTGCTCACGGCCGGGGACATCACCCGCCGCGACCACTACCACAACGCCCGGCGCACCCTGAAGAAGCTCATGCTCATGGGGATCGTGCCGGTCGTCAACGAGAACGACGTGGTCGCCACCCACGAGGTCCGCTTCGGCGACAACGACCGGCTCGCGGCCCTGGTCGCCGAGTTGATCGGCGCGGACCTGCTCGTCCTCCTCTCCGACGTGGAGGCGCTCTACGACGGGGACCCGCTGGACCCCGGCACCGGCCCGGTCTCCGAGATCCGCGGACCCGCCGACCTCGCCGGGATCCGTACGGGCACGCCGGGGCGCTCGGGATTCGGTACGGGCGGCATGGGGGCCAAGGTCCAGGCGGCGATGACCGCCGCGAGCGCCGGGATCCCCGTCGTACTGGCCGCCGCCGGGCAGGCCGCACGGGCGCTGGCGGGCGCGGAGACGGGCACGTACTTCCACGCCGCCCGGCAGCGGCCCGCCGAGCAGCTGTTCTGGCTCGCCCACGCCACGGAGCCGCAGGGCCGCATCGTCCTCGACGCCGCCGCCGTGCGGGACGTACGCGAGCACGGCCGGCCCGTGCTGTGGAGCGGGGTCACCGCCGTCGAGGGTCAGTTCGGCGCGGGTGACCCGGTGGACCTCGCCGACGGCGCGGGCGGACCCGTGGCGCGCGGCCTCGCCCGGCTGGCCTCCGGGGATCTGATCCGGCTGCTCGCCGGGTTCCCCGTACCGCAGGACGGACCCGCAGCCGTGGCGTATCCCGAGGTCGTCGGTGCGCAGGACGTGGCCCTGTTCACGCCGCACGCGTACGCGGGCACGGGCACGGGCACGGGCACGGGCACGGGCACGCGGTGACCGGGCCGGCCGGCCCCTTCTTCTCTTCGTCACTTCCACCACGAGGGAGCAAGTCATGACGTGCAAGGTCGCCGTGCTCGGCGCGGGCAAGATGGGTGAGGCGCTCCTCGGCGGCCTGCTGCGCTCCGGCTGGCCGGCGCGGGCACTCGGGGTCACCTGCCGCCGCAAGAAGCGGGCCGCCGAGATCGAGGCGCGCCACGGGATCGCGGCGCTGGGCAACACGGAGGCCGCAGCATGGGCCGACGTGCTGATCCTCGCGGTGAAGCCGCAGGACATGGGCGCACTGCTGGCGGAGATCGCCCCCGCGATCGCCCCCGGGACGCTGCTGATCAGCGTGGCGGCCGGGCTCACCACGGCCTTCTTCGAGGAGCGGGTCCCGGCCGGCGTCGCGGTGGTGCGGGCGATGCCCAACACGGCGGTCCTGGTGGACGAGGGGATGACCGTGCTCTCGGGCGGCGGCCACGCCTCGCAGCAGGACGTGGAGCAGGCCGCGGACCTGTTCCGCGGCGTCGGCCACACCCTCACCGTGCCCGAGGCCCAGCAGGACGCCGCGACCGCGCTGTCGGGGTCGGGGCCCGCCTACTTCTACTTCCTCGTCGAGGCGATGACCGACGCGGGCGTCCTGCTGGGGCTTCCGCGGGACAAGGCGCACGAGCTCGTCGTGCGCAGCTCCGTGGGTGCCTCGGTCATGCTGCGCGACTCCGGCACCCACCCGGTCAAGCTCCGTGAGGCGGTCACCTCGCCGGCCGGTACCACCATCAGCGCGGTGCGGGAGCTGGAACGGCACGGCGTACGCGCCGCGCTGATGGCGGCCCTGGAGGCCGCCCGCGACCGCAGCAGCGAGCTGGCGGCCTCCTACGCGTGACCGTACGTCCGGGCCGGACCGGACCGGCGTCAGGACGGGAGCCACGTCCGCCACGTGGCCTCGTTCTCCTTCACCCAGCGGGCGGCCGCCTCCTGCGGCGCCAGCTTCTCCTCCGCGATCATCAGCGAGACGTCGTTCTGCATCTCGGTCGTCCAGCGGAACTTCTTCAGGAAGGCTGCGGCGTCGCCCCCGCCGTCCGCGAAGCGGGCGTTGAGGAACTTCCGCAGCGGCGTGTGCGGGTACGCGCAGGCCACCTTCTCCGTGTCGGCGTCGCAGCCCTCCTGGTGCTCGGGCAGCTTCACCTCCGTCATCGGGACCTTCTCGAAGAGCCACTGGGGCTTGTACCAGTAGCTCAGGAACGGCTTCTTCTCCTTGGCGAACTGCTTGATCTGCGTGATCTGCGCCGCCTCGGAGCCCGCGAAGACGACCTGGTAGTCCAGGCCCAGGTTCTTCACGAGCGCCTTGTCGTTCGTGACGTAGGAGGGGGAGCCGTCCATCAGCTGGCCCTTGCCGCCGCTCTCCGCGGTCCGGAAGTCGTTCGCGTACTTGTTGAGGTTCTTCCAGTCGGTGACGTCCGGATGCTGCTCGGCGAAGTACGTCGGCACGAACCAGCCGATGTGGCCGGTCACTCCGAGCTCGCCTCCCGGCTTGATCGTCTCCTTGTCGTCGACGTACCGCTTCTCCTGCTCGGGGTGGCCCCAGTCCTCCAGGATGGCGTCCACCCGGCCCTGGCTGAGCGCGTCCCAGGCGGGCACCTCGTCGATCTGGACGGTGTCCACGCGGTAGCCGAGCTCGTGCTCCAGCAGGTACTGGGCGACGGCCACGTTGGCCTGCGCGCCCACCCACGACTGCACGGACAGGGTGACCGTGCGGGAGCCCTTCGCGTCGGCGTACGGGGAGGCCTGGCGGGTCATGTCGGCGGCGCCGCAGCCGGTGAGGGCCGTCAGGGCGACGGTGGCGGTGGCGGCCGCCGCGAGTGCGGCGAGGCGTGTGCGAGCCATCTCAGGCCCCCTTTCCGGCGAGGTCGCGGCGTTGCGTGGGCTGGGTGACGCGGTCGAGCATCAGGCCGAGGCAGACGATCGCCGCGCCCGCGACCAGTCCGGTCGCCAGGTCGCCCTGGGCGAGACCGAAGACGGCGTCGTAGCCGAGCGCACCGCCGCCCACGAGGCCGCCGATGACGACCACGGCGAGGACCAGCACCACGCCCTGGTTGACGGCCAGCAGCAGCGCGGGCCGGGCCAGCGGCAGCTGGACCTGCAGCAGTTGCTGGCGGCCGGTCGCGCCCAGCGACCGCGAGGACTCCACAGCGGCCGGGTTCACCGCGCGCACGCCCTGCGCCGTGATCCGTACCACCGCGGGCAGCGCGTAGACCACGGCGGCCGCGACCGCCGGGGCGCGGCCCACTCCGAACAGGGCGACCACGGGGATCAGGTACACGAACTGCGGCATCGTCTGGAAGACGTCGAGGACGGGGCGCAGCGCGCGACCCAGGCGGTTGCTGCGCGCCGCGGCGACGCCGAGTCCGACGCCGAGGAGCAGGGTCACGGCGACGGCGGCCAGTACCTGGGACAGCGTGTCGAGCGCCGGGTCCCAGACGCCGAGCACGCCGATCGCGGCCATGGCGAGGACCGCGGTCACGGCGGTGCGCCAGGTGCCGATGAGCAGGGCGAGGGTGCCTACGGCCAGCAGGACCGCCCACCAGGGAAGCCACTGCAGGCCGTGGCGCAGCGGGTTGAGGACCCACGTGGTGAAGTGTCCGGCCCACTCGGCGGTGCCGCCGAGGACGGGCACGCCGGAGTAGAGGTGGGCGGTCATCCAGTCGACTGCCCGGTTGACGGGTTCGGCGATGCCCACCGTCCACCCGTCGGGCCACGAGAGCCGGTCGGACAGGCGCCCTGCGACGGCGACGGCGGCGGTCACCGCGGCCGCGAGGGCCCAGCCGAGCCGGGACCGGCGGGCACCGGCCGCGCCGATCCGCTCCCCCGCCGCGGCGGTGACCCGGTCCAGGACGATGGCGAGCAGCACGATCGGCACACCGGCGGCGAGCGCGGCGCCGACGTCGACGGAGGCCAGCGCCTGGTACACGCGGTCGCCGAGGCCGCCCGCGCCGATGACGGAAGCGATCACGGCCATGCCGAGCGCCATCATGATCGACTGGTTGACGCCGAGCAGCAGTTCCTTGCGGGCCAGCGGCAGCCGGGCCGTCAGCAGCCGCTGCCGGCCGGTGGCGCCGAGGGAGGTGGCGGCCTCCACGACGCCGGCGTCCGCGTCGCGCAGACCGAGCGCGGTGAGGCGGGCCATGGGCGGGGCGGCGTAGATGACGGTGGCGAGGACGGCGGCGGGCACGCCGATGCCGAAGACCAGGACGACGGGCAGGAGGTACGCGAAGGCCGGCAGCACCTGCATGGTGTCCAGCACGGGCCGCAGGATGCGGTGCATCCGGTCCGACAGGCCCGCGGCCAGCCCGAGGAGGCCTCCGAGCAGTACGGACGCGGCGACGGCGACGGCCATCAGGGCGAGGGTCTGGAGGGTCGGCACCCACATGCCGAGCAGTCCGCACACGGCGAAGGCGGCGACGGAGGTCAGCGCGAGCCGGACTCCCGCGACGCGCCAGGCCAGCAGTCCTGCGGCGGCGGTGACGCCGGCCCAGCCGAGGGCGAGCAGCGCCAGGTACACCGCGCGGACGGACACGACCACGACGTTGCTGACGTGGCCGAGGAAGTAGAGGAAGAGCGGGTGGCCGTCACGGTTGTCGATGATCCAGTCGCTGGCGCGGTCGAGCGGCCCGGACAGGTCGACGGAGAGCGGTGCCGGCCAGCTGCCGCCGCCCAAGAGCAGGGAACCGAGGACGAGTGCGAGGGCCGCGCCCGCGCCGATCAGCCGGCCGCGATGGCGCGCGAGGGCGCGCAGCGCACCGGGCCCGGTGCCGCCGGCGGTCGTGGAACCCGTAGGGGCGGGTGTGGTGGCGGGGGTGGTGGCGGTGGCGGTCATCGGCCCCACCGTCCGGCGACGGCGCCGGTCGTGCCGCCCGGCGGCGGCCAGGTCGTATGGGCGTACATCAGGCCACCGCCTTTCCCGTCGCGACCGGGACCCCGGCGACGACACCGAGCAGTCCCGCGTGGTCGACCACGCCGAGGCACCGGCCGCCTTCGACGACCCGCGCGTTCTCGCCCGTACGGGCGACGGCTTCGATGGCCTCGTGGACGGTGGCACCGGGGGCGAGCGCGGGGCCGGCCTCGTGCTCGCCGGCGAGGGCGGGGCGCATCGCCGAGCGGACGGTCAGCACCTGCTCGCGCGGTACGTCGCGGACGAAGTCCCTGACGTAGTCGTCGGCGGGGGTGCCCACGATCTCCTCCGGAGTCCCGAGCTGCACGATCTGCCCGTCGCGCATCAGCGCGATGCGGTCGCCGAGCTTCAGGGCCTCGCTCAGGTCGTGCGTGATGAAGACCATCGTGCGTCCCTCCTCCCGGTGCAGGCGTACGACCTCCTCCTGCATGTCCCGTCGGATGAGCGGGTCCAGCGCGCTGAACGGCTCGTCGAACAGCAGGACTTCGGGGTCGACGGCGAGGGCGCGGGCGAGGCCCACGCGCTGCTGCTGGCCGCCGGACAACTGGCCCGGCCTGCGCTGCTCCATGCCGTCCAGGCCGACCTTGGTGACGAACTCGGCCGCCCGCTCGCGCCGTTCGCCGCGCCCCACGCCCTGGATCTCCAGTCCGTAGGCGACGTTGTCGAGGACCGTGCGGTGCGGCAGCAGTCCGAAGTGCTGGAAGACCATCGCCGCCCGGTGCCGGCGCAGCTCGCGGAGCCGGCCGGTGTCCATGGACAGCACGTCCTCCCCGTCGATGGAGATCGTGCCCGAGGTCGGCTCGATGAGCCGGGTCAGGCAGCGTACGAGCGTCGACTTGCCCGAGCCCGACAGGCCCATGACGACGAAGACCTCGCCCTTTTTGACGTCGAAGGAGACGTCGCGGACGGCGGCCGTGCAGCCGGTGCGCTCGCGCAGCTCGGCGGCGTCGAGGGCCGCGAGCTCCGGGTCGGCGGGCACGCGGTCGGCCTTCGGACCGAAGACCTTCCACAGGTCCCGTACGGAGAAGACGGACTGGGCGGGGGTGGTGGGGGTGTGCGGAGCGCTCATCGGGTGGTGCCTCCCAGCAGGTCGGCGCATTTCTCGCCGACCATGAGGACGCCGATCATCGGGTTCACGGCGGTCATGGTGGGGAAAACGGACGCGTCGGCGATCCGGATGCCGTCGAGGCCCCGGATCCGCAGGTCGGGTGCGACGACGGCGAGTTCGTCGTCGGCGGCGCCCATCTTGCAGGTGCCGGCGGGGTGGTAGACGGTGTGCGCGACGTGGCGCGCGTACGCGCTGAGTTCCTCGTCGGAGGTCACCTCGGGCCCGGGGCACACCTCGCGCTTCAGCCATCCGGCCAGCGGCTCGCTCTCGGCGATCTTCCGGGCGATGCGGATGCCGTCGACGAGGGTTTGGCCGTCGTAGTCGTCCTCGTCGGTGAAGTACCGGAAGTCGAGGGCGGGCTTGCCCTCGGGGTCGGCGCTCGTCAGGTAGAGCCGGCCGCGGCTGCGCGGCTTGGGGATGTTCGGGGTCATCGACACGCCGTGCGCGGGCCGTTCGTAGCCCAGCCGCTCGGGGTTGTCGGTGAAGGGGATCTGGTAGAAGTGGAACATCAGGTCAGGGCCCTCGGAGGCCGGGTCCCGGCGGACGAACAGCCCGGCGTCGGAGTCCATCGCGGAGTTTTCCGGGATCGGTCCGTGCGTCTCCCAGACGATGACCGACTCGGGGTGGTCGAGCAGGTTCTCCCCCACGCCCGGCAGGTCGTGCACGACGGGGATGCCCAGCTTCTCCAGGTCGGCGCGCGGCCCGATGCCCGAGTGCAGCAGCAGGCGCGGGGTGTCCACGGCCCCGGCGCACACCAGGACCTCGCGCCGGGCGCGCACGACGTGCTCCTCGCCCTCCTTGGTGCGGACGTGCACGCCGGTGGCGCGGGTGCCCTCCAGCTCCAGCCGGAACGCCCAGGTCTCCAGGGCGATGTGCAGGTTCGGCCGGTCCAGGAAGGGGTGCAGGTAGGCGACGGAGGCGGAGGAGCGCTTGTTGTTCTCCGGGTGGTAGGCCAGGTCGAAGAAGCCGGCTCCCTCGTGGAAGGGAGCCCGGTTGAAGCCCTCGACGCGCGGTACGCCGAGTGCGGTCTGCGCGGCGTCGACGAAGTCCCGGGCGATCGCGTTCCGGTCGGCCTCGTCGACGGGGACGATGTTGTTGCGCAGCCGGGCGAAGTAGGGATCCATGGCGGCCGCGTCCCACCCCTCGGCACCGGCCTGCGCCCACTCGTCCCAGTCGGAGGGCAGCGGCTTGAACGCGATGAGGGTGTTGTGCGAGGAGCAGCCGCCCAGCACTCGCGCGCGGCTGTGGCGGATGTGCGAGTTGCCCCGGGGCTGCTCGGTGGTGGGGTAGTCGTAGTCCAGCTCGCCGCCGAGCAGGCCCATCCAGCGGCGCAGGGTCAGGACGTCGTCGCGGCCGACGTCGCTGGGGCCGCCCTCGATGACGGCGACGCTGACGTCCGGGTCCTCGGTCAGCCGGGAGGCGATCACGGAACCGGCGGTGCCGCCGCCGACGACGACGTAGTCGTACACGTGCTGGTCGTTCATGCCCGGTCCTTCTCCGTCGCGCCCGCGAACCAGCGCACGGGGCGCGGGGCGAGGTTCTGGTAGATGTGCTTGGCCTCGCGGTACTCGCCGAGGCCGCCGGGGCCCAGTTCGCGGCCGATGCCGGACTTCCCGAAGCCGCCCCATTCCGCCTGCGGCAGGTAGGGGTGGAAGTCGTTGATCCAGACGGTGCCGTGGCGCAGCGCGGCCGCGACCCGCCGGGCCCGGTCGCCGTCGGAGGTCCACACCGCTCCGGCGAGTCCGTATTCGGTGTCGTTGGCGAGGGCGACGGCCTCTTCCTCGGTGCGGAAGGTCTCCACGGTGAGGACGGGTCCGAAGACCTCCTCGCGGACGACGCGCATGCCGCGGTGGCAGCGGTCCAGGACCGTGGGCCGGTAGAAGTAGCCGGGGCCGTCCGGCTTCTCGCCGCCCGCGCGCAGGACAGCGCCCTCGGCGAGGGCGGAGGCCACGTACTCCTCGGTGCGCGCCAGCTGGGCGGCGGAGACCAGCGGTCCGCATTCGACGCCCTCGTCGGTGCCGCGCCCCAGGCGGATCAGCTGTGCGCGGCGGGCGAGCTCGGCGACGAACCGGTCGCGCAGGGGCTCCTCGACGATGAGGCGGGAGCCGGCGGAGCAGACCTGGCCGCTGTGGATGAAGGCGGCGTTCAGCGCCTGGTCGACGGCGGTGTCGAACGCCTCGGGCGTGGAACAGGCGTCGGCGAACACCACGTTGGGGTTCTTGCCGCCGAGTTCGAGGGCGACCTTCTTCACGCTGTCGGCAGCCGCCTTCGCCACCTTGGTGCCGCTGACGAGACCGCCCGTGAACGAGATGAGGTCGACGTCGGGGTGTTCGGCGAGCCGGGCGCCGACCGTGCCGCCGGGGCCGGTGACGATGTTGGCCGCGCCGAGCGGAAGTCCGGCTTCCAGCAGCAGTTCGATCAGTGCGACGGTGGTCAGCGGGGTGATCTCGCTGGGCTTGATCACGAACGTGTTGCCGGCGGCGAGGGCGGGCGCGATCTTCCAGCTGGCCTGGAGCAGCGGGTAGTTCCACGGCGTGATCAGTGCGCAGACCCCGACCGGCTCGTGCACGACGACGCTGCGGATCTCGTCCGAGCCGGCGTCGACGACCCGTCCGCCGTTCTCGTTCTCCACGAGGTCGGCGAAGTAGAGGAAGGCGTCGCGGACGCAGTCGACGTCGACGCGGCCCTCCTCCAGGGTTTTGCCCGCGTCCTGGCTCTCCAGGGCGCCGATCCGCTCGCGGTCGCGCTCCAGCAGAGCGGCGACCCGCCGCAGCAGGGCGGCACGCTCGGCGACCGGCGTACGCGGCCAGGCACCGTCGTCGAACGCGGCCCGGGCCGCAGCCACGGCTTCGTCGGTGTCCTGGACGCCGCCCTCCGCCACGACCGCGAAGGCGGTCGCGTCGACGGGGTCGATGATCTCGCGCGTGGCGCCGGAGAGGGCTGCGCGCCACTCTCCGCCCACATGGATGCTCTGTTGTGCTGCGGTCACGTTGCGTATTGCCTTTCGTCCTCTGAATCCCCCTGCCGGTTGCACCGACCCGGTCCGGCCGCGTGCCCAGGGCCCGGACATCCATGCGCAATGCCTTGCGGAGAGTGATCTTGTTCACCCCCGAAGATGGGGCAAATGCGGACATGAAAGGCGGTTCGGGCGGCAGCGGATTCCCAGAGGTTCACAGGCGCCACACACGGTCACGCAGGGTAGTGACGAACGGACGGGCGCCTCCGGCGCCGCACCGCAGCTCGGGACGTCAGACGCCCGCTCCCCGCGCGTTCTTCACGCGGGGCCGGGATAGACCCGGGACTGTTTCACGCTGCCGAACGCGAAGCTCGACTCGATCGACGCGATGCCGGGGATGGCGTGGATCCGGTTGCGGACGAGGGATTCGTACGCCTCCAGGCTCTCGATCACCACCCGCAGCAGGTAGTCACTGCTTCCGGCCATCAGGTAGCAGTCCTGGATGTGCTCGATGAGCGCCACGTGCCCCTCGAAGACGGAGACCGCCTCCTTCGTGTGGCGGTCCAGGCGGATCCGGACGAAGACCGTGATCGGCAGACCGAAGGCGACCTGGTCGACCATGGCCGTGTAGCCGCGGATCAGGCCGGCCTCCTCCAGCCGCCGCACCCGGCGCAGGCAGGGCGACGGGGACAGCCGCACCCGGTCGGCGAGGTCCTGGTTGGACAGCCTTCCGTCGGCCTGCAATTCGCGGATGATCTGCAGATCGACTGCGTCCATCGCCCCTCCTCGATCCTTTTCCGCTCCTCTTTGGCAGATTCTGCCTCAAACGTATGTCCGAGAGGCAGAACTGGCAATCGGCTGCCCCGGCACAAGACCTAGCGTTGCCCTGTGGCCGGATCCGGCCCCCAGAGGCTGGAGGAGCCCCCTTGGTCACCACGAACGCCGGACCCGCGACGGCGCCCCCGCAGGCCGCCCGCGCCGCCGGCCTCCTGCGCCCGTCCCCTCAGGCGAAGGGCACCCTGGCGCTGGTCGTGACCGTGCTGATCTGGGCCGCCTTCGCGCTCAGCGCCCGGGCCCTGAGCGCCTCCTCGCTGCTGCCCGCCGACGCGGCCCTGCTGCGCTTCGGCGTCCCGCTGCTCGTCCTGGCGCCCGCACTGTGGCGGCGGCGCCGGCGGATAGCCGCCGTCCGCCCCGCTGCCGCGCTCAAGATCGCCTGCGGGGCCGGGGTGCCGTTCTTCCTGGCCGCGATGTACGGCGGCTCGCTGACCTCGGCGGCGTTCGTCGGCTCGATCGTCCCCGGAATGGTCCCGCTGTTCGTCTCCGCGCTGATGGTCGCCGGCGGCCGGGGCGCGCCCCGGGGCACGCAGGCGGCCGGCCTCGGACTGATCGCGGTCGGCGTGGTCGCCCTGGTGTGGCGCTACGTCGTCCCGCTGGACACGCAGGTGCTGGCCGGCGCCGGGATCCTGCTCGTCGCGAGCGGGCTGTGGGCCCTGTACACGGTCGGGCTGAAGGAAGTCGACCTCGATCCCGTCGGATCGATCGGCCTGCTGTGCCTACCCTCGTTCGCGGTGATGGCGCTCCTGGTCCTGACCGGGGTGCTGCCCACCGGCCTGGCCTCGGCCGCCGGGAGCGACATCGCCCTGTTCCTGGTGGTGCAGGGGCTGGGCGTCGGCCTCTGCGCGGGCCTGCTGTACGCCTTCGCCATCCGCAGCCTGGGCGCGGAACGCAGCTCCACCGTGGGAAGCCTCAGCCCGGTCGCCGTGGTCCTGCTCGCCATCCCCCTGCTCGGTGAGTCGCCGACCGCGGCCGTACTCGTCGGCGTCCCCCTCATCACCGCGGGCGTCGCCCTCGCCAACCGGCGCCCGCCCACCCGCAACCGCCCCCTCCCCCGCACCCAGCCCGAGGTTCCCGACCATGCTTGAGCTCCTCCTCCCGCCGCCCGTCGACCCGCTGTGGGACCTCACCGAGGCGTACGGCGCCGACGACCGGCCCGAGCGCCTGAACCTCGTACTCGGCGTCTACCGCGACCAGACGGGCGGCACCCCGGTCATGGCGGCCGTGCGCGAGGCCGAGATACGCCTGGCGGAGCGCTCCGTCTCCAAGGAGTACCGGGGGCTATCCGGCAACGCCGCCTTCAACCGGGCGATGCTCTCGCTGGTCCTGGGCTCCGGCGGCGCGGCCGAGCGGGCCGTGGCCGTCCAGACCGTCGCCGGCAGCGGCGCGCTGCGGCTGCTGGCCGATCTGATCTGCCGGACCCGGCCGGGCACGACGGTGTGGATCAGCGATCCGGCGTACGTCAACCACCGGCCCATCCTGGAGGCCGCCGGGCTGACGGTGCGGACGTACGGCTGGCTCGACGCCGAGGGCCGCTTCGACACGGCGGGAATGCTGCGCGACCTCGGCGGGGCGCGGCGCGACGACGTCGTGCTGCTCCAGGGCTGCTGCCACAACCCGACCGGCGTCGACCCGTCCGCGCAGGCCTGGGAGGCCGTGGCCGAGCTGGCCGCGGAGCACGGCTGGGTGCCGTTCGTGGACCTCGCGTACCACGGGCTCGGCGATGGCCTGGAGGCCGACCTCGCGGCCACGCGGCTGCTCGCGGAACGGGTGCCGGAGATGCTCGTCGCCATCAGCTGTTCGAAGAACTTCGGGCTGTACAGCGACCGGACCGGCTGCGCCGTCGTGCTCGGCGCCTCGCGGCAGTCGCTGCGGCACGTGGAGACGGCGCTGCAGAACGCGGCCCGCACGCTCTACTCGATGCCGCCGGAGCACGGCGCCGCGGTGGTGACCGCGATCCTGGAGGACGACGGGCTGCGCGCCCTGTGGCGCGGCGAGCTGGACGGGATGCGGGCCCGGATCGAGGACAACCGGCTCGGGCTGGCCGCGGAGCTGACCGCGCTGGGGTGGGACGCGCAGGCCGACGTGCTGGCGCGGCAGAAGGGGATGTTCTCGATGCTCCCGCTCACCGCGCGCCAGATGCTGCGGCTGCGCAACCGGTTCGCCATCTACGGGACGACGGCCGGGCGGATCAACATCGCGGGGATCCCGGCGCACCGGATCCCCTGCCTCGCGCAGGGCGTCGCGGCCGTGCTCGACGAGGGCGCCGAGTAGGCCGCGTCCTCCGGATCACACCGACCCGGCACCTGACATTCCATCAGGTCAACCGTCCCGGACCCTTGACTCTGTTACCGCCGGTAGCCATTCTCGTCGCAACGCTGCGCGGGACATGACAATCAGCCGGCTCCCTCAGACGGTATGCGTCCTCGACCGCGCCATCCACCGACCGATGACGTGAGTGATGACCATGACCCGAGCCCCGCACCGAAGGCGCAGGCCCCTGGCTCTGCTCGCCCTCCTCCTGGCCATGGTGGCCATGGCCCTCGGCCCCGCGCCCGGCGCGGCCGCCGAGGGCGATGCCGGCTGGTGGAACCCCACCGCGCGACCCGCGCCCGACTCCCAGATCAACGTCACGGGCGAGCCGTTCAAGGGCACCGACGCCCAAGGGCAGGTCCGGGGCTTCGTCGACGCCCACGACCACATCATGTCCAACGAGGGCTTCGG
This sequence comes from Streptomyces sp. NPDC051109, assembly GCF_044455885.1. Lineage (NCBI taxonomy): Bacteria > Bacillati > Actinomycetota > Actinomycetes > Kitasatosporales > Streptomycetaceae > Streptomyces > Streptomyces sp. NPDC051109. The sequence goes on from NZ_JBITFF010000001.1 coordinate 554,698, forward strand.
CGGCCGGCTCATCTGCGGCAAGGCGTTCTCCGACCTGGGGGTGGCCGACGCCCTCAAGGACTGCCCCGAGCACTACCCCGACGGCTCCCTCGCGATCTTCGACTTCATCACCAAGGGCGGGGACGGCAAGCACGACCCCACCGGCTGGCCGACGTTCAAGGACTGGCCCGCCCACGACTCCCTGACCCACCAGCAGAACTACTACGCCTGGATCGAGCGCGCCTGGCGCGGCGGCCAGCGCGTCCTCGTCAACGACCTCGTCACCAACGGGGTGATCTGCTCGGTCTACTTCTTCAAGGACCGCAGCTGCGACGAGATGACCGCCATCCGCCTGGAGGCGCAGAAGACCTACGACATGCAGGCCTTCATCGACAAGATGTACGGCGGACCCGGAAAGGGCTGGTTCCGGATCGTCACCGACTCCGCGCAGGCCCGCGACGTCGTCCAGCAGGGCAAGCTGGCCGTGGTCCTGGGCGTGGAGACCTCCGAGCCGTTCGGCTGCAAGCAGATCCTGGACGTCTCCCAGTGCAGCAAGGCGGACATCGACCGCGGCCTCGACGAGCTGTACCGGCTCGGCGTCCGCAGCATGTTCCTCTGCCACAAGTTCGACAACGCCCTGTGCGGGGTCCGTTTCGACGAGGGCGCCCTGGGAACGGCGATCAACGTCGGGCAGTTCCTGTCCACCGGCACCTTCTGGAAGACCGAGCAGTGCACCGGCCCGCAGCACGACAACCCGATCGGCCTGGCACCGGCGCCCTCGGCGCAGAAGGAGCTGCCGGCGGGCGTGTCGGTCCCCTCGTACGCGGCCGGCGCGCAGTGCAACAGCCGCGGTCTCACCGACCTCGGTGAGTACGCCGTGCGCGGGATGATGAAACGCAAGATGATGCTCGAAGTCGACCACATGAGCGTCAAGGCCGCGGGCCGGGCCTTCGACATCCTCGAATCCGAGTCCTACCCGGGCGTGATCTCCTCGCACAGCTGGATGGACCTCGGCTGGACCGAACGCCTCTACAAGCTGGGCGGGTTCGCCGCCCAGTACATGAACGGCGCCGAAGGGTTCAGCGCCGAGGCCGCGCGCACGGACGCGCTGCGCGAGAAGTACCACGTGGGCTACGGGTACGGCACCGACATGAACGGGGTCGGCGGCTGGCCGGGCCCGCGCGGCGCCGACACGCCGAACCCGGTGAAGTACCCGTTCCGCAGCACCGACGGCGGCTCCGTCATCGACAAGCAGACCACCGGGCAGCGCACCTGGGACCTCAACACCGACGGCGCGGCGCACTACGGCCTCGTCCCCGACTGGATCGAGGACATCCGGCTCGTCGGCGGCCAGGGTGTCGTGGACGACCTCTTCAAGGGCGCCGAGTCCTACCTGCGCACCTGGGGGGCGTCCGAGCAGCACAAGGCCGGCGTCAACCTCGCCGCGGGCGCGCCCGCCTCGGCCAGCTCCGCCGAGTGGAACCCGTTCGTCAGCTACGCGCCCGGCCGGGCCGTGGACGGGGACACGGGCACCCGCTGGGCGAGCGACTGGAACGACGACCAGTGGCTGCGGATCGACCTCGGCTCCCCCGGCCTCGTCAAGCGCGTCACCCTCGACTGGGAGCGCGCGTACGGGAAGTCGTACCGGATCGAGGTGTCCACGGACGACGCGAACTGGCAGACCGTGTGGTCCACGACCACCGGCGACGGCGGCCTGGACACGGCGCGGTTCGCCGGGGTCCCGGCCCGGTACGTACGCGTCCACGGAGCGGGGCGCGGCACGCAGTGGGGCTACTCCCTGCACGAAGTCGGCGTCTACAGCAGCTGACGGCCCGAAGCGGCGCCCGTGGGCCGGGGCCGTCGGGATCGGCTCGTCCGATCCCGACGGCCCCGGCCCCGGCCGTACCTCCGCCCGTACGAAGGGAACCGATTCCGCATGGCACGGATGCCGTTGGCGCAGCGGCGCAGGCAGCTGACCGAGGCCGCGATCCGCGCGATGGCCCGCGACGGCGTCCCCCGGACGACGACCCGGTCGATCGCCGCCGAGGCGGGCGTGTCGCTGAGCGTCTTCCACTACTGCTTCGACTCCAAGCAGGCGCTGCTCGAATCGGTCATCGAGACGATCACCGAGCACTACCTGGCGGTGGTCAAGGAGGCGATCCTGCCGCGCACCACCCTCCGCGAGACCGTCCGGGCCGGCTTCCAGGCCTACTGGGACCACGTCCGCGCCCACCCCGCCGAGCACATGCTCACGTACGAGCTCACCCAGTACGCTCTGCGCGAGCCGGGGTTCGAGCACCTGGCGCGGCGCCAGCACGAGCTGTACTGCGCGACCTACGCGGAACTGATCGAGCAGGTCAGCGGCATGGGGGCCGGACTGCGCGTCCCCGTGCCCGTCCTGGCCCGCTACCTGGCGGCGATGACGGACGGGCTGACCCTGAACTTCCTCGTGCTCGGCGACGCGGCCGCGGCGGCGGAGATCCTCGACATGGTGTCCGACCACGTGGCCGGCCTCGTCCACGACGAGCGGCTGCTGCCGGCCTCCGGGCCCCTCCGCCCCTGAGGGACCCGTGAGCGGTCCCGGCCGGCCGCGCCCTGCTCATCCGAGGACCGGGTGCGCCTCCGGGTGGGCGTCCCACCACGCGCGGTGGAACGGGTTGTTGTCGACGTTGGCCAGGTACGCGCCGGCCGCCGCCCGGTAGAGGGCGTCCGCCTGCCCGGCGGAGACCGCCGAGCGGTTCCAGGCGAGCCGGATACGGCCCGTGATCGGGGTGCCGAGCAGCGGGCGCATCACCGTGCCCTCCACCGCGGGGGCCGTGGGCTGGGTGAGGGAGATGGCCCGGCCCGCCGCCACCAGGTCGTGCCGCATCTTGCGGTCGGTGATCCGGTGGCGCAGGGAGGGGGCGAAGCCGGCCTTCGCGCAGGCCTCGACCAGCGCCTCGGGACCGCCGTCGTCGTCCTCCACCAGGGTCATCCACTGCTCGCCGGCCAGTTCGGCGAGGTCCAGGACCTCCCGCCCCGCCAGCGGGTGCCGGGTGGACATCCGGATGCAGAAGGGCTCCTTGGGCACCAGGGTCCGGGCCAGGGTGCCCTGGGGCAGCGCCACCTCGTGGTCGTTGACCTCGCCGTACACGACGACGTCGTACCGGCCCGCGCCGAGCATCCGCACGAGCGCGGTCACCGAGTCCTCCACGTCCACGGTGATCTCCCGCCCGGACAGGACGAGGTCGGTCCGCGCGAGCAGTCCGTCGATCAGCACGAGCAGGATGCAGCCGAGCCGCAGCGGGGCGTCGGTCGCCATCGCACGGGTCTCGGCCCCGAGGGTCTCCATCTCGGTGAGCACGCGGCGCGCCTTGGCCAGGACGAACTGGCCCAGCGGGGTGGGCTCCACCCCGCTCCGGCCGCGGACGAAGAGCTCGCCGCCCGTGACCCGCTCGATCCTGCGCAGCTGCGCGGAGAGCGCCGGCTGGGAGACCCCCAGCCGGCGGGCCGCGCCACCGAGACTGCCGGACTCCGCTATCTGGCACACGGCTTGCAGATGCCTCAACTCCAGCTGCATCCCGGCAGCTTACGCAGCGTGACCCCACGGCACCATAACGCGGACCTTATGCGCGCAGGTATGTCCCAATCTCGCCATGTCCACGCCCATACTCGGCGCGAACGCCACCCGTACCCCCCACACACGATCGGAGTGGACTCTTGCAGCCCACCAGATGGATGGCCTCCGTGGCGGCCCTGGCGCTGACGGCGGGCCTCGCCGGCACGCTGGCCACCGCCGCGTCCGCCTCACCCCAAGCCCAGCCCCCCGGGCCCTCCCCGCAGGCCAAGTCCGCCGAGCGCGCGGTCGCCGCCGCCGACGCGGCGGTCCGCAGCGGCCTCGACACCCTGGTCAACTCGCCCCAGCAGCAGTACGACCGGCGCCTGGTCACCCCCTGGGTGCAGGACCTGTACTCCGTCTCCTACGAGCGCAGCTACCGCGGCCTGCCGGTCGTCGGCGGCGACGCGGTCGTCCTCGCCGACGGCCAGGGCCGCGTACGGGCCGTCCAGTCGGCCTCCGCCACCGCGATCGACGTGGCGACCACCCCCTCGGTCACCGCGAAGGCGGCGGAGGCCGTCTCGCGGGCGGAGCTGGCCAAGGTCGACAAGGTGCTCGACAGCCGGCTCGTGGTCAAGATCAAGGACGACAAGCAGGTGCTCGCCTGGGAGACCGTCCTCTCCGGCAGCACCAAGACGGCGCCCAGCAAACTGCACGTCTTCGTGGACGCCCGCACCGGCAAGGTCGTCGACCGCCACGACGAGGTCGTCGCGGGCAGCGCCACCAGCAAGTGGAACGGCCCGAACCCGCTCACCGTCGACACCACCGCCTCGGGCGGCTCGTACTCGCTGCGCGACCCGAACCGGCCCGGTCTGAGCTGCGCCGACTACAGCACCGGCAGCGTGTTCACCAAGTCCTCGGACTCCTGGGGCACGGGCAATGCGACGTCCAAGGAAACCGGCTGCGCGGACCTGATGTTCGCCGCCCAGAAGCAGTGGGACATGCTGGGCCAGTGGCTGGGCCGCAACGGCGTCAGCGGCAACGGCCGCAGCTTCCCCGGCAAGGTGGGCCTCGGCGACCTCAACGCCTACTGGGACGGCAGCTCGGTCACCATCGGGCACAACAGCGCCAACGAGTGGATCGCCGGGATCGACGTCGTGGGCCACGAGTACGGGCACGCCATCGACTCCAACACCCCCGGCGGCACCAGCGGTCAGGAGTCCGGGCTCGGCGAGGGCACCGGCGACATCTTCGGCGCGCTGACAGAGGCCTACGCCAACGAGCCGGCCCCGTACGACACCCCGGACTACACCGTCGGCGAGATGATCAATCTGACGGGCAGCGGTCCGATCCGGAACATGTACAACCCGTCGGCCGTCGACAACGACCCGAACTGCTACAGCTCCGCGATACCCGGCACCGAGGTGCACGCGGCGGCAGGCCCCCTGAACCACTGGTTCTACCTGCTGGCCGAGGGCAGCAGCCCCGGCGGCGGCAAGCCGAACAGCCCCACCTGCAACCAGTCCGCGGTCACCGGCGTGGGCGTGCAGACCGCCGGCAAGATCTTCTACGGCGGCATGCTCCTCAAGACCAGCAGCATGTCCTACAAGAAGTACCGGACGGCGACCCTCAGCTCCGCCAAGTCGCTCGACCCGGCCACCTGCAACCTGTTCACCCGGACCAAGGCCGCCTGGGACGCGATCAGCGTGCCCGCCCAGTCCGGCGACCCGACCTGCACCCCGAGCGGACAGAACGACGACTTCTCGATGGCGCTGAACCCGTCCTCGGGCACCGTCCAGCAGGGCGCGTCCGTCACCACCACCGTGACCACCAGCACCACCACCGGCCAGGCGCAGCAGGTGACGCTCACCGCCACCGGCCTGCCGTCCGGGGTGAGCGCCTCCTTCAACCCGGCCACCGTCCAGTCCGGCCAGTCCTCGACGCTGACGCTGTCCGCCACGGCCAACGCGGCGCCCGGGACCTCCACGATCACGGTCAAGGGCCAGGGCCCGAGCCTCGCGCACACGGTCGACTACGCGCTGAACGTCGGCAGCACGCAGCCCGGGAACGACCCGCCGAACATCAACGTGGCCAACGTGCAGGCCCACCTGGCGCAGCTGAACACGATCGCCTCGCAGAACGGCGGCAACCGCCGGGCGGGCAGCGCCGGCTACACGCAGTCCGTGGCGTACATCAAGGGCAAGCTGCAGGCGGCCGGCTTCACCGTCACCGAGCAGAACTGCACCTCGTGCACCTACCCGTCCAACAACCTGATCGCGGACTGGCCCGGCGGTCCGGCCGACCAGACGGTCATGTTCGGCGCCCACCTCGACAGCGTCTCTGCGGGCCCGGGGATCAACGACAACGGCTCGGGCTCCGCGACCCTGCTGGAGAACGCGCTCGTCCTCGCGCAGAAGGACCCCACCCTGACCAAGCACGTGCGCTTCGCCTGGTGGACCGACGAGGAGCAGGGTCTGAACGGCTCGGAGTTCTACGTGGGCCGGCTCAGCAGCGCCGAGAAGGCCGCCATCAAGGGCTACTACAACTTCGACATGGTCGGCTCGCCCAACGGCGGCTACTTCATCAACAACCTCAACTCGACCACGGCCGCGCCGCTGAAGGCGTACTGGGCCTCGCTGAACCTCGCCCCCGAGGAGAACACCGAGGGCCAGGGCCGCAGTGACGACTACTCCTTCCAGCAGGGCGGCATCCCCACCTCCGGCTACGCGGCCGGCGCCAGCGCCCGCAAGACCTCGGCGCAGGCGACCAAGTGGGGCGGCACCGCGAACGCGGCGTACGACTCCTGCTACCACAGCTCCTGCGACACGACGAACAACATCAACGCGACGGTGCTGGACCGCAGCGCCGACGGGGTCGCCTACGCGATCTGGAAGCAGGCCGTCGGCGGTGACACCCCGGCGCAGGACTTCTCGATCGGCACCTCCCCGGCCGCCGGCTCCGCCGCCCCGGGCACCAGCGTCACCTCCACGGTGAACACCACCACCGTGAGCGGCGGCCCGCAGACGCTCGCCCTCTCCGTCTCGGGCGCCCCGTCCGGGGTGACCGCGACGCTCAGCCCGGCCTCCGTGCAGTCCGGCCAGTCCTCGACGCTCACCGTGCAGGTCGGCGCGGCCACCGCGGCGGGCACCTACACGCTGACCGTCACCGGCACGGGCACGGTCGCCCACAGCACCACCTACACCCTGACCGTCGGCGGCGGGGGCACGTGCACCCCGAAGCAGGTCGTGGTCAACGGCGGCTTCGAGAACGGCAGCAGCCCGTGGACCGCCACCGCCGGGGTCGTCACCAACCAGTCCGGCCAGGCCTCGCACGGCGGGGCGTACATGGCGTGGCTGGACGGCTACGGCGCCTCCCACACCGACAGCGCCTCGCAGTCGCTGTCCCTCCCGGCCGGCTGTGCCACGGCCCGGCTCGCCTTCTACCTCCACATCGACACCGACGAGGACGAGAACGTGGTCTACGACCGGTTCACCGTCTCGGTCGGCGGCCAGACCCTGGAGACCCTGTCCAACCTGGACGCGGCCCCGGGCTACGTGCTCAAGAGCTACGACGTGTCCCGGTTCGCCGGCCAGACCGTCACCCTGCAGTTCCAGGGCGTGGAGGACCAGTCCCTCCAGACCTCCTTCGTCGTGGACGACGTCACCCTCCAGGCGAGCTGACGCCCGCCTCCTGATCCGCTCCCGAGCGGCACGCACCCGGCCCCCCGCGGCCGGGGCGCGTGCCGCTCGGCCGCGTCGGTACGCTCGGCCGCGTCAGTAGCGGCGCGGGGACATGACCTGGGGAACGGCGTCCGGGGCCTCCAGGACACAGCGCGGGACGCCGGGGCCGGGTGTCGCACGTACGGACACCGGCGTCGGCGGATCGGTCGGGAGGTCCACCTGCACCGTGACGGGCCGGTCGTGGTGCGTCGTGCCGTGCCCCGTCTCCTTGCCGTCGACCAGGATCTCCACCTCGACGTGGCGGCCGGTCTCGACGGTGGCGCTGACGGAGTGCCCGGCATGATCGATGTGGAAGTGATGGCGTCGTCTCATGGGATCGCCTCCGTCGGGGCAATGCGAACCGTCCCCCCATCCAGGGTAGCCGCGGGCGGCGCCCGCAGCAGGTCGGCCGGACGGCGGCCGGGCTTCGCCGCCGAGCGTTTTGGCTCCGGGGGCCGATCCTCAATACGATCCGGCGATGATCACAAGAAAATGGGTGGCGGCCGGGGCCTGCGGCCTGTTGGCCACTTTGGCGGTCGGGCTCTTCCCGGCGAATGCCGCCGCCGGCGAACCGGTGGCGAAGGAGTCCCCCAAGGTCGAGCTGGTCCTCGACGTCAGCGGCTCGATGCGGGCGACCGACATCGACGGCAAGTCCCGGATGGCCGCGGCGAAGCAGGCGTTCAACGAGGTACTGGACGCCACACCGGACGAGGTACGGCTCGGGATACGGACCCTGGGGGCCACCTATCCCGGTGACGACCGGCAGCTCGGCTGCAAGGACACCAAGCAGCTCTACCCGGTCGGCAAGCTCGACCGGACCGAGGCGAAGACGGCGGTGGCCACCCTGGCCCCCACCGGCTGGACGCCGATCGGGCCGGCCCTGCTGGGCGCGGCCGAGGACCTCAAGGGCGGTGACGCCACCCGGCGGATCGTGCTCATCACCGACGGCGAGGACACCTGTGCCCCGCTCGACCCGTGCGAGGTGGCCCGTGACATCGCAGCCCAGGGCATCCACCTCGTCATCGACACGCTCGGGCTCGTCCCCGACGCCAAGACGCGCAACCAGCTGATCTGCATCGCCGAGGCCACCGGCGGCACCTACACCTCCGTTCAGCACACCGCCGAACTCTCCGGTCGTGTCAAGCAGTTGGTGGACCGGGCGGCGACCCCGGTCGTCACCCCGGTGGCGACCGAGGGCGCCAAGCAGTGCGCGGGCGCCCCGCAGCTCGGGGCGGGTCTGTACACCGACCGCGAGACCTTCGGCGAGCACCGGTGGTACCGGGTGGACGTCAAGCCCGGCCAGGAGCTGCGGGCTTCGGTGAGCATCGCCGCCGACCGCGCCGTCAACAACGACTACGGGGTCATGCTGCGGGCGACGACCGTGCACGGACGGGAGATCGTCCGCGGCTCGGAGGCCGGCGACGGACGCACCGACATGGTCTCGACCGGTCTGCGCTACCCGAAGGCCGAGGTCGACGACTCCGACGCGGACGGCGACGGGAAGGCGGCGGTGGAGACCGTCTGCCTCCAGGTCAGCAACTCCTTCTCGGCGCCCGCCTCGGTCAAGACCACCCCTGGCCTGCCCGTCGAGCTCACCGTCGACGTGGTCGACGGGCCCGATGGCGCGTCCGACGCGGCGGCGTTCGGCCTCGGCCGCGGCTGGTGGCTGCTCGGCGTGCTGGTGCTCGCCGGTCTCGTCGCCGGTCTGCTGTGGGGCTGGATCTCCCGCTGGCGTATCTCCGTCTGGAGGACGAACTGATGCGTACCGTACGCATACTGACCGCCGCCGCCCTCTGCTCGGGCGCTGTGCTCGGCATGGCGGGCACCGCCCTGGCGGACACCCCGTCGGCGAGCGCGAGTGCCAGTGCGAGCCCGGGCGGCAAGGCCTCGGGGCCGACCGAGGCGGGCACGGCCTTCCGTACCGCCACGGCGATCCGGCCGGGGCAGCGGGCCACGGCCGACGCCTCGACCGGTGACTACCTGTACTGGGCGGTCCCGCTGGACTCGGGGCAGCGGGCCACGGTCAAGGCCACGGTGAAGCTGCCTCCGGCGGCGAACCGGCACGGGGCCTCGACCTGGCAGCTCGACGTCTACGACGGGCTGCGCCGCCGCCAGGCCTGCACGTACGGCACGCAGCAGGCCGCGGCGGCCAAGGAGGCCGCCTCCGCCGAGCTGTCCTGCACCCTGCGCACCGTGCGCCCGGGCGCGGAGCCCTGGGCCAACGACCCGCTGCCCGGCACCTACTACGTCCGGCTGACGGTCGCCGGCGTGGCGCAGGAGGACCTCGGTCTTCCGGTGCGGGCCGAGATCGAGGCCTCCACCCGGGACACGGGAGGCGCCTTCGCGGTGGACGGAGCCCTCGCGGCACCGCTCGTACCCGGCATCGGAAAGACCGCGCAGGCGGGGGCCGGGAGCTCGGCCCCGCAGCCGGCCGCCGTCGGCGAGCCGGCCGACGGATGGTCCGGCGGCCGGTGGTCCGACCGCTGGGTCTGGACGGTGGCGGGCGGACTGCTCGGCGCCCTCGCCGGCATCTTCGGGTACTCCCTCACCCGCGGCCGCGGCCGGCCCTCCCGGATCCCGCCCCGCGCCTGACCCCGGGACCCCGGTGGCCACGGCACATCGCCGTGGCCGCCGGCCACCCTCCAGGGACGCGGCGTCAATAGCCCGCCTCCGCCCGGCCCGCGTCCGCCGAGATGTCCAGCCGGCCCGGAGCGGCGGGGTCGTCCATTCCGGGCGCGACGTCACAACGGCCCGCCCCGGCCCGGGCCGTGACCCGGAAGCGGGTGTCCGCGGGCACGGTGAGCCGCAGCCGCCCCGCACCAGCCCGGGCGGTGACCCGCTCCGGCGGGGCGGCGAACCGGGCGACGGCCGAGCCCGACCCGGCCCTGATCTCGGCCTGCGGCGAGCTGAGGCCCGAGGCTTCGAGCGAGCCCGAGCCCACGCTCGCCCGCAGCGGTCCGCGCAGCGCGCTCAGCCGGAGCGTCCCGCCGCCGACCTCGGCGTCGACGGCGCCGCCCAGCCCGCTGATCACCACCGTGCCCGACCCCGCCGTCACCTTCACCGGGATGCCGGCGGGCACGGTGACGCCCAAGTCGACCGAGCAGCCGATGCCCGATGCCGCGAGGTCCCCGAGCGCGGGGCAGTGCGGCGTCAGCTTCAGGGTGTCGCCGAGCCAGCTCTCCTCGATCTCCGGGGCGGCCACCGACCAGCGCGTCTCGGCCCGGTAGACCACCTGCCCGTCGGCGCGGGGGGTGAGGCGTACGTCGGCACTGCCCGCGTCGATCTCCACGGCGGACACCGGCCGTCCACCGCTGCCTCCGCTCAGCGCCCCGCTCTCGCTGGAGGCGTACGACCAGACCTGCCAGGCGGCGGGGGCGACGACCGACACGGCGCTCAGGGCCGCGGCCGCGATCCACGCCGTGCGCCGGGGACCCGACCCGCCCGGGCGTCCGCCCCCGCTCACGAAGTGCCGTCCAGGAAGCGCAGGACCGCGAGCACCCGCCGGTGGTCGCCGTCGGCCTGCGGCAGGTCCAGCTTGGCCAGGATGTTGTTGATGTGCTTGGCGACCGCGCTCTCGCTGACGACGAGCTGCGCCGCGATCCCCGCGTTGGAGCGCCCCTCGGCCATCAGCGCGAGCACCTCCCGCTCGCGCGGGGTGAGGCGCTCCAGCGGGTCGATGCCCCCGCCCCTGCGCAGCAGCAGCTGCGAGACGACCTGCGGGTCGAGCGCGGTGCCGCCGGCCGCGACCCGCCTGACGGCGTCGATGAACTCCTCGACGTCGGCGACCCGCTGCTTGAGCAGGTACCCGACGCCCCCTGCCCGCCCGGCCAGCAGGTCGGCGGCGTAGCGCTCCTCCACGTACTGCGACAGCAGCAGGACCGAGGTGCCGGGCCACTGTTGACGGATCATCAGCGCCGCGCGCACTCCCTCGTCGGTGAAGCCGGGCGGCATGCGGACATCGACCAGGGCGAGGTCGGGCTCGTGCGCTGCCACGGCGCAGAGCAGCCCCTCGGCGTCCCCCGTCTCGGCGGCCACCTCGAACCCGGCCATTTCGAGGACCTTGACCAGTCCTATTCGCAGCAGCACCGAGTCCTCGGCGATCACAGCCCGCACGGCAGCTCCACAGTCACGATGGTCGGGCCCCCGAGGGGGCTGTTGATCAGGATGGTTCCGTCGACCGACCCTACGCGTTTGCGCAGGCCCACCAGCCCGGTGCCGCGGGCCGGGTCCGCGCCGCCCACCCCGTCGTCGGTGACGGTGATGCGCAGCGTGTCGGCGTCCCGGCGGGCCTCGACGCGGCAGCGGGAGGCCTTGGCGTGCTTGGCCACGTTGGCGAGGGCTTCGGAGACGACGAAGTAGGCGACGGCCTCGACGGTGGGGCCGGGCCGGTGCGCCAGCTCCACGGTCAGTTCGACGGGCAGGGGCGCCCGGGCCGCGATCCCGGAGAGGGCCGCGTCGAGTCCGCGGTCCTCAAGGACCGCGGGATGCAGACCCCGTACGAGGTTGTTGAGCTCCTCGATGGCCTCCTTGGCCTCGCGGTGCGCCTCGTCGATCACGGCCTTCGCCCCGGGCGGCAGATCGGTGAGCGTGGCCCGGGCGATGCCGAGGTTCATGGCGAGGGCGACCAGTCGCTGCTGGGCGCCGTCGTGCAAGTCCCGTTCGATCCGCCGGCGTTCGAGGTCCGCGGCGTCGAGGACGTCGGCCCGGCTCTCGGCGAGGTCCTCGACGCGGCGTTCCAACTCCTTGGCCCGGTTGGGTCCGAGGAGGGCTGCCGCGGCGAAGGCGTCGAGCCGGGCCAGGGCGGCGGCCAGCCACGGAGTGGCGAGCAGCAGCAGGGCTCCGAGCACGGTGGCGGTGTCGTAACCCCGGGTCCAGCCCGGGCCCGCGTACTCCACCGGCAGCAGCCACGACCATCCGTACACGCCGGCCCCGGCGAACCCGCACGCCCAGGCGAGGACGATCAGCGCCCCGCCCACCCCCGCGAGCGGGCTGACCAGCAGGTGGTACCCGTACTGCCGCCAGGTCGTCTCGGAGCGCAGCCGTTCGAGCAACGCCCGTGGGCGCAGCGGCCGGTGCCCGTACGCGACGGCCGGAATCTCCCGCCCCAGCAGCTCACGGAAGCGGCTGCGCTGGAGCCGGGTGAGCAGCGGGCTCAGGAGCAGCAGCGCGAGCAGCGTAAGCGGGGCGGCCCTGTAGAACACCAGCACCGATACGGCGGGCAGGGCCATCGGGATCGCGGCGGCGGTGAAGGCGGTGCTGCGCCGGGCCCACGCCGACCAGGGGGCGTGGTCGGCGATCCAGCGTGTGGTACGCCTCAGCGCCCCGGAAAGTCCCATGCCCGTACGGTAATCGCACTGGTCAGAGCCGCTCCACCCCCCTGGTACCCGGTCGGAGGTGTAGCCAGTGCCACCCCCGGTTCGGACGGTGCCGCTACTGATTCCGCTCCTTCGCGAGCCCAGAGTGGTCCTCGTACCCCGGAGGACGGACCACCGGGCCGGAAGGAGCTCCACCGCCATGACCCTCGTCGCCCCGCGCTTCCAGGCCCTCCGCACGCCCCGGCCCCGGTCGGCGGCGCTGCTCACCGGCGCCGGGGTGGCGCTGCTCCCGTGGATGGTGGTGCTGGCGAGGACGCTGCCGCAGACCGCGGAGGTCTCCAACTGGTCGACTGCCTGGATCGGGCTGGACGCCATGCTGGCCGCGGGGCTGAGCGGTACGGGGCTGCTCCTCGGGCGCAGCGATCCCCGCGCGGCGCCGCTGGCGGCGGCGACGGCCGCGCTACTGCTGACGGACGCCTGGTTCGACGTGACGACCGCGGCGGGGGGCGGCGCCCGGGCGGCGGCCGTGGCCCTGGCCGTGTGCGCGGAGCTGCCGCTGGCGGCGCTCTGCGCGGCGGTGGCGGCCCGCCGCGCGGTGCTCTAGCGTCGGAAGGGCGAGGGTGACTGGCGCGTCGAGGCTGTCGCCCCCCGGAGTGCCTGCTCCGCGCCGCCCCCCCCCGCCCGTGGCCCGGCGCACCGGCGGACCGCGTGACCGACCGAGAGAGCAGGTGCATCCGCATGCGTGTGTCGGCCCGTATCGCCGGCGTCCTCGCCGGCTTCGTCCTCGCCGCCGGGGGCGCCCTCTTCGCCGCCCCGGAGGCCGCTTCCGCCCCCGGCAGCGTCCAGGACTGCGAGCAGTACCTCGTACAACACGGCAAGCAGATCACGGACGCCGTGGGGCAGGCGTGCTACGAGGGCCAGATCGGCAACCAGACCAGCTGCGCCGCGAGCCTCCATGAGGCCGGCTACTCCTCAAGCGACGCGAGCGGGGCGTGCCGGGCGGCTCGTTAGGCCGTGCCTTGGGGTGTCGTTGGGCCGTGCCTTGGGTGTCGTACCCGTCGATCAGGTGACCGGATGGCCGTCGGCATCGGTGGGTTCCCGCTGCGTGGAGAACCGGGAGACGAAAACGTCGAAGAGGCCGTCCGGGCGCCGGGTGAGCGTGGCCCCGTCCTGCCAGATGCCGTTGTCCGGCCACCACTGGCTGCCGTACGGGTCACCCTGGTTCTGGTGGATGTTGTGCATGCCGAGCCCCTCGTCGAAGGGTTCGCCGAAGACCAGGACCGGCCGGCCGACGACGAGGATCGGCTCCAGCGCCTGCGAGGCCTCCAGGTACGAGCCCGAGATCCAGGGCCGGGGCGGGTTGAGCCGGTCCAGGATCCGCTGGAGCCACCGCGGCGGGTGGCCGCCGAGGAGGCAGCCGGGGCGGTCCGCGAGCGCCGGGTGCCGGAGGTAGTCGAGCGCGCCCGATCCTGAGGCCCGGGCGAGGTCGGTGTAGCCGGGCGCCGGTGAGGCGACGGGGTCGAGCACCGAGGCGTGGAGCGTGAAGACCTTCCACTGGACCCCTACCTCGGAGTGCTTGCTGTCCACGTCGATGGCGCACTCGTAGCGGCCGGCGGGGGCGTCGACCTCCAGGTGGACGTGGAACCAGCGGCCCTGGTCGTCGGGCCGGTCACGGAAGTGGCGGTGCAGGGTTCCGGACAGCACTCCGTAGTTTTCGAGCGGCATGCCGCCAGTGAACCACCCGGTCCGCGCGGCGGCGGGTGCCTGCAGGCGTGTCCCGGCGATCTCACCACCCATGGCGAATACTTGACGGAACGTTGACTTCCTCCGGAGTGAGCCGCACCGGGCCCGGTGGCTACCGTCCCTGCCATGCCCCTACCTCCTCCCCTCCCGGTCCTCCCGTACCGCAAGCCGACCCGCGGGCGCGACTACTGGGTACTGGACGACGTGCTGCCGGACCCGGACGCCGTACGGGAGCGCTGCCTGGCCAAGGACGACTGGACCGAGGGCTATCCGCACAAGCCCGAGAGCTGGCCGGGGCTGCGCGCGATGCCGGGCCTTGACCCCGATGAACTGGCCCTGGTGGAGCGTCTGGTGCGCAAGTCCACCGGCGCGCCGAAGATCTGGGCCGAACGGCCCGCGGGCGGCGGAACGTTCAACCACAACTGCGTGCAGGTGGTCGGCGACGGCGAGTGCGAGCCGCGCCCGCACACCGACTCACGGAGTCTGTGCCGCTACGCCGCCGTGCTCTACCTCAACCCGAAGGTGCCGAAGGACTGCGGGACGAGCTTCTACCGTCAGAGCCTGCCCGGCGGGGCGCTGGGCGGCAACCAGGTGATCGCACCGCACAACAGCCTGGTCGACGCCCTGGGCACCCGATTCGTCTCCCCCGACTCGTTCACCGAGGACGTACGGGTCCCCCATCGCGCCAACCGGCTGCTGCTCTACTCCGCGAACCTGATCCACAGCGCCACCGGCTACTGGGGCCAGACCCTGGAGGAGAAGCGGATGACGGCCGTCTTCTTCTGGAAGGCGTAGGGGGTGTCCGGCGGCGGTGGGAAAGGTGTGACGGAAGTCTGACGGACCGCCGCCGGGCCTGGTGCGGGCGCGGCAGTGGTGGTCGAATCGGGACGTGAGCCCAGCACCCGCATCCGTACCCCCGCCCCAGCCCCCGGACCCCGACGGTCAGGGCACGCCCGTCGGGCGCCGACTGGTCCTCGGCATGGTCGGGCTCGGCGCCGCCGGGCTGGTCGCCGCCCCGTACCTCCAGGGCGGCTTCGAGACCTTCCTCGGCGCCGCCTCCGACAAGGACCCCACCGGCCTCGCCGGCCTGCTGCCGAACGGCGGCGGGTTCCGCTACTACTCGGTGGCCTCCTCCGTCCCCGAGCGCGGCCCCCAGAACTACCGGCTCACCGTCGACGGCCTCGTCGACCGCCCCATGACGTACACCCTCGACGCGCTCCGGGCGCTTCCGCAGACCCGCGTCGTACGGGACGTCCAGTGCGTCACCGGCTGGCGGGTCCCCGGCACCCCGTTCGAGGGGGTCCCGCTGACGCGGCTGCTCGACGCCGCCGGGGTGCGCCCCGAGGCCCGGGCCATCCGCTTCAGCTGCTTCGACGGCACCTACACCGAGTCACTGACCCTTCCCCAGGCCCGCCGGGACGACGTCATGGTGGCGCTGCGCATGCAGGACAAGCCGCTGAGCCACTCGCACGGCGGTCCCGTCCGCCTGTACGTCGCCCCCATGTACTTCTACAAGTCCGCGAAGTGGCTCTCCGGCATCACCCTCACCCGTGACGTGGAACCCGGCTACTGGGAGGACCTCGGGTACGAAGTCGACGCCTGGGTCGGCCGGTCGAACGGACGCGACGATGCCCCGACCGTCTGATCCGGCCGCTCCGGTACTCCGGCGGGCCGAGCGGGTCCGCCGGTTCAGCCGCGCCGAGCGGTGGATCCACCGGTGCACCGCCGCGCTGATGGGCCTGTGCGTCGGTACGGCCGCCTGTCTGTACCTGCCGCCGCTCGCCGAACTCGTCGGCCGGCGCCACCTCGTCGTCACCGTGCACGTCTGGTCCGGGCTGTTGCTCGTCGTGCCCTTCCTGCTGGGTCTCGCCTCGCGCGCCTTCCGCGCCGACCTGCGGCGCCTGGGCCGGTTCGGGCCGCACGACCGGGTCTGGCTGCGGGCCGCACTGCGGCGCGACCGGTCGGCCGGGAGGCCCGCCGGGAAGTTCAACGCCGGGCAGAAGGTCTACGCGGGCTGGCTGGCCGGAGCCGTGCTGGTGATGGCGGGCACCGGCCTGCTCATGTGGTGGACCGGGCTCGTACCGCTGGTCCAGCGGACGGCCGCCACTTTCGTCCACGACTGGCTGGCCCTCGCCGTCGCCGTCGTGCTCGCCGCGCACATCGGCAAGGCCCTGGCGGACCCCGAGGCGCGCCGCGGGCTGCGTACCGGCTCCGTCGGCCGTGGCTGGGCCGAGCGCGAACACCCGCTGTGGCAGCCCGAGCAGCCTGAGCGGTCCGAGCGGTCCCGGCCGCCCGGACGCTCCGGGGGCTGAGGGGGCTGAGGGGGCTGAGGGGGCTGAGGGTCCGGCCGACGCGGATCGCGCGTCGGCCCGCCCGGCGTCAGCCGCCGTCGCGTACCGCGACGATGCCGTTGAAGACGCCCACGTACGCGGTGCCGTCGGGGCCGAGCGTGATCGGCGCCCAGTTGTTGTCGTACAGCGGCCCGGTGCCGGTCAGCTGCCGCCAGCGGCGCTCACCGGTGCGGAAGTCCACCGCCGTCAGGTACCAGGCGTCGATCCCCCAGGTGTTGGGCTCCTTCTCGTAGAAGTAGAGCAGCCCGTTCGCGGTGGAGAGCTTCGGGACGACGGAGGGCGAGCGGACGGCGCTCTGCCACACCGTGTCGCAGCCGCTGCCGTCGGCGCGGACGTCGATCCGGCTGACCCCGCCGACGACCGACTTGCCGAGAAGCAGGCTGGTGAGGTTCTCGTAGCCGTAGTTGTTCTCGACGACGATGCTGTTTCCCCAGGTGATCAGGGAGTTGTCGGTGGTGGAGGCACCGCTGCCGAACACCGGGACCTTGCAGACCAGCCGCCGGTCGGCGGGTACGTCCGCGCCCCGCCGGTAGACCAGGACGTCCATCCGGTCGTCGGCGTTGTCGGTGATGGCGACGTAGCCGTCGCCGAAGAGGTCCGGGGTGGTGCCCGAACCCTGGTTCACGGAGCCGGGTTTGGTTCCCGTACCGCGGTCGTACGTCTGGCGCCACTGCACTTCGGGGGTGCCGTCGGCGGCGGCGCGGAAGCTGTAGAGGGCGTGGTCGGAGACGATCGACACGCCGTCCTCGGCGACCGAGAAGGAGTTCTGGATCTCCTCGCCCGGGAGGCTGATCGAGCGGATCTGCGAGGTCCGCGGATCCACGGTGCCCACGCGGCCCTGGCGGGTGACCCACCAGATGCGGCCGCTCCAGTCGGGCATCACGGAGGTGACGGGATCGCAGGTGCCGCTGGGCCGCAGGTTGGTCCACGTGACGCAGTCGTGCGGGACCTGGCCGGTCAGGTCCCAGTCGTCGTCGACGGCGAACGCCCAGCTGCCGTCCGGCCGCTGCGCGTGCGAGAGCCGCAGGATGTGCTGGCGGGAGTCGGCCAGCACGGCCCGGTCCTGGTCGTCCAGATAGAAGTAGGCGCCCCCGGAGGTGTCTTTGAAGATCTTGGAGAAGTCGAGGGAGGTGATCGCCTCGACCGTCGAGGAACGCTGCGGAAGCTGGTGTTCCGCGAGCGTGGCCAGCGTACGGGGATCAAGGAGCTTGACCTTGAAGCCGGTGAAGGTGCCGCACACCGTGACCAGCCGGCCTGCCGCGTCGAAGGTGGCGGTGGCGCACTCGCCGCCGAGGGCGGCGATCTTCTCGCTGCTCACCTGGGGGTTGCGGCCCAGCGGCCCGGACCAGGGGGAGGTGGCGCTGCCCCCGGCGTCGGAGTGCATGCCGCTGCGGCCGTTGGGCGCGAGGAAGGGGTGCTGGGGCGGGGCTTCGCCGGGCAGCGGGACGGCGGCCGCGGGGGCTCCGTCGTAGTGGCTGACCAGGCGGTGGCCGGGGGCCTGGGGTATCTCCGCGGCCTGCGCCGGGGAAATCCCGTACATCGCGGTGAACACGATGAGGGCCGGGACCACGGCGCAGTTCAGTGCTCTGCGGAACATCCGAACTTCCTCCGTTCTCCTCAGTCTTGTTGACAGTGCGTATGACATCGCGCCGCCGCCAGACGCTAGATCGCCCGGCCTGAGGAGTCCATGGAGGAGTCGGATGATTCATGAAGGCGCAACAGTTGATCAATACGCGCCGGACGGAGCGGTTTACGGGCGCAGGCCGGAGACCACCTCGGCCGTGGCCGTCAGGCCGTCGTGAATGGTCGCCGCCATGCTGCTGCTCGCCAGGTAGAAGCCGAGCAGGACGCAGACGAGGGCGTGGGAGAACTTGAGGCCGCCGCTGCGCATGAAGATCCACGCGAGGACGAGGAGCAGCACGACCACGGAGAGCGAGATCACCATCGTTACCTCCTTAGGCGGCGCCATCGTGGCGCAGGAGGGGGTGCCTTGGGGCGAAACCCGTGTCCGCCGTACGGGTGTTGACCGTCCGTAACGGGTGATCAGTGCTTGACGATCACGTCCCCGCGGGTCGTACGGTCGCGCCGGGCGGGCGGGCAGGACCGGATCGTGGCCGACGGCCAGGATCCCAACCCCCGTGTCGGCGCGGTACTCCTCGACCACCCCCACCAGGGCTGCCGTGGTCGAGGCGTCAGGCATCGCAGTCATCTCATCGCGGACCGGCCGGCGCGGGCGAGGCATCAAGGCGCGGTCCGGACAGGTGCGTTGCAGTCGGCCGTCGCCGGCCTCGTGGGGCTGCCGGGCGAGCAGATCCGCGCCGAGTCCGACACGCGCGGCCGACTCGGCGACCGTCTGGTCCGCTTCCTTGCGCCGGCCCGCAGGCCGAGGGGTTCCGCGACGAGGTCGCGCAGCCGCAGGCGGGGGTCCGCCGAGAGGTCGGGCTGTTGGAAGACGACGCCGCGCGCGACGCGCAGGGAGCGCGGCGGCAGCGCCGTCGAGGGCCACGGTCCCCGGTCCGGCCGGTGCGGCGGGGCGGGCGAGGGTGGACTTGCCTCAACCCGCTGGTGCCGAGAGGCCAGGGACCCGCCGGAGCGGAGCGCGGGGTGCGCGTCGCGGACGACGGGGCGGCGGCGGTCGCAGCCGACGGTGACGTTCCGGAGCTCTCCACGCGCAGCGCTCCGCTGATCAGCCCGGGTACCCGCGAGCCACTCGGCGTCAGCATCGGGAGCATCCCGGCGCGCAGCCCGTGGCCCGGCAGCACGCACCGCTCGCCGATGCCCCGCGCCTGGCGGACGTACAGGAAGAACCAGGGGGTTGGGAGAGGCCCAGCACCGGGGCGAGCGGCACGAGGTGGCGGACCACCCGGTCCGCGGTGGCCACGTCCCTGCCCGCGTCCGTCAGCCCCGTCCCCCGAGCGCCCGACGGCAGGGCGCCGAGGGAGAAGGACCGGAGGGCGAGCGGGCCGCGCCGGGAGGCGGGCGCGGCCTCCAGGGGTGTAGGCCGGCGAGGACACCACCCGGTCCGGCCGGCCCCGCGGCAGCGGGCCGCGAGCACGCCGGGCGCCGGCCCTGCCAGGACCGCCACCGCGAAGGCGGTGGCGGAGGAGGTGCCGAGGCCGACCGGCGCCGGGGCCGTGGTCGTGCGGCTCGACCGGAGGGCGAGAGTGCCGCGCACGGGTCTTGCCGCAACGCCCGCACGCGTGCCATATATGTCTAGACCTTTACGAGGAAGCGGAAGCCGAGGAAGGCCCCCCGTGCGACGCACCGCCCCCCTGCTCGCCCTCTGCCTGGCCGCCACCGGGCTCGCCGCCTGCGCCGCCGCAGACACCACGCCCCCCGCGGCCCCCGCCGGGATCACCGCGCAGGCCGGCAGCGCCACCTCCGTACACGTCATGTGGCAGGCTGCGGCCCCGGCCGACGGGGTGACCAACTACCAGGTCTTCCAGGCGGGTCGGCTGGTGCGCGAACTCCCGGCCGACAAGACGATGGTGGACGTCACCGGCCTCACCCCGCAGACCGGCTACGCCTTCACGGTCCGGGCCCGGGACGCCGCCGGGAACACCTCCGCCCCGAGCGCCTCCGCCGAAGCCACCACCCCGCCCGCCAAGGCCGAGGACCACCGGGCCCCCACCGCCCCCGCCCGCACCACGGGCCGGGCGGACGGGCCCCGGTCCGCCACGCTGTCCTGGGCCGCGGCCGGCGACGACACCGGCGTGACCGCGTACGACGTCTACCAGGGCGGCATCCGGATCCACACGGCCGGCCCCGGCGAGACCGGGACCACCCTGACCGGCCTCCAGCCGGACACCGTCTACACGTTCACCGTCCGGGCCCGCGACGGCGCGGACAACTCCTCCCCCGACGGCCCGGCGGTGGACGTGACCACCCCGCCCTCCGCGGGGCAGGGCCCGGGCACCGCCCCCGCCGAGTTCATCGCGACCGCCTCTCCCGGCGCCGTCACGCTGACCTGGACCGCCCCGGACACCGGCCGCCCGACCGCGGAGTACGAACTCCACGTCAACGGACGGCCCGTCACCGTCATCCAATTCGGCACCGGCGCCGTGCCCGCCTCCGGAGCCGCCGCTGTGGAGCACCGGCTCACGGTGACCGAACCGGCCGGCACGCGGTGGGCCCTCAAGCTGCGCGCACGGCTGCCCGACGGCAACTGGGGAGCCTTCTCCGCGGAGCGGAGCATCGTACTCGCGGCATGAGGGCGCACGGCCCCTCTCCCGGCAAGGTGACGGCAATCCGAACGGAACGGCACGGCCGGGCAAGAAGATCGCGCACAATACATCCGTGTTCGGTGAGTACGCGTTCAACGGAAAACGGCCGGATTCAGCGGAGCCCGACGGCGATCCCGGTCCGGCTGCCTGCGTCCCGCCGGGAAACCTGCCGCCCCACCCCGCGGGGTTCGTCGGGCGGGAAAGCGAACTCGCCGAACTGCACCACCTGTTGCGCTCCCGCCGGCTGACCACGCTCACCGGGGTCGGCGGCGTCGGCAAGTCCCGCCTCGCCCTGCGGGCCGTCAGCGATCCCGATCAGGCCCGGCCCGACGGGATCTGGTGGGTGGAGCTCTCACCTCTGCGCGACCCCGGCCTGCTCACCATGACCGTCGCCCACGCAGTCGGCCTGGCCGACCACTCCGCCCGCCCCCTCGACGAGGAGCTGTGCGCGTGGATGGCCGACAAGGAACTGCTCCTCGTCCTCGACACCTGCGAACACATGGTGGCCGAGTGCCGCCACCTCGTCGGTGAACTCCTGCAGTCCGCACCCGGACTGACGGTCCTGGTCACCTCCCGGGAACCCCTCGACAGCCCCTGCGAGAAGGTCGTCGAGGTCTGCCCCCTGCCCTGCGACGGCCCCGAAAGCGACGCCCTCGCCCTGTTCCGCGCCCGGGCCGCGGCCGCGACCCCCGAGGCCGCGGCGGCCTTCGACGACCCCGAACGGGCGCGACTCGCGGCCGAGGTGTGCCGCCGCCTCGACGGGATCCCGCTGGCCCTGGAACTGGCCGGCGCCCGGCTGCGGCTGTGGACCCTGGAGCAGATGGCGCAGCGCCTCGGCACGCGCTTCGCCGTGCTGTCCGACAGCGGGCCCCTCCAGCCCCGGCACCGGACGATGCGGACCGCGATCGGCTGGAGCCACGAGCTGTGCGAGCCGGTGGAACGGCTGCTGTGGGCCCGACTGTCCGTCTTCACCGGGGACTTCGACGTCGCCGCCGCCCGGGCGGTGTGCTCGGGCGGCCCGCTGCCCGCCTCCCGGGTGGAGCGGGTGCTCGCGGGCCTGGTCGCGAAGTCCGTCGTACGGCGCACCCTGGAGCGGGGGGCGGGGGCCCGCTACCGGATGCTGGACACCATCCGCGAGTACGGTCACGACTGGCTGAGCGAGCTCGGCGAGGTACAGACCGTCGCCGACCGGCACGCCCACTGGTACGCGGCGCTCTGCCAGGCCGCCGACCGGGGCTGGATGAGCCCGGACCAGGTGGACTGGTACCGCAGGATGACCGCCGAGCACGCACAGCTGCGCACGGCGCTGGAGCACCTCCTCGGCGTGGACCCGGCGGCCGCTCTGGAGATGGCAGGGGCCCTGTGGTTCTTCTGGTTCTCCTGCGGGCACGTCCACGAGGGGCGGGGCTTCCTGGAACGGGCCCTGCGGACGGCCCCGGGCACCGGCGCCGCGTACACCCAGGCCCTGTGGGCCCTCGGGCTGACCGCGCTGCTCCAGGGGGACATGGAGGCGGCCCGCGAGCTGGGCGTGGAGTGCACCCGCGCGGCGGCCCGGCTGGCGGATCCCGAGCCGGAACTGCGAGCGGCGTACCTGCACGGCGTCTCGGTGCTGATGCCCGGGGACCCCGTGGGGGCGCTGGAGCTGGCCGGGCCCAGGGCCCGGGCCGGCCACGGCGGCCGGACCAGCGGCCCGGGATGGCTGCTGTGCCGGCTGGCCACCGGCTACGCCCTGTGCGACCTGCAGCGCTTCGAGGAGGCCGCCGAGGAGGCCCGGGGGCTGCGCGAGGCCTGCGCGGAGCTGGGCGAGCGCTGGCTGCGGGCGTACGCGGACTACGTGCTGGCGGTCGCGGCGCTCGGGCTCGGCCACCACGGCGAGGCGGCGCGCCACGTACGGGCGATGCTCTCCGGGAAGCGGCTGCTCGGCGACCGGTTCGGCATCGCGCTGGGCCTGGACGTGCTCGCGGCGGCGGTGGCCGCGCTGGGCGACGGGGAGCTCGCGGCGCGTCTGCTGGGCACCGGGCACGCCTGGTGGCGCACCGTCGGGCGGCCGCAGATGGGCTCACCCTCGCTGACGGCCCTGCGGGACCAGGGCGAGCGGCGGGCCCGCGCGGCGATCGGCGACGAGGCCTTCGAGGCCGCGTTCCTGGGCGGAACCGCGGCGTCCACCGGCTGAACTCCAGCCGGTGGGGCCGCATAACGTCGGGGCTCCCGTCAGTACGGGAGGGGTCTGCCCGACGGTGTGCGCAGGTCCAGGTCTCGTGGTGCGGGCTTGGGGACGGGCTTGCGGATCAGCTGCTGGCGCATACGGCCTCCTCGCTCAGACCAGGGCCGGGCGGCGGGGTTCCACCGCGCGGCCGTCGGGGAGCAGCTCACCGGTGTCGTCGAAGACCACCAGGCCGTTGCAGAGCAGGCTCCAGCCCTGTTCGGGGCGGAAGGCCACGGTGCGGGCGGCGTCGTGATCGGCGCTGTCGGCGGACGGGCAGGGGGGCTGGTGGGAGCACATGGCGCACCTCCTCGCAGTGTGGGGCGGGAGGGCCGGTGGTCACCCGGTCGAATCCGCGATCCACGGTGGCGGTGAGTATTGCTGATCGCCGCCCCCGGACGGAACCCATATTCGTGGTCCAGTTCAGGGTGTGTATGCCCGCTCACCATGCGCTCATGCCCGGTATTCGGATCGTTCACCCGACGCCCCTTGGAGGGCGCGGCCACGCGGGCCGCGGCGGCCTTCGCGGCGCGCACGGGCGTGGCCGGGATCACGTTCGCCGCGGGCCCGTTGCCCGACTGCGGCGGGCGGGGAAACGCGGGCTAGGGTGCCGGTGATCACCGACCGCCCGGTGGTCACCGCGAGACCCGAGGAGGGATCCGTGGCCACTCCGCCACCGCAGCACGGCGCCGGCCCGTACCACCCGTACGCCCCGCAGCAGGGCAGCCCCCACCCGTACGGCCTGCCGCCGCAGGCAGTCCCGTACGGCCTGCCGCCGCAGGCGGTCCCGTACGGCCACCAGCCGGTGCCGCAGGCCCCGTACGGCTGCCGGGTGTGCGGGGCCCAGCCGGCGGTGCGGGCCACCGTACGGGGGCACCAGGGCATGCTCGTCCTGATGCGGTTCCTGCGCCAGGAGGGGCCGTTCTGCCGCGACTGCGGACTCGCCACCTACCGCGGGATGTCCGCGGACACGCTGTGGCAGGGCTGGTGGGGCCCGCTGTCCGTGTTCATCACGCCGGTCACCCTGCTGATGAACGTCGGTGCGCGGGCGCGCTTCCTCCGACTCGCTCCCCCGGCGGGCGCCATCGTGCGCTCGCTGGACCCGGGCAGGCCGCTGTGGCGCCGGCCGTCGGCGCTGGCCTTCCTGGTGCCGGTCGTGCTGCTCGCCTTCGTGCCGCCCGTGCTCGTCCTGCTGGGTCTGGCGGCCGGGGAGGACAAGCCGCCCGCGCTGATCACCGGGCAGTGCGTGCGCAACGAGGGCGACTGGCACGACCAGAAGCTGCTGATCACGGACTGCGGCTCGGCGAACGCCCAGTACCGGGCCACCCGCCCTGCGGACAAGCCCGGCGGTACCTGCGCCCCGCGCGACTTCCTCGCATCCCTGGAGTACAGCCCCGACGGGGAGAGCCTCACCTGCCTGACGCCGCTGCGTTAGACGTGCGCCCCCGGACACCGGAAGGGGGCGGGGGCGCCGTCGTCCGGGCCGCGCTAGCGGATCGGCATCTGCGAGATCGTGCGGGCGATCACCAGCCGCTGGATCTCGCTGGTCCCCTCGAAGATGGTGTAGATCGCGCTGTCGCGGTGCATGCGCTCCACCGGGTACTCGCGCGTGAAGCCGTTGCCGCCGAGGATCTGGACCGCCTGGGCGGTGACCTTCTTGGCCACCTCGCTCGCGAACAGCTTCGACATGGAGCCCTCCGCCGAGGTGAAGGGCTTGCCCGCGACCGCCATCCAGGAGGCCCGCCACACGAGCAGACGGGCCGCGTCGATGGAGGTCCGCATGTCGGCGAGCTGGAAGGCGACGCCCTGGTTGTCGATGATCGGGCGGCCGAACTGGGTACGGGTCTTGGCGTAGTCGAGGGCCACCTCGTACGCCGCGCGCGCGGTGCCGACGGCCATGGCGCCGACCGCCGGGCGCGAGGCCTCGAAGGTGGCCATGGCCGCGTTCTTCACGCGCTCGCCGCCCCCGGCCCTGGCCCGCTCATGGGCCCGCGCGAGGCGCTCGTCCAGCTTGTCCTTGCCGCCCAGCAGGCAGGAGCCGGGGACGCGGACGTCCTCCAGGACCACCTCGGCGGTGTGCGAGGCGCGGATGCCGTGCTTCTTGAACTTCTGCCCCTGGGACAGGCCCGGCGTGTTGGGCGGCACGATGAAGGAGGCGTGGCCCTTGGTGCCGAGCTCGGGGTCGACGACGGCGACGACGATGTGGACGTTGGCGATACCGCCGTTGGTCGCCCAGGTCTTGGTGCCGTTGAGGACCCATTCGTCCTTGGCCTGGTCGTAGACGGCGCGGGTCCGCATCGAGCCGACGTCGGATCCGGCGTCGGGCTCGGAGGAGCAGAAGGCGGCGACCTTCACGTCGTCGGGCGTGCCGTACATCTGCGGGATCCAGGTCCCGATCTGCTCCTCGGTGCCGTTGGCGAGGACGCCGATGGCGGCGAGCCCGGTGCCCACGATCGACAGGGCGATGCCCGCGTCACCCCAGAACAGCTCCTCCATGGCCATCGGGATGCCGAGGCCGGTAGGGTCGAAGAACTGCTGGGCGTAGAAGTCGAGCGAGTAGATGCCGACCTTCGCGGCCTCCTGGATGACGGGCCAAGGAGTCTCTTCGCGCTCGTCCCATTCCGCGGCGGCGGGCCGGATCACTTCGGCCGCGAAGCCGTGGATCCAGTCGCGTACCTGCTTCTGGTCGTCATTGAGCTCCATGGTGAACTCCGCCATGTCCCCTCCAGCTGTGCGTCCACCAGTGTGTTACTAGCGGTAACCCATACGGTGGCCACAGTCTGTTACCGACGAGTAAGCACTGTCAAGCAGACCGGTCCGCAGGGCAGCCGATTCGATCACGAGGGTGTGCGGGGTGTTACGTTGCGTGGGCGTCACGCACCATCGCAAGGGCGGGGAGAGAAACACGTCATGGAGACCACTCAGCAGGCCGGCGAACCGGGAGCGGCCGAGCGCCGCAGACGGGAGCTGCTCGAAGCGGCCGACCGGGTCGTCCTCCGGGACGGCCCCAAGGCGTCCATGAACGCCATCGCGGCGGAGGCCGGCATCACCAAGCCGATCCTCTACCGGCACTTCGGCGACAAGGCCGGGCTCTACCAGGCCCTCGCCGTCCGGCACACCGACGCCCTGCTCGACTCGCTGCGGGCCGCGCTCGACGCCCCGGCCGAGCGCCGCAGCCGCGTGGAGTCCACCCTCGACACCTATCTCGCGGCCATCGAGGCCCGGCCGCAGGTGTACCGGTTCCTGATGCACCCGGCCGAGGACTCGCACTCCGCCGAGCGGGGCTTCGACGTGGGCCTGCACTCGGCGCCGCTGCTGCGCCGGCTCGGCGAGGAGCTCGCCGACGTGATCGGCGAGCGCGTGGACCTCGGCCCCGGCGGCGAGCGCCTGGCCCGGATCTGGGGCCACGGCATCGTCGGGATGATGCACGCCGCGGGCGACTGGTGGCTCGGCGAACGCCCCTGCGACCGCGCGGAGTTGGTCGCCGGACTCACCGACCTGCTGTGGGGCCGGCTGGCCACGGCCGGCAACCGCGTGGACGGCCCGGGGTTCTGACGGGCCCGGGAGCCCGAGGGCCCGCCGGATCGGGCCGCGCTCAGTCCTGCGCGGCCCCGGCGGCCCGTGCGCCCCACGGCGTCTTGCGGATCGCCCGCCGCAGCCGCCTGGCGCGCAGCCCCGTGACCCGGTCCGCGTAGACCGTGCCGTCGAGGTGGTCGCACTCGTGCTGGAGGCAGCGGGCGAAGAACCCGGTGCCCTCGATCCGCACGGGCGCGCCGTCGGAGGTGACCCCCTCGACGACCGCGCGGTCGAAGCGGACCGTTCCCGCTTCCAGGCCGGGCAGCGACAGGCAGCCTTCGGGACCGCGGAACTCGTCCCCGTCGGCCGCCACCAGACGCGGGTTGACGATGTGCCCGACGTGGCGCACGTCCTCGTCGTCGGGGCAGTCGTACACGAACACCCGCTGCCCGACGCCGATCTGGTTCGCGGCGAGGCCGACGCCCTCGGCGGCGTACATCGTCGCGAACATGTCCTCGATGAGCCGGTCGAGGGCCGGGCCGAAAGCGGTGACCTCCGCGCACGCCGAGTGGAGCACCGGGTCGCCCAGCAGGCTGATGGTGCGGACGAGGCCGGTGGTACCGGGGATGGGGCGCTGTCGCATGGCCGTAAGCGTACGACGGGCGAATATATGAGGAGATCTGCGGCGCCCCGGGGGCGCCGCGGTCAAGGCCCCGGCCGGTACTGGATAGGCTGGGGCCGACCGACGCAAGGAGGACAAGGGACGATGGCAGGCAACACAGAGCCGCTTTCGCCGCGGGCCAAGCTGGCCGTGACGGCGGGCAAGGCCGCGGCGGCGGTGTCGCGGGCCGCGGGACGCGGAAGCGGATCGGTGATCGGTGGCAAGGTCGCACTCAAACTCGACCCCGATCTCCTCGGAGCGCTCGCGCAGCATCTCGACGTCGTCCTCGTCTCCGCGACGAACGGCAAGACCACGACGACCCGGCTGATCGCCGAGGCCCTGCGGGCCAGCGGGCCGGTCGTCTCCAACGCCCTCGGCGCCAACATGCCGGCCGGCATCACCTCCGCCCTCGCGGGCGGCTCCGATGCCAAGTACGGCGTCATCGAGGTGGACGAGAAGTACCTCGCCGGAGTGGCCCGGGACGTCACCCCCAAGGTGATCGCCCTGCTGAACCTCTCGCGCGACCAGCTGGACCGCGCCGCCGAGACCCGCATGCTCGCGGAGAAGTGGCGCGAGGGCCTCCAGGGCTCCAAGGCCGTCATCGTCGCCAACTGCGACGATCCGCTCATCGTGTGGTCGGCCTCCTCCTCGCAGAACGTGGTGTGGGTCGCCGCCGGCCAGGAGTGGAAGGACGACGCGTGGTCGTGCCCCTCCTGCGGTGGCGTCATGCAGCGCCCCGGCGACGACTGGTTCTGCGGCGAGTGCGGCTTCCGGCGCCCCGTCCCGAGCTGGGTGCTGTCCGGGGACCACGTACTGGACCCGCACGGCTCGGCCTGGCCGATCCACCTCCAGCTGCCCGGCCGCGCCAACAAGGCGAACGCCGCCACCTCGGCCGCCGTCGCCGCCGTCTTCGGCGTCCCGCCGCAGGTCGCGCTGGAGCGGATGTACCAGGTGCAGGCCGTCGCCGGCCGCTACGACGTGGTGAACTTCCAGGGCCGTGAGCTGCGGCTGCTGCTCGCGAAGAACCCGGCGGGCTGGCTCGAAACGTTTTCGCTGATCGACCCGCCGCCGACCCCGGTGATCCTCTCGGTGAACGCGCGCGGCGCCGACGGCACGGACACCTCCTGGCTGTGGGACGTGGACTACCCGCGCCTGGCCGGCCACCCGATCTTCGTGATCGGCGACCGCAAGCTGGACCTCGCGGTCCGCCTGGAGGTCGCCGGCCTGGACTTCCGCGTGTGCGAGACCCTCGACGAGGCCGTACAGCTGGCGCCGCCCGGGCAGATCGAGCTGATCGCCAACTACACCGCCTTCCAGGACGTGCGCCGCCGCGTCGGCAACTAGAACCCTCAAGGACAAGAGCATGAGCGACAACAGCCTGCGTCTGGTGTGGGTCTACCCGGACCTGCTGAGCACGTACGGAGACCAGGGCAACGCCCTCGTGGTGGAGCGCCGGGCGCGCCAGCGCGGCCTGGACGTGCAGCGCGTGGACGTGCGCAGCGACCAGCCCATCCCGACCTCGGGCGACATCTACCTGATCGGCGGCGGTGAGGACCGCCCGCAACGGCTCGCCGCGGAGCGCCTGCTGCGCGACGGCGGTCTGGAGCGGGCCGTCTCGAACGGGGCGATCGTCTTCTCCGTCTGCGCCGGCTACCAGATCCTCGGCAACGAGTTCGTCAACGACATCGGCGAGCGCCAGGAGGGCCTCGGCCTGCTGGACGTGGTCACCGTGCGCGGCGAGGGCGAGCGGTGCGTCGGCGACGTCCTCGCGGACATCGACCCGCGCCTGAACCTGCCCCAGCTGACGGGCTTCGAGAACCACCAGGGCGTCACGCACCTCGGTCCGACGGCCCGCCCGTTCGCCCGGGTTTCGATGGGCCGCGGCAACGGCACCGGCGACGGCACCGAGGGCGCGTACAACGACACGGTCTTCGGCACCTACATGCACGGCCCCGTGATGGCGCGCAACCCCCAGATCGCGGACCTGCTGCTGAAGCTGGCCCTCGACGTGAACGCGCTGCCGCCCATCGACGACCGGTGGTACGAGGCGCTGCGCGCGGAGCGCATCGCGGCGGCGACCCAGCCCGCATAACACCGCGCGGACCGCTCATCGGGGCGGCCCCGCAATCATGTGTTCGGCCCGGTTTTCCCTTGGGGGAACCGGGCCGACGTGGTTTCGTACGACGAGTGTGACCAGCATGTGGAGGATGGTTCAGCCCACCGCTCCACCGCTTGTAGGGTGGCCGTAGTTCCAACCGGACGACGTGGTCCGGTCGTCGGCCCACGTTGCAAAGGTCCTCCTGCCATGCGCATTGGTGTGCTCACTTCCGGCGGCGACTGCCCCGGCCTCAATGCCGTCATCCGATCCGTCGTGCACCGCTCCGTCGTCGACCACGGCGACGAGGTCATCGGCTTCCACGACGGCTGGCGCGGCCTGCTGGAGTGCGACTACCGCAAGCTCGACCTGGACGCCGTGGCCGGCATCCTGGCCCGCGGCGGCACCATCCTCGGCTCCTCCCGGGTGCAGCCGGCGCACCTGCGCGACGGTGTGGAGCGGGCCCGCGGGCACGTGGCCGACCTCGGCCTGGACGCCATCATCCCGATCGGCGGCGAGGGCACCCTGAAGGCCGCGAACCTGCTCTCGCAGGCCGGTCTGCCGATCGTCGGCGTCCCCAAGACCATCGACAACGACATCGCCTCGACGGACGTCACCTTCGGCTTCGACACCGCCGTCGGGGTCGCCACCGAGGCCCTGGACCGGCTGAAGACCACCGCCGAGTCCCACCAGCGCGTGATGGTCGTCGAGGTCATGGGCCGCCACACCGGCTGGATCGCCCTGCACTCGGGCATGGCCGCCGGAGCGCACGCCATCGTCGTCCCGGAGCGCCCCTTCGACATCGACGAGCTGACGGCGATCGTCGGCGAGCGCTTCTCCGCGGGCAAGCGGTTCGCGATCGTCGTGGTCGCCGAGGGCGCCAAGCCGCGCGCCGGCTCCATGCACGTCCAGGAGGGCGGCACCGACCAGTACGGGCACGAGCGCTTCGCCGGCATCGGCAACCTGCTCGCGGTCGAGCTGGAGCGGCGCCTGGGCAAGGAGGCCCGTCCGGTCATCCTGGGACACGTCCAGCGCGGCGGTACGCCGACCGCGTACGACCGGGTCCTGGCCACCCGCTTCGGCTGGCACGCGGTCGAGGCGGCGCACCGCGGCGAGTTCGGGATGCTGACCGCGCTGCGCGGCACCGAGATCGAGATGGTCCCGCTCGCCGACGCCGTGCAGACCCTCAAGACGGTCCCCTCGGAACGGTACGCCGAGGCGCAGAACGTTCTGTGACGTCTCCCCCCTTCCGTGCCTCACTCCCGTGATGGGCGCCCCCGGACGCGTTCGCCTCCGGGGGCGGCACTACTGTGGTGGGGCACCACAGGTCAAGGGAGTGAACAGATGGATCACAGCGGTCACGGCATGGACATGAACATGGACATGGACCTGCCGCCGTTCACTCTCGGGCGCGGGCTGGAATTCTCCTTCGACGCGTTCTTCCTGATCGGCTCGCTGGTGGGCCTCGGCCTGTACCTGTGGGGCGTGGTGCGGCTGCGCCGGCGCGGGGACGCCTGGCCGCTGGGCCGGACCATCGCGTTCACCACGGGTGTGCTGACCGTCGCCCTGGTGATGTGCACCAAGCTGAACGACTACGGCATGGTCATGTTCAGCGTGCACATGGTCCAGCACATGGTCATCAGCATGCTCTCCCCGATCCTGCTGCTGCTGGGCGCGCCGGTGACGCTGGCGCTGCGCGCGCTGCCGCCCGCCGCGCGGGGCGTCAAGGGACCGCGCGAGGTGCTGCTGATGCTGCTGCACAGCCGCTATATGAAGGTGATCACCCACCCGGTCTTCACCATCCCCCTGTTCATCGCCAGCCTCTACGCCCTCTACTTCACCCCGCTCTTCGACTTCCTGATGGAGAGCAAGGCCGGGCACATCGGCATGATGGTGCACTTCCTGGCCGTCGGCCTGATCTTCTTCTGGCCGATCATGGGCGTGGACCCGGGCCCGCACCGCCCCGGCTACGTGATGCGGATGCTGGAGCTCTTCGCGGGCATGCCGTTCCACGCCTTCTTCGGCATCGCGCTGATGATGGCGAGCGAGCCGATGATCAAGACGTACGCGAACCCGCCGGCCTCCCTCGGCATCGACCCGCTGCTCGACCAGCAGTGGGGCGGCGGCATCGCCTGGGCCTTCAGCGAGATCCCCTCGGTGCTGGTGCTGATCGCGCTGGTCTACCAGTGGTACCACTCGGAGCAGCGGGCGGCGAAGCGCTCCGACCGCGCCGCGGACCGCAACGGCGACCAGGAGCTGGAGGCGTACAACTCCTATCTCGCCTCGCTCCAAGCGCGTGGCCAGTAGCGCGGCGGCGCCTTCGCGCGCGACCATGGGGCATGACCGGATCCGTTAAGGCGATGGCCGTGATGACCTTCGCCGCTCTGGTGGCCGTCGCCACGTACTCCGTGGCCCTCGGCAGCAACGGCTGGCTGTGGTTCGGCTGGGTGGTCCTCGGCCTGCTGACCGTCGGCATGGCCGCGTCCCGCAAAACCTGAACCGGCGCCGGCGCGCCCCGCCCGCTCCTCCCGCCTCAGCCGCCCTTCCCCAGGCCCGGCCCTCTTGGCCGGTTCCGACGGCCCTCACATGAACCCCCGGCAACGCCGTCCTGGTTCGCCGTGCCCATCTGGCGCCGCGTCCGGCACACTGACCTGACCCCCAGGTGAAGGGAAATTGCCCCGGTGTTCTACCAATTGCTCAAGCACGTGCTGCTCGGTCCGCTGCTCCGGCTGCTGTTCCGGCCGCGCATCGAGGGACTGGAGAACATCCCGGCGGAGGGAGCCGCGATCGTCGCGGGCAACCACCTGTCGTTCTCCGACCACTTCCTGATGCCGGCCATCCTCAAACGCCGGATCACCTTCCTCGCGAAGGCCGAGTACTTCACCGGCCCCGGGGTCAAGGGACGGCTGACCGCGTTCTTCTTCCGCAGCGCCGGGCAGATCCCGGTGGACCGCTCCGGCAAGGACGCCGGGCAGGCCGCGCTGCGCGAGGGGCTCGGGGTACTGGCCAAGGGCGAGCTGCTGGGCATCTACCCGGAGGGCACCCGCTCCCATGACGGGCGGCTCTACAAGGGCAAGGTGGGCGTCGCCGCGATGGCGCTCGGGGCCGGGGTGCCCGTCGTACCGTGCGCGATGGTCGGCACCTTCGAGATCCAGCCGCCCGGGCAGAAGATCCCGAAGATCAGGCGGGTGACCATCCGCTTCGGCGAGCCGCTGGAATTCTCGCGGTACGCCGGGATGGAGGGCGAGCGGGCCGTTCTGCGGGCCGTCACCGACGAGATCATGTACGCGGTCCTCGGGCTGTCCGGCCAGGAGTACGTCGACCGGTACGCCGCCGAGGTCAAGGCGGAAGAGGAGGAAGCGCGGAAGAAGGCCCGGCGCAGGACGCGCTGAGCCTTCTCCCGTGCTGTTCCGTGCGGTGCTGCTTCAGAGGCCGGCCCTTAGCGGACGGCCGGGAGCTCCTCCAGCGCCGGGAGCGCCGAGGCCGGAGCCTTCTCCAGCGAGCGGGCCGCGGCCGGGGCCGGGGCGACCGGAGTGGCGTGCGGAGCGCACTTCATGTCCGTGGCGTCCACCTTGCCGGTCAGCAGGTAGGCGTCCACCCGGGTGTTGATGCAGGGGTTCACCAGGCTGGTGACACCGTGCGAGCCGGCGTTCTGCTCGGTGATCAGACGCGAGCCGCCGAGGCGGCGGTGCATCTCGACGCCGCCGTCGTACGGCGTGGCGGCGTCACGCTCGGACTGGACGATCAGGACCGGCGGCAGGCCGCGCTTGGCGTTGGCGCCGACCTCGATCGGCTTGCTCTGCTTGGCCTTCCAGGTCGCGCAGGGCAGGTTCATCCACGCGTTGGACCAGGTCAGGAACGGGTACTTCTCGTGCAGCTTGGAGTTGTCCCGGTCCCACTTGGCCCAGCTGGTCGGCCACTTGGCGTCGGCGCACTCGACCGCCGTGTACACCGCGTTGCTGTTCTCCGAGGCGATGTTGCCCTTGGTGTCGGACATGTCCGGGGAGATCGCCTCGATCAGCGGCTTCTCGTCGCCGGCCACGTACGCGCTGAACGCCTGGGCGACGGGCACCCACGAGGAGTCGTAGTACGGGGCGCCCTGGAAGAAGCCGATGAGCTCGTTCGGGCCGACGACGCCGCCGAGCGGGTTCGCCTTGGCCTTGGCGCGCAGCTCCAGCCACTTGGCCTCGACCTTGGCGCGGGTGTCGCCGATGTGGAAGACGTTGTCGTTCTTGGCGACCCAGTCCTCCCAGTCGTTCCAGCGCATCTGGAACGCGACGTCCTGGCCGAGGTTGGCCTCGTACCAGATGTTGTCCGTGTCCGGGTTGACCACACTGTCGACGATCATGCGGCGGACGTGGCTCGGGAACAGCGTCGCGTAGACGCCGCCGAGGTAGGTGCCGTAGGAGACGCCGAGGTAGTTCAGCTTCTTCTCTCCGAGTGCGGCCCGGATGACGTCCAGGTCGCGCGCGGTGTTCGGCGTGGTCATGTGCGGCAGCATCTCGCCGCTGCGCTCCTTGCAGCCGTCCGCGTACTCGGCGGCGAGCTTGCGCTGGGCGCGCTTGTCGGCCTCGTTGGACGGGACCGGGTCGGCCTTGGGGGCCTTGACGAACTCCTGCGGGTCGATGCAGGAGATCGGGGCGGAGTGGCCGACGCCTCGCGGGTCGAAGCCCACGAAGTCGTAGGCCTTGGAGGTGTTGACCCACAGCGGGCTCTTGGTGGTGACCCGGCGCGGGAAGCGCATGCCGGAGCCACCGGGGCCGCCCGGGTTGTAAACGAGCGCGCCCTGGCGCTCCTCCTTGGTGCCGGTGCTGCCGATCCGGTCGACTGCGAGGTCGATGGTCTTGCCGAACGGCTTGGCGTAGTCCAGCGGGACCTTGACCCAGCCGCACTGGATCGGGGCCTCGAAGCCCCAGTCGGCGGGGCAGTCCTTCCACTCGACGCCGGTGGCGGCGGCCCGGGCGGCGGCGAGCTGGACACCCAGCGCCTCCGGAAGCCCGCTGTTCTGGCTGGACGAAGCCGCGGCGGCCGGCGGGGCCAGCAGCAGGCCCGCGGCCAGCGCTCCGGTGATCAGAGTGGCAGCGCTCCCCAGCGCTGCAGTGCGTATCACGTGGTTGTTCCCCCTGCGTCAGACCCGGCCGGAGAAGGCCGGGTTGGTCGGGTCATTCGGTCGAACAGGGGGATCCTTTCGCCTGACCTACACCTGACAACAGAGCGAGGTCGCGTTCTTTGCCAACCCGATAACCGGAAAGGCGTGTACCGCTGAGCGGTGTCCCATTCGTCCCAGGTTCACTCAGCGCCTACCAGCCATACGTACGACACGCCGCGTCGAGTACCTCGCGCAGCCGCAGCGCGTCGGGCGCCAGGACCGTCACGAGGACGGCGGGACCGGCCAGCGGGGTGACGGCCGCGAACTCCCCGAGCACCGCGGCCGCCGGCACCGATGCGGCGAACGCCGGGTCCACGACCAGGAGCTGACCGAGTGCCCGGTGGCCCGCGAGCCCCGCCGGGCCGTCCCAGCCGCCGGGCGCGCCCGGTCCGCAGGCCAGCTCCTGGTCCAGCAGCGGGCTCCCGCCCCGGGTCACGGTGAGCCGGCTGCGCAGCAGGCCCGGCGCCTCGCCCGAACGGCCCAGCACCTGCTCCTCGCGCAGCAGCAGCCGGGCCGTGGGGGCGAGTTCGGCCCGGGTGCGCACCCGCAGGTCGCTGCCGCGTACGGAGACCAGCGGCTCCGGCAGCCACCGCAGTGCCGAGTCCTCGTCCAGGGTCAGCCGTACGTCGTACCGCGCGGGCGCGCCACCGCGCCCGGGCAGCGCCAGGGTGGCGGCCGCCGAGGCCACTGCGAGGCGGGCCCCGGGGCCGGCGGCGGCCTCCACGGTGAGGTGGTCCCCGCCGAGCGGGGCGCTCATCGCGCCGACCAGCATCACGCCGGCCTCGGCGGGGGCGCCGCGGGTGCGGCGCAGCGCTAGCGGACCTTCCCCGGCCAGCAGCGGCAGGGCGGTCCCGCCGCGTCCGTCGGCGACGGCGGAGATCCGGGCTGTGGCCCGTACGCCGGGCGGAGCCGAAACCGGGGCGGGCCGGGGCGGGGCGGCCGGGGCGGCGGCCGGCGGGGCCAGGCCGGGCGGAGCCGGGGTCGTCGCGGCGAGCGGAGCCGGGGTCGTCGCGGCGGCGGGGGGCGCACCGGTCACCGTAGGACTCACCGGGCGGCCCAGGCCGCGATCCGCCCGCGCACCCAGGCGGCCACGGGGGCCACGCCCTCCGCGCCGCGCAGCGACTGGAAGGCGACGGGGAGTTCGCCGCGCTGCTCGGCGGCGTCGCGGGCCATCCGGTCGAGGTCGGAGCCCACGTAGGGGGCGAGGTCGGTCTTGTTGACGACGAGCAGGTCGGCGGTGGTGACCCCGGGGCCGCCCTTGCGCGGGATGTCGTCGCCGCCCGCCACGTCGATGACGAAGATCTGGGCGTCGACGAGCCCGCGGGAGAAGGTGGCGGTGAGGTTGTCGCCGCCGGACTCGACGAGGATCAGGTCGAGCGGGCCGACCGTCTCCTCCAGCTCCTCCACCGCCTCCAGGTTGGCGGAGATGTCGTCGCGGATGGCGGTGTGCGGGCAGGCGCCGGTCTCGACCGCGCTGATCCGCTCGGGCGGCAGGACCGCCTCGCGGAGCAGGAACTCGGCGTCCTCCCGGGTGTAGATGTCGTTGGTGACGACGGCCATGGACAGCTCGGTGCGCAGGGCGCGGCAGAGCGCGGCGACGGTGGCGGTCTTGCCGGAGCCGACGGGTCCGCCGAGTCCGATGCGCAGGGCGCGGCGCGAGCCGTCCGCCCGTACGGGCTCGGCGCTGTGGGTGTGGCGCCGGGGGTAGGTCACGCCGTGGTCGAGGTGCATGGGGATCTCCAAGGGGATGGTGGGGGGCGGCGGCCGGAGCCGTCAGGAGGCGAACAGCCGGACCGGCCAGTCGGCATGGAGCTCCGCCGCGATCTCCAGCAGGGGTGAGGAGGCCGCGGGCAGGGCCTCGGGGCCCACCCGCAGGGCCCGGTCCGCGGCCTGCGCGGCCCGGTCCGAGACGGCGTCGAGCTCGGGGGCGAGGCGGGCCAGGACCCCGCTCGCTTCGAAGGGGTCCAGGCCGAGGAGGCGTACCGTGGCGGTCGCCGGGCCGCTCACGCTCTCGTACGCCGCCACGTGCGCGGCCTCCAGCGGTCCGAGCCCGGCCGCCCGGGCGGTGAGCCCGAGCACCACCGGCTGGTGCGCCCCGCGCGGGAAGGCCGCGGCGAGCGCGTCGAGTTCGGCGGTGGGCCAGGTGGCCCGGGCGGCGCGCAGCAGCTGCCGGCCCAGCCGCCGGGCCGCGGCGCGCAGCGCGGGCGAGGGCGTGCGGGCGTCGGCTGCGGCGTCGAGGACCGCCGGGGCGATCCCGAGGGCCGCCGCGGCGGCGAGTCCGGCGGCGGTGAGTCCGGCCGTGTGGAGCCGGCCGCGGCAGAACTCCTCCAGGGTGGCGGCGTCGTGGATCCGGCCGGCCTTGCAGGCGGCCTCGGCCCCGCCGGAGTGGGCGTGCCCGCCCGCGGGGAAGCGTCCGTCGGCGAGGACGAGCAGTGCGGCGAGGCTCATGGGGCCGCCGCCTTCGACAGGGGCTCCATGTCAGAAGAGGAAGTATCGCTGCGCCATGGGCAGTTCCGCGGCGGGCGCGGGCTCCACCACCTCGCCGTCGATGGTGACGGTGAAGGTGTCGGCGTCGACCTCGACCCTCGGCATGGCGTCGTTGTTGCGCATGTCCGCCTTGCCGACCTTGCGGGTGCTCTCGATGGCGACGAACTGCTTTCCGAGTCCGAGCCGTTCGGGCAGGTCGTCGTCGAGCGCGGCCTGCGCGGTGAAGTTGACCGAGTTCATCCCGGGGGCCCGGCCGCGGCTGCCGAACATCGGGCGGGGCAGCACCGGCTGCGGGGTCGGGATGGAGGCGTTGGCGTCGCCCATCTGCGCGTAGGCGATCTGGCCGCCCTTGATGACCACTTCGGGCTTGACCCCGAAGAAGGCGGGTGTCCACAGCACGAGGTCGGCGAGCTTGCCGGTCTCCACCGAGCCGATCTCGCGGGCGAGGCCCTGGGCCACGGCGGGGTTGATCGTGTATTTGGCGACGTAGCGGCGGGCGCGGTGGTTGTCGGCCGGTCCGTCGCCGGGCAGGAAGCCGCGCCGCTTCTTCATCACGTGGGCGGTCTGCCAGGTGCGCAGCACGACCTCGCCGACACGCCCCATGGCTTGGGAGTCGGAGGAGATGATCGAGATGGCGCCGAGGTCGTGCAGTACGTCCTCGGCGGCGATGGTCGAGGGCCGGATCCGGGATTCGGCGAAGGCCAGGTCCTCGGGGACGGCCGGGTTGAGGTGGTGGCAGACCATCAGCATGTCGAGGTGTTCCTCGATGGTGTTGACGGTGTGCGGCCGGGTCGGATTGGTGGAGCTGGGCAGGATGTTCGGCTCGGAGACCACGGTGATGATGTCGGGTGCGTGCCCGCCGCCCGCGCCCTCGGTGTGGTACGAGTGGATCGTCCGGCCGGCGATGGCGGCGAGGGTGTCTGCGACGAACCCGGCCTCGTTGAGGGTGTCGGTGTGGATGGCGACCTGGGCGCCGGTCTCTTCGCACACGCTCAGGCAGGCGTCGATGACCGCGGGAGTGGCCCCCCAGTCCTCGTGGATCTTGAAGCCCAGCGCGCCGCCGCGCAGCTGGGAGTGCATGGCCTCGCGGGACATGGTGTTGCCCTTGCCCAGCAGGCCGATGTTGACGGGGTAGGACTCCAGGGCCGCGAACATCCGGGCGAGGTGCCAGGGCCCGGGCGTGACGGTGGTGGCCTTGGTGCCCTCGGCGGGGCCGGTACCGCCGCCGACGAGGGTGGTGATGCCGGAGGCGAGGGCCTCTTCGATGACGGTCGGCGAGATGAAGTGCACGTGGGCGTCGATGGCGCCCGCCGTGACGATCTTCCCGTTGCCCGCGATGATCTCGGTCTCGGGGCCGATGACGAGGGCGGGGTCCACCCCGTCCATGGTGTCGGGATTGCCGGCCTTCCCGATGCCGCAGATCCGGCCGTCGCGGATGCCGATGTCGGCCTTGACGATGCCCCAGTGGTCCAGGACCACGACGCCCGTGATCACGGTGTCGGGTGCGCCCTCGGCGCGCGTGGTCCGGGCCTGGCCCATGGACTCGCGGATCACCTTGCCGCCGCCGAACACGGCCTCGTCGCCGGAGTTCCCGGGGCCGCCGCTCAGGTCCCGTTCGATCTCGACGAAGAGGTCGGTGTCGGCGAGCCGGATGCGGTCGCCCGCGGTCGGCCCGAAGAGGTCGGCGTACGCGCGGCGGTCGAGCTCAGCCATCGAGCGGCCCCCCGGTCTCCCCGCGCAGGCCCGGTACGGTGCGCAGCCCGCCCAGCGGTACGAGTTCCACGGCGACCGGGATGCCCGGCTCGAAGCGCACGGCGGTGCCGGCGGCGATGTTGAGCCGCAGCCCGCGGGCCGCCGGCCGGTCGAAGTCGAGGCCGGGGTTGGCTTCGGCGAAGTGGTAGTGGGAGCCGACCTGCACGGGCCGGTCGGCGGCGTTGAGCACGGTGAGGCGGGTGACGGGCCGGCCCTCGTTGAGGCGCACCGGGCCGTCCCCGTGGACGATTTCGCCGGGGATCATGCGGGTTCTCCCCTTCAGACGATCGGTTCGTGGACGGTGACGAGCTTGGTGCCGTCCGGGAAGGTCGCCTCGACCTGGACGTCGTGGATCATCTCGGGGATCCCCTCCATCACCTCGGCGCGGCCGAGCACGGTGCGGCCGGAGGCCATGAGTTCGGCCACGGTCCGCCCGTCGCGGGCCCCTTCGAGGATGTGCGAGGTGATCAGGGCGATCGCCTCGGGGTGGTTGAGGAGGACGCCGCGCGCCTTGCGCTTCTCGGCCACGTCCGCGGCCACGTGGATGAGCAGTCGTTCCTGCTCGTGCGGTGTCAGTTGCACTCGTATCACCAAGCTTCCAGGACCATGTCAGCGTCGCGCCGGGCCGACCCTAGCGGCCTTCAACACTTTGTTGACCTGCGCATTTCCGGGCCAACCGTCTCTTGCCCAACGCAGGGGAAGGCTTTCCGTCCCGAGCACCGGCGCTTTGCCGAAGGATGGGTGATCATTGACGGTCGGCCGTGGCCGCCACGCTAGGTGCCGCGCTTTTCCGCCGCGTTAACCCACGTTTCGGGGAAGCACCCGGTTCAACTCCCCGGCCGCCCGCACCCGGTTCCGTATACGGACGCCGGGAGGAACGCGGCCGGGAGGGATCAGCGGCCCGAGACGCTCTTCGCGGGGGCGCCGACGGGCCAGGGGAGGGCGATCCAGACGGTCTTGCCGCCGTCCTCGGTGGGGCTGACCGTGAGACGGCCGCCCGCTTCGGCGGTGAGCCAGCGGATGATGACCATCCCGCGGCCGTTGTCCTGCTGCACGGCGGCCGGGAGGCGCCTGGGCCAGCGCGGGTGACTGTCGGTCACCCCGACGCGGAGCCACTCCCCGCGCTCCAGGCGGAGGTCGACGGTGAAGGTCGGCGATTGGCCGAACGTGTGCTGGACGGCGTTGGTGGCGAGCTCCGAGACGATCAACCGGACGCTGTCCGCGGTGTCGGCCTCGTCGGGCAGTCCCCATTCACCGAGCACCTCCGCGACGTAGCGGCGGGCGGTGGCGACCGAGGCGGGATCGCTCGGCAGAGTGACGGATGCTTCCTGGTGGTCTGCCATGGCGACGGTCCCTTTCCCACCGGGGCGAACCGCCCCGGATCTGTGCTGGACGCCAGAGTGCCACCCATCGTCCCGTCGAAGCGGCCGTTCCCCCAAGATATGCATATATCTGTCGCTCAATGCGGTGAACTCTGCTACGGAAGAGCGTATTTGGACGGCAGACTGGTGCGAGCTGTGCCGGTGGAAGGAGGCGGGTATGCAGCACGGTCCCGCGGTGCGTCGGCGCAAGCTCGGGGAGGAACTGCGCGCCCTGCGCGACCGGACCGGACTCACCAGTGGTGAGGCCGCCCGGATCGCGGGATGGCACCAGTCGAAAATCAGCCGCATCGAGACGGGCCGCAGTGGCGTGAAACCGGAGGACATCCGCCTCCTCCTCGATGTGTACGGAAACGTCGTCAGCCCCGAGCAGCGGGCCCTGCTGGAGGCCCTGTCGGCCTCGGCGGCCGGACCCGGAACGGGCGAGGGCGAGGCCGCCGGGCGCGGCCGCCAGTGGTGGCACGACTACCGGGGCCTGCTGCCCCAGGAGTACCGGGACTTCATCAGCCTGGAGGCGAGCGCCCGATCGGCCCGTACGGTCGAACTCTCGGTGGTGCCGGGCCTGTTGCAGACCCCGGGGTACGCGCGGGCGGTGACCAGGGCCGCGCTGGGCGGGCTGCCGGAACCCAAGGTCGACGCGCTGGTCGACGTGCGGCTGGCCCGGCAGTCGGTGCTGCGGGCGGATCCGCCGCTGGAGCTGAGCGCCGTACTGGACGAGGCGGTGCTGCGGCGGCAGATCGGCGGCCCCGGAGTGATGGCGGCGCAGCTGCGACACCTGGTGCAGGTGGCCCGGATGCCCCAAGTGCGGCTGCAGGTACTGCCGTTCAGCGTGGGGGGTCATCTCGGCCTGACAGGACCGTTCGTAATTTTCTCATTTCCGAACATCGCCGATCTGGATGTGGTGGTCCTCGACCATTTGACGAGTAGCCTCTACCTGGAGCGGAAGGAAGACCTTGAGGCGTACAGCGCCGCATTCCGCACCATCCAGGCGCACGCCCTCCCGCCCCAGGACTCGTCGGATCTCATCAGCTCACTCGCTGACGACGCGTAAGGAGGCACCCCCGTGTCCGCAACCCCCCTCTCCACCAGCGGACTTCTGATCAGCGCGCGGTGGCGGCGGAGCAGCCGCAGCACCGGAATGAACAACT
This sequence comes from Streptomyces sp. NPDC051109, assembly GCF_044455885.1. Lineage (NCBI taxonomy): Bacteria > Bacillati > Actinomycetota > Actinomycetes > Kitasatosporales > Streptomycetaceae > Streptomyces > Streptomyces sp. NPDC051109. The sequence continues at coordinate 595,953 of NZ_JBITFF010000001.1, forward strand.
GCGTGGAAACCGCCGTCCTCGGTGGCGGCGGCCTGCTGGCCGTCCGCGACTCGAAGCGGACGGACGGCCCGGCCGTGCTCTTCACCGAGCCGGCCTGGAACGGCTTCCTCGCAGCCGTACGGGCAGACGTGGACGTACTCGCGTGAGGCCCTAGCGGTCCGTGGCTCCGGCCGGGGCGGTCCGCAGGATCGTCTCGACGGCCCGGTCGATCTCCTCCCCCGTGAGATCGGCCCGTGCGGTCAGCCGCAGCCGGGAGATGCCGTCCGGCACCGACGGCGGGCGGAAGCACCCCACGGACAGACCTGCCTCGCGGCAGTCGGCGGCCCAGCGCAGTGCCGCCGAAGCCGACGGGGCCCGTACCGACACCACGGCCGCGTCCGGCCGGGCCGCGGTCAGGCCGGACGCGGTGAGCCGCCCGTACAGCCGGTCGGCCACCTCGCGGGCCCGCTCGGCGCGCTCCGGCTCCCGTCCGAGCAGGCGCAGGCTCGCCAGCGCCGCGCCCGCGGCGGCCGGTGCCAGCCCGGTGTCGAAGATGAACGTCCGGGCCGTGTTGACCAGGTGCCGGATCACCTTGGCCGGACCGAGCACGGCCCCGCCCTGGCTGCCCAGGGACTTCGAGAGCGTGAGGGTGGCGACCACCCCCGGCGCACCCGCGAGCCCCGCGGCGTGCAGGGCTCCGCGGCCGCCCTCCCCCAGGACGCCCAGCCCGTGCGCGTCGTCCACGACCAGGGCCGCGCCCTCCTCCCGGCAGGCGGCCGCGTACGCGGCGAGGGGGGCGGCGTCCCCGTCCACCGAGAACACCGAGTCGCTGACCAGCAGCGCCCTGCCCTCGTGCGTGGCGAGCGTCTTGCGCGCGGCTTCCGGATCGGAGTGCGGGATCACCTCGATCCCGGCGCGCGAGAGCCGACAGCCGTCGACGATGGAGGCGTGGTTGCCCGCGTCGGAGACGACGAGGGTGCCGCGGTCGCTGAGCGCCGTGACGGCCGCGAGGTTGGCGGCGTACCCGGAGGACAGGACGAGCGCCGCCTCGAATCCGCAGAACGCCGCGAGCTCCCTCTCAAGCTCCGCATGAAGCTCGGTCGTACCGGTCACCAGGCGTGATCCAGTGGCCCCGGCGCCCCACCGCTCGGCCGCCTCGCGCGCGCCGCGCACGGTCTCGGGGTGCCGGGACAGGCCGAGGTAGTCGTTGCTCGCGAGGTCCAGCAGCGGCGAGGAGGCCGGGCGGGGGCGCAGCGTCCGGACGAGTCCGGCCTGCTCACGGGCCCGCTCCGCGTCGTCGATCCAGGCGAACACGTCATCGGGCTCGGGGCTGTGCTGGCTCATCGGCGGGTCCTCGTTTTTTGTCGGCAGTCCACAGACCTGCCTGACCCTAACGGCCGTCACTTGAGTGCCAGGTGTGGCGATCCACACACTCCGTTCCGGCCATGTTGTGCGATCTCTCCTTGGCCGGGAGTGCTCGTGTAGTCCAGGATCGGCGTCATGGACCTGCTGAACACCCTGGTGGACAAGGGGCTGCGGCGCGAGCTGCCGACCCGCGAAGAGGCGCTTGCCGTACTGGCGACCTCTGACGACGAACTGCTCGACGTGGTGGCCGCGGCCGGCAAGGTGCGCCGCCAGTGGTTCGGGCGTCGGGTCAAGCTGAACTACCTGGTCAACCTGAAGTCCGGGCTCTGCCCCGAGGACTGCTCCTACTGCTCCCAGCGGCTGGGATCGAAGGCGGAGATCCTCAAGTACACGTGGCTCAAGCCGGAGGAGGCCTCGCAGGCCGCCGCGGCCGGCGTCGCGGGCGGCGCGAAGCGCGTCTGCCTGGTGGCGAGCGGGCGCGGCCCGACGGACCGCGACGTCGAGCGGGTCGGCAAGACGATCGAGGCGATCAAGGAGCAGAACGAGGGCATCGAGGTCTGCGCGTGCCTCGGCCTGCTCTCGGACGGCCAGGCGGAGCGCCTGAAGGACTCGGGCGCCGACGCCTACAACCACAACCTGAACACGTCCGAGGCCACGTACGGCCAGATCACCAAGACCCACACCTACGCGGACCGGGTCGACACGGTGCAGAAGGCGCACGCGGCCGGCCTGTCCGCCTGCTCCGGTCTCATCGCGGGCATGGGCGAGAGCGACGAGGACCTGGTCGACGTCGTCTACTCGCTGCGCGAGCTGGACTCGGACTCGGTGCCGGTCAACTTCCTGATCCCGTTCGAGGGCACCCCGCTGGCCAAGGAGTGGAACCTCACCCCGCAGCGCTGCCTGCGGATCCTGGCGATGGTGCGCTTCGTCTGCCCTGACGTGGAGGTCCGGATCGCGGGCGGCCGCGAGGTGCACCTGCGCTCGATGCAGCCGCTCGCCCTGAACATCGCCAACTCGATCTTCCTCGGCGACTACCTCACCAGCGAGGGCCAGGCGGGCCAGGCCGACCTCGACATGATCGCGGACGCCGGCTTCGAGGTGGAGGGCGCCGGTACGACGACCCTGCCGGCGCACCGCGCGGACGCGATGGCGGCGGCCGCGGCCACGCCCGGCCGGGGGCCGTGCGGCTCCTCGGCGGCCGAGGCGGGCTGCGGTTCGGCGTGCGGAGGCTGCTCGGGCCACGAGCACGAGGCCGTCCCCGCGCAGGCCGCGGCTGCCGAGCCGGCCGCAGCGCAGGCACAGGCGCCGGCCGGCGAGGTCCGCTCGGACCTCGTGGCGGTCCGCCGCCGGGGCGCGGGAACGGACCTCGCCCCCAATGCCTGACCAGCACCTCCCGCTGCCGGCCGCGGAATTGCTCGCGCTGGACCGGCAGCACGTCTGGCACCCGTACGGTCCGATGCCCGGGCGGCAGGAGCCCCTCGTGGTCTCCTCCGCCTCGGGGGTCCGGCTGCGGCTGGCCGAACCTTCGCAGGGGCGGGACGAGCTGGTCGACGGCATGTCCTCCTGGTGGTCGGCGATCCACGGGTACAACCACCCGGTCCTGAACGAGGCCGTGACCGACCAACTCGGCCGGATGTCTCACGTGATGTTCGGCGGGCTCACCCACGAGCCCGCCGTCCGCCTCGCCGCCCGGCTGGTCGAGATCACCCCGCCCGGCCTGGAGCACGTCTTCCTCGCCGACTCGGGATCGGTCTCGGTCGAGGTCGCGGTGAAGATGTGCCTCCAGTACTGGCGTTCCATCGGCCGCTCCGGCAAGACCAGGCTGCTGACCTGGCGCGGCGGCTACCACGGGGACACCTGGACGCCGATGGGCGTCTGCGACCCGCAGGGCGGCATGCACGAGCTGTGGTCGGGGATCCTCCCGCAGCAGCTCTTCGCGGACGTCCCGCCGAGCGGGTTCGACGCTCCCGTGGATCCCGCGTACGTCGACCACGTGCGCTCCCTGCTCTCCGCTCACGCGGACGAGCTGGCCGCGGTGATCGTGGAACCGGTGGTCCAGGGCGCGGGCGGCATGCGCTTCCACAACCCGGGGTACCTGCGGGTGCTGCGCGAGCTGTGCGACGAGTACGACGTCCTGCTCGTCCTGGACGAGATCGCGACGGGCTTCGGCCGCACCGGCGCCCTGTTCGCGGCCGACCACGCCGGGATCACACCGGACGTGATGTGCCTCGGAAAGTCGCTGACCGGCGGCTACCTCACGCTGGCCGCCACCTTGTGCACGGGGCGGGTGGCGGAGGGGATCTCCCAGGGCGCCGTCCCGATCCTCGCGCACGGGCCGACGTTCATGGGCAATCCGCTCGCCACGGCCGTGGCGCTGGCCTCGATCGACCTGCTCCTCGGGCAGGACTGGCGGCGCGAGGTCAAGCGCATCGAGGCGGGCCTGCTGGAGGGCTTGTCCCCGGCGCGGGAGCTGCCCGGTGTGCGGGACGTACGGGTCCTGGGCGCGATCGGCGTGGTCCAGCTGACGCACGAGGTGGACGTGGCCGCGGCGACCCGGGCCGCGGTCCGCGAAGGCGTGTGGGTACGCCCGTTCCGGGACCTGATCTACGTGATGCCGCCGTTCGTCACGGGCGACGCCGACGTGGCCCGCATCTGCCGTGCGGTCCGCGCGGCCGCGCAGGAGGGCTGACATGACGGTACTGATGGTCTCGGGCACGGGCACCGAGATCGGCAAGACGGTTGTCACGGCGGCGGTCGCGGCCGCCGCCGTGGCGGCGGGCCGCTCGGTGGCGGTCCTGAAGCCGGCTCAGACGGGCATGGAACCCGGCGCCCCGGGCGATGCGGCGGAGGTGGTCCGCCTGGCGGGGCCGACGGTCACCGCGGTGGAACTGGCCCGCTACCCGGAGCCGTTGGCCCCGGACACGGCGGCCCGCCGGGCGGGCCTGCCGACGCTCTCCCCGACGGAGATCGCGGAGGCGGCGCGGGACCTGGCCGGCTCCCACGACCTGGTCCTGGTGGAGGGGGCGGGCGGGCTGCTGGTCCGCTTCGACGAGGCCGGCCACACCCTGGCCGACGCGGCCCGCCTGCTCGACGCCCCGGTGCTGGTGGTCACCCCGCCGGCGCTGGGCACCCTCAACGCGACGACCCTGACGGCGGAGGCCCTCCGGGCCCGGGGGCTGCAGGCGCCCGGCGTGGTCATCGGCAGCTGGCCGGCGGAGCCGGACCTGGCCTGCCGCTGCAACCTGGCCGACCTGCCGTCGTCCTCGGGGCTACCGCTGTTGGGCGTCGTACCCGAGTCCTCGGGATCCCTGCCCCCGGAGTCGTTCCGCGCGGCGGCCCCCACGTGGCTCTCCGCCGCCCTGTCGGGCACCTGGTCCCCGGAGTCCTTCCTGACCACCTGGCAGGCCTGACCGACACCCGGACCGATCAGGCCCGGCGGCGCCGTACGGCCCGCCGGGCCGTTCCGTCGGCGGGGCGTTCGGCCCCTGGGGCGTTCGAGCCGTGAGGCGTTCGACCCGTGGGGCGTTCGAGCCGTGGGGCGTTCAGTGGCCGCCGCGCGGCTCGTGGCAGCCGCCCTCCACGTAGGCGCCGTGCGCCTTCACGCTCACCGGCGGGCCCACCTGGCCCGTCACGCACGGCCCGCTCTCCGGGATCGACAGGACGAACGAGAGGCGGCCCGTGCTCGATGCGTACACGTCTCCCGTCCCCACCGTGTAGCCCATCCCGGTCAGGAGCCCGCTGAGCTCCTGCGTCGTGCGCGGCGCGCCCTTCCCCGCGGAGCCGCCCAGCGCCGCCTCGATCCGTGCGGCGTGCGCGTCGCCGCGGCACTGGGCGGCGGGCGTGAGCGCGACCTCCTTCTTGTACGCGTGGTTCTCCGCGTACTTGCGCGCCTCCGGGTCCGTGGGCAGGTCGTCCGGGGCGGCCGAGGAGATCGGCGCCGCGCTCGCCTTGCCCTCGCACTGCGCGGCCACCTCCGGGAAGAGCTTGTCGTGGCGGGCCACGGCGGCCGCCGCCCGGGCGGCGTAGTCCGTGCTGCGGCCGGGCGCCGGCACCGGAGACGGGTCCGCGACCGCGCCGCTCCCGGCCACCGTGGTGCCGCAGGCGGTCATGACGAGCATCCCTGTGGCGAGCAGCACGGCGCGCGCGGGGGTGTTGGTACGGGATGTCACGGGGTCTCCACTTCCTGGGGCCGGCCCCGGCGGCCGGGGCGGACGCTCGGATCACCCGATTGTCGTCACGGCACGGCCCCGAACTCCTGAGTACGCGTACTCAGCCGATCACCGGCACAGTTCCCGCCCGGCCCGCGGCGGTCCCGCCCGCCCTCACACCAGCGGCTTGACCCAGCGCGTCCACTGGTCGCCGGGGCTGTATCCCCCTGCCGCCCATGCCCCGTGCGCCCGCTCGTTGCGGTCCAGCACCATCGCGTCGGCGCGCAGTCCGCCGAGCTCGCGGAATCGTTCCTCCGCGGCGGCGAGCAGCGCCGATCCGATGCCCTGGCGGCGGTGGTCCGGGTGCACCGCGAGCCGGTAGAGGTGGCAGCGCCAGCCGTCGAACCCCGCGATCACGGTGCCGACCAGTTCGCCATCGCGCCGCGCGAGGAGCAGGGCGTGCGGATCACGGGCGTGGAGCCGCTCGACCCCGGCGAGGTCGTCACTGATACTCGTTCCCTCGGCGGCCGTCTTCCAGAAGGCGAGCACGGCGGGGAGATCGGCGGTGGAGGCGGGACCCATATGAAGATCGCTCATGACCGGATCCCACCATCCGGTTGCGCTCCGCCAAAAGAACGGTCCGACCCCTTTGCCTTTCCTTTACTATGGTGGCCAGCGGTCGACGCGACCCGAAACCGACCCGAACGAAAGGTGTGAGCGTCCGCCCATGGGCGAGCCCCCCAGTACCCGACATCGCGCGATACCCCTCCTCCTGGCTGATCATGGGACGGAGGTGACCGACCGATGACCGAAGTGCTCCTGCTCCTCGTGGCGCTGCTGCTCTGCCTTGCCTGCGGGGCCTTCGTGGCGGCCGAGTTCTCGCTGACCACCGTCGAGCGCAGTGAGCTCGAACAGGCCGCCGAGCGCGGCGAACGCGGAGCCGAGAGCGCCCTCTCGGCCGTCCGGAGCCTCACGTTCCAGCTCTCCGGCGCCCAGCTCGGCATCACCGTGACCGGCCTGGTCATCGGCATGATCTCCAAGCCCTCGATCGCCGCCCTGCTCCAGGGCCCGTTCGAGGCCATGGGGCTGTCGGCCGGCGCCGCCTCCTCCACCGCCCTGGTCCTGGGCACCGTACTGTCGACGATCGTCCTGATGGTCGTCGGCGAGCTGGTCCCCAAGAACTGGGCGATCTCCTCCCCGCTGGCCATCGCCAAGCGCGTGGCCACCATGCAGCGGGTCTTCAGCCGCGCCTTCCGGCCGTTCATCAGCCACCTGAACACCACGGCGAACCACATGGTCCGCCGGCTCGGCATGGAGCCGGCCGAGGAGCTGGCCTCCGCGCGCACCCCGCAGGAGCTGGTGGCGCTGGCCAGGCACTCCGCGAAGGCGGGCGCGCTGGAGAAGGACACCGCCGAGCTCTTCGTACGGACCCTGAACCTGGCCGACCTGACCGCGGAGAACGTCATGACCCCGCGGGTCCAGGTCACGGCCCTCGACGTGCAGACCACCGCCGAGGACGTGGCGAACGCGACGCTCGCGACCGGCCTGTCGCGCTTCCCCGTCTACCGCGGGAGCCTCGACACCGTCGTCGGCACCGTCCACATCAAGGACGTGCTCGCGCTGCCCGCCGAGGAACGCCACCGCCGCCCCGTCTCGCGGCTGCTGCGCGATCCGCTGCTGGTGCCGGAGTCACTGACCGTGGACAGGCTGCTGGACCTGCTGTCCGGCCGCCAGACGATGGCCGTGGTGATCGACGAGTACGGGGGCACCGCCGGCGTGGTCACCCTGGAGGACATCGTCGAGGAAGTCGTCGGCGAGGTGCGTGACGAGCACGATCCGCACGAGACCTCGGACCTGGCCCCCGCCGGTACGGACGCCTCCGGGCGCCTCCTCTACTCCGCAGACGGCGCCGTGCGCACCGACCAGCTGGAGCGGATCGGACTGCGCGTGCCGGACGGCCCGTACGAGACCCTCGCCGGGCTGATAGCGACCGAGCTGGGCCGGATCCCGGCCGTCGGCGACGGCATGGAGCTGGCCGGCTGGCGGCTCGACGTGGTCGACGCAAGTGGCCGGCGGGCGGCGCGGGTGCTGCTGCACGCGCCGGCCGAGCCGGCGCAGGAGTCGCCGGACAAGGGTGGGGAGGGAGCGCGATGACGGTGCTCCAACTGCTGATCGGCCTGGCGACCCTGGTCGTCAACGCCTTCTTCGTCGGCGCCGAGTTCGCGCTGATCTCGGTACGGCGCAGCCAGATCGAGCCGTACGCCGAGCAGGGCGACCGGCGGGCCCGCGCCGTGCTGTGGGCGCTGGAGCACGTATCGGCGCTGATGGCGGCGGCCCAGCTGGGCATCACACTGTGCACCCTGGTGCTGGGCGTGGTGGCCGAGCCGGCCATCGCGCACCTGCTGACCCCGCTGTTCGACCTCGTCGGGGTGCCTTCCGGACTGACCCACGCGGTCTCCTTCGTGGTGGCGCTGGCCCTGGCCACGTACCTGCACATGCTCTTCGGCGAGATGGTGCCGAAGAACGTGGCCCTGGCCGAGCCGGTGCGCACCGCGCTCCTGCTCGGGCCGCCGCTGGTCACGCTGGCCCGGGCGCTGAGGCCGGTGATCTTCGCGATCAACGCCTTCGCCAACCTCCTGCTGCGGCTGCTGCGGGTGGAGGTGAAGGACGAGGTCGCGGCGACGTTCTCGGACGACGAGCTGGCCCGGATCGTGAAGGACTCCAGCGCCGCGGGGCTGATCGACGACCGCGCGAGCGAGCGGCTGCACGACGCCCTGGAGCTGGGCCGGCGGCCGGTCACGGATGTGGTGCTGCCGCTGGACCGGGTCGTCGTGGCCCGGAAGGGCGTCACGCCGACGGCCCTTCAGCACCTGTCCGCCGAATCCGGGTACTCCCGCTTCCCGGTGCTCGACGCCCAGGCCGGGATCCTCGGGTACCTGCACGTCAAAGACGCCCTCGACGCGGACGGGCCGGAGCGGGACCAGCCGTTCCCGGTGTCCGCGCTGCGTCCGATCGCCCAGGTCCGGGCGGAGACCCCGCTGGACGACGTGCTGACCGCGATGAGGCGCAGCCGGACGCATCTGGCGGCGGTCATGGGCTCGGGCGGGGCGATGACGGGCCTGGTCACGATGGAGGACGTGCTGCGCGAGCTGTTCGGCAGGCCGGCCTCCGCCTGACGCGGCTGCGACCGCAGTGGTGCCCCGGCTCTGCGCGGCCGGGGTACCGCGCGGTAACATCGCTGCGCCATGGAGATGAATGCGTCTTACACCAGTTTCGTCGCGGTCGGCGACTCCTTCACCGAGGGCATGTCCGACCTGCTGTCCGACGGCTCCTACCGCGGCTGGGCCGACCTGCTGGCCGCCCGCCTCGCGGCGCGCGAGCCCGGCTTCCGCTACGCGAACCTCGCCGTCCGCGGGAAGCTGATCGGCCAGATCGCCCAGGACCAGGCCCCGGTCGCGGCGGCGATGGGCGCGGACGTGGTGACGCTGGTCGGCGGTCTGAACGACGCACTGCGGCCGAAGGTCGACATGGGCCGGGTGCGCGGGCACCTGGAGGAGGCCGCGGGGCTGCTGGCCCCCACGTGCAAGACGCTGGTGCTGATGCGCTCGCCGGGGCGCAACGGGCCGGTGATGGACCGCTTCCGGCCGCGCATGGAGGAGCTCTTCGGCATCATCGAGGAGCTGGCCGCCCGACACGGGGCCCTGGTCGTGGACCTGTACGGGGCCGGAGTGCTGGCCGACCCCCGCATGTGGGACGTGGACCGGCTGCACCTGACGGCCGAGGGCCACCGTCGGGTCGCCGAGGCGGTCTGGCAGACGCTGGGCCTGCCGCCCGAGCACGACTGGCGCGCTGAACTCCCGGCGGCGGTGCCGCCGGGCTGGGTCGTGCGCCGGTCGCAGGACCTGAACTTCGCCCGGCAGCACCTGCTGCCGTGGGTCGGCCGCCGCCTGACGGGCCGCTCCTCCGGGGACGGCCGCCCGGCCAAGCGCCCGGAGCTGCTGCCGTACGAGGCCATTACGGGCGAGCGGCTCTCGTAGCAAGGCACAATCCGAGGCGGGGTCCCTACCTGCGTAAACGCACAGCTGCGGCCCAAGTAGAATCCCTACACGTGACAGCCAAGCCCCGCATCCCCAATGTCCTGGCCGGCCGCTACGCCTCCGCGGAGCTCGCCGTCCTGTGGTCCCCCGAGTACAAGGTGACGCTGGAGCGGCGGCTGTGGCTCGCCGTCCTCCGCGCCCAGAAGGACCTCGGCATCGAGGTCCCGGACGCCGCCCTCGCCGACTACGAGCGCGTCCTGGAGACGGTCGACCTCGCCTCCATCGCAGAGCGCGAGAAGGTCACCCGGCACGACGTGAAGGCCCGCATCGAGGAGTTCAACGCCCTCGCCGGCCACGAGCACGTCCACAAGGGCATGACCTCCCGCGACCTCACCGAAAACGTCGAGCAGCTCCAGATCCGGCTCTCGCTGGAGCTGGCCCGCGACCGTACGGTCGCCGTCCTCGCCCGTCTCGGCAAGCTGGCCGGCGAACACGCCGAGCTGGTCATGGCCGGCCGCTCCCACAACGTCGCCGCGCAGGCGACGACCCTGGGCAAGCGCTTCGCCACGGCCGCCGACGAGCTGCTCGTCGCCTACGCCCGGCTGGAGGACCTGCTCGGCCGCTACCCGCTGCGCGGGATCAAGGGCCCGGTCGGCACCGCCCAGGACATGCTCGACCTGCTGGGCGGCGACGCCGCCAAGCTGGCCGACCTGGAGCAGCGGATCGCCGCCCACCTCGGCTTCGCCGAGGCCTTCACCTCCGTCGGCCAGGTCTACCCGCGCTCGCTCGACTACGACGTGGTCACCGCCCTGGTGCAGCTGGCCGCCGCCCCCTCGTCGATCGCGAAGACGATCCGCCTGATGGCCGGCCACGAGCTGGTCACCGAGGGCTTCAAGCCCGGCCAGGTCGGCTCCTCCGCGATGCCGCACAAGATGAACACCCGCTCCTGCGAGCGCGTCAACGGCCTGATGGTCATCCTGCGCGGCTACGCCTCGATGACCGGCGAGCTGGCCGGCGACCAGTGGAACGAGGGCGACGTGTCCTGCTCCGTGGTCCGCCGCGTGGCCCTGCCCGACGCGTTCTTCGCGTTCGACGGCCTGCTGGAGACCTTCCTGACGGTCCTCGACGAGTTCGGCGCCTTCCCGGCCGTCGTGGCCCGCGAGCTCGACCGCTACCTGCCGTTCCTCGCGACCACCAAGGTCCTGATGGGCGCGGTGCGGGCCGGTGTCGGCCGCGAGGCCGCCCACGAGGTCATCAAGGAGCACGCGGTGGCCTCCGCGCTCGCCATGCGCGAGCAGGGTGCCGAGCGCAACGAGCTGCTGGACAAGCTGGCCGCCGACGAGCGGATGCCGCTGGACCGGGCCCAGCTCGACGCCCTGATGGCCGACAAGCTGTCCTTCACGGGCGCGGCCGGCGACCAGGTGGCCGCAGTGGTCTCCCGCATCGAGGCGATCGCCAAGCAGCACCCGGAGGCCGCCGGGTACACGCCGGGGTCGATCCTCTGACCCCCGAGGAGCTGAGCGCCGCCCGTGACCGCGTCGTCCCGGACGTGGTCGCGGGCGGTCTGCGTGTGCTGTTCTGCGGGATCAATCCGGGTCTCCTCTCCGCCGCGACGGGCCATCACTTCGCCCGCCCCGGCAATCGTTTCTGGCCGGTCCTGCACCTGTCCGGCTTCACCCCGCGCCGCCTGGATCCCGCGGAGCAGGAGGAGCTGCTGACCTACCGGCTCGGCATCACCAACGTCGTCGCCCGCGCCACGGCCCGGGCCGACGAGCTGAGCGCCGAGGAGTTCCGCGAGGGCGGCCGCATCCTGACCGCCAAGGTGGAACTGCTGCGGCCGCAGTGGCTGGCGGTCGTCGGAGTCACCGCCTACCGCACGGCCTTCGGCGAGCGGAAGGCGCAGATCGGACCCCAGGACCGGACCATCGGCTCCACCCGCGTCTGGGCGCTTCCCAACCCCAGCGGCCTCAACGCCCACTGGACCGCGGAGTCCATGGCCCAGGAGTACGCCCGCCTCCGCATGGCCGCCGAGTCGGCCGCCGAGCAGACTCCCGAGTCGGGCTCGGGAACACCCTAAGGCGGGTCGATCACGGTCACCGCGGCCATCAGCTGCGGTGAGTGGTCGGCCCCCCAGCGGGCCTCGTAGACGGCGACCCAGCGGTCCCCCACCCGCCAGAGGTGGAGGTGGTCGCTGGTGTCGCCGATCTCCAGCCAGGGCTGTGCCACCTCTCCGGCCTGCGTCCGCAGCCGCAGGCTGTCGAGCGTGAACCGGTCGGGCTTGCCCCAGCGCTCCTCCAGCCGCTGGGTCAGGGCGTCCAACTCGGCGGACACCTGGTCCTCCTGCGCCAAGCGATCGGCCGCGTCCTCGTCCCCGTACCACCGGCTCCCGCCCAGCTCCGCCAGGTGGTAGCCGGGGCCGCTGGTGCCCACTTCGGACCTGCCCCGGACATCGGGGAACGCACGCGTCCGGAGCCGGTCGATCGTGTCGAGATGCTCTGCCGTGGTCATGCCGTCAGTATCGCGTCGAGGTCTGACAACTGGCCCGGCGTCACGCGTCCCGCCGGCGCACCGCCAGCCAGCCGCCGACCAGTGCGGCCGCCGCCCACAGCGCCAGCACCCCGAGGCCGCTCCAGGGACCGAGCCGGCCGCTGAACTCCAGGTGCATGACGAGCTGTCCTGCCTGGTCCGGCAGGAACTCGGCGACCCCGCCCGCGGCCTGGCCGATGACGAACGGCGCCATGACGACGAAGGGTATGAGCACGCTCAGCACGACTGCCGCACTGCGCAGCACCGCCGTCAGTCCGGCCGCGAACAGAGCCATGAGCGTGAGGTACACGCCACTTCCGAAGACCGCGCGGAGGGTGCCCGGGTCCCCCAGGGACATCGCGTGCCGGCCCATGAACGCCTGGCCCAGGACGAAGGTGAGCACCCCGGTGACCTGGCCCGTCAGGAAGGCGAGTGCGCCCACCATGGCGATCTTCGACAGGTAGAAGCGGGCACGGCTCGGCACGGCGGTCAGCGACGTGCGCAGGGCGCCGTTGTGGAACTCGGCGGCCAGTGCGCTCGCCCCGAAGGTGAACGCCGCTATCTGGCCGAAGTTGATGCCGTAGAAGGCGCCGAGCAGCGGGTCCTCCCCCATGCTGCCGGCCTCGGCCTGGCCTACGGCGGCAGACGCCAGAGCCTGTATCCCGGCGGTGGCCACGAGTATGGCGATCAGCGCCCCGAACGTGCCGCGAAGGGACCGTATCTTGATCCATTCCGAGTGCAGGACGGGGACGGTGGGCAGAGCGGCGCTCATGGCGAAGCCTCCTGGGGTCTTGGGGAAAGTCAGTGGGTGGCGGCGAACTGGGCGTGGTCGGCGGTGAGGTCGAGGTAGGCCTGCTCCAGCGAGGCGCGCTCGTCGGAGAGTTCCAGCACGGGGATGCCCTCGCGGGCGGCCATGCCTCCGAGCTGCTCGGCCCGTATGCCCGCCACCGTCCAGCGCCCGTCTTCGGCGCTCGCCATCTCGAAGCCGTCCCCGGCAAGGGCCGCCCGCAGCCGGACCGGGTCCGAGGTGCGCAAGCGCACCTTCGGGGTGCTGCGGGCCTCGATGAACTCCTCCATGGAGCAGTCGGCCAGCAGCCTGCCCTGCCCGAGCACGACCAGGTGGTCGGCGAGCGCCGCGGTCTCGGACATCAGATGACTGGAGACGAGCACCGTGCGGCCCTCGGCGGCGAGGCCCCGCATCAGCTCGCGGATCCAGATGATGCCTTCGGGGTCGAGCCCGTTGGTGGGCTCGTCGAGGAGCAGCACCTCGGGATCCCCCAGCAGCGCCGCCGCTATGCCGAGGCGCTGGCGCATGCCGAGCGAGAAGGTCTTGACCCGCCGCTTGGCCGCCGAGGCGACCCCCGCCTGCTCCAGTACTTCTTCGACGCGGCGCACCGGGATGCGGTTGGCGGTGGCGAGGAAGCGGAGGTGGTCCCGTGCGGTGCGCCCGCCGTGGGCCGCCTGGGCGTCCAGGAGTGCCCCGACCCGGTGCAGCGGGTCGGGGACGTCGGTGTACCGGGCCCCGCCGATCGTGGCCGTGCCGGAGGTGACCCGGTCCAGGCCCAGCAGCAGGCGCATCGTGGTGGACTTGCCGGCGCCGTTGGGGCCGAGGAACCCGGTGACCCGCCCGGGCAGGACATCGAAGGTGAGGTGGTCCACGGCCCGGGTGCGGCCGTATTCCTTGGTCAGTTCTCGGATCTCGATGCTGTTCATGGCTCAAGGTTCGCCGCCGGCCCCACCCCCCTTCCTCCCCCATGCGAGGGTGCCGTCTCCCCCACGTGGGGGAGACGCGTCCGGGCCGGTCACTGCCACGATGGGTGCATGTACCGACTGCTCCGTGCCCCGCTCCAACCGGTGACCTACTCACGCTGGTTGCATCTGTGCGTGCCCGTGCTGCTGCTGGCCCTGTGGATGTTCATAGAGCCCGCGTGGCCGTGGATGCCGTTGGTCATCGTCATACCGTTCGGCCTGGTGCCCTGGGTGCGGCTGGCCGAAGGGCTGCAGGCGCAGTTCCTGCTCACGCCGCACGACCGCGGCGAGCTCGACAGCGGCATCTGTGCCGCACCGTCGGCGCGGTGGGGCGACCGGTGGCGGACGCTGCTGTGGCTTGAGGCACGGCTCGTCATCGCGTTGGCCGCCATGGCCGCGACCGTGTGGCTCCCGGCGGTGACGGTCGAACTGGTCGCAGCTGCCCTCGGGCACCCGCTCAACTCGGACTTCATGGTCCCCTACGCTCCGCCGCGTTGGGCCGCCGCACTGCTCGTTCCGGTGCCGCTGGTGCTTCTCCTCGCCATAGTGGTGCTGCTGGGCGAGCTGGTCACCGCGGTCGCGCGCCGGCTGCTGGGTCCTTCGGCCGCCGAGCGGCTCAGCGCCCTCGAGGCCCGCACCGAGCAGCTGTTGGAGCGCACCCGCATCGCGCGGGAGCTCCACGACTCGATCGGGCACGCCCTGACCGTGGCCGTGGTGCAGGCGGGGGCGGCCCGGGCCGCCGGCAACCCCGAGTTCACCGACCGGGCGCTGAGCGCGATCGAGGAGACGGGCCGGACAGCGCTGGAGGACCTGGAGCGGGTCCTGCTGGTCCTGCGGGAGTCGGCGCAGCCCGTCTCCCAGCGGCCGACGCTGGCCGAGGCCGACCGGCTGCTGGAGTCGGCCCGGGCCTCGGGTGCGGAGGTCGACGCCCAACTGACCGGGCCGCTGGAACAGTTGCCGGGTCCGGTCACCCGTGAGGGCTATCGGATCCTGCAGGAGGCGCTCACGAACGTGCTGCGGCACTGCGGGCCGGTACCGGTCCGGATCCGGGTGGAGATGGCCGTCGGCAGGCTGGACATGGAGGTCACGAACCCGCTGCCGGAGGGGCCGACCTTCATCCCCGGCAGCGGGAGCGGGCTGCGCGGGATGCGGGAGCGGGCCGCGCTGCTCGGCGGGGAGGCCGAGATGGGGCCGTTCGAGGGCAGTTGGAGGGTGCGCGCACGGCTTCCGCTGGAGCGAATACGCTGACCGGATGCCGGTTACCGTTCTGCTCGTCGATGACGAGCCCCTGGTGCGCGCGGGTTTGCGTGCCGTCCTGGATGCCCAGCCCGACATCGAGGTGGTGGGTGAGGCGGCCGACGGGGCCGCCGTCGTCCCGCTCGTGCGGCAGCTGAGGCCGGACGTGGTGGCCATGGACGTGCGGATGCCGCTGCTCGACGGGATCGAGGCGACGCGGGCCGTGCTGCGGACCGTGGACTCCCCGCCGAAGATCCTCGTGGTGACCACCTTCGAGAACGACGAGTACGTGTACCAGGCACTGCGGGCCGGGGCGGACGGGTTCCTGCTGAAGCGGGCCCGCCCCTCCGAGATCGTGCACGCGGTGCGGCTGGTGGCCGAGGGCGAGACGCTGCTGTTCCCGGCGGCCGTGCGGGCACTGGCCGCGGAGTACGGGAACCGTCAGGCGCGGGCGGTGCTGAAGCGGGCCGCGCTGACCGAGCGGGAGGAAGCGGTGCTGCGGGCGATGGCGCGCGGCCTGACGAACGTCGAGATCGCCAAGGAGCTGATCGTCGGCACGGAGACGGTGAAGTCCCATGTGAGCGCCATTCTGGGCAAGCTGGGGGCGCGGGACCGGACCCAGGCGGTGATCACGGCGTACGAGTCGGGATTCGTCGCCCCGGCCTGAGGGGAGGAGCCGGTTCCGGCCAGTGGGGGGCTGCGTCTCGCAGCTGCCCCGGGGGCACAGTACGATCCGGCAGACAAGCTCACCAGCTGGGAGGACACACGTTGGGGCAGCTGACCGGCGGGGATCCCTCTCTGCTCCGGCGGATCAATTCGGCCGTGGTGCTGCGTGCACTGCGGGCGGCCGAATCGCCGACCCTCACCGATCTCACCCGGGTGACCGGCCTGTCCCGGCCGACCGTCGAAGGTGTGGTCGAGGGGCTGATCGGGACCGGGCTCGTCGTCGAGGCCGGCGCGGAGGAGGGTGCGCGGCGCCAGGGACGGCCGGCCAGGCGCTACCGGTTCCGGGCCGAGGCGGGCCATCTGCTCGGCATCGAGATCGGCTCGCACCGGATCGCGGTGCTGCTGTCCGGGCTGGACGGGCGGGTGATCGGCGCCGGCACGAAGGAGGTCGCCGAGACGGCGTCCGCCGACGAGCGGCTGGAGCGGGTGCGGGCGGCGGTGGCAGATCTGCTGCGGCGGGCCGGCGTACCGCGGGATTCCCTGCGGGCGGTCGGCGTCGGCAGCCCCGGGATCGTTGAGGCGGACGGCACCGTACGCCTGGGCACGGCCCTGCCGGGCTGGACCGGACTGCCCCTCGGCGAGCGGCTGAGGCGCTCGTTCCGCTGCCCGGTACAGGTGGAGAACGACGCCAACGCGGCCGCGGTCGCCGAGCACTGGAAGGGCGCCGCCCAGGACACCGACGACATGGTGTTCGTGATGGCGGGGCTCAGCCCCGGCGCGGGATCACTGATCGGGGGGCGGCTGCACCGCGGCTTCGGCGGGGCGGCCGGCGAGATCGGCGCCCTGCACCTGCTGGGCCGCGACGTCACGCCCGAGAAACTGCTGTCCACGACCGGCGAACCGCTGCACCCCCTGGACGAGCAGGCGGTCGCCGAGGTCTTCGCGATGGCCCGCCGGGGCGACGAGCGGGCCGTGGCCGCGGTGGAGCGCTTCATCCAGCGGCTGGTGCACGACGTGGCGGCGCTGGTCCTCGCCATGGATCCGGAACTCGTCGTGGTCGGCGGCTGGGCGGCCGGCCTGGCCGGTGTCCTGGACCCCCTGCGCCGCGAACTGGAGCGCTACTGCCTGCGTCCCCCGCGGGTGGCGCAGTCCCTGCTCGGCGAGGCAGCGGTGGCCACCGGAGCGCTGCGCCTGGCGCTGGACCACGTGGAAGAAGAGCTCTTCGCGGTGGAGAAGACGGTCACGACCCGCCGTCGCTGACCCCGCCCCACGCCGGAAAGGCGAACGGCCCCACCCCGGCAGGTGCCGGGGCGGGGCCGTCGCGTTGGGCCTGGTCCCAGGAGTTGCGCGTGGTCCCAGGAGGTCAGGAGGCGACGCGGGCTTCGTGCGTTATCTCCACGTCGCCCGAGTCGCCGAAGGTCAGGCGGCAGGTGTCCGCGCGGTACGTGGCGACCGAGACGGCGGCCGTGCCCGCGGCGGTGAAGTACCGGGTGGTGACCACGAGCACCGGCGCACCCGGCAGCCGGTCGAGTTCCTTCGCGTCGTCCGCACGTGCGGAGCCGAGCTCCACCGAGCGGTCCTGCCCGTCCAGGGCGAGCCGCTGCAGCTCGCGCAACACGGCCCGGGCGCGCGCCGGTCCGGCCGGGGCGTCGATGGCGGAGAGGCCGGGCACGGAAGCGGCCGGCACGTACAGCAGCTCGGCGGCGACGGCCTGCCCGTGGGAGACCCGGGTCCGGCGCACGGTGTGCACGGGCTGGTCGGCGGCGCCGGCGCCACCGAGGAGCTTCAGGACGGCGGCGGACGGCGCGGCGGCATCGGCCACGTCCGCGTCGACGAGCTCCCAGCCGTCGACGCTCTCGCCGGGCCAGCTCTGCCCCGTGCTGCCGACGGCCACGCCGACCCGCGGCGGGGCCACGGTGGTGCCGACCCCGCGGCGGCGCTGCAGCCGTCCTTCGAGTTCGAGCTGTTCCAGGGCCTGGCGCAGGGTCGCCCGGGCGACTCCGAAGCGGGCGGCGAGCTCACGCTCGTTCGGCAGGACCTCGCCCACCGCGAAGTCCTGGTCGAGCGCCTCGCTGAGGACGGTCTTGAGGTGCCAGTACTTAGGCTCCGGCACCGTTTCGAGCTGCGTGGTCCCCACCCTGACTCCTCCTGCCATCGCTGCAATCGCCGTGTTCCAGCGGCAGTTCCGCGCCTTTGTTTATTAAAGGTTCCTGCACTATCCCTGCGACGATAGGACGGCGCACCCCCTTGGTCAAGACCAATCCTCACCCCTTTACCGGGCACATCGGGCATACGTATCAAGCCGTTCATGCGATGTTCTCGCTCCCCCGACACGCGCCCAGGGCTTGTCCCGCCGGGCTACCGGGCGGTAATCATGGCGGTAGGCATTACTGACAGCCTGTCTCACACGCGTCCACCCGACGAGGAGCTGCATGACCGCCACGGTCTCCTTCCCGATCGAATCGCCGCTGGGCCCCCGCACCGCCACCGTCGCCTACGAACGCAAGGGCGCCGGCGCACCCCTCCTCCTGCTCCACGGCATCGGCCACCACCTCCAGGCCTGGCACCCGGTGACCGACATCCTGGCCGCCGAGCACGACGTCATCGCCGTCGACCTGCCCGGCTTCGGCGCCTCCGAGCCGCTGCCCGAAGGGGTCCCGTACGACCTGGCCACCTTCGTCCCCGCGCTCGGGGCGCTCTGCACGGCCCTCGGCGTGGAGCGCCCGCACGTCGTGGGCAACTCCCTCGGCGGGCTCCTCGCCCTCGAAATGGGCCGCAGCGACCTGGTCCGCTCGGTCACCGCGCTCTCCCCCGCCGGCTTCTGGACCGAGGCCGAGCGCAAGTACGCCTTCGCGACCCTGCGCGCGATGCGCGTCGGAGCGCTCACGCTGCCCCACTCCACCCTGGAGCGGCTCTCGCGCAGCGCGGCCGGCCGGACCGCGCTCACCGGCACCATCTACGCGCACCCGTCCCGCCGGCCGCCCGAGGCCGTGGTCGCCGAGACCCTCGCCCTGCGCGAGGCCACCGGCTTCGAGGAGACCCTCGCCGCAGGCCGTTCCGTACGGTTCACCTCGGACGTGCCCGGCCTGCCGGTCACCATCGCCTGGGGCTCCCGCGACCGGCTGCTCCTGCCGCGCCAGGGCGTACGCGCCAAGCACACGGTCCCCGACGCCCGGCTGGTCCGGCTCCGCGGATGCGGCCACGTCCCCATGAACGACGACCCGGCGCTGGTCTCCCGCGTGGTTCTGGACACGGTGCGCGCCACAACCGGCCAACGGTCCTGAGCTGCTGACGGCTGTTCACCCACGGTTCGGTTGGGCGACGCGGGCGGGCCGGTGTGCGACGGCACACTGGTCCGACCCGCCCCCGCCGGCCCCTGGAGACGCCCCGATGGCACCGCTGCCGCACACCCGACGCTCCCTGCTCGGCGGTTCACTCGCCGTTCCCGTGGGCCTTGCCCTGTCCGGCGCGCTCGCCGCGCCCGCCTTCGCCGCGCCCACCACCGCCGCGGCGTTCACCCGCTCCGGGCGCCCGAGCGCCGCCTGGGGCACCCAGTCAGGTGAGATCACCGCGCACTCGGCCACCGTCTGGACGCGCTCCGACCGGCCGGCGCGGATGTACGTCGAGACCTCGCCGAGCGAGTCGTTCCGCTACGGCGTACGGCGGCACGGCGGCCCGTTCCTCGGCCCCGCCACCGATTTCACCGGCACCACCACCCTGCGCGACCTCCCGCCCGGGCAGCAGATCCACTACCGGGTGGTCCTGGCCGACCCGGACGACCCGCGCCGCACGGGCGAGCCGGTCCGCGGCACCTTCCGGACCACCCCCGTCTCGCGCCGCCACAACGTGCGCTTCCTGTGGTCGGGGGACCTCGCGGGCCAGGGCTGGGGCATCAACCCGGACCTGGGCGGCTACCGCGTCTTCGACGAGATGTGCCAGCGCGACCCCGACTTCTTCCTGTTCAGCGGGGACACCATCTACGCCGACGGGCCGATCCAGGCCTCCGTCCCCCTGCACGACGGCAGCATCTGGCGCAACATCACCACCGAGGAGAAGGCGAAGGTCGCCGAGACCCTCGCCGAGTTCCGCGGGAACTTCCGCTACAACCTGCTCGATCGCAACCTGCGCGACTTCAACGCCCAGGTGCCGGTCCTCGCCCAGTGGGACGACCACGAGGTGCGCAACAACTGGTACCCCGGACAGGTGATCGACGACCCCCGTTACAGCGTGCGCGACGTCGACACCCTCGCCGGCCGCGCCCGCCAGGCCTTCGGCGAGTACTTCCCGGTCACCGACCTCCGCGGCGGTCGCGCCGAGGGCCGGATGTACCGGGTGATGCGGTACGGGCCGCTGCTCGACGTCTTCGTCCTCGACATGCGCACCTACCGCGACGCCAACTCACCCGGCCGCCGGACCGTGGACCCCGTCGGCATCCTGGGCGGGGAACAACTGGCCTGGCTCAAGCGCGAGCTGTCGCGCTCCCGCGCCACGTGGAAGGTCATCGCCTCCGACATGCCGCTGGGCATCGTCGTACCCGACGGCGCCGAGAACTTCGAGGCCGTCGCCCAGGGCGACCCGGGCGCCCCGCTCGGCCGCGAGCTCCAGATCGCCGAACTCCTGCGCCACATCAAGCACCAGCGCATCACGGGCACCCTCTGGCTCACCGCCGACGTCCACTACACGGCCGCGAACCACTACGCCCCCGAGCGGGCCGCCTACACCGACTTCGCGCCGTTCTGGGAGTTCGTCTCCGGTCCCATCGGCGCGGGCGGGTTCCCCGCTGGGAGGCTCGACGCCACCTTCGGCCCCGAGACCGCCTACGTCCAGTCGGCCCCGCTCGCCAACATGTCACCGTCCGAGAACCCCCCGTACTACGGCGAGGTCGAGATCGACGGCGAGTGCGGGGAACTCACCGTCCGGTTGCGGCGCCAGGGAGGCGGCGTACTCTTTACCACCTCGCTCCAGCCCGGACGCGTGGGCCAGTAACCACCGCAGGTCCCGGGCCCCCGGAACCTGCCGGGCCCCGGCGCCGGACGTCCGGGGCCCGGACCGGGACCCGGGACGCCGCCCCCGGCCGCCGCAGCGGATTCCGCATGCCCGCCGCCGTCTCGAAAAACCGGGTGAAATCGACCAGACGGACACTTAACCAGGCGGACACAGATCGTTCGTGATCACGCAACACCCCTGCGTCACAGTGGCATGCATGACTGAACGCAACCAGGCCCCCGCACACCGCCACCACCGCCACCACTGGCGCCGCGACCTCGTCGAACTGGCCGCGCTGTTCTGCGCCGTGGCGGTCGCCGACGGCATCGCCAATCTCGTCGCGCACGGCCCCCACGGCCCGGTCCTGCTGATCGCCTCGGCCGTCGCGCTCCTGGTCACCACGGCGTTCCACACCTGGTGGGCACGGCGCCACAGCCATGCACCGCCGCCGCCGAGCACAGCGCCCTCCGATCCGGCCCCCGGCACGACCGCCGCCGCGTCCGCGTCCGCATCGGGTTCCGCGTCGGAGAGCGCCACCGCCGCCACGACCGCCCTGTGGCGGATGCGGACGACCGTACGGGACGAGCCCGGCAGCCTGGCCGCGATCTGCAGCGCGCTCGCCCACCACGGCGTGGACATCCTGACGCTCCAGACCCACCCGCTCCCCGAGGGCGGCACCGTCGACGAGTTCCTGCTCCGCTCGCCGCAGCAGCTGGCCTCCCCCGACCTCTCCCGCGCCATCGCCGGGGCCGGCGGCCACAGCACCTGGATCGAACGCGCCGACGCGCACGACCTGGTCGACACCCCGACCCGGGTCCTGGGCCTGGCCACCCGCACCGCCCTGGACGCCGCCGAGCTGCCCCTCGCCCTGCGCCAGCTGCTCGGCCGCTGCACCATCCACTCGATCCCGGCCACCACCCTCTCCGGCCGCCCCAACGCGGGCGCCGACGCCCCGGTCGAGGGCGTCCTGGAGACGACGGTGATGCGGCTGCGCGACCCCTCGGGCGGCGCCATCACCGTGGAGCGCCCCTACCTGCCCTTCACCCCGACCGAGTTCGCCCGCGCCCGCGCCCTCGTAGAGCTCGACGCCCGGCTCGGCCCGCGCGTGCCGCGCAGCCAGGACGTGCTGACCCTGCCCGAGGGCAACGAGATCACTGTCCGCCGCGCCGACGGCTCCGACCTGGCCGCCGCTCGCGCGATGCACGACCGCTGCTCCGAGCGCACCCTGGGCCTGCGCTACCACGGGCCCGTCGCCGATGCCGACCGCTACCTCGGCCACCTGCTGAGCCCCCGTTTCGGCCGTACGCTCGCCGCCACCACCGCGTCCGGCAAGCTCGTCGCCCTCGGCCACCTGTTGTGGGACGGGGACGAGACCGAGGTCGCGCTCCTGATCGAGGACGACTGGCAGCGCCGCGGGATCGGCTCCGAACTGCTGGGCCGCCTGATCGCGATGGCCGTGGAGGCCGGCTGTGACAGCGTGTACGCCGTCACCCAGTCCTCCAACACCGGCATGGTCGCCGCCATGCGCGGCCTCGGCCTCCCCCTCGACTACCAGATCGAGGAGGGCACCCTGGTGATCACGGCCCGGCTGGACGCGACGCCGGTCGTCTCCCGGGTCCCGTACGAACTCCCGCACGCGCAGCAGCCGTACGGCCGGCAGCACCCGCGCTGAACCCGGCTACCCGGCCCACGGGATCGCGCCGCACGGCGTGGACCCGCGCCCGGACGCACGTCCTCGACCGCACGGGAGCGGAACCAGGCTCCGCCGCTCCCGTGCACGTCAGGAGGCTGAAAGCGAACGGTGATGACGCGGAGCCGTCCCTCGTACGAAGATGGCCGCATGTCAGAGACCCTTCGCAGCGACAGTGCCTCCCGGCTGCCCCGCCAGGTCGCCGACGCATACGTCGACGACCTCATTGCCATCGATCCGATCGCGGGCACCTATCTCGGTGTCGCCGCGTGCTCCAGCCGGCTCCCGGACTTCTCGCCCGCCGGCCGTGCGGCCGCCGCCGACCTGTCCCGTTCCACCCTCGCCCGCCTCGACGCAGCCGAGCGGCTGCCCGGCGCCGACAGCGACGCCGAGCGCCGCTGCGGCCGCCTGCTGCGCGAGCGCCTCAACGCCGAACTCGCGGTGTACGAGGCGGACGAGGACCTGCGGACCGTCAGCAACATCCACTCGCCCGCGCACGCCGTCCGCGACGTCTTCACCCTGACCCCTTCCGAGACGGACGAGGACTGGGCCGCGATCGCCGAGCGGCTGCGCGCGGTCCCCGCCGCCCTCGCCGGCTACCGCGAGAGCCTCGGACTCGGCCTGGAACGCGGCCTGTACGGGGGTCCGCGCGCCACCGCCACCTTCATAGACCAGCTCACCACCTGGGCGGGCGAGGACGGCGACGGCACGGAGGGCGACGGCGCGGACTTCTTCGGCGAACTCGCGTCCCGCGGCCCGGAGGCGCTGCGCGCCGGGCTGGAGGAGGCGGCCGCCGGAGCCACCGCGGCCGTCGCGGGACTGCGCGACTGGATGCGCGACGTGTACGCCCCCGCCGTCGCGGACGCGCCGGACCCGGTCGGCCGCGAGCGCTACGCCCGCTGGTCGCGGTACTTCAACGGCACGGACCTGGACTTGGACGAGGCGTACGCCTACGGCTGGTCGGAGTACCACCGGCTGCTCGCCGAGATGAACGCCGAGGCCGCCAAGATCCTGCCGGGCGCGGGTCCTTGGGAGGCGCTGGCCCACCTCGACGAGCACGGCACCCACATCGAGGGCGTCGACGAGGTCCAGGCCTGGCTCCAGGGCATCATGGACGAGGCCATCGAGAACCTCGACGGCACCCACTTCGAGCTCGCCGAACGCGTGAAGCGGGTGGAGTCCATGATCGCCCCGCCGGGCGGCGCGGCTGCCCCGTACTACACGAACCCCTCGGAGGACTTCTCCCGCCCGGGGCGCACCTGGCTGCCGACCATGGGCCAGACCCGTTTCCCGGTGTACGACCTGGTCTCCACCTGGTACCACGAGGGCGTTCCGGGCCACCACCTGCAGCTCGCGCAGTGGGCGCACGTCGCGGACCAGCTCTCCCGCTACCAGGCCAGCGTCGGCCTCGTCAGCGCCAACGTCGAGGGCTGGGCGCTCTACGCGGAGCGTCTGATGGACGAACTGGGGTACCTCAAGGACGCCGAGCAGCGCCTCGGGTACCTGGACTGCCAGATGATGCGCGCCGCGCGCGTCATCGTGGACATCGGCATGCACCTGGGTCTGGACATCCCGGCGGACTCGCCGTTCCACCCGGGCGAGCGCTGGACGGTGGCGCTGGCGCAGGAGTTCTTCGGCCTGCACAGCGGCCGCCCCGCGGACTTCATCGAGAGCGAGGTGACCCGCTACCTGTCGATGCCGGGGCAGGCGATCGGCTACAAGCTGGGCGAGCGGGCCTGGCTGCTCGGGCGGGACAACGCCCGCGCCGCGCACGGCGACTCCTTCGACCTGAAGGCGTGGCACATGGCGGCGCTGTCGCAGGGCTCGCTGGGCCTGGACGACCTGGTGGACGAGCTGTCGAAGCTCTGACCGACGGCGGTCGCGCGTACGGGCGGCCCGCTCCCCTGCGAGGGAGGGGGCCGCCCGTACGGCGTTCCGTCGCGAAACCGGACCGTCAGCAGCCGCAGTCGTCGGAGTCGGTCGGCGCGGTCAGCGGGTCCGCCTCGGCGCGCTGCCGGCCGCCCTGCCAGGTCTCGACCTCGAAGCCCTCGCGGATCCAGTACTCGATGCCGCCGAGCATCTCCTTGACCTGGAAGCCGAGCTGGGCCAGGGCGAGCGCGGAGCGGGCGCCCCCGTTGCAGCCGGGGCCCCAGCAGTACGTGACCACGGGAAGGCCCTTGTCGAGGAGCCGCTCGGCCTGCTCGGGGACGAGGGCCGTCGGCAGGTGGACCGCACCCGGCACGTGGGCCTGGTCCCAGGCCGGGGTGGAGCGGGAGTCGACCAGCTGGAAGCCGAGCTCGGCGCCCTGCTCTCGGTGGGCCTTGAAGGCGGCGGCGACGTCGGACACGTCCGCGTGGAAGGCGAGGCTCGCGGCGAAGTAGGCGGCGGCAGCGGCCGGGGCGGCCGGAGGCACCCGGAGCACCGGGTTGGCGGCGGGAGCAGGGGCGGGGGCGGCGGGAGCGGGGGCGGGGGCGGCCGGGCCGGCGCTGTTCTGTGTCGTCGTCATGGCTCTGAATCTACGAGCCGCCGATGATCCCGGGAAGTGGCTTTCCCCGGCCTTCCCCTTGTTCGGCCGGGGATTCCCCTGCTACACCTGCCTCATGACCGACTATTCCCCCGACGCCACCGACTGGCGCATTCTGGCGGCCCTCCAAGAGGACGGCCGGGCCAGCTTCGCCGATCTCGCGCGCGCCGTCTCGATGTCCGCGAGCGCGGTCACCGAGCGGGTGCGCCGCCTGGAGGAGGCGGGCGTGATCACCGGGTACACCGCGGTGGTGGACGCGGAGAAGTTGGGCAAGTCCATCCTGGCGCTGGTCCGGCTGCGCTATCCGCACGGCAACTACAAGCCGTTTCGCGACCTGCTGGAGGCGACCCCGGAGATCCTGGAGGCCCACCACGTCACGGGGGACGACTGCTTCGTGCTCAAGGTCGCCACCCGCTCAATGAGCCATCTGGAGGAGGTGGCGGGCCGGATCGCCGGCCTCGGCTCCGTCACCACCAGCATCGTCTACTCCTCACCCCTGTCGAGGCGTCCGCTCGGTCCCTGAGGACCGCGCTCAGTCCGTGAGGGACGCGGTCCGGTGGCGGACCACCGAGCCGCCGCGCTGTTTGACGATCTCCAACTGGGCCTGGACGCGGGTCCGCAGGTCGGCGACGTGGCTCACGATGCCGACGCTGCGGTCCCGTTCGCGCAGCGAGTCCAGTACGTCGAGCACCTCGTCGAGCGCCTGGTCGTCGAGGCTGCCGAAGCCCTCGTCGATGAACAGGGTGTCCAGGCGCATGCCGCCCGCCTCGTCGGTGACCACGTCGGCCAGGCCGAGGGCCAGGGCGAGCGAGGCGAAGAAGGTCTCGCCGCCCGACAGCGTGGCCGTGTCCCGCTCGCTGCCGGTCCAGGCGTCCACCACGTGCAGCCCGAGACCCGAACGCCCGCGTCCGCTCGCCTTGGCGTCGGAGTGGACGAGCGTGTAGCGGCCGCCGGACATCCGCAGCAGCCGTACCGTCGCGGCGGCCGCCACCTGCTCCAGG
The DNA here is from genome assembly GCF_044455885.1 of Streptomyces sp. NPDC051109. Taxonomy (NCBI): domain Bacteria; kingdom Bacillati; phylum Actinomycetota; class Actinomycetes; order Kitasatosporales; family Streptomycetaceae; genus Streptomyces; species Streptomyces sp. NPDC051109. Next base: position 621,860 of record NZ_JBITFF010000001.1, read on the forward strand.
CGGGCTGCCAGGACGTACGCCTCCAGCCGCATCTTGCGCTCGTTGTCGGCGGAGGTGCCCGCCGTGAGCCCGGCCAGCCGGGCCACCCGGTCGTACGCCTCGCGCAGCGGGCCGAGCGCGCGCAGCTCCTGCTCCGCCTGCCGGGAGAGCCGGTCCAGCTCCGTGCAGCGCACCCGGGCCGCGTCCACGGCGGACGCTGCCACGCGATGCTTCGCCGCGGCCCGGGCTTCGTACGCCTCGGCGGCATCCGGCGCGGCCGGGGGCCGCGTCGCGGCCAGGGCGGTGTCGGTCTCGCCGAGGCGGTCCGCCAGCATGGCCTCCTCCGCCTGCCAGGCGTCCAGCCTCCTTTGGAGCGCGGTGCGTTCGTAGTCCGGGAGGACCGCGTCGGCGGCGGCTTCGACGGTGTCGAAGCCGGCCTTGAAGGCGGCGTCGGCGAGCTGGGCGTCGGCCTCCTTGAGCCGGGCGGCGGTGTCCTCGGCCCGCCGCAGCGCCGCGGCGGCCCCGGTGACCATCCGGACCCGGTCCTCCAGGGTCCGGGCGCGGGCCGCCACCGTGGGCGCGTCCCCCCGCACCAGGGCCAACTCGGCCTCCAGCGCGGCCTGCTCCTGGTCCAGGGCCTCCCGCCGGGAGGCCCGGCCGGCGGCCCGGCGCTCGGCGTCGAGCCGGTCGGAGCTGCGTAGGGCGTGCTCCCGCTCCGCGCCGGCCAGCCGCTCCCGGGCGGCGTGCAGCCCGGCCGCCGCGGCATGGGCGGCGGCGTGCCGGGAACTCAGGTCCGAGGTCAGCGCGAGGAGTTCCCCGGTGGTGGCCTCCCCGGCGGCCGCCGCGGCCTCGGCCCGCGCCTCCTGGACGGCGGCGAGTTTCCGCTCGACGGCGGCCCGGCGCTCCTCTGCCCGCTCGTAGCGGGCGTGGGCGGCGTCCTCGGCGGCCCGGTCCACGTGCCCGGGGGCCGGGCGCGCCGGAGCGGGGTGTTCCGCAGATCCGCACACGGTGCACGCCTCCCCCGCCACCAGCGCCTCGGCGAGCTCGGCGGCGATCCCGCGCAGCCGGGCCTCCTTGAGCTCCAGCCAGCCCTCCCGGGCGGCGGTCGACTCCTCGCGCACGGAGAGCAGTTCGCCCTCGGCGCGCTGCGCGTCGGCGTCCAGCGCATCGCGGCGCCGGGCGGCGTTCAGGTGCAGCCGGGCCGGCTCCAGCCGCCCCGCGAGCTGCTCGGCCAGCGTCGCGGCCTGCTGGGCGGAGTCCACCCGCTCGGCGAGCGCGGTCCGGGTGGCCTCCCAGCGGGCGAGCCAGTCTGCGGAGTCCCGCAGCTGTTCCTCGGCGTCGCGGGCCTCCCGCTCCAGGGTGGCCCGTTCGCGGCCGATCTCGGCGCTGCGCTGCTCGGAGCGCTGGGCTGCGGCGAGCGCACCGAGGTCCCCGCGCAGCCGCTGTTCGACGGCGGACAGCTGTTCGGTGCCCGCCTCGGCGAGGGCCGGCGGGAGCTGCGCGCGGGCGGCGGCCTCCGCGTGGGCGGCGGCCAGGTGGGCCGCCGACGCGGCTCCGCGCAGTTCCAGGGCGGGGGCCACCAGGGCGCCCCGCCGGGCCCGGTCCAGCAGGGCGCGGACCCGCTCGCGCTCGGGCTCCGCCTCGGCGAGCAGGGCGGTGCGGCGGGCCGTCTCGGCGTGCCGGCGCTGGAGCCGGTCGAGCTCCCGCGCCTCCTCCGCGGCCCGCCGGGCGGCGGCGTGGCGGCCCTCTACGGCGGCCAGCGCGTACTCGGCGACCGTCAGCCGCTCCCGTGCGGCGCAGCGGGCGACGGCGGCCCAGGCCCGGACGGCCCCGGCCAGCCCGGGATCGCCCGGCTGGTGCCCGGGCAGCGGCCAGGCCCTCAGGTCGGCGCTGTCCCCGGCTGCCTGGGCGAGCCGCTGGGCCGTGCCGAGCACCCTCTCGTCGCCGGCGCGGACCTTGGCCTCGGCGGCCCGGCGGCGCTCGGCGAGCAGCGCCTCGACGGCGGCGAAGCGGCGGGTGTCGAAGAGCCGGCCCAGCAGCCGGCCCCGCGCCGCCTCGTCCGCCCGCAGGAACTTGGCGAATTCGCCCTGCGGCAACAACACGACCTGGCAGAACTGCTCGCGGCTCATGCCGAGCAGCTGCTCGATCTCCTCGCCGATCTCCTGATGGGACCGGCTGAGCGCCTGCCAGCGTTCCCCGTCGTACTCGCGCAGCCAGCTCTGCGCCTTGTCCTTGGTGGTGCCGGTGCCGCGCTTCTTGGGCCGGTCCTGCTCGGGGCGCCGGGTGATCTCCAGGCGGCGCCCGCCCGCGGTGAGTTCGAGGGTGACCTCGGTGGGGGTGCCGGCGTCGGCGTGGTCGCTGCGCAGGCTGGTGCCGGGGGCCTGGCGGGGGCCGGGCACCGATCCGTAGAGGGCGTAGCAGACGGCGTCGAGGACGGAGGTCTTGCCCGCGCCGGTGGGGCCGTGGAGCAGGAAGATCCCGGCGCCGGAGAGCGCGTCGAAGTCGATCTCCTGGGGTTCGGCGAAGGGACCGAAGGCGGTGATCCTGAGCCGGTGCAGCCTCATCGGCGGGTCTCCTGCCGGCTGTCGTCGGCCCGTACGTCCTCGAAGGCGCCCTGGAGCACGGCGCGTTCGGCCTCGTCCGCGCCCCCGCCGCGCACGTGGGCGACGAAGTCCTCGGCGATCTCCTGGTCGCTGCGGCCCTTGAGGCGCTGGGCGTAGGAGGCCCCGCCGGACTCCTCGCGGCCCTCGGGGTCGAAGGCGAGGCTGAGGGTGTGCGGGAAGCGGGCGGCGAGCCGGGCCATGGGGTCCTCGGGCCGGACCGGGTCCGTGAGGGTGGCCTCGATCCAGGAGTCCTCGTACGCGTCGTACGCGGCCTCCGCCAGCAGCGTGTCGAGCCGTCCCCGGAGCCGCGCCAGGGGACGTGGCACGGGGGTGTCGACGCGCTCGGCGGTGATCTCCCCGGCCGGGCCGAGGTCGACCAGCCACATGGTCTTGCGGTGGTCGGCCTCGGAGAAGGAGTAGGCGAGCGGGGAACCGGAGTAGCGGACCCGTTCGTTGATCGTCTGGCAGCCGTGGAGGTGGCCGAGGGCCGCGTAGTCCACCCCGTCGAAGACGGAGGCGGGCACGGCCTCGACTCCGCCGACGGCGATGTCGCGCTCGCTGTCGCTGGCCAGCCCGCCGGTGACGAAGGCGTGGGCGAGGACGACGGAGCGGGTGCCGGGGGCGCGCGCGGCGAGGTCGGCCCGGACCAGGTCCATGGCCGCGCCCAGCACGGCCTCGTGGCTCACCCTTCCCGCGCCGAACCGGTCCTTCACCAGGGCGGGCTCCAGGTACGGCAGTCCGTACAGCGCCACCTCCCCGTGTGCGTCGGCCAGCACCACGGGGTCGGCGCAGCCCTCGGGGTCGGTCCGCAGGTGGATCCCGGCCCGGCCGATCAGCCCGGCGCCGACGCCGAGGCGGCGGGCGGAGTCGTGGTTGCCGGAGATCATCACGGTGGGCACGCCGAGGTCGGCGAGCCGGTGCAGCGCCCGGTCGTACAGCTCGACGGCGGGCAGCGGGGGCACGGCCCGGTCGTAGACGTCGCCGGCGACGAGGACGGCGTCGACCTCGTGCTCGCGGACGGTGTCGACGAGGTGGTCGATGAAGGCGGCCTGGGCGCCGAGCAGGTTCACGCGGTGGAAGGACCGGCCGAGATGCCAGTCGGAGGTGTGCAGGAGCCTCACTCGCCGGCCCCGCCGGACGTCTCGCCGCACATGTTTCTTCCGTCCCCCTGGTCGTCCCGGTCGTCTCCCGCTCGCTGAGCCCCTCTACGCTAACGCGTCACCGGGGCCCCCGAGCCACGTCCTCAGGACGCGTACGTCTCCCCGCCGAGGGTGAGGGTGGCGCTGCCCGCCGTACTGTCGGCGAGCCAGGCCTCGAAGGCGGGCAGGTCCGCCTCGGGCAGGGCGACCTCGATCTCGACGGCCGCCCCGTAGCGCAGGTCCACCACGGTGCGGCCGGTGGAGCGCAGGTCGTTCTGGGTCTTGCCGGCCCGCTGGTGGTCCACGGTGACGGTGGCCAGCCGGTAGCGGCGGCGGGTGAGGGTGCCGAGCTCGTCGAGGGCCTCGCCGACGACGCCGCCGTAGGCCCGGATCAGGCCGCCGGCGCCGAGCTTCACGCCGCCGTAGTAGCGGGTGACCACGGCCACCGCGTACCGGATGTCGCGGCGCATCAGCATCTGGAGCATGGGCACCCCGGCGGTGCCGCCGGGCTCCCCGTCGTCGCTGGCCTTCTGGACGGAGGCGTCGGCGCCGATGACGTAGGCGAAGCAGTTGTGCGTGGCGGTGGGGTGCTGCTTGCGGACGCGCGCGATGAACTCCTGCGCCTCCTGCTCCGTCGCGGCGGGCGCGAGCGAACAGAGGAAGCGCGAGCGGTTGATCTCCGACTCGTGCACGCCCTCGCGGGCCACCGTCACGTACTGGTCTGACTTCACCGCTCCACCCTACGGGGAATCGGACATGCGTCCTTTCGGTTGATCACGGATGCGGGCCGGAGTGCCGGACCGCATCCGGAAGGCGACAGGAGGCGGCACCCGTGTACGGCGACCCGGCAACCATCCGCAAGATCCTCACCGAGCTCGGCGACACCTGGGCCGTGGTGGGCCTGTCCAACAACCGGGACCGGGCGGCCTACGGGGTGGCCCGCACGCTCCAGCGGTTCGGCAAGCGGGTCGTCCCCGTGCACCCGAAGGCGGAGACGGTGCACGGCGAGCAGGGGTACGCGTCGCTCGCGCAGATCCCGTTCAAGGTGGACGTGGTGGACGTCTTCGTGAACAGCCACCTGGCGGGGGCCGTCGCCGACGAGGCCGTGGCCGCTGGGGCGGACGCCGTCTGGTTCCAGCTCGACGTGATCGACGAGGCCGCCTACGCCCGTACCCGCGAGGCCGGCCTGGACATGGTGATGGACCGCTGCCCCGCCATCGAGATCCCGGCCCTCTGACCGACCCGTCCGCGGTGGCACGGTGCGGCTGAACTACCGTGCGGGGTGTTCCGCACCGCACTCCCCCGTTCACTGCACCGTACTGCGAGGCCCCGTCATGACCGCCCTCTTTGCCCTGGCCACAGCCCTGCTGTGGGGTCTCGCAGACTTCGGCGGCGGGCTGCTGACCCGCCGGCTGCCGGCGCTCACGGTGGTCGTGGTCTCGCAGGTCCTCGCCGTCGTCGCGCTCGGCGCGGTGGTGCTGGGTACGGGCGCCTGGCGGGAGGCCGGGCCGCAGCTGTGGTTCGCGGTCGCCGCGGGCCTGGTCGGGCCGGTCGCCATGCTCAGCTTCTACAAGGCGCTGGCGCTCGGGCCGATGGGCGTGGTCTCGCCGCTCGGCTCGCTCGGGGTGGTCGTGCCCGTCGCGGCCGGGCTGGCGCTGGGCGAGCGGCCCGGGCCCGGCCAGTTCGCCGGGATCGCCGTGGCCGTCGTGGGCATCGTCCTCGCGGGCGGCCCGGAGCTGCGCGGCGCGCCGGTACAGCGCCAGGCGGTCGTGCTGACGCTGACGGCGGCCTTCGGGTTCGGTGCGGTGATGGCCCTGATCGCGCACGCGTCGAGCAGCGTCACCGGACTCTTCCTCGCCCTGTTCGTCCAGCGGGTGACCAACGTGGCCGCGGGCGGCGCGGCCCTGTGGGCCCGGACCCGGCGCGGAGCCCCGGCCCTGCCCGCGGGTACGGGCCGGCGGATCCTGTGGGGGCTGCTGCCCGCCCTGGCCTTCGTCGGCCTGGCCGACGTCGCGGCGAACGGCACGTACTCCGTGGCCGCCCAGCACGGACCGGTGACCGTGGCCGCCGTGCTGTCCTCGCTCTACCCGGTGATCACCGCGCTCGCCGCCTTCGTCGTCCTCAAGGAGCGGCTCCGGACGGTCCAGGCGGCCGGCGCCGGGCTGGCCCTCGCCGGAACGGTTCTGCTCGCCGCCGGCTAGGTGTACCGGCCCGCGGCCGTGGGACGACGCCACGGGTCGATACGGCTAGGCCGGGTCCGCCGAGGGCTGCTCGGCCTCCGCCAGCAGGGCCACCGCGCGCAGCTGCTCCGGTGTCACCCCTTCCGGGATCGGCACCGGCGCCGGGGTCCGCAGCGGCGGCTGCCAGCCCGTCTCCGGCTGCCACCGGCGGACGATCCTCGCGGGGGCCCCGGCCACCACCGCGTGGTCCGGCACCTCGCCCCGTACGACGGCCCCCGCGGCCACCACCACGTTGCGGCCCAGCCGCGCCCCCGGCAGGATCACCGCGCCCGTGCCGAGCCAGCAGCCCGGGCCCACCTCCACCGGTGCGCTGCGCGGCCACTGCTTGCCGACGGGCTCGTGCGGATCGTCGTAACTGTGGTTCGTGGAGGTGATGTACACCCCTGGGCCGCAGAAGGTGTCGTCCCCGATGGTGATCCGGGTGTCGGCTATGACGTGGGTGTCCCGGCCGAGCACCACTCCGTTGCCGAGGACCAGCACCGGCTCGGTCCCGAGGTCGAGCCCCGGCATCATCCCGGCGGTCAGCGTGACCTGCTCCCCGATGATGCAGTGGTCGCCCAAGCGGATCCACGGCTCCCCGAAGACCGTGCCCTGGGGGAAGGCCAGGCGGGTGCCGTGCCCGATCGCGCCGAAGCGCAGCCGACCGGGTGTCTGCGCGGTGACCGCACCGGCCTGCTGCATCCAGCGCCAGCCGGCGTGCACCGCGCGGTTGGCGAGCCTGCGGCGCAGGGCGGTCAGCGCGGTCAGGGCCGTCAGCGATGAGAACGTGTTCTGGTTCTTCGGCACCGGGTCACCGTAACGTGCCGAGCACCCGGTGCGCGCCGTGATCTTCACCCCATCGCCGGTCGGACCGGGGCCGTGCCCTACCGTGCCGGTAGCGCGACACGCAGGGCACTCCAGCACACAGGACTGAGGAAGAGAACATGACGTATCACGCGGACCGGGGCCAGGCTCTCGTCGCGGGCGTGGGCGGCAAGAGCCCGCAGATCGACCCCACGGCCTTCACCGCGCCGACCTCGGTCGTGGTGGGCGACGTCACGATGGCCCCGCATTCGAGCATCTGGTACTCGGCCGTTCTGCGCGCCGACTGCGGCCCGATCTCGCTCGGCGCGGACAGCAACGTGCAGGACAACTGCACCCTGCACGTCGACCCCGGCTTCCCGGTCTCGATCGGCGAGCGCGTCTCCATCGGCCACAACGCGGTGGTGCACGGCTGCACCGTCGAGGACGACTGCCTCATCGGCATGGGCGCCACCGTCCTCAACGGCGCGGTGATCGGCGCCGGCTCGCTGGTCGCCGCGCAGGCGCTGGTCCCGCAGGGCATGGTGGTCCCGCCCGGCTCGCTGGTCGCCGGCGTGCCGGCCAAGGTGCGGCGCGAGCTGACCGACGAGGAGCGCGAGGGCATCAAGGTCAACGCCCTGATGTACGCGGACCTGGCCGAGCAGCACCGCGCCGCCGTCCAGCCCCCGCAGTAGCCGTCCGCACCTGCCCGCGCGCCGCGGCCGGCTACTCGGCCGCGGCGGCCGCCGTCTCCGTCTCGGTTTCGGCCTCGGCCGCCTTCTTCATCCGGCTGCGCAGTACCAGTGTCACCGTGAGGCCGATCACCAGGGCCAGCACCAGCGCGACCCAGGAGAAGCCCTTGAGCCAGGGCTCCGCGACGATGCCGATGGTGTAGATGACGGCCGTGGTGCCGCCCGCCCAGAGGATCCCGCCGAGGATGTTCGCGACGAGGAACCGCCAGTACGGCATGTGCAGGACACCCGCCAGCGGGCCGGCGAAGATCCGCAGCAGGGCCACGAACCTCCCGAAGAAGACGGCCCACATGCCCCACTTCTCGAAGGCGCGCTCCGCCTGGGCCACGTGCTGCGGCCCGAAGTGCTTGGGGAAGCGCCGGCCGAGGCGCTCCAGCAGCGGCTTGCCGCCCCTGCGCCCGATCGCGTAGCCGATCGAGTCGCCGACGATCGCCCCGGTGGAGGCGCAGATCCCCAGCACCACGGGGTCGATCTCGCCGTGCTGCGAGGCCAGCAGCGCCGAGCTGACCAGGATGATCTCTCCCGGCAGCGGGATGCCGAGGCTCTCCAGCCCGATGACCAGACCCACCAGGAGATAGATGCTGACCGCCGGAATCGTCTCCAGCCATTCCTGGATGTGCACCGGTACGTCCTCCCGAATCGCGGGGGCGCGTCCCCTGTGACACGCCGAACGGGCAGCCTATCTGCTCTTGACCACAGCCTTTCCCCGCAGGTGGAGTTCGCGGGAGGAACGGCCCGCGAACACTTCACGACGGCCTGAACCGAGCACCCAGGCATGCGCCTCCGGGTCCCAGGAGGACAGGGCGCGGGCATCGACGTCGAGGACCACCCGCTGTGCCTCGCCGGGTGCCAGCGCGAGCCGCCGATAGCCGGCCAGCGCGCGCACCGGCTGGTCGAGCTTCAGGTCCGCGGAGGGGCCGACGTACACCTGCGCCACCTCGGTGCCCCTGCGGCGCCCGGTGTTGCGGACGGTGAACTCCACCCGCAGGCCGCCGCGCTCCGGTCGGACGCTCAGGTTCTCGTACTCCCAGGTCGTGTACGAGAGCCCGTGCCCGAACGGGAACAGCGGGGCCACCCGCTGCGCGTCGTACCAGCGGTGGCCGACGTGGACGCCCTCGCCGTACTCCTGCCGCCCGCCCACCCCCGGGTAGCGCAGCGCGTCCCCGCCTACCGGGGTCGCCTGCTCGTCGGCGGGGAAGGTCTGGGTGAGCCGGCCGCCCGGGTCCACGTCCCCGAAGAGGAGGTCGGCGGTGGCTCCGGCGCCCTCCTGGCCCGGGTAGTACATCTGGAGGACCGCTCCGGTACGGGAGAGCCACGGCATCGTCGTACTGGAGGAGGTGTTGAGCACGACCGTGGTGCGGGGGTTCACGGCGGTGACCGCCTCGATCAGCCGTGGTTGCCCGCCGGGCAGCCCCAGCGAGTCCCGGTCGGTGCCCTCGGTGGCGTCTTCGTAGGCGAACAGCACGACGCTGTGCGCCTGCTCGGCGGCTTTCACGGCCTCCGCGATATCGGCGGCGCGGGTCGCGTTCGTGGTGTGCCGCAGCCGGAACCGCTGGCCCTCGTCCCCGCCCTCGGCGAAGACGGAGAGCCGGTGGGTGCCGGCGGTGAGGGCGAGGGTGCGGCGGCGGACGGCGAGCCCGTCGGGGGCCGCGCCGAGCAGTCCGCCGGCGAACTGCTCGGCCACGCCCTGCCGGACGGGGAAGAGCTCCTCGCCGTCGAGGCGCACGCCGGGCCGCTTCCCGGTGTAGTGGACGAGCAGCGTCCACTCGTCGTCCGCGGCGAGCGTGAACTCGCCCTCGTGGCTCCAGCTCCGCCCGGCCCCGACGCGCCGGTCGGCCAGGTCGGCGGCCGGGGTCAGCAGCTTCGCCGGAAGCGGGCGGCCGTACAGGTCCTCGCCGAGCGCGTAGCGCACCGTGCTGCCGGTTCCGGCGCGCCGCCTGATGGCGTCGAGCGGAGCGGGCGCCTGGTCGGGGACCACGTGTGCGCTGCCCCCGCCGCTGACGAAGGGCAGCTGCCCGGTGGGCCCGATCACGGCGATCGAGCGGGCCGCGGCGCCGGTCAGCGGCAGGGTGGCGTGCTCGTTGCGCAGCAGCACCGCGCCCGCGGCGGCGACCCGGCGGGCGACCCGGGCCCCGGCGGCGGCGTCGCGCGCGGGCCGGGCCGGGGGGTGCGCCGCGAGCAGCCCGAACCGGTCCATGGTGACCAGGATCCTGCGCACCGCGAGGTCCACGGCGTCCTCGTGGACGGAGCCCCCGCGCACCGCCTGCAGGAGCGGGGCACCGAAGTGGGTGCCGCCGGGCATCTCCATGTCGAGGCCGGCGCCGATGGCGGCGACGGTGCTGTGGGCCGCGTTCCAGTCGGACATCACCCAGCCGCCGAACCCCCAGCGCCCGCGCAGCAGTTCGTCGAGCAGGGCCTTGCTCTCGCAGGCGTACGTGCCGTTGACCTTGTTGTACGCGCCCATCACCGCACCGGCCCCGGCGGCGACGGCGGCCTCGAAGCCGCGCAGCTCCGTCTCGTGCAGGGTCTGTTCGGCGGCGACGGCGTCGACGGTGTCGCGGCCCTGCTCCTGGTTGTTCAGGGCGAAGTGCTTGACGGTGGCGATCAGCCCCTCGTCCTGGATGCCGCGGACCACGGCCGCGACGAGGTCCGCGGTCAGCCGGGGGTCCTCGGCGAAGGTCTCGAAGTTCCGCCCGGCGTAGGGGGTGCGGATCAGGTTGGCCATCGGCGAGAGGAGCACGTCCTGGCCGAGCGCCCGGCCCTCGCGGCCGATGACCCTCCCGTACTCGCGGGCCAGCGCCGGATCGAAGGCCGAGGCGAGCATGACGGGGGCGGGCAGTGCGGTGGCGGGCCTGGCGACCCGCACCCCGGCCGGCCCGTCGGCGAGCCGCAGCGCCGGGATGCCGAGGCGCGGTACGCCGGGGACGTACCCGGCCTGGCCGAGCGGGGCGGGGTCCGGGCCGCCGTGCAGCAGGGCGGTCTTCTCCGCGAGGGTGAGTCGCTCCAGCAGGGCGTCGATACGGGCCGCGCTGCCGGGCCGGGCGGCGGCTCCGGTCGCGGCGGCGGATGCCGGGGCCTTGCGGGGGCCCGTGCCGGCGGGCGGCACCGCGGCCACGCAGCCGCCCGCCCCCAGGGCGGCGCCCACCGCTCCGAGCAGCCCGATCGCGCGGCGTCTGGACAAGGCCTCGCTCATCGGCGCTCCCTGCGGCTGCGGCTCGGGTCGGCGGGAGCGGCCCGCGCCGGACCGCTCCCGCCGACCACTGTGCTCCGCCGCCCCGCCGGGGTCCGCCGGACGCGCCACCGCCGGCCCGAGTTTCAGCCCTGCGGCGGCGGCCGCGGCGCGGGCCGCCGCGTACCGCGGCCGGGGTACGGCGGCCGGTTACGCGTTCGGGCGCAGGGTCCAGACGACCGTCATCTCCCCGGTCACCGCCTCGTCCTCGCGCTGGATGGCAATGGTGACGGGGAACTCGGGGCGGCCGCCCGCGTCGAGTTCGGCGATGACCTCGGCGGCCGGGCGGCCGAGGGTGGCGGTGGCCGTCACGACGCCCTTGGCGAGCTTCTTGTAGCCGATCTCGGCCTTGACGGCGAGGGGCACGGCGCGCGAGAGCTGGTCGCCGAAGGCGGCCAGGACGATGGCGCCGCTCGCGGACTCGGCGAGGGTGAACATTGCACCGGCGTGCGGGCCGCCCACGTGGTTGTGGTAGTCGGGCTGGTCCGGCAGCCGGACGACCGCACGCTCGGGGGTGGTCTCCAGGAACTGGAGGTTCAGGGTCCGGGCCATCGGCACGGTCGCGGCGAGCAGTTCGCCCACGTTCATCTGATCTGCGCTCATGGGAGGCGATGTTACCCGCGAGTAGACACCCTGGCCAGACCTTCACACGGGGCGGGCGTGCCCCCGACACCCACTCCCACTATCGTTACCGGCCATGTGGCCAGGACAGCAGCAGCCGCCCGGGGGACAGCAGAACCCTCAGGACGCGCATCAGAACCCGTACCAGCAGCAGGGGCAGCCGGGACAGCAGCCGAACCCCTACCAGCAGCAGCCCGGCTACGGATACCCGCAGGCCGGCTACCAGACCCCGCCCCCGGTCCAGCCGTGGGGCCAGCCCACGCAGGCCGTGCAGCCGCCGCAGAGCGGCGGGAGCCCCTTCTCGACGAAGACGGTGGCCATCGTCGCGGCGGCCGCGGTGGTCGTGGTGGCCGCCGGCACCGGCGCGTTCGTCCTGACCCGGGACGACAAGAAGGACGACGTGGCCGACGGCAAGCCCGCCGCGTCCTCCTCGGCGCCGGCCACTGCCCAGGCCCCGGCCTCGCCCGGCGCCAACCCGCGCGCAGGCGGTGACGTCAAGCCGGTGATCCCCGGCTGGAAGGTCGTCCTCAACCCCAAGTACGGCACCGCCTTCGACGTCCCGCCGGAGTGGAACGTCGCGAGCGCCGGCGTCATCTCGGGCTTCGAGGACGCGAGCAAGAACGACGGCATGCCGCTCACCACCTTCTCCGCGCCGGCCTTCCTCAAGGAGGACTGGTGCAAGGTCGACTCCAACAAGGACGGCCGCGAGGAGTCGACCGGGCTCGCCGGGACCGGGACCAAGGGCGGCCAGGGCGCCAAGGACACCGCCGAGGCGGTGAAGAACGAGGCCGGCAACTGGGCTTTCGCCGCGTACGCGCAGAAGGCGCCCAAGGGCACCGTGAAGGTCTCGGAGCCGAAGGAGTACACCACCTCCTCCGGCCTCAAGGGCCACATGGCGACCGCCACGGCGATCGGCGTGCCCAAGGCGGACAAGTGCACCACCGACGGCAAGTCCATCGCCTTCAGCTTCAAGACCGCCAACGGTGACTTCTCCAGCTGGATCCTCTACAGCGTCGCCGGCGTCCCGGGCGAGGTCCCCCAGGAGACGATGGACAAGGTCCTCAGCTCGGTGCGCCTGAACGGCACCGCCAGCAACGGCTGACCCACCCGCCGACCCCTTCGGCACCTTTCGTCCCACCCCGCGCCCCGGGCCCTAATCCGTTTGGATTATGGGTCCGGGGCGTGGATAGTCCGGGGGTGAGCTCTCCCCCCACCACCCCGTCCCGTACGACCGCAGACCGCCGCAGGCTCCCCTGGGCGGGCCGCAACTACACCCTGCTCACGGGCGCCGCGGTCGTGACGAACCTGGGCAGCCACGGCGCGCTCATCGCCTCGGCCTTCGCCGTCCTGGAGGCCGGCGGCTCCGGCGGCGACGTCGGCCTGGTGGCGGCGGCCCGTACGCTCCCGCTCGTCCTCTTCCTGCTCATAGGCGGCGCGCTCGCCGACCGGCTGCCGCGCCACCACGTGATGGTCGCGGCCAACGCCCTCAACTGCGTCTCGCAGGCGGCCTTCGCCGTCCTCGTCCTGACCGGGCACCCACAGCTGTGGCAGATGATGCTGCTCACCGCGCTCTGCGGCACGGGCCAGGCCTTCTTCAACCCTGCCGCCGAGGGCATGCTGCTCTCCAGCGTCTCCGGCGAGCACGCCAACCGCGCCTTCGCCCTCTTCCGGATGGCGATGAACGGCGCCGGCATCGGCGGGGCCGCCCTCGGCGGAGCCATGATCGCCGCGATCGGCCCCGGCTGGGTCCTGGCCGTGGACGCCGCCGCGTTCGCGATCGCCGGAGCCATGCGCGCCTTCCTCGACGTCAGCCGCGTCTCCGGCCGGGCTCCCGGCGGCGGGCTGCTGGCGGACCTGAGGGAGGGCTGGGTGGAGTTCCGGACCCGGCCCTGGCTGTGGAGCATCGTGCTCCAGTTCTCCGTGGTCGTCGCCGTCGTCGGCGCCGCGGAGGCGGTGTACGGGCCCCTGGTCGCCCGGGACCGACTGGGCGGACCGGCCCCGTGGGGCCTGGCTCTGGGCTTCTTCGGCATCGGCACCATCGCCGGGGCCGTCCTGATGATGGTGTGGAAGCCGCGCCGGCTGCTGCTGGTCGGCACCCTGTGCGTGTTCCCGCTGGCGCTGCCCTCGGCAGGCCTGGCGGTCCCGCTGCCGGTCTGGGGCCTGTGCACGGTGATGTTCGTCAGCGGGGCCGCCATCGAGGTGTTCGGCGTGAACTGGATGACGACCATGCACCAGGAGATCCCGGAGGAGAAGTTCTCCCGCGTCTCGGCGTACGACTGGTTCGGCTCGGTGTCGATGCTCCCGCTGGCGACGGCCGTGGCCGGCCCGGTCGAGTCGGCCTTCGGCCGCACCTCCGCCCTGTGGGGCTGCGCCGCGCTGGTCGTACTGGGCACCGCCGCGGTCCTCTTCGTCCCGGACGTACGCCGCCTGACCCGCAAGCCCGCTCCTGCGAAGGCCGCCGCGGTGCCGGCCGCCACCGCCCCCGGCCCGGCGGAGGCGCCCGCCGGCGTCAGCCCAGGCTGAACGCGCCCTCCGGCGGCTCCGGCGAAGCGACCGCGTCCGCGTCCGCCACCGGCACCGCCCCCTTCATGAACCGGGCCAGGGCCGCGCCCTCCTCGACCCGCGCCGCGAACGCGTCCGCGGCGCACCGCCGGGACAGGGCGGCCACCGGCAGCTCCGCGTCCGAGGCGAGCAGTACGGCGTTCCCGAACCGCCGCCCGCGCAGCACCCCCGGCTCCGCGACGAGCGCGAGCTCCGCGAACACCGCGCCGAAATTGGCGAGCTGGGCCCGCAGGAACTCGAACGGCGCCCCGTCTGCCAGGTTCGCCGCGTACACCCCGCCCGGCCGCAGCACCCGCGCCGCCTCCCGCGCGTACTCCACGGAGGTCAGCTGCGCCGGTACGCGCGAGCCGCCGAACACGTCGGCGACGAGTACGTCCGCGCTGTCCGCGGCCGCGCCCTCCAGCCAGGCCCGCGCATCGGCGGCGTGCACCGTGACGCCCGACCCGGCGGGCAGCGGCAGGTGCTCGGCGACCAGCTCCACCAGTGGGGCGTCGAACTCCACGACCTCCTGCCGGGAGCCCGGCCTGGTCCGTGCCGCGTAGCGGGGCAGCGTCAGCGCGCCGCCGCCGAGGTGCAGCAGGTCCAGCGCGGCGCCGGGCTCCGCGACGCAGTCCAGGACGTGCGCGAGCCGCCGTACGTACTCGAACTCCAGGTGCCCGGGATCGTCGAGGTCCACGTACGACTGCGGCGCGCCGTCGACGGTCAGCAGCCAGGCCCGCTCCCGGTCCACGTCCGGCATCAGTTTGGCGGTGCCCTGGCCCACGTCCCGGATGACCGGGATCTGTTCGTCGCTCACCGCACCATTGTCCGGCAGGCGGCAGGCGGCAGGTCAGCCAGCCCAGACGGCAGCAGCCTCGGCGGCGTGCTCCGCGGCCTGCGCGAGCCCGGCCCGCGCCGCCGGGTCCCGCCGCGCCGGGTCCAGGACGTTGCGCCCGAACGCCTTGCGGGCCTGCGCGGACGGGGTGATGAGCAGCACCCTCGCCCCCGCCTCGCGCAGCCGGGCCGCCTGGGCGGCCGGCGAGGGGACCAGCCCGGATCCGAGGGCCATCGGCGCGAGGATCACCACCCGCGCGCACCCGGAAGCCAGGTCGGCGTTGGTCGCCGACCGGATCCCGCCGTCGATGAACCGGCGCCCGCCGACCGTGGCCGGCGGCCACACCCCGGGCACCGCGCAGCTCGCCGACACCGCGTCGACCAGCCCGGCCCCGCTCTCGCGGTCGAAGGCGGCGAGCTCGCCGGTGAGCGCGTCGACGGCGGTGACGACGAGCCTGCGCTCGGGCCACGCGTGCGAGACGAGCCGGGCGGCCAGCACCTTGCGCCGCTCGGCCTCCTCACCGGTGTCGGCCGCCAGCGCGAGGGCGCCGACCCGTCTGCGGTAGCTCTCCGCATCCCGCGAGCGCACCATCGCGACGGCGTACCGGGCGATGAGCCCCGTACCGAGCCGGGCGACGACCTCGCCGTCGGGGTCGCCGAGCTGGCGCTCGTACAGCTCGCGCGGGGTGAGCAGCCCGGACGTGAGCTGTGCGCCCACCACCGAGCCGGCCGAGGTGCCGACGACGAGGTCGGCGGCGGTCAGGTCCACGCCCGCCTGCGCGAGCCCGTACAGGATCCCCGTCTCCCAGCCGATGCCGGTGAGTCCTCCGCCGCCCAGCACCAGTGCCGTATCGCCGCTCATCCCGGCCCGCCCCTCTCCGTACGCCCGTGGTGACGGCAGTCTGGCGCAACCGGACCGCCGCCACCACGGTGGGGTCGGCGCCGCGGGCGGCGCCTCAGTCGAGCACGGCCGTGACCGTGCCCGCGCCGACGGTCCGGCCGCCCTCCCGGATCGCGAAGCCGAGCCCCGACTCCAGCGGTACGTCCCGTCCGAGCTCGACGGTCATCGCGACCGTCTCCCCCGGCCGGGCCGCGCCGGCCGCGCCCAGGTCCACGTCCCCCACCACGTCGGCGGTGCGGATGTAGAACTGCGGCCGGTACCCGGTCGCCACCGGGGTCGTCCGCCCGCCCTCCCGCGCGGAGAGCACGTACACCTGCGCGGTGAAGCGGCGCCTCGGTACGACGCTCCCGGGCGCGGCGACCACCTGCCCTCGGCGCACGCCGTCCCGCGGCACCCCGCGCAGCAGCAGCGCGACGTTGTCCCCGGCCTCGGCGGACTCCATCGGCTTCCCGAAGGTCTCCAGGCCGGTCACCACGGTCTCGACGGGCTCGCCGTCGCCGCCGAGGATGCTCACGCGGTCGCCCGTGCGGACGCCGCCGCGCTCGACGGCACCGGTCACGACCGTCCCGCGCCCGGTGATGGTCAGCACGTTCTCCACCGGCAGCAGGAACGGCGCGTCCGTGTACCGCACCGGCATCGGCACGTACGTGTCCACGGCGTCGAGCAGCGCCTCGATCGCCGCGGTCCAGCGCGGGTCGCCCTCCAGCGCGCCGAGTCCGGAGACCCGTACCACCGGAGCGCCGTCCCCGCCGTAGCCGTTGGCGGTGAGCAGCTCGCGGACCTCCAGCTCGACCAGGTCGGTGAGCTCGGGGTCACCGGCGTCGGCCTTGTTGAGCGCGACGACGATGTGGTCGACGCCGACTTGCCGGGCGAGGAGCACGTGCTCGGCGGTCTGCGGCATGACCCCGTCGAGCGCCGAGACGACGAGGATCGCCCCGTCGAGCTGGGCGGCGCCGGTGACCATGTTCTTGACGTAGTCGGCGTGCCCGGGCATGTCCACGTGGGCGTAGTGCCGGGTGTCGGTCTCGTACTCGACGTGCGTGAGGTTGATGGTGATGCCGCGCCGGGCCTCCTCGGGGGCCCGGTCGATGCGGTCGAACGGCACGAAGGAGGCACCGCCGCGCTCGGCGAGGACCTTGGTGATGGCGGCGGTGAGGGTGGTCTTGCCGTGGTCGACGTGACCCATGGTGCCGATGTTCAGGTGCGGCTTGGTGCGCACGAAGGCCGTCTTGGCCATGATGTCTTCCCGAATGCTTCCGAAGCTGGAGACGGGACCCCTGGAGCGAACCGACCCTCCCCCTGTGGGGTCCGCCGGACGATCCGGGAAGGGTCAGCTTCGTGCGCCGTCGTATGCGGCGAAGGCGGTTGCCTCGAAGGTCTCGAACGCCTCGAAGAGGAAAGCGGCAGCCTTCGGCGCGTCCGCGACTGCGGACGGCGCTGCGGGGAAGGCGTACCGGGACATGGACCAGATCCTGCCGGACCGCCTCCTCCGCGTCGAATGAATTACCGCGCGGTCAGAGGTTCTTGAGCGCTTCGCGTACGGACAGGGGGGAGAGCGAGTCTCGTTCCGCCTCGACGAAGGCGCGGACCGCCTCCGGGTCCGTCTTCGCGTACTCGCGCAGCGCCCAGCCGACGGCCTTGCGGATGAAGAAGTCCGGGTGGGCGCCCCTACTGCGGCAGTACGCGAAGAGGCGTCCGGTGTCCGTCGCGGACTTGAAACGCAGCTGGTGGAGGAGGGCTGTGCGGGATAGCCAGCGGTCCTCGTCGCCGATCCACTCGTCCATCACGGCCGTGAGCCGGGGGTCGGCGGCCACGAGCGGGCCGGCCGCGTGCGCCGCGAGGAGGTCGACGGTGTCCCACCACGGGACGGTGACGATCAGCCGGCGCACCACCGGAAGGAAGCCGGAGGAGCAGACCCGGACGTGGCGGCGCAGGTAGTCCACCGCGAAGTAGTGGTACTCGCGCTCCGGGAGCTCCCAGCACCGCAGCACGAGCGCCGTGACGTCCGCCTCCGCCGGCTCGGCGCTCCGCTCGGTCACGGCCTTCGACAGTTCGCGCCGCAGCGGGGTGCGGATGCCGAGGAAGGGCGCGACGTCCTTCATGTACGCGCCCATGGAGCGGGCCTGCTCCGGGTCGGCGGCCGCTGCGTACGCCGCCGTGAGGCGGTCCATGAGGGTGTCCGCGAGGGCGCTGCGCGGGACCTTCGGTGGTCGCTGGTCGTTCGGCCGCATGAGGCCCAGATTACGGCGCGACGCCGCATTCGTCGGTTAGTCTCCCCGGATGTCCCTCCTCCTCGCGCCGTGGACCCGGCTGTCGCTGCTCGTCGTGCTGCTGCTGGCGGCCGGGGTGTGCGTCGTGCTGTACGAGCCCCAGCGCATCCTGTCGGAGGGCCGGCCCCCGGGGCTGCCGTTCGGTGCGGCGGTGCTGCTGTTCCCGGCCGCGTACGGGGTGGGCACGGCGGCTCTGGTGCCGCGCCCGCTGCTCAACCTCGCGGCGGGAGCCGTCTTCGGGATCCCCTTCGGTCTGGCCGCGGCGGTCGGCGGATCGGTCATCGGCGCCGGGATCTCCTTCGGGCTGGGGCGGATGATGGGCCGGGACGCGGTACGGCCGCTGCTGCGCGGCCGCTGGCTCCAGGCGGCCGACGACCAGCTGGCCCGGCACGGCTTCCGCTCGATGCTGGCGGTCCGGATCTTCCCGGGCCTGCCCTTCGCGGTCGCCAACTACTGTGCGGCGGTGTCCCGTTGCGGCTGGCTGCCGTTCCTCCTCGCGACGGCGATCGGCGTGGTCCCGAACACCGCCGCGTACGTGGTCGCGGGCGCGAGCGCCTCCTCGCCTGACTCCCCCGCCTTCCTCGCCTCCTTCGGCTTCATCGCCGTCTCCGCGGTGGCGGCCGCGGTCGTCGGATGGCGCAAACGGCACCGGCTGGCGCCCGTACGGGCGTGCGAAACGCGCGATCCGGTGCCCGTGCACCCCCCTGTGGTCAGCGCCGCTCCCCACGGGCCCTAGCATCGGACGCGAACTGTCCGACGATCACAAGGACGAGCACACCCCGACATGAGCTGGTTCGAATCCCTAATCCTCGGTCTCGTCCAGGGGCTTACGGAGTTCCTCCCGATCTCCTCCAGCGCCCATCTCCGGCTGACCGCGGCATTCGCCGGCTGGCAGGACCCGGGCGCGGCCTTCACCGCGATCACGCAGATCGGCACCGAGGCCGCCGTGCTGATCTACTTCCGCAAGGACATCGCGCGGATCATCTCCACCTGGTTCCGCTCGCTGTTCAACGCGTCGCTGCGCTCGGAGCAGGACGCCAAGATGGGCTGGCTGGTGATCGTGGGATCGATCCCCATCGGTGTCCTCGGCATCGCGTTCAAGGACCAGATCACGGGCCCGGCCCGTGACCTCCGCCTGACCGCCACCACCCTGATCGTGATGGGCGTCGTACTCGGCATCGCGGACCGGCTGGCCGCCCGCGACGAGGAGGGGGGCCGGCACCGCGCCATCCGCGAGCGCAAGACCCTCAAGGAACTCGGCGTCAAGGACGGCCTGATCTTCGGTCTCTGCCAGGCGATGGCGCTGATCCCGGGCGTCTCCCGCTCCGGTGCGACGATCTCCGGCGGTCTGCTGCTGGGCTTCACGCGTGAGGCGGCCGCCCGCTACTCGTTCCTGCTCGCCATTCCGGCCGTACTGGCCTCGGGCGCGTTCGAGATCAAGGACGTGGTCGAGAGCCCGGGTCACATCACCTGGGGGCCGACGATCTTCGCCACGGTCATCGCGTTCTTCGTGGGCTACGCCGTCATCGCGTGGTTCATGAAGTTCATCTCCAGCAAGAGCTTCATGCCCTTCGTGATCTACCGGATCGCCCTGGGCATCGCACTGTTCGTGCTGATCGGCTTGGGCGTGCTCAGCCCCTTCGCCGCCGAGTCGGCCGGCTGACACCGCCGCCGCTCACCGCTTCGCGTGAACCGGAGGCCGCACGGGAACGTTCCCGGGCGGCCTCCGCGTCGTTGTGCCTGAAGAGACCTGAACAGACCGGAAGGCAAATAGCAGGGGGTGTCCCGTGGGTCGAGTGGTGCTGGAGCGGTTTCCGGCCGGAAGTCCGAGGGGAAGCTGGCCCGCCGAGGAGTACGCGGCGGAGCGGATGCGCGAGGGCGTGCCCGCCGAGGTGGTGATGGACCTGGCCACCGACGCGTTCCTCGTCGTGGTCCGGCAGCGGGAGGCGCATTCCGGTCACTGATCCACCGCACGCGGATCCGGACCGCGCACGCCCCTTGGCCTCGCCGCCCCGCACCCCCACACTGACCCGATGACGCAGCGTGTGGACCTCGCCACGGTGATGGACCGGATGGCGATCGACGAGGTGGTCACGGGGTACGCGGTGGCCGTGGACGACGGCGACTGGGCGGCGTACCGCGCGCTGTTCACTCCCGCCGGGCGGGCCGACTACGGCTCGGCGGGCGGGGTCGAGGGGCCGGCCGCCGAAGTCGCGGCCTGGCTCGCGGAGACCATGAAGCTCTTCCCGGTGCGCCAGCACCTCATCGTCAACCGGCTGATCCGGCTGGAGGACCGGGGCGGCTGGCCCGGCGACCGGGCCGAGGTACGGGCGGACTTCCTCAATCCGATGCGGCTCGCCGGACCCGAGTTCGACGGGACGGTGACCGCGCCGAACTTCGTGGCCGCCGGCCGCTACACGTTCGCCCTCGCCCGCACGTCCGACAGCGGCTGGCTGCTCACCCGCGTCACCGTCCACGAGAAATGGCGGCACATGAGCGCGTAGCCGTCGACCCTGCTCGGGCGGCCGTCAGAAAGGCCCTGATCCACACTGGAGGAGGAGGCACGCCATGGTCGCGAAGCGGATCCGGTACCGGCGTGCGGCGGCCGCGGTCGCCGCCGGGGCACTGCCCTGCCTCGCCTTCCCGGCCCCCGCGCTCTGGTGGTTCGCGTACGTCGCCCTCGTCCCCTGGATGCTGCTGCTGAGGTCGGCGCCGACCGGGCGGCGGGCGGCCCTGGAGGGCTGGCTGGGCGGCGCCGGGTTCATCGTCGCCGTCCACCACTGGCTGCTGCCCAGCCTGCACGTGTTCCTGCTGCCGCTGGCGGCCCTGGTGGGGCTGCTCTGGATCCCCTGGGCCCTGCTGGTACGGGAGTTCCTCGGCGGGACCCCCGATCCGGGCCGGGCGGCGGCCGCGCTGCTCCTCGTACCGGCGGGCTGGCTGCTGTCCGAGCTGGCCCGGTCCTGGCAGGGGCTGGGCGGGCCGTGGGGGCTGCTCGGGGCGAGCCAGTGGCAGGTGCCGCCCGCGCTGCGGCTCGCCTCGGTGGGCGGGGTGTGGCTGGTGAGCCTGCTCGTGGTGGCGGTGAACTGCGCGCTGGTGCTGCTGATATCCGTACCCGGGGCCAGGGTTCCGGCCGTGGCCGGAGTGACGGGGTGCATGGTGCTCACGGGGGCGGTGTGGCTGTGGGTGCCGCGGCCCGAGGTGTCGGGCACGCTCCGCGTGGCCGTCGTACAGCCGGGCCTGGTGGCGGACGGCCCGGACAGCGCGGAGCAGCGGTTCGCCGCCGGGGAGCGGCCGACACGGACGCTGGCCGGGCAGCCGGTGGACCTGGTGGTGTGGGGAGAGAGCAGCGTCGGGGCGGACCTGGCCGCGCGCCCCGACCTGGCCCGGCGGCTGGCCGCGCTGTCCGCCGATGTCGGGGCCCCGCTGCTGGTCAACGTCGACGCCCGGCGGCCGGCGGGGCCGGGCGCGGGGCCGGTCGCTACAGCCTCCACGCCCTCCGGGGGCGGCATCTACAAGAGCTCCGTCCTGGTCGGTCCCGGCGGGCCGACCGGCGACCGGTACGACAAGATGCGCCTGGTCCCCTTCGGAGAGTACATACCGGCCCGGTCGCTGCTCGGCTGGGCCACCTCGGTCGGCAAGGCCGCCGGCGAGAACCGCCGGCGCGGCACGGAGCCGGTCCTGATGGACCTGCCGGGGCGGCCCGGTGTCCGGATCGGCCCGCTGGTCTGCTTCGAGTCGGCCTTCCCGGACATGAGCCGCCACCTCACGCGCGACGGGGCCGCCCTGCTGGTCGCCCAGTCGGCCACCTCCAGCTTCCAGCGCAGCTGGGCCCCGGCGCAGCACGCCTCGCTCTCCGCCCTGCGTGCCGCCGAGGACGGCCGCCCGATGGTGCACGCCACCCTCACCGGGATCAGCGCGGTGCACGGCCCGTCCGGCGAGCCGATCGGACCGGCGCTGCCCACCTCCGCGCGCGCCGCGCAGGTGTACGAGGTCCCGCTCGCCCGCGGGTCGACGCTCTACGTACGCTTCGGGGACTGGCCGGTGGGCGCCTGCCTCGCGCTGCTGGCGGCGTACTGCGCGTTCGAGGGCGTGAGGTCGCTCGGGCTCAGGAAGCCTGCTCCAGAGCCGACGACACCACCCGCTCGCACAGCTCGTGGGTGAGCAGCGCGTCGCGGGCGCTGAGCGTCTTGCCGGCCGCGACGGACTCCAGGAAGGCGTCCACGACCTGCTCGATGCCGCGCTGGCGGGCGACCGGAACCCAGTCCCCGCGGCGCCGCACGGTCGGCTGGCCGCGGTGGTCGATGATCTCGGCGAGGTTGACGACCTGCCGCTTGGTGTCCTGCCCTGACACTTCGAGGACCTCCTCGGTGGAACCGGACAGCCGGTTCATGATCCCGAGCGCGGTGAAGCCCGGGCCCGACATCTGGAGGACGACCTGGTGCATCAGTCCGTCGCGGACCTGGGCCCGGACGTCGATGTGGTCGGCCTCGCCGGGGAGCAGGAAGCGCAGGGTGTCGACGACGTGGATGAAGTCGTCGAGGACGAACGTCCGCGGGTCCTCGGGCAGCCCGACCCGGTTCTTCTGCATGACGATCAGGTCCCGCGGGTGCTCGGCGCACTGCGCGTAGCCGGGCGCGTGGCGGCGGTTGAAGCCGACGGCGAGCGAGACCCCGCGCTCCTCTGCGAGTTCCACGAGCCGCCGCGAGTCCTCCAGCTCGTAGGCGAGCGGCTTGTCCACGTACGTCGGCACTCCCGCTTCGAGCAGCCGCGCGACGATCTCGGGGTGAACGGCCGTCGGGGCGTGCACGAACGCCGCGTCGAGGCCCTCGGCCAGCAGTCCGTCGAGCGCGGTGTGGCGGCGGCCGGCCGGGACGTGGTGGATCTCCCCGATCCGCTCCAGCGTGGCCGGGGTCCGGGTCTGCAGGTGCAGTTCCACGCCCGGGCGGGCGGTGAGGACGGGCAGGTACGCCTTCTGGGCGATGTCGCCGAGTCCGATGACGCCGACCTTCACCGGGAACCTCCAGGTAGATCCTTCTGGGACTTCCGCAGCTTAATCCCTGGTGGTGGGGGCGGCGTTCGCCGAGGATGGCGGCATGACCACGACCACCGGATCCCACCGCACCGAACCCTCCACCACCGCGAACGAGCGGGAGATGCTGGACGGCTGGCTCGACTACCACCGCGCCACCCTCGCCTGGAAGTGCGAGGGCCTCGGGACCGAGCAGCTGGGCCGCGCGCCGCTCGCCCCGTCCGAACTGAGCCTGCTGGGCCTCGTACGGCACATGGCGGAGGTGGAGCGGTACTGGTTCCGGGAGATCATGCTGGGCGAGGACCTCCCCGAGCTGTACTGCACGCAGGAGGACCCGGACGGGGACTTCCACTTCGGCCCCGGGGACACCTGGACCGAGGCCGAGCAGACCTGGCAGACCGAGATCGAGCTGGCGCGGCAGGCCGCGGCGGGCCGTTCGCTGGACCTGCTGTCGGATCCCGAGAGCCACCACCGCGGCGAGACGTTCAGCCTGCGCTGGGTCTACACGCACATGATCGAGGAGTACGCGCGTCACAACGGGCACGCGGACCTGCTGCGCGAGCAGATCGACGGCGCGACGGGCGACTGACGCGCGGGCCGCGCACCGGCCGGCCGCCGGCGGCCGCGCGCGGGAGAGGGGCGGGTGTCCGGCGGATGTCCGTCACCCGTGTGGGGTCATTTTCGACTCCGGGTTTTCGCAACGGGGTCCTCGCACAGCAGAGTTGCGCGAGTGCATCCAACGCGAACCACGACGAAAGTGCTGCTCGGAGTCGCCTGTGCCGTCTCGGCCGTCTCCGGGTGCGTGAATGTGACGCCCGCCCCGATGCAGCCGACGGCCGCCCCCGGTACCGCGGCTGCGCCGCCGCGGCACGAGCCGCGCGGCGGACCGGGAGCCGTGCCGGTGGAGGTCCGGGCGCCCGCCCTGGAGGCCCTGAAGGCGGTACCGGCGCAGTCCGCGCAGCCGCCGGCCCCCCGTGGGGCCGTGCCGTCCGCACCGCGCGGGGCAGCGGCTCCGGGGGGCGCGGCGGGCATGCCGGGAGCGGCCGCCGAGGAGGCGGCACGGGCCGTCCCGCCGGTTCCGGACATCCCTGAGCCGCGCCGGGGCACCCGGCCCGCCTCAGGGGGCAAGGGCGGCCGTACGGACCGGCCGGGGCCGGACGCGGAGGTGCCGCGCGGGTGGGTGGAGGAACTGCCGGTCCGGCCCGCGGACGTGTGCGCGCTGGGCCGCCGGCACGGGCGCTGGCACCCGGACAGCCCGGAGGCCCGCATCTGCGCGGGCGTCCACGAGGGCTGAGCCCGCGCCGGGCGGCGGGCCGCCGGGCCCGGGACGCCGGGCCGCCGATCCGCTGAGCCCCCGGGCCGCTACGGGTGCTGCTCGGGGAACGGCCGGGGCCCCCTGCCCGGTTCCGCGGCCAGGCGCCGCTCCAGCCGGGCGATGGCCGCCCGTACGCCGTTCCCGTACCCGTCGTCGGACAGGGCCCGTGTGGCGGCCCGGGCCCGGGCCAGGTGCACCCGCGCCGCCTCGGGCCGCTGGAGCTTCACGTAGTCGGCGGCCAGGTTGAGGTGCAGCGACGGGTAGAACACGCGCACGGCCGGATGGGGTTCGTGCTGCGCGGGCAGCCCGTCCCGCGGCCCCGGTCCCAGCCCGTCGGCGGCGGTCAGGGCCCGCAGGTCCCAGGCCAGTTCGTCGGCGGGATCGTCCTGTGCGTCGGCCATGTAGTGGGCGAGCGTGCAGCGGTGGAGGGAGTCGCCGTCCTCGCCGATCTCGGTCCAGATCTCGCCGAGGCGGTTGCGGGCCTCCTCGCGGTCACCGGCGTGCAGCAGGATGACGGCCTGGCCGATCCTGGTCATGACGGCGTCCTCCGACGCCTCCTGCTGCTCCGTCACGGCGGCCTCCGGCTGGCTCTGCCAGACCTGCTCCGGTCTGATCGTCACGACGCTAACCGGAGGGGCCGGTTATGGCACCGAGGCGCGGTGGGGCGTCAGCCCAGGTCCGGGATCGTCCAGTCGATCGGCTCATGGCCCTGGGCGGCGACGGCCTCGTTGATCTGCGTGAAGGGCCGGGAGCCGAAGAACTTCTTGGCCGACAGCGGGGAGGGGTGGGCGCCCTTGACGACCGCGTGCCGCTCCTCGTCGATGAGCGGGAGCTTCTTCTGCGCGTAGGCGCCCCACAGGACGAAGACGGCCGGGTCGGGGCGGTCGGCGACGGCCCGGATCACCGCGTCGGTGAACTTCTCCCAGCCCTTGCCCTTGTGCGAGTTGGGCTCGGCCTCGCGGACGGTGAGGACCGCGTTCAGCAGCAGGACGCCCTGCTCGGCCCACGGCATCAGGTAGCCGTTGTCCGGGATGGGGGTGCCCAGCTCGGCGTGCATCTCCTTGTAGATGTTGCGCAGGGAGGGCGGGGTCTTGACCCCGGGCCGCACGGAGAAGCACAGGCCGTGTCCCTGGCCGGCGCCGTGGTACGGGTCCTGGCCGAGGACGAGGACCTTCACCCGGTCGAAGGGAGTGGCTTCCAGGGCGGCGAAGACCTGCTCGTGGGGCGGGTAGACCGGCCCGTTCGCCCGCTCCTTCTCGACGAACTCGACGAGCTCGTTGAAGTAGGGCTTCTCCAGCTCGTCGCCGAGGACGGGGAGCCAGGACTCGGGCAGCATCTGGGTCACGTCTACAACCTCCGGTACAAGTTCGCGCAACTGCGTGGTGCAACAGTCCAGAACCTACCGGGGGCCACTGACAACGGCGCACCCGCGGGCGCCCTGGGGCTCCCGCGGGTGCGGCGTGGACGGCGGCCTGCCTGCGGCGGCTACCAGCTGGTCTTGCGGTACAGCTCCCACATCTGCATGGCGGTCTGCGGGTCGAGCGCCCGCTCGGCGCCGGCGATGTCCTCGCCGGCGGCGACGTACAGCTTGCCCTGCCACAGCGGCAGCAGCCGGACGTCCTCGGCGAAGATCTGCTGGGCCTGCTCGAACTCGTGGACGCCTGCCGAGCGGTCGCTCTCGCGGCGGGACTTGGGCAGCAGGTCCGTGAGGATCTCGTTGGGCTCGTACGGGGTGCCGACCGCGTTCTCCTTGCCGACGAACGGCGCGATGAAGTTGTCCGGGTCCGGGAAGTCGGGGAACCAGCCGCGGCCGAAGATCGGGTACTCGCCGTTCTTGTAGCCGACCTGGAACACCTTCCAGGGCTGGCCCCGCAGCGTGACCCGGAAGAGGCCGCTCTCGTCCAGCTGGCGCTTGAGCTCGGTGAACTCGTCGGCGGTGGAGGCGCCGTAGCGGTCGGTGGTGTACCAGAACGTCAGGTCCACGGGGGTGGGGATCCCGGCGTCCTTGAGGAGCTTCTGGGCCTTCTTGACGTCCGCCTGGCCGTACTTGTCGTAGAAGGGCGTCTTGTGACCCACGACCCCCTTGGGGACCATCGAGTACAGCGGTTCGGCGGTGCCCTGGTAGACCTTGGAGACGATCGCGCCGCGGTCGACGATCTGGGCGATGGCCTGGCGCACCGGCAACTTGGCGACCTGCGGGTCCTTGGGGTTGAAGACCAGGTAGCGGATCTCGGCGCCGACGTTCTCGACGACCTGGAGGCCCTGCGCGTGCGAGGCGGGGGTCTGCAGGTCCTTGATCTCGGGGGCCGACAGACCGCGGTAGGTGGCGTCGATCTCCTTGGCCTTGAGCGCGGCGACCATCTTGGTGGAGTCCGCGAAGTAGCGGATCGTCACGCCGTCGTTGCGCCGGTTCGCAAAGCCGCTGTAGGACGCGTTCTTGCCGAGGACCGCCTCGCTGCCCTCCTTGTACGAGTCGAGCACGAAGGGGCCGGATCCGGTGATCTTGCCGTCCTCGCGCACCTTGTCGGCCGGATAGTCCTTGGGCGCGACCAGCGAGGCGGCCGGCGAGCCGAGGACGAAGGGGAAGGTGGCGTCCGGGGTCTTCAGGTGGAAGACGACCGTCAGCGCGTCCGGGGTCTCGATCTTGTCCAGGCTGCCGAAGAGGTCCTTCGGACCCGTCTGGGAGTTGATCGTCCGGATCCGGTCGAGCGAGTGCTTGACCGCCTTGGCGTCGAGCGGCTCCCCGTCGGAGAACTTCAGGCCCTTCTTCAGGGTGCAGCGGTACGACTCGTTCCCGGAATCCGTGAACTCGCAGGTCTGGGCGGCGTCGGGCTGGGGCTTGGTGGAGCCCGTCGGGAATGCCAGCAGGGTCTGGTAGACGTTCCGGTACAGCTCCCAGGAGCCGTCCCAGGCCGCGGCGGGATCGAGGGTGCTCGGGGCGCTCGTCGTGCCGACGACGATTCTCTTCGCGGTCTCGCTGCTGTCGTCCGAAAGCAGACCGCATCCGGCGAGCAGGGATATGGACGCAAGGGCTGCAGTGATCTGCAGGCATCTGGTCCGGATGAACACGTGCACGCTCCTCGATCAGCCAGGGGTGCGGCAGACCCTACCGCAGTGCCTCACAAATCCAATGGGCAGGTTTCATGTGACACTTGACCGATTTCGTGCACGTTAGGTACGCATTTGCCTCCCCCTGGGAGGCAAATGCGTCCG
Organism: Streptomyces sp. NPDC051109; assembly: GCF_044455885.1. Classification (NCBI taxonomy): domain Bacteria; kingdom Bacillati; phylum Actinomycetota; class Actinomycetes; order Kitasatosporales; family Streptomycetaceae; genus Streptomyces; species Streptomyces sp. NPDC051109. The sequence goes on from NZ_JBITFF010000001.1 coordinate 649,306, forward strand.
ATTATCGATCAGTGCACTCCGGCATTGAGGAACATTCCCCCGTCAAGGACCAGAGTTTGGCCCGTGATCCATTCCGCTTGTGCAGATGTAAGAAAAGCCGCGGCCCCGCCGATGTCCTCCGGCAGCCCCAGCCGGCCGAGCGGATAGGCCGCCGCGGCCTCCTGCTCCCGGCCCTCGTAGAGCGCCTGCGCGAACTTCGTCTTGACCACCGCGGGGGCGATCGCGTTGACCCGCACCCCGGGCGCCATCTCGTGGGCGAGCTGGAGGGTGAGGTTGACCATGGCGGCCTTGCTCATCCCGTACGCGCCGATGAAGGGCGAGGCGGAGACGCCGGCGATGGACGCGATGTTCACGATCGCGCCGCCGTTCTCCTTCTGCCAGGCGTGCCAGGTCCGCTGGGCGAACCCGAGCGCCGAGATCACGTTCGTCTCGAAGACCTTGCGCGCGACGCCGAGGTCCAGGTCCGCCATCGGGCCGAAGACCGGGTTGGTGCCCGCGTTGTTGATCAGGAAGTCGACGCGCCCGAAGGCCTCCATCGTCCGCTCGACCGCGACGGCCTGGTGGGCCTCGTCGTGCGCCTTGCCGGCCACCCCCATCACCCGGTCCGCACCGAGCGCCTCGACGGCCTCCTTGAGGGCGTCCTCGTTGCGCCCGGTGATGCACACCCGGTCGCCGCGGGCGACGAGGGCCTCGGCGATGCCGTAGCCGATGCCCCGGCTGCCTCCGGTGATCAGCGCGACCTTGCCGCTGTCCGCTGCCCGCTCCGTGCTGTTGTCCGCCATGACCTGCACCTGCCTCTCGTCAGTTGAGCGGGCCGCCGGCCACGTACATGACCTGGCCGGAGACGAAGCCGGCGGCCTCGCCCGTGAAGAACGCGATCGCGTTGGCGATGTCGTCCGGGCGGCCGACGCGCTGGACGGGGATCTGGGTGGCCGCGGCGGCCTGGAAGTCCTCGAAGCCCATGCCCACGCGGGCGGCCGTCTGGGCGGTCATCTCCGTGACGATGAACCCGGGCGCGACGGCGTTGGCGGTGACGCCGAACTTGCCGAGCTCGATGGCCAGCGTCTTGGTGAAGCCCTGCAGACCGGCCTTGGCCGCGGAGTAGTTGACCTGGCCGCGGTTGCCCAGCGCCGAGCTGCTGGAGAGGTTGACGATGCGGCCGAACTTGGCCTCCACCATGTACTTCTGACAGGCCTTCGACATCAGGAACGCACCGCGCAGGTGGACGTTCATGACGGTGTCCCAGTCGTTCTCGCTCATCTTGAAGAGCAGGTTGTCACGCAGCACGCCCGCGTTGTTGACCAGGATGGTCGGCGCGCCCAGGACGCTCGCGACGCGCTCGACGGCCGCCTCCACCTGCGCCGCGTCGCTGACGTCGCAGCCGACCGCCAGGGCCTTCCCGCCGGCCGCCGTGATCGCCTCGACGGTGTCCTTGCAGGCCGCCTCGTCGAGATCGAGTACGGCGACGGCCCGGCCCTCGGCGGCCAGGCGCACGGCGGTGGCCGCGCCGATGCCCCGGGCCGCCCCGGTCACGATCGCGACGCGCTGCTCGGTGGTGGACATGGTGGATCTCCTCGCCCTCGGAATCCTCATCAGCGGCTCCCCATTGATGAGCAACCGCTTAGTAGCTTCAGCTGAGGAGACGCTAGGAGCCCTGGCACCCGGTGTCAACGGCCACCGCCGCCAGGGCTCCCCAGGTCGTGGCGGCCGCGATGCGGATCACCCCGCGTACGGCCGTACGATCAGCGGACCAGCAGGTCGAGCAGCCGCTCCACCTCGGCCTCCGGGTCGGCCGTCAGGCCGGTGTGCACCGGCCCGGGCTGCACCACCGTGCTGCGCGGGGCGATCAGCCAGCGGAACCGGCGGCCCGCGTCGTCGCCCGCCGCCTGGCCGGCCCGCTCACCGCCGCTGCACACGCCCTCCACGGCACGCAGGGCCGCCCGTACGCCCGCCACGTCGGCCTTCGGGTCCAGGGCGAGGAGCTTGGCCTCGTCCAGGTGGGTGCGCGCGGCCACGTACGAGTGGGCCCGGCAGTAGACGATCACGCCGGCGTTGAAGCACTCGCCGCGCTCCATCCGGGGCACCACGCGCAGCAGCGCGTACTCGAACACGTCCCGCTTGGTCACTCGCCGTCGCTCTTCTTCTTGGTCTTGTGGGGCCATTCGGGCAGGTGGTCGGTGAGCCATCCGGGCGGCTTCGAGGCCGCCTTCACCTCGGCCTCCATCGTGATCCTCTCGTGGATCGTGGCCGCGCGCGGCAGCAGCACGTCCACGTAGGCGCGGCGCAGCGCGTCGGTGGTGTCGAAGCCGGGCTCGTCGACCAGCCACTCGTCGGGCACGTCGGCGACGACCTCTTCGAGCAGTTCCCGTGTCACCAGGGGCGAGAGCGCGGCCGCGGCCGCCGCGACGTCCGGGCCGAAGGGGGCCAGGACATGGTCGGAGGCGTTGTACGGCTTGGCCGCGGCGCTTTCGGCGGCGGGCCAGTTGTGGTGCCAGATCATCGTGGCGCCGTGGTCGATGAGCCACAGGTCTCCGTGCCAGACCAGCATGTTCGGGTTGCGCCAGGAACGGTCGACGTTGTTGATCAGCGCGTCGAACCAGACCACGCGGCCCGCCTCGGCCGGGTCCACCTGGTACGCGAGCGGGTCGAAGCCGATCGACCCGGGCAGGTAGTCCATCCCGAGGTTGAGTCCGCCGCTGGCCTTCAGCAGCTCCTGGACCTCCTGGTCGGGCTCGCCGAGCCCGATCACGGGGTCGAGCTGCATCTGCACCAGCCGCGGGACCCTCAGGCCCAGGCGCTGGGCCAGGCGCCCGCAGACGACTTCGGCGACCAGGGTCTTGCGCCCCTGGCCGGCTCCGGTGAATTTCATGACGTAGGTACCGAGGTCGTCGGCTTCGACGATCCCCGGGAGCGAGCCGCCCTCACGCAAGGGCGTGACGTAACGGGTCGCGATCACTTCGGACAGCATCAGCCCAGGTTACGGGGGCCGGCGCGCGGGGTCCCACCGATTACGCGGGGGCCCACTGCTCCAGCAGGGCGTCGGCCGTGGTGATCGTCGCGACGAGCGCCAGACAGTTGCGGATCACCTCTGCCGTGTACGCGGCGGGCACCCCCGCGATGGCGTCGGACGGCACCACGACCCGGTAGCCGAGGTTCACGGCGTCGAAGACGGCGTTCGGGATCGCGATGTTCGAGGAGACCCCGGTGACGACGAGCGTGCGGATGCCGAGATTGCGCAGCAGGGCGTCCACGTCGGTGCCGGCGATCGGCGAGAGGCCGTGCAGCCGACGGACCACCAGGTCGTTTTCGGCCACCGCGATGGGGGCCGCCACCTCCACCGCCGGGCTCCCGGACAGCTGGCGGACGGGCAGCTTCCCGGCGGCCCTGAACAGCCGCGCGTTGTCGTTGGCCCCCAGCCCGTCCGGCCGCCGCTCGGCGATCGCGTGCAGCACCTGTACGCCGGCTGCGTGCGCGGCGTCGACCAGCGCGGCCACCCGCCCCAGCATCCCCGAGTCCCGGGCCTCCCCGGCGAGCTCGGGCAGGGCGCTCTCCTCGCCGACGACGCCGCTCTGGCACTCGACGGTGAGGAGCGCGGTGGTGGCGGGATCGGGTTCCGGCATGGCTCCCCCTGGCGTGACGGCGGTCGATCCCGCATGATTCCTGACACTCAGTCAGATGTGAAGGGGTGCGGGACGGATGGACGGATCACAGCGGCGGGGCCGCCGCATCATGATGACCGACGCGGAAGTGGACGCCTTCCTGCGCGAGCAGCGCACCTGCCGGGTGGCGACCGTCTCCGCGGACGGCCGCCCGCACGTGGGCGCCCTGTGGTTCGCCTGGGACGGCAGCGCGCTGTGGCTGTACTCGATCACGCGCAGCCGCCGCTGGTCGGACCTGCGGAGGGACCCGCGGATCTCGGTGGTCGTGGACGCGGGCGAGGCGTACGACGAACTGCGCGGGGTCGAACTCTCCGGCAGCGCCGTCTTCGTGGGCGAGGCCCCGCGCACGGGCGAGCCCTGCCCGGAGCTCGCCGAGCCGGAACGGCTCTTTCCGGCCAAGAACTTCGGCCTTGAGGAGATGCCGCACGACGGCCGCCACGCCTGGATCCGGCTGACTCCGGAGTCGATCGTCTCCTGGGACTTCCGCAAGCTCTGACGTACCGCCGTGCTGCACGCGGACCACCCGCTCCGCCTACTCCACCTGCTCCACCGCGGCGGCGGCCTGCCCGAGGGCCTCCACGGCGGCCCGGATCGAGGGCCGCCGGTCCGCGTCCGCCCGCCAGACGACGTACACGTGGCGCCGGACCGCGTCGCTCACGGGCAGCAGCCGGACTCCGGCCGGCACCGGACCGCGCCCGAGCCGGGGCGCGACGCACACCCCGAGGCCGGCCTCGACGAAGGCCAGCTGGGTGTGGTGCTCCTCGGCGATGTGCGCGATGCGCGGCTCGACGCCGGTTCCGCGCAGCGTGTACACGAGCCACTCGTGGCAGAACTGCCCCTCGTTCCAGGAGATCCAGTCGTCGTCGGCGAACTCGGCCAGCGAGATCCCGTCGCGGCCGGCCAGCCGGTGGCCGGCCGGCACGGCGATGTCGCAGGAGTCGTCGAGCAGGTGCGTCCTCGTGAGCTCGGCGGGGACCGGCATCCGCTTGTTGTGCCAGTCGATGGCCAGCGCCAGGTCGAGGTCCCCGCGCACGACAGCCGCCATGCTTTCCTCGGGCTCCTGCTCCCGTACCCGGGCCCGCAGTTCGGGATGTCCGGCGCGCAGGGCGGTCAGCGCCTGGGGCAGCAGCCCGCGCATGGCCGTCGGGAAGGCGCCGATCCGCAGCTCGCCGACGGCGCAGCCGCGCTGTGCCTCCACGTCGGCCTGGGCGAGCTCCACCTGCGAGATGATCCGGGCCGCGTGATCGGCGAGCAGCCGTCCGGCGTCCGTGAGCCGGACCCCGCGCCCGTTCTTGGCCAGCAGCGGCTGGCCGACCTCCCGCTCCAGCTTGGCCATCTGCTGGGAGACGGCGGAGGTGGTGACGTGGAGCCCGTCGGCCGCTCCGCTGACCGAGCCGTGGCGGGCGAGGGCGTCGAGGGTGCGCAGGCGCTCCAGGTTCAACATGTAAGCAATGCTACGCCGTGACTGCGAAGAAATCTCGCTTGTCCTACGTAGTTGAGCGGAGCAGAGTTCTCCTCATGAGTGCACCCGCCACCCCTCGCCCCACCCTGTCCCCGCCGGTCACGGCCGCCCGCGCCGCCCGGGTGGACTGGCGGCTCCGCTTCGCGATCCTCTCGGTGGTCTGGGGCTTCAGCTTCCTGCTGATCAAGGTGGGGACGGAGGCCTACGCCCCCTTCCAGGTAGCCCTCGGCCGGGTGCTGTCCGGCGCGCTCGCCCTGCTGGCCGTGCTCCTGGTCCGCCGCGAGCCGCTCCCCCGGGGCCGCCGCACCTGGGGCCACCTGTTCGTGGCGGCACTGCTGCTCAACACCGCCCCCTTCTCGCTGTTCTCGTACGCCGAGCTGAGCATCCCGTCGAGCCTGGCCGGGATCTGCAACGCCACCTCGCCGCTGTGGGGCATGGCGCTGTCGCTGGTGGCCCTGTCCGAGGACCGCCCGACGCGCCGCCGCTTCGCCGGCCTGGGCCTGGGCTTCGTCGGCGTCCTGACGGTCCTCGGAGCCTGGCAGGGCTTCTCGGGCATCGACGCCAAGGGCACCGCGCTCGCCCTGCTCGCCTCGCTCTGCTACCCGATCGGCTGGATCTACGTCCGGCGCACGCTGGCCTCGGTCCCGGGCTCGCCGGTGGCGCTGACCGGCGCGCAGCTGATGCTGTCCACGCTCCAACTGCTGCTGGTCAGCGCCGTGTTCACCTCGGCTCCCACCTCGTTCCCGCTCTGGCCGACGCTGTCGGTGGTCGCGCTGGGCGCCCTGGGTACGGGAATGGCCCTGCAGATGCAGTACGGGCTGGTGACCGAGGTCGGCCCGACCACCGCGCAGATGGTCACGTACTTCATCCCGGTCATCGCCACCACGGCGGGGGTCCTGCTCCTGGGCGAACAGCTCAACTGGAACACCCCGGTGGGCGCGGCGATCGTCCTGGCGGGCGCGGCCCTCACCCAGACCCGCCGCCGGTAGCCGGCGCGGCGGGGCCGGCTACCCGCAGTCGCCGAGGATCGGCCCGGAACCGTCGGGCGTGTAGGCGGCCCACAGCACGAACAGCTCCAGCAGGATCGCCACGATGTTGAGCATGGCGAAGACGAAGGCCGAGAGCCCGGGCCAGGTGTCCCAGATCCGGACGCCGCAGCGCCGCCGGATCCACCGGGCGAGCAGCAGGCAGACGACCATGGCCGACAGCCCGAGGACCGGCCCCGACCACGCGGCGACGTGCTCCATCTTCGGGAAGGGCATGTGCCGGCAGGCCGCCTGCTGCCGGTCGACCCAATCCCCGTGGATGGACTGCACCTTGTAGGAACTGGCCACTCCGAGAGTGGCCAAGAGCGGGACGAGCAAGGCCGCGATCACCATGCCGGGCGTGACCGGGCTCTTCCGCTCGGTGTCGTGGAACTCGGCGGCGGAGGGGGAGGTTTCCATCAGTACCAATTCGGGTGCGGTCGGACGATGTGGATGCGCTGCTCGCCGTGGTTCCTGGCGGCGACGTGTTCCCGGCTGTCCAGGCTGACGTTCTGGAACGAGCTGGTGTGCTGCGTCAACTTGACGTCACCGTCAGATGTCGAATTCGACGTGGGACGCCTCGACCAGGATCTCGTTGTGCGCCTGCGAGGTGTCGGCGACATTGACGGTCGTCGCCAGCTTGTCCAGCTCGGCGGAGGCCTTCCCGTCCGCCTGGGAGGCCTCGCGCAGGGCTTCCTCTATCAGCGCGTTGACCTCCGAGACGTGCCCCAGTTCCTTGGTGTAGGCGTCGCGCACGTTCTGCGGGACGTTCGGGCCGACGGGTGCGGCGCCCGTGTGCGCGCCCACGGCGCGGCCGTCCTGGATGCCCAGCCCGTGCTCCCTCGCCAACTCAGCCGCGTGAGGGTGCGCTGGGCGAAGCCCATGGAATGGGCCAGGGCGTCGAGGACCATGGCCACGCCCTTCATGATGTCGCCGCCGGACTCCAGGCGGTCGGCGAGGTCCTCCAGGCGCTTGCCGGCCTGCTTCCCGGTGGCGTCCGCCCAATGGTCGTCGAGCGGCTTCTTCCCCTGCGCGCGGATGTCCTCGCAGGCGGAAGAGGAGCGCCGGGCGAGGTCGACCCAGTCGTCCGCGGCCTTCTGCCACTGGTCCACGCGGCAGTCGTACAGGTCGTGATAGGCGACCACCGGTCAGTTCCTCCCGAAGTCGGCGAGGCCGTGCCGGAGCCTGCTGAAGGCGTCCTCCGCCTGGGCGTCGGTGGTGTCATAGGCGTGGGCCGTGGTGTGGAGGTTGTCGGCCATGGTGTTCATCTGCTTGCCCAGGTCGACCATGTGGTCCTCCCACGCGGCCGCACACCGCTTCAACGCCGCCGCGGAGGCCCAGCCGTGGTGCCCGTCGGCTGCGGTGTCGCTCGAATCGAGGGACTTGCGGAGGTTCTCCAGCGCCTTCTCGGCGGCAGCGTCGGCACCTCCCGCGCTCTGCCGCACGTAGTACGTCTTGATGTCCATGTCCACGCAGTCCCCCCTGAATTGTTCCCGAACAGGCTAATTTCGCTCGTACGTGCGTTTCCGTCAGTAACACGGCGAGCCTTCGAAACCGCGGAGGAGGGCGGCTGCCCCGGGTGGGCCCTGCGCGGGCGGATGCGTCAGTCGAAGCGGCCGCCCGTCGTGCGGCGGACCGACGCGGCCACCGCTGCCGCCAGCCCCGGTACCTCACCCGGCTGGACGGCCGACACCGTGATCCGTACGCCCGGCCCCGACTCCACCCGGAACCGGCTGCCCGGGGCCACCGCCCAGCCCGCGGCGAGCAGCCGTGTCACCGCCCCGGTCTCGTCGGCGACCGGCACCCACACGTTCATCCCGCTGCGCCCGTGCGCCGCCACGCCCCGCTCCCGCAGCGCCGCGACCAGCGCGTCCCGCCGCTCGGCGTAGGAGCGCGCGACGGCCGCCCGGTCGACGGCCTCCGAGTTCCACAGCTCGACCACCGTGTACTGGAGCAGTCGGCTCACCCACCCCGGGCCCAGCCGCTGCCGCCCCCGCACCCGGTCCAGGGTCACGGCGTCGCCGGTCAGCACCGCCAGCCGCAGGTCCGGTCCGTACGCCTTCGCCGTCGAACGGACCAGTGCCCAGTGCCGGGTCACCCCGCCGAGCGAGTGCAGCGGCAGGTCCACGATGGCGTGCCCGTGGTCGTCGTCGACCACCAGCACCTCCGGGTACCGGGCGAGCACGCCGCGCAGCTCCGCCGCCCGCTCGGCGCTGACGGCCGCCCCCGTCGGGTTCTGCGCCCGAGCCGTCACCAGCAGGGCCCGCGCGCCCTCCGCGAGCACCCGCTCCACCGCGGAGACGACCGGCCCGTCGTCGTCCACCGCCACCGGGACCACCCGCAGCCCCAGCGCCGCCGCCAGGTCCAGCACGCTCCCCCAGCCCGGATCCTCGATCGCCACCGCGTCCCCCGGCCGCAGATGCGCGGCCAGCACCCGCTCGATCCCGTCCAGTGCGCCCGAGGTCACCCCCACCGGGCCGGCGGGAACGCCGTCGGCGTCGAAGTCGGCCCGGGCCAGCCGCTCCAGCTCCGGCACCACGGGGTCGTCCCCGTACATCGTCGGCGCCTGCGCGTACCGCCGTGCCGCCCCCGCCAGGGCGTCCGCCAGCGAGGGCAGCAGCCGTACGTCCGGATTGCCGGACGACACGTCCCGCGCCCCCGGCGGCACCGCCACCCGCAGCTCGTCGCGCGGAGCGCTCGCGGGCCGGCCCCGGACCCGGCTGCCGCGCCGACCGTCGGTCTCGATGACCCCGCGCTCGCGCAGCGTCCGGTAGGCGGCGGCCACGGTATTCGGGTTCACCCCGAGCACACCCGCCAGCTCCCGCATCGGAGGCAGCAGCGCTCCGGGCGCCAGCGCGCCCGATCCGACGCCCGCCTCGACACTCGCCGCGATATCCGATGCGCGACGCCCTGTGATCCGATACTCTCCTAGCACAAAGACAAGTATGCACTAGTACAATGGAGAACGCACCATGACCGCCACCACCGACACGCAAGAGATGCCCGAGACGACCGGGGCGACCGGCGGCGGCTACGAGCCCACCGACCGCACCGTCCCGAGCCGCTCCCGCGAGCGGGCGCGCTACGACCGCGAGACGGTCCATTCGATACTCGACCAGGCCTACGTCTGCCACCTCGGCTTCGTCCGCGACGGCGCCCCGGTGGTCCTGCCGACCCTCTACGGGCGCGTCGGCGAGACCCTCTACGTCCACGGTTCGACCGGTTCCCGCCCGCTGCTCGCCGCCGGCCAGACCGACCCGGGGCTGCCCGTCTGCCTGACCGTGACGCACGTGGACGGGCTGGTGCTGGCGCGGTCCGCCTTCCACCACTCGATCAACTACCGCTCGGTGATCGTGCACGGCACCGCCCACCAGGTGACCGACGAGGCCGAGCGACGGATGGCCCTCGACGCCCTCGTCGACCACGTGGTTCCCGGCCGCTCGGCCGACTCCCGGCCCGCCAACGCCAAGGAGCTCGCCGCCACCGCGGTGATCCGCCTGGACCTCGACGAGGTGTCGGCGAAGATCCGTACCGGCGGCCCCAACGACGAGCCCGAGGACATGGGCCTGCCCTACTGGTCGGGCGTGGTCCCGGTCGCGCCGGTGCACGGCGCCCCGATCCCGGCCGACGACCTGGCCCCCGGCATCGCCACCCCGGACTACCTCGCCGCGCTCTGAGCCCCGCAGGGCTGTCCCGGCTCACCCGGCTCACGCGAGTCACTCGCCTCGGGCAGCCCGTGAGGCGCACGGGCGGGCCGGACCTCCGGCCCGCCCTCAGGACCGTCCGCGGGCCTGCCCGCCTCCGCCGCGATCAGCGCACCCACCGCCGTCAGCAGCAGTACGGTGCCCAGCACCACGGCGCCGGTCAGCCGCTCGCCGAGCACCAGCACGGCGATCACGGCCGCGCTGACCGGCTCGATCAGCATGATCACGGACACCGTCGCGGCCCGCACCGCCGCGGCCCCGGTGAAGTACAGCGCGTACGCCAGCGCCGTCGGCACCGTGGCCACGTACACCAGCAGCCACAGCACCCGCCCGAGCTCGGCGGTGTGCGGCACCAGTCCCTCCGCCGCGGCGAGCGGCAGCAGGCACACCGTGCCCACCGCGACCGACCAGGCGGTGGTGACCAGCGGGTCCCCACCGGCCCCGCGCCGGCCCATCCAGCGGGCCCGCAGGGTCATGGCGGCGTACCCGGCGGCCGACAGCAGGGCCCAGCCGACGCCGAGCGGCCGCACCTCGCCGCCCCCGCCGCCCAGGACCAGCACGGCGAGCCCGGCGAGCGCCCCCACGACGGCCGCCACCCCGCCCCGGCCGAGCCGCTCTCCCATCCAGTACCGCGCCCCGACCGCGATCAGCACCGGTCCGGCGCCGAGGGTGACGACCGTTCCGACCGCCAGGCCCGTCTCGCGCACGGCGCCGAAGTACGCGGACTGGAAGAGCGTGAACATCAGCCCCGTCCCGATGAGCGAGGCCACCGACGGCCGCGCCGCCGCCGCGGCGCCCCGGGGCCGGCGTACGGCGAGCACCCCCAGCAGCACCACCAGCCCGCCGGCGCACCGCCAGAACGACAGGGCGAGCGGGCCGAGGTCACTGGCGAGGAAGAGGAGGGAGGCGGCCGCCCCGGCGGTGCCCCAAGCGGCTCCGGCGACGACCAGGTACAGCAGACTGCGCCCTGAAGCGGGCGAAAGGTTCGACACGAGTGTGCTCCGCGCATGCGTGAAGGATGAAAGGGAAGGTCATCGCTTCGCGGGCAGCGCGGACCGCCCGGGAACTCCCCCGGGGCGGATCCTCGTCGCAAGGGCGGCTGCCCGCGGCTACGCGGCGGGAGGCGGAAGCACGGTCGAATGCATGATCGCCACCTTAGGCCCTCGTTGTCTCACGGTCCAGAACGACCAGTTCCGGATCAGCCGCCCCCGGCGGCGTGGGCCGCGCGGACTGCGCGATGAAGGCCCCGCCCAGCACCAGCGCACCGCCGGCGATCTGCGGAGTCGAGAGGTGCTCGCCGAGCAGGATCCAGGCGAACACGGTGGCCAGGACCGCCTCCAGGCAGGCGACCACCCCGGCCACCTGCGGCGAGAGCTTGCGCACCGACACCACGCCGGTCAGGTACGCGAAGACCGTCGCGATGAGCACCACCCAGCCGAGCAGGACCCACGCGGGCACCCTCAGGTCCCCCATCGCGGCCTGCCCGCCCAGCACCTGCCAGTCCATCCGCCACGGCCGCGCGATCACCGTCATCACCAGCGCGCCGACGAGCATGCCGTACGCGATCACGCCGATCGGGTCCGGCACGTCGTCCTCGGCGCCGCCGTCGGCGCCGTGGTCCGCGAAGACGAAGTAGAAGGCCTGGCAGCAGGCGGCGGCGAGGCCCAGCAGCACGCCGAGCGGATCCAGGCTCAGCCCGGCCCAGATCTCCACCACGCAGGCCAGCCCCACGACGGCGACGGCGGCGCCGGCCGCGGCGGCCCGCGTCACCGGCTTGCGCTGCACGAAGCGGATCCAGCCGAGCAGCAGCGCCGGGCCGAGGTACTCCAGCAGCAGGGCCACGCCGACCGGGATCCGCGACAGGGAGGCGAAGTAGAAGGCCTGCACACCCGCCACGGCGACGATCCCGAACCCGGCGAGCAGCAGGGGTTTGCGCAGCAGGAGGTCGCGGTGCCGCCAGGCCAGCGGGGACAGCACCAGCGCCGCCCCGGCCACCCTGAGCCAGACCATGTGGAGCGGGTCCAGACCCGCTTCGATCAGCGGCTTCGCCGCCACACCGGAACCACCGAACGCAACCGCCGAGACGAGCGCGAGGCCCAGTCCGGCGTTTCTCCCTGACGCTTGCATCTGGCCATCATGGCAGGGCCGGTCAGCACCGTCACGGCCATGACGCCTGTTGAGACGGTTCCGAGACCGGGCGTGACCGACCGACCATTTCTGACAGGTCGTCAGTATTGAATGTTCCGGCCACCGGGGCTACGTTCCGCCGGACGTACCCGACGAGAAGGGGTGGCCGCATGGCCGAAGTGACCGCGGAATCACGCATCGAGGCGTCCGCCGCGAAGGTCTGGGCCCAGCTGACGGACTGGGCGGCGTACGGCGAGTGGAGCATGACCCACACCAATTTCCCCGAGGGCGGCCCCGAGACCCTGGCGGTCGGGGCGACCTTCGCGGAGAACATGAAGATGATGGGCTTCCCGGCCGAGGTCGCCTGGACCGTCTCCGAGCTGGAGGACGAGCGCGTCTTCGCCATCACCGGCAAGGGCCCGATGGGCGTGGCCATCCTCACCCGGTACACCCTGGTCCCCGACGGTGCGGCCACCACGGTCCGCATCGACGGGGAGTTCAACGGGGCCGCCGTCTCCCTCATGGCGGGCAAGCTCAAGGACTCGGCCACCGCCGCCCTGAACGAGTCGCTCCGCAAGCTCGCCGGCCTGGTCTCCTGACCCCTTCCCCGACGGGTACCCGGATACGGCGGCGCGCCCCGCGAGAGGACTCGCGGGGCGCGCCGTTTCCATTCCGCCGGCCGGGATCAGTCCTCGTCGGCCAGGATCAGGTAGAGCTTCTTGCGGGCGTCGTTGACGACCGCGAGGGCCTTCTCGCGCTGCTCGGCCGAGCCGGTCTTGAAGACCTGGCCGAAGGCCTCGAACAGGCCGATGCCGGCTGTCCGGACCTCGTGCATCGCCTCGAAGTCGACCCCCCGCCCGGCGTCGGCCCAGGGGGCCTCGGAGCCGGACTCGGCCTCGGTGCGGCCGGCGTCGGTGAGCGTGAACAGCTTCTTGCCGCCCTCGCTCTCACTGGAGATGAGCCCCTCGTCCTCAAGCAGCTGGAGGGTCGGGTAGACCGATCCCGGGCTGGGCTTCCAAGCCCCGCCGCTGCGCTCGCCGATCTCCTGGATCATCTCGTAGCCGTGCATCGGCCGGTCCTTCAGCAGCGCCAGGATCGAGGCGCGCACATCTCCGCGCCGGGCCCGGCCGCGCGGTCCGCCGCGTCCGCCGCGCCCGCCCCAGGGGCCGCCGCCGAAGGGCGGTCCGAACGGGCCGAAGGCGGCGCGCCGCCCCTTGAACTCCTCCCGACGATCGGGCCCGCAGTGACCGTGGCCCCGGCCGTGCTCGTGTTCGTGCTGTCCGTGTGAACGCATGGCTGCGCTCCTCTCGTCTTTCGGTTTCATGTCATCGCTCTTGCGATGTCTCTACTATCGTTGACCCATCGCGATGCGTCAACGATATATCGGAAACTCATACCGAACACGTGCGTGACCAGGCCAGTCATCCGCGATTGGCCTTTGTCGACGTTCAAGAAACGGCCCTACCGTCGGTGCATGCGCCTCCGAATCGTCGACGCCTTCACCGACCGCCCCTTCCGCGGCAACCCCGCCGGAGTCGTCCTCCTCGACGGCGAGTTCCCCCCGGACTCCTGGCTCCAGCAGGTCGCCGCCGAGGTCAACCTCTCCGAGACCGCCTTCGCCCGCCCGCTGCCTCCCGGCGGGGACGCCGACTGGGCCCTGCGCTGGTTCACCCCGACCGCCGAGGTCGACATGTGCGGCCACGCCACGCTCGCCACGGCGCACGTGATCGCGACGGGCGGCCTGGCCACGGGGCGGATCCGGTTCTCCGCGCGGTGCGGCATCCTCACGGCCGAAACCGCCGCGACCTCAGAGAGCCCCGAGAGCTCCGAGGACGGCACGATCACCATGGACTTCCCCACCTCCTCGCTGACGCCGGTGGAAGCGGACCCCGCGGTACGGAGCGCCCTCGGCGCGGAGATCCGGTCCGTCCACGACACGTCCGAGCACGTCGGCGACCTGCTCGTCGAGCTGGCGGACGAGCGGGCCGTACGGGAGCTCACCCCCGACCTCACCGCCCTGCGCGGCCACTCCCGCCGCGGGGTCATCGTCACCGCGGCCGCCGAGGACCCCTCCCGCGGGTACGACTTCGTCTCCCGCGGCTTCTTCCCGGCCGTCGGGATCGACGAGGACCCGGTCACCGGCAGCGCCCACACCGCGCTCGCCCCGTTCTGGGCCGCCCGGCTGGGCCGTACCTCGCTGGTCGGCCTCCAGGGCGGGGCGCGCACCGGACGCGTCGGGGTCCGGCTGGCCGGCGACCGTACGCTCCTGACCGGCAACGCGGTCACCGTCATCGACGGCGAACTGCTCGCCCGCCCCTGACGGGCGAGAGCGAGCGCCGGCGCCGGCGCCGCCTAGGTGTTCTGTCCAGGGAGGTTGTGGACGGGTGATGTAGGTCTCCGCTGAGGGATCTTGAAATGGGTGAGGGCCTTCTGGCCTGGTGTGGATTGCG